>JABHIB010000008.1 GCA_018671245.1 archaeon
AGAATACTCAAAATTTTTTAGTTTAGATAGATGCTCATTACCAGCATCATGATCTTTAGTCACTTCAACTACTCGAGGATTAGGATATATATACTCGTAATCTCCTTCATCGGCATAACTAATTTTTACCCAATTACCTCTATCAGAATTATCTGCCCCATTACTATTAACATCTGAAAAATCCCCACTTAAAATTTCAGTCAGATACCATGAAGAGGTATAATCTACATCCCAGAGAGACTCATCCATATCCCACCCATAGTCATAATGGCCCTGCCAATAACTTAATTGTCCACTTATAGATTGAGCACCAGTACGAGACTTAGACACTGCCTTCTCTTCAAATACATAACGAGTACCATCCATTGTAGTTACAATCCACTTATCAATTGCACCATTGAAATTATTACCTTGTAATTCATCACCATCAGCATCGAAAACTTCAATTCTCATATTTTGCCAACTTGCAAGATGAGGAACTTTATTATCATCAAAAATTATCTTTCCACCACCACCAGGGAAAGAAATAGAATAATAATCTTGATCACCAAAATCGTCCTGGCCACCATTTAACCAACCACGAAGATAATCATCAGGAACACCTATAGGAGAACGAGAAACCGCACCAAAACCTAAACTGAAACCAAGACCTACCCAAGAAGCTTCTTGATTCAATTTAATCCCAGCACCATAGTTTAGATTAATAGGGAAATCAAAACCATTTCTACCAGAAACCGTACCTACCGGTATGCTAAAACCTACCCCTCCATCAGCACCTGGTTCAGCACCATCTACTTGGCTGAACGATGCAGCCTCAGGAGACTGAACTTCGATTGTAGCACTAACCGCACCAACAATAAATAAAAATGCCAACATACCAATAAATAATTTCTCTAATTTCATTTTAAAATAATTCCCCATTTAGTAAAACTCATAGAATCAAAATTAATAAATTTCACCTTCATTTAAAGATACAAAGTTATTACTGATATTTAAACGTTTCTTTATTTAAGGAAATAAACATTTATAAATAACATAAAACAAAAACAAATTAATGAGCCGGTAGCATAGCCTGGATAATGCGCAAGCCTCCTAAGCTTGAGATCCAGGGTTCGAATCCCTGTCGGCTCGTTTTATTTTAATTCTAAGAAACAATTAAATTGCAACATCTAATACCAGAGACATACCACTCTCCACTATCACCCATCACATCATTATAAACACTAGTCCTAATCCCTGCAACAAACTCATTTGAACTACACTGAGTAAGAACACTAACATCATCACTAAAATCCAAAACTACATCATGACAAGAATCATGAGAAATTGTTCCACTAGTAGCGCCCGGACCCAACAAGAGCAAAGCCTCAGCCAAACTCATATCACTACCGTCGACACTAACACTAATCTCACTAGCATCGTGTCCTATAAAGCTAGCAGGAGGTGCAGCATACGAACTAAAAAGAATACTACCCATAACTAAGCTAATAGCAAGAGCCATTACAATTAAATGCATTTTTCCAATATTTATTTTTAATTCCATTCTAATCCATCACCAACGAACAACACTCTATTTCAATAATAGTCATTTCACCACAAGTTCCAGGAGGTCCACTATATGAACAAATGTTGTCATTCCATTTATAACTCTCAACTTTTGTAACAACCTCTCCAGCCCCACAATAAGTCCAAGCATCTCCACCATTAGAATCATAGTTCCAATAAGGAGCGTAATCAACATGATAATCTAAAAGAGTTAACCCAGAACAACTACCAATTGAAACACTCCCGCTAATTGCAGAATTAAAATCTCCGTCGCTAATTGCAGAATTTAGATATTTTCCACCATCAATCTCTACCCACACACCTTCCCCATCATGACCAACCTCTCCACTAGGGATCTGTGCATTAACATAAACAAAAAGAACACTAATTAAACAAATAAATACTGCAAATATCGTGAAGTACTTTTTTTCAACATTTATTTTTATTTTCATCTTAATTTACTCCAACCGAACAGCATCTCAATCTATCACTATATATCTCTCCGCAATTTCCAGGAATAGCCTCATCTCCCCAACACCAACCTTCAGCAATTGAAGAGACTGTAGTAAGAGCAATTCCAACAAGAGGTTTGTCTACATTATGACAACTCTCTGTCAAACTTAATCCAGAAGAGTCACTACCTCCAAAAAAAGGCATATCACCATAAAAATCTTCATCACTATCTCCAGAAGGATCATACCCTACAGAATAATCTGCACAACTACTACTGGTTACACTTCCAAAGCTTACACTTCCAAGGGTTCCAATATCTATAGCTTCTTGAAGAGTTCTTTCAACACCATTAATATCAACAATCCAGATATGATCACTATCATGACCAGGATTTGCTGCATGAACAAAATAACCTAACACTCCGATTAATAAGACCAATAAAACTCCATGTTTTCTCTTTAAATTAAATTCTAATTCCATTTTATATTATTACCATGTCCAAGGTTTATACCATGATGAACCCACTTGTGGTGAAACTGTAACTCCTACTTTAAATTCACTAGTAGGGTCTTCACCAGGACTTCCAGTACGTCTTACACCAGCATTTAATGAGATTCCACCACTAATCTGTTTTTCTACCTCTACTTCAACCCCCACATAAACATTAATATCAGTTCCACTATCTCCTCGAGCATCACTATCTATATATCCCTCTCTAGTCTCAAAAGGTATAGTTTCACTTTTTACTTTAACTCCACCAACAGCACACACTGTTAACTCGCAATCTCCAGGAAGATCTTCATTAATAAATTCTCTCTGAATACCGACAGACAACTCTGCACTAGACTGTCCAACTTTATAACTATTCACAGGACCATCAGAACCCTGTCCAGTTCCAGTCAACTCTTCGGTCGCACTATTCATAACTCCTCTAACTTCTACCCCTACAAGAGATCCTTCAGGTTCAAATGTAACCATTGCACCAAGACTACCATCTCCTCCATAAAGAGCACTAAAACTTGTGCTATCTTCTTCTTCATATTTATTTTCAGGATCCCAAAGATTATTAATTGAATCCCAAGTGTATTCAGCACTAACAACAGCAGCATCCTTAACAACAACTGCAGCACTTTTCACACCATCAACCACTTTTTTAACATTACTCTTCTTATTTCTATGATGATCCCAAATACGTGTCCCACTTAAAAGAGTAGCTATACCTACTCCAATTAAGATTGCAGACTCACCATCAGGATCAACAAACTTTTCAGGATTATTATTAACATAATTATAGGCACCATTATTAGCTATAGGATCAACAGAAGTAAATCTTCCCAAATCAGAATCATAATATCTGGCACCAAAATAATACAACTCAGACTCATCCAATTCTTTATTAGTTGCAAAAGCATACTTAACTCCAGAATTAGAAATTTCCTGTCCAAAAGGAAGAGACTTAAACTCCTTCTCAACAGAACCAGAAGAATCAGTTACTAAACGATTACTCTGAAGTCTATCAGAATGATGATACTTGACATTTCCAGATTTCACCGAAGCTACCAAACCCTCACCATAAACATAACGAGTTAAACCATCTTCAGAAGATTCGAGAGTATCACTCACATCAACTCTAGGAACTTTCACATTACTAAACAGTTCACTAGAAGAAAAACCTATAGGCATACCGATTATCATAAATACTAAAACCCAAGCTACAACCCTCTTTTTCATATACTAAAAAGTTAGCACACTCATATAAATACTTTTCTATAAAAAAACTAAGAATGCGCCGGCCGGGGCTCGAACCCGGATCACCGGCTTGGAAGGCCGGGATCATAGCCATTAGACCACCAGCGCATAGAAACTCAACAAAGGATTTCAATTTAAAAATCTTTTCTTTTTGAAAACTACAGCATAATAGCCGCCAACTAAAATAAGAACAAAACTAAAATTAATCCAATCAAAGAATGGAACATTTTCTGATAAAATCTGACAATCTACCTGAGTCACATCCCTCGATATTTCCCATCCCGCATCAACACGATTAAAACTTAAATTCCCTGTAATAGTAATCATATCCTTTTCACCAAAACCATCACCAAGAGGGAGAGTATCTATACAATCACCATAAAATACTAACACTTCTGTTCCTGGAGGACTTACTAAATGAGAATCATAAATACACTCTCCACAATCTCCAGCTCCAGGAATATCATAGGAACAACCTATCAAAGGCTCGCCTCCAGAAATATCTGAACAAGTATGAGGATCACTCGAAGGATCAAAATTAAATGGATTTAGAAACTCACATTCCTCTTCAACGCCAGCACCATTAAGTGCATCAATAACTCCATCTCCACAAATAGCAACAGGAGGTTCGAGAGCACCAACAAATCTAAATGAACCACTAACACTTCCACCACTAATTGTACTACCTAAACTATCTTGTAACTCAGCTCCTTCCAAAACATCAATCAATTTTTCAAAACAATCTGCATGAATCGAAGGAGAAACCCAAGTAGAACTAAAAGTACTATCTTCAGAATCAATCTCTACATATCCATTAATACCCCTCATTTTACCACCTGCAAGATTTATTGTACAATTACCAGTACTATCCTCTCCCCTTAAAACAATATTTCTAGCAGAACTACAATCTCCACTAATTACTCCATCTATCTGAACAAAATTTCCCTCATTAACATCTCCAGAAGAACTGATCTGAACACTTGTAAGTTCGCAAGAACCTTCGACAGGAAGACCACAACAAACTTTTGTAGAGAAAGCATCAGCACCACTACACCCACTAACATGAGCATTAGTCAATAACCCGTTAGTTCCAGGATCAGTTGAAAGTTTATAACTACAACACATTGGAGCTTGAACAGGCATTCCAGCCCACTCTTGAACATAACTAAAAAGTACTGGAGCATCTAATCCAGAACCAGTACATCGAAGATAAGTCATAGGATTAAAACCATCATACCATGCAGCAGATACACACTCATCAGCAACAACTCTAGAATTACCAGACTCTGATTTCAATCTACAATAATCTGGAAGATAATCTCCATAATAATCTCTAACTTCAACATAATCATAATTTCCAGCAGCAGGAATATTACCCTCTCCAAGACAGTCACTCTCATCAACAACAACTCTTTCAAAACTGCCATCAACACTAGCTTTCAAAAAAATAGGTACGTGCCAAGGACCTAATTCATAATACTCATTAGTCGGCAACTTTTGAGGATCTGATTCAGTCCAATCTTCATCAGGATTACTCCATCCTGCAGGAGGTTCTCCCACTACAACATCTTGATAGTCTAACCACTCACTCTCGTCCTTAGATATAGAAACAATACAATGTTGGTCAGCACTACAACTAGTTTTATAATTACAAATATAATCAGGATTAGAACCTAAACATACAGGATTACTATAATATCCCATACTATTACTCTCAACATGAGAGTTTGAACTCTTATTTAATAACAGCACTCTAGAAAAGTCACTACAACTAGTAGTGTAACTTAAATCAGCTCCAGGACAACACACTCTAAAATATCCAGAGATTGAATTACTCTGTGCAGCATGAGCATTTAATAATGAAGAGACAGAAAAAATAGCTGTATCTGCTCCACAACTAGAAGCAATATAACAATCAGCACTAAGATCAGCACTAGTAAAACTAGAAAGAACTACAAATATCATACCAACCAAAACTAATTTTAAATTTGCCACCTCAAAACTAATCTAAGAACAGATTTATTTAAAGCTTTCTAATTATTTAGCAAGAGCAGAATCAAGTTGTTCCTTAACCCAACCTTTTTTCTCAAGAGCGTTTCTTATTTCAGCATCAGGATATCCTTGCCTTCTCACCATAGAAACATAATTTTTCAACTTCAAAATATCTACAGAATCGCCACCAGATTTTTTATTAGGAATCCTAATGTTCCTGAATCTCTCAACATTTAAATAGATTAATCCGCCAGCAAAAACTAAACCTAGTAAGACATATATCCAAACCGGAGCGCCAGAAGTACAATCTTCAGAACAGCTAACAGAATCTTCATAACCTCGAGTACATAAATTATCACCACACCATTTGAAACTACAATTACTAGAATTACAACTCTCATTCCAAACCACTGGAGGAGTATAATAATCTAATTGAGAAAACACCACACTATTAATAGCACTTAATACCGAGACATCCTCAATCGCATAACTAATAGTTATTGTAGAGCCGGCCATATCTCCATAAAGTATAGAACCATTTCCACCAAATCCATGACTCAAACTAATAATTTTAGAAGCATCGTACAATCTCAAATCCTCAACCAGAACCTTATTACTTCCACCACGAACACTAACACTTTTTGTAATAATTGCTAAATTAGAACTGCCCTCAAGAAACTCAATATCAAGAATCTTTGAACTCATGTTAATCTCAACATTTTGCTGATTAAAGTCATACAAATCATTGAAATAATAATTGATCTCATCAGAAGGAACGGAAACTGCACCGTAATCAAAAATATCACTAACACTATTTAACTTAAGATTATCCACATTAAACATATCTCCCATAACAAGAGATTTAGGAGTTCCCTGTTTTAGCTCATGTAAATCTGTAATCATCTCGCCATATCTCTGAGCTTTCAAAACGGCACTAAGATTAGAATATCTAATTGAACTAAAATTACTAAGTAAATTATTAAACGAAACATTTGAAGCCTCTAAAACACTAGGATAGTCAAGCAAATAATAACTCTCATTCAAATCTCCACTCAAACCAGAAAGAGAACTGATCGCATATTCAATCTCACTAACAGCTAAAGGCAACTCAATCTCAAGATGATCCTCTGCAGAAACAACACTAATGCTCTTAACAACACTACCCATCTGACCGGCGCTATCAGTAACATTCAAAACAACCTCATAATTTCCAACACTAGTATATGTGTGAGAAACCATAGCACCTTTAGCAGAGCTATCATCACCAAAATCCCAACTATAATCCATTATTGTTAAATTACTAGATTCTGAATCTTGACCAGAAAATTCGACAGCAAGATTTACAGGAACATAACTAATAGAATCAATTACAGCGACAGGCAAAGCACTCACATTAAAACGACTTATAGCTTCCTCTCCTGAAAATTCAATCAACAACCTACAGTCATCATCAACTCTAGACGGAGTGACCAAAGAGCTAAACTTATCCAGAGGGATTGCCAACCCACTCAAATTAAATTCATTCATTGTTTCACTCACATCATAAAAATAATGATCCTCAGTAGAACCATAAGCTAAATTTAGAGAATTTAAATTAACAGAACCTTCACTTTCTAAATACAATCTAATCGGAACTAAGCACCAACTCTCACCAGCACAATCAGAGTTCCTATAACTACTAACAGCACTTTTCAAAACACTGTCATTGACAACTTTCAAAGCACCCAACTCATCACTATGTCTAGCACTCTGTAAACTTATAAAATAATAATCATATCCAGAAGTTCCAGGATATCTAGGTAATCTGAAATTATCATTATCTGCACTAACTCTAACCTCAAGATTCATCGGATTCATCAAAGCATTCACGCTAACATCGCAGGAAACACTTTCCCAACTAGAACCAATATAATCATTAATAATGCACTCCTGACTACCCACTCTGACAACCAACTCACCAGCACCTTCAGGCTCCATCTTCTTAACTATAAGATTAACTCTGAGATCCAACTCACCAAGCAAACCAGAATGTTCTACTTCAATAAACTCTCTAGCGAAATTCTTAGGATTAAATTCAGAAACCCCATCTTCAATATCAAAAGAAGAACACTCTTCATTGGGATAAAATGGAGAAGACCATCCTACAAAATCTCCGACATACTGCCAATCAATACCATCGTCACCAACATCAACTTTTAAAGGTCCGCCAGAGCCGGAAACACTAAATCTAAAATCACTAACCATTCCACTAGTCGCCATATACAAACCGATTAAATATTCGCTAGAATCAAAACTCACACTCGTACTTCCACTTCCTTTTTCATAACTGTACTTTGGTTCGTTTGTCAAACTCGAATTAACTAAGAGTTCATACAGGCCAATGTTCTTCTCACTATAACTTCCGCAAGAAGAAATATCTGCAGAAAACTCTTCATCGCCAGCAACTAAAGAATCACTTGAAAAATAAAGATTGCCTAAAAAATTAGTGTCAAGGCCGTAATTAAATTTACTTAAATTAATCTCTAAACTATCGCCCGCACTAACAAAACTAATACAGAATAAAAATACTACCAAAACTGAAATTATTTTTAGCATTGCACCTCTAAAGAACTATTTAAATTTATGATATATAAACCTTATCTTTTATACAAGTCAAAACTGCCAAACAAAAAACCTTTTAAATCCAACTGAAAACAAAAGATAGATGACAAAAACTAGAATTGAGAACTTTTACAATAATAATTATAAGAAGTTACTAATCGTTCCGTTAATACTTCTAATATTTGCAATATCAACTCTAACAATTCAACAAACTACAACAGGTTCTTTTGTTAATAGAGATGTAACACTACAGGGTGGAATCTCTGCAACAATCTACTCTACACAAGAGATAGACAAAGAATCTTTAGAACTAGCACTAATAGGTAGTTTTCCAAACTCTGACATATCACTAAGAGAGTTAGCAAGTTTCACAGACAAAGAAAGGACAGGAATAATAATTGAAGCAACAGAACTAACAAATGAAGAACTAAAACCTTTCTTGGAAGAAACACTGAACATAGAACTAACAAGAGATATATACTCCATTCAAGAAATCGGTTCAGCTTTAGGTGAATCATTCTATAGAGAGATGTTGATGGCAATCGCTTTTGCATTTTTATTAATGGCATCAGTAGTATTCATAATTTTCAGAAAATTAATTCCTTCTCTAGCTGTAGTACTATCTGCAATTTTAGATCTAGGAGTTACACTAGCAATTGTAAGTCTTTTAGGTTTGAAACTTTCATCTGCAGGAATCGCAGCATTCCTAATGGTTATCGGTTACTCAATCGATACAGACATCCTACTAACAACAAGAGTTCTAAAAAGAAAACTTGGAACATCATTCGAAAGAACATACGGAGCTTTCAAAACAGGAATCACAATGACTCTAACAACACTAACAGCTTTGACTACAGCATTCCTAATAACAAACTCTCCGGTACTAAAACAAATGTTCGGAATAATAATTATAGCATTGATGGTAGACATAATAGCAACATGGTGTATGAACGCACCAATACTAACTTGGTACACAAACAAAAATGGCAATAAGTAAAATATTCAAAAAAACTAGAGTACTAATTCTACTCTTCTTTGTAATAATCAGTATTGTAGCAATCAATCCTCAATTTAATGCACACGGAGTGATAATAAAAGGCATACAAGAAGATAGCCAGGCATCCTTCGCAGGATTTGTACCACCAACTTCAGATACATCACCAACAAACTACGAAAGAGTATTAGAAATAAATGATGCGACAATTAAAAATCTAGCAGATTACACAAACAAAATATCTCAAATTCAAATAGATGAAACAATTAAAATAACCACAGACAGATCAGAGTACACTCTATTAAAAACAGAATCAATCGGATTAATAGTTCAAGAAGTTCCAACATCAAACATAAGAAAGGGATTAGAACTTCAAGGTGGAACGAGAGTAATTCTAAAACCGGAACTAGAAGTTACAGATCAAGAGAGAGATGAACTAATCCAAGTTATGACTTACAGACTAAACACTTACGGTCTTTCAGATGTTAAAATAAAGAAAAGTGATGACCTTCTAGGAAATAAATACATACTAGTAGAACTAGCAGGTGCAACAGAACAAGAAGTTAAAGAACTAATAGCATCACAGGGAGTTTTCGAAGCAAGAATAGCAAACGAAACTGTATTTGGTGGAGGTTCAGAAGACATAACTTTTGTATGTAGGAATGATGGAACCTGTGCAGGAATAAGAGACTGTTCACCAAACTCAGAAGGAACATCATGTAAATTCGAATTTCAAATTCAACTAACTCAAAAAGCTGCAGAAAATTTTGCAACAGCAACAGGAAATCTAGAAATAAACAATTCAGAATCTGGAGGACAATATCTTTCAGAACCAATAGAACTATACCTAGACGATCAACTTGTTGACTCACTAAATATAGCTTCAGACCTAAAAGGAGTTGCAGCAACAAAGATAGTAATCTCAGGTCCAGGATTCGGAGAGACAGAACAAGAAGCAATCATGAACTCCCTGGATAGCATGAACAAGCTTCAAACAATACTAATAACAGGATCATTCCCATTCAAACTAGAGATAGTAAAACTAGATACAATATCTCCAGCACTAGGAAATGAATTTGTTAATAACGCACTACTTGCAGGACTATTTGCAATCCTTGCAGTAACAGCAGTAATATTTATCAGATTTAAAAAATTAAAAATTTCAATACCGGTATTTGTGACACTAATCTCAGAACTAATTATCATCTTAGGTTTTGCAGCAGTATCAAAACAAAATCTAGATCTAGCAGCAATAGCAGGTATTATTGCAGCAATAGGTACAGGAGTAGATGATCAAATAGTTATTATTGACGAAGTTATCTCTAAACACACAGAATATTTCTATAAATGGAAAGAAAGAGTCAAAAGAGCTTTCTTTATTATTATGGCAGCATACATAACAACACTAGTTGCAATGCTTCCACTATTCCGAGCAGGAGCAGGCCTAATAAGAGGTTTCGCTTTGATCATTATTGTAGGAATAACAATAGGTGTATTCTTAACAAGACCAGCATTCGCAGCAATGATGGAAGTTTTGAATGAAGAATAAAAAGCCTTATATATTTCTAGAATAAATTTAACCTTATGGAACAAACAAATTTACTCTTATACATTATGCTAGGAATTTTAGTTGGTGTACTTTATGCACTTAATAAAATACTACTTAATCAAAAATTAATTCTTAAGAGAAAGAAATAAGAAAACGCAGGGACTGGGATTTGAACCCAGACACCTATAAAGGTCCGGTTCTCTCTACATTTTTCATTTTAATTAAACTATTTGAAAAAGTTTATTCGAGACCGGTGCAATACCAGATTATGCGATCCCTGCACTAAAAGAAAAATATTAGTTAGGTTTATATATATTTCCAATCAAAATATAATCATGGGAGAATTGAAACAGAGAGTGTTAAAAAATGTGGGATATAATCTAACGAATACACTAATCCTAAAATTTGGAGCATTCTTATTTACAATAATAGTAGCAAGACTACTTCAACCAGAACTTTTTGGACTTTATTCCCTGGCCCTAACAATAGGAATAATAGCAATTGGTTTAGCTGATGCAGGAGTTAATGCGACCCTAATATATTTTGTCTCATCCGCATTAGGAAAAAACCAAAAAAGTATGGCAAGAGGTTATTTTTCATTTCTATTAAAATTTAAGATTTTACTAAGTGTAATAATTGCAATATCCATATTTTCATTATCAAAAATTATATCAGAATCCATATTCCACAAACCTGAATTAACCCCATTACTAAAGATCATAGCAGTGTATATAATTTTTCAATCATTATTCGAATTTTTTAAAGCTTCTTTTTATGCAATTCAAAAACTAAAATATATAACTATCACTCAATCGATATTTCAAACACTGAAATTAATGATAGTTTCAATACTATTAATCCTAGGATATTCTGTATTTGGTGCAATAACAGGATTACTAATCTCAACAATAATAGCAACAATTATACTATTCATATTTTTCTATAAAAAATGCCATTTCTTTATGGAAGAAGGAATAAAAAAAATAAACAAAAAAAGAGTTTTAAAATATTTTTCATATCTATTGATAATCTCACTTTCAGGTATATTTTTTGGATATGTGGACATAGTTATGATTGGTGCACTTCTCCCATCTATAGAAGTAGGATTCTATAAAGCCGCACAAGCTATTGTTTTTTCTGTAGCAGCATTATTGAGTGTTACTGGAGTTTTGTTACCAGTATTTACACAATTAGATGAAGAAAAATTAAAAACAATGTTTCAAAAAACATTCCATTATTCTGCAATGGTATCCATACCTGCAGCATTTGGACTTATATTCATATCAAAACAATTTATAGAGATAATTTATGGAATAGAATATCTTCCAGCAGCAATTGTACTGATCCCCCTATCACTATTAGTGATTGTACAAGCAACAGGATCATTTTTTTCGAATATATTTGCAGCAAAAGAAAAACTAAAATGGCCAGCAATAATCATGATTATAGCAACTATACTTAATATAACTCTAAACTATTCTATGATCTTAGCTTATGGGATTCTTGGTGCAGCAATAGCAACAGTAATCTCAAGTTATTTTAATGCGATCTCGTTAGGAATATTAGCTAGAAAAAAGATTGGAATAAAAATTCAGTTCAATTCAATTTTAAAACCAATGGTTGCCACAACAGTTATGGTAGGATTTTTAATATGGTTTAATGGATATTTTGGGTTAATATTTCCACTATCGATAATAGAAATAATACTAGCAACAATAATATACTTTATAACTCTATTTTTAATAAAAGGGATTAAACTAAAACAATAATAACTGCAATTATTGCTAAAAATAATTCAAATGAAATAAAGCTCCAAACAACATCTTTTTCATAAGCACTTCCCTTAAATTTATTTAACAATTTTATAATGATATGACTAACTTTGTAACTCTTTTTTCTAGGAGTTACTAATCTATCACTTTCATTAGGTTTACCAAAAGCTTCAACTAAACCAGATCTATCAACAACAAGCCCCTTAATCTGTAAGAAAGCATCAATAAAATATGGGAAAAATAAAAACACTGCAACCTTCTCCATATCTCCGAGGATTGCAAAAATTGCTATTAGCGCCCCAACAGAATGAGTAAATGAATCTCCAGGAAATATTTTCGCAGGATACCAATTAAAAATCAAAAAGGCAAATAAAATAACACAAATTAATGCCCCAATAAAAGCCAACCAAAGATTATCGGTTATAGCTGCAACAACACTCAAAGTACCAAGAATTATAAGGCCTAGACTCACTTCAAGTCCATTATATCCTGCAAGCATATTAAACCCATTTGCTGCACCAATGATTGCAATAGGGATTATTACCAGAGGATATAAAAGGCCAAATTCAACAGGTCCAAAAAACGGAATACTTGCAATAGAATGTCCTGCATCAACAACCATCAGAGGAATAGCTACTGGAAAAGTGAATATAACTTTCTGCCATATCCTTAATCCAATTTTCCATCCAAGGATATCATCAATAAAACCGAGTAAACATGCAAGTAACACAGAAGTCAGGATAGCAAAACTTTCAATAACATGTTCAGTATTTTTTAAATAAAATACCTTAACAAAAATGTAAAGTAATAGAGCAAAAGATATTCCAAAAACCACTGGCAATCCTCCACTTTCTGCAACAACTGGCCGATTGAATTTATTCATATCTCTACCAACAAATTTCATCTGCCTAGCACTCTTAATCCACCAAAATATCAAAATATAAGTAAAAAAGAAACAGATCAAACCAAGACCAATTAAACTTAAAATATTTTCCATTTTCAGTAATATCCTTTTTGAGGTAGTTTAACAATATTAGGATAATCAATACTTAAATACTCTTCCTTAAACTCAATACCTTCGGGATATTTGATCTCCCAAATTTTCATAGGGCCTATTAATCTGCCATTATATAATGCAAGAGGCATACTATCAGAATCATCATAAACTAATTCAAAGTTATCGGTCTGTTTATCAAATAAAAATAAATCAGTCCAAAGTGCAGACATCCCTCTTTCAGATAAATAAAGTCCTGCACCAAGAGCATTTTGTTTATTTCCACCTATAGCAGGGATAACTTTGAAACAACCGCCAATGCCATCTCCTTCAAATCTAGCAAACTGGCCGTTTAAATTAATACAATTCAATGGAATAATTGCCTGTTTTCCTTTATAATAAACTACTGCAGAAGGTTTCTTAATACTCATGCTCTCATTATCTGAATCTATAGGGACGATAAATCCAATTATAGCTGCATCTCTCCTAGGATAAACATTTCCATTATAAACCAAATCTTCATCTAGAGCATATGCCCCAGTATATACATAATTAGTTCCATTTCTAGTCTTTTGAGTTTGAGAAGTACTCATAACAAAAGTATTAATCCAACTATAACGATCATAATTTTCATCAGAACCAATACTAGAATATGCAGGATATTTGCCAACCTCATCACTGATAATTAAAAGATGTGTCGCATTATGAACTTTCAAAAATTCGAGAGCTTCATTTTCATTTTTGGCAGTTAATACGTGCCTTCCAAGGAGATAATTCCAATAACCAAGAGCATTGCCTCCGTCTAAAATAGTAGCCCTATTGGCACCAGTTTGAACCCAATACCCATAATCCCACCAATGTGCAAAGACTGCATCTTCTTCAGTATTTTCCCTAACCCATTCCATACCATACTGCCATTGAGCATTATAACTAGGACCTGTGTATTTAGCAGTATTATGACTAGTCTGGGCAAAACTTAACAAACTTCCACTAACCGGGAGAACCAAAAGTAAAATGATTCCTAAAACCATTGAGTATTTATACAATTCACTTTTTATTTTCATAGATTTATCGAATATATCACAAACAAAATAAGCTCCGAGTAAGGAGATTATTGGACTAAAAATAAAAAGATTCCTGACAGCACCCCTAGCAGACACAAGCATAATTAAAAACCAAGAAAAAACAAAAATATGCCTTTTATCAATTTTTGAGATATTATGAACAAGTGTTTTATCTTTATTATAAATCTTCAAATAAAGGAAAATTAGTAATCCAGCAAAATACATCAAAGAGCCAATATATAATAAATTAGATAAGAAACTATCTCCATTCAATATAGAGTTTGAAGAATATTTACTAAAGATAAATGGGATTATGAAAATTATATAAGCAAAAGTTAACTGGATTCTTTTTGTCTTAATTGATTTTAACATATTATAAAATAATAAAATAGAACCAAGGATAAACATCCAAAAGAATAATAATCCAAAATTAGAAATCCACTGAACAACATAAGGTGAATTATTTTCTGCAACAGTTAAAGCATGCCTACTTCCACCAATAGGATCCAACATTGTTCTAAGAATCTCACTCAACTGATTAAGGATTGCAGAGGGACTAAAAACTATCGAAGATGAAATAAAAAGCAAAATGATAGTAGAAATGAATGTAATAATCACCGAAGGAACTTTTTCAGAAATATCTCCGCTAAATCTCTTTAATTTTGTTTTAAACAACAATAAATCTACAAACATTAAAAGGACTGCAAAAACTGCTAACCCTATAGTAAATGAATTTAACAATCCAAAAAACCCACCATATCTAATAGTGAATAAACTTAAAATAAACAAAGAAACAAACAACCATACAGAATAAGAAAGAATATCTTTTTTCTTAACTTTTCCAAAAAACCATTCAATAAGTCCAAATAATCCAAATATGGCCATTATGAATACATATCCCCCCCAAGTTAACCCCATTAATCCTGTTGATAATCCTGCCAATGAACTAAATAAAATAACAAAACTAATCTTTTTAGTCTGCCAAGAAACAACAAAGAAATAAAATGCTAAAAACATAAAAAACACTGCAAGAGATTCCTTATCAGAAAAACCTGCCATAGTTCTATACAAAAAAGTTGGAATGAAAGAAAGAAATGCTGTGGCCAATACTGCAACTTTCAAATCAAACAATCTTCTAATTAAAAGGAAAAATACAAACATAGATAATGCGAAAAAGATTACAGGATAAATAACATGAACAAACTCAAAACTAATTGAATCCGAGAACAAATGAATAATTTTATAGATGATTACATTAACTTTAGACACTAAGATAAGTTCCCCTGCAGTTTCATAACCCACAGGAACATATCTCAAAACATCTTTAATCATTAAATTGCCATGTTCAAGAATTTGTAGACCATATCTTAAAAATACAAATGGATCCAATGCTAAAGGAAGATATTTTCCAGTAGTAATATCCTTAAGTAAGGGGAGATTTGCTAACCTAATATATGAACCAAAAAATATCGCAAAAATTAATAAAAGATAATAAACATAATTAATTTTCAATTTTAGATATCTGATTAAATCTTTTTTTCTCTTTGATGCAATCAAGTTTATATCTTGTCCTAAATTATCTTCCATCTCAAAAGGATATAATCTATAACTTATAAGATTTACTAAAATTAAAGTGAAATAAACAGATTTAAAAGGGAATAATATAACCAAAATTTATGGATATTGTAATATTTTGTGGTGGAAGAGGAACCAGGTTAAGTGAAAAAACAAAAGAAGTTCCAAAACCTTTAGTAGAAATTGGAAATTTTCCAATTATATGGCACATCATGAAAATCTTTGAACATTATGGTCACAATAGATTTTTACTAGGGCTAGGATATAAGGGAGATATGATAAAAAAATGGTTTTTGGACTATAGATTGAGAAGATCATTCGAGTTAAACTTTAAAAAAATCAAATTACCACAAAGCTTGGAAGATTGGAAAATACTATTTAAAAATACAGGATTTAGTTCCGGAACTGCTACTAGACTAAAATTACTTAAAAAAGATATAAAATCTAAAAGGTTTATAATCACATATGGGGATGGCCTTGCAAACATCAATATTAAAGAATTAATAAAATTTCATGAAATCCAAGTTAAAAAACACGGAGTAATAGCAACAATGAGTACTTTTCAACCAAACTCGCAGTATGGATTAGTCAAACCAAGTAAAAATGGATTAGTCGAAAGTTTTGAAGAAAAATCGAAAATTGATGAATGGATTAACATAGGATTCATAGTTTGTGAAAAAGAAATTTTTAAATACATACCAAACAAAATATCTGCTATGCTTGTTAAAGATGTATTCCCAATATTAGCAAATGAAAAGAAACTTGCAATGTATAGGCACAATGGAGAGTTTTATTCAATGGATACATACAAAGACTATCAAGATTTAAATAAAATGTGGAAAGAAGGTATAGCTAAATGGAAAGTTTGGAAAAATTAAATTTTTGGAAAAATAAAACAGTACTTATTACAGGCCATACGGGTTTTAAAGGGACATGGCTAACTATCTGGTTGAATAAACTTGGAGCAAAAGTTATTGGATACTCTCTAGAAGAATATCCAAATGATGAATTTTTTAATTCGACAAATATTCATAAAAAAATAACTGATTGTAGAGGAAATATTTGTAATTTTAACAATTTGAAATCAGTTTTCGATAAATACTCTCCAGAAATTGTTTTACATTTGGCAGCACAGCCAATAGTAAGAAAATCTTATGATGAACCCTTAGAAACCATTAATACGAATATCATGGGGACTACAAATGTATTAGAATGTATTAGATTATCAAATTCTGTCAAAGCTTCTGTGATAATCTCGTCAGATAAATGTTATGAAAATAAAGAATGGATTTGGGGGTATAGGGAATCAGACGAATTGGGAGGCCATGACCCATATAGTTGTACAAAGGGATGTATTGAACTTCTTGTTAGATCATATAGAAACTCATTTTTTAAAAAACAATCAAAATTTGTTGCAACTGCAAGAGCAGGAAATGTTATTGGTGGTGGAGACATGTCTGAAGATAGATTGATACCAGATTGTATCAAATCTTTAAAAACTAACAAAAAAATAATCATAAGAAATCCTCAATCTACTAGACCTTGGCAACACGTACTAGAACCACTTAATGGATATATGTTATTAGCAGAAAAACTATTTATTGAAGAAAAATATGATAGTGCGTGGAATTTTGGACCAAATATAGAATCAATAAAACCTGTTAAAACTATAGCAAAAATATTAATTGATAGATGGGGAGAGGGAGAATTAGAACTTCAATCTTTGAAAAGTTCAAAACACGAATCCAAATCTTTGAGTTTAGATATTTCAAAAGCAAGTTTCCTATTAAATTGGAAACCTAGATTAAATTTTAAAGAAACTATCCCCTTAGTAGTAGAATGGTATAAAAAATTCGATGGAAACAACTCTTACGAGTTATGTTATAAACAAATTGAAGAATATGAAAAAAAATAAAATTTTAGTTACTGGTGCGACAGGATTTGTTGGTTCAAATCTTGTTAGAAGATTAGTTGAAGACAATAATAATGAAATTTATATTACCCTAAGAGAGTCTTCAAATATTTGGAGAATTAAAGATATTTTTTCAGATCTAAAAAGTGTATATTGCGATATCTCAATCGATAAACAAGTTAAAGAAACTATAAATAAGATTAAACCTGATATAGTTTATCATTGTGCAACATATGGTGGATTTCCAATCGAAAAAGATTTTGATAAAATAATACAAACTAACATTATCTCAACAATAAATTTAATAAATAACTGTGATTACAAAGAACTTAAGGCATTTATTAATCTAAGTAGTTCTTCAGAATATGGAATTAAAAATAAACCAATGTTAGAAGATTCAGAATTAAATCCCTCTAATTCATATGGTTTATCAAAAGTTGTTTCAACTTCATATGCTAGTAAATATGGCAAAATAAATAATATGCCAATAATAACATTTAGATTATTTTCCCCGTTTGGATATTATGAATCCAGATCAAGACTGTTTCCAACATTATTTTTATCAGTTATTAATAACCAATCTCCGAGATTAGCCTCTCCAGAATCTTCAAGAGATTTTATTTTTATTAAAGATGTGGTAGATCTTTTGATACATTCGACAAGATTTGCTAAAAAATATGCTGGAGAAATATTTAATATTGGTACTGGCAATCAATATTCTGTAAAGGAAATTGCAGATATGATAATAAAATCAAGTGGAAAAAATATTGAACCAAACTATGCCTCAGTTAATAAAAGAGAATATGATAATAATTATTGGATTGCTGATATGAAAAAAACATTTGAATCATTTAATTGGGAACCGAAATATTCAATCAAAGAATCAATAAATTTGATGCTTAAATGGTTCGAAGATAACAAAGGAGATTATGAAGATGGATCTTGAAATCCTCGAGAACAAAGCAAGGAAATTAAGAAGAGATATTCTCAAGGTAGTAGCTTCTGCAAAATCTTCTCATGTAGGTAGCATGCTTTCCATAATAGAAATTTTAACATATCTTTTCTATGAAAAAATGGAGTTTAATAGATCAAATTATAAAAATAAGGATAGAGATAAATTTATACTAAGTAAGGGTCATGCTTCACTTGCTTTGTATTCGATTCTTGCAGATAAAGATATAATCGATAAATCTCAACTTGAAACTTATTGTAAAAATGGTGGAAAACTCATTGGACATCTAGACCATAGTGTTGAAGGAGTTGAAATTTCTACAGGTTCACTAGGGCATGGACTCCCCATTGCAACAGGAATTGCATTAGCCAATAAATTGGATAAATTGAATAATAAAACTTATTGTTTAATAGGTGACGGAGAATGTAACGAAGGTTCGATCTGGGAATCATTTATATTCATAGCAAATAATGATCTAAAAAACTTAGTTGTTTTCATAGATGCTAATAAATTGCAAGGTTATGATTTTTGTGATAAAATCCTACCAGAAAATAGATTAATTAATCTATTAAAAAGTTTAGATTTAAATTTCTATGAAATTGATGGTCACAATTTTTCAGATTTACAAAAAACTTTTGAAAAGATTTCTAGTTCAGACAATAACAAAGCTTCCATAATTCTTGCACACACTACTAAGGGAAAGGGAGTCTCTTTTATGGAGAATAAACTCGAATGGCATTATAAAAGTCCAAATGTAGAAGAATTGAAAAATGCGTTGGAGGAACTAAGATGAGGAATACCTTCATAAAAGAATTAGAAAAACAGGCAGAAACAAATGAAGATATAGTAGTACTTGTTGGAGATTTAGGATTTTCTGTTTTTGATAATTTTAGAAAGAAATTTCCAGATAGATTTTTTAATATGGGGATAGCAGAACAAAATATGATGTCTGTTGCTGCAGGATTAGCCTTAAATGGGAAAAAAGTTTTTGTATATTCCATAATCCCATTTGTCACAGCTAGATGTATTGAACAAATAAAGAATGATATTTGTTATCCAAATCTAAATGTAGTGATAGTAGGGGTAGGTTCAGGAGTTTCATATGGCTCTGCAGGATTTAGCCACCATGCTATTGAAGATATTGCACTTATGAAAAGTTTATCAAATATGACAGTTTTAACTCCATCAGATCCTTACGAAGTTAGAAAATTAGTTTCTGAATGTTGTAAATATGTCACACCAACATATCTAAGACTTGGTAAAAATAATGAAACTACTTTTAATGATGAAAACCAAGAAATAATTATCGGGAAATCACATTATATCAAAGAAGGAAAAGATATTGCTATAATCATAAATGGGAACATAATAGAAGAAGCAATGATAGCCCGAAAACTATTAGAATCTGAACAGATTAATCCAGCTATAATATCTGTGCCTACTTTAAAACCACTTGATAAACTCTTTTTTAATGATATATTTAAAAAATATAAATTTATTTTTATAATAGAAGAACATAATAAAACTGGAGGACTGGGAGATAGTTTATTTGCTTTGAATAAAGAGAATAAATATGAAAATTCAATCGAGCATATAGCAATAAACGATTCATTTATCAAAACTGTAGGCGATAATAAATACATACGTAAATCATTAGGATTAGATGCAAACTCTATATTTAATAAAATAAAAAAGAAATTTGAGGAACATGATGAGAACTAAAGAAGAAATTAAAAAAGAAATTAATAGGAATCTTAAAGAATATTATGAATCATATTTAGGTAATGAACGAAAAAATATACCGGTTTCTGGTAAAAAATATGATGAAAAAGAATTAATTTCTGTAGTAGATGCACTCTTAGATGGAGTGTGGACAGAAGGAAAAGTAACTTCAGAGTTTGAAGATAAATTTGGAAAATTTCTTGGAATCAAATATGTTGCAATTGTTAATTCTGGGTCTTCTGCAAATCTTTTAGCATTAAAATCATTAACATCATCAAGATTGGGAGACCGTAAATTATCCAAGGGAGACGAAATTATAACTGTAGCAGCAGGATTCCCTACAACCATCAACCCAATAATTGAATGTGGATGCATTCCAGTTTTCTGTGATGTGGATATAGAGACATATAATATTGATATTGAACAATTAAAGGATGCAATCTCGCCAAAAACAAAGGCTATCATGCTCGCACACACATTAGGAAATCCATTTAATATTAACGAAGTTAGGAGAATTTGTAAAGACCATAATCTCTGGTTAATTGAAGATGCTTGTGATGCATTGGGTTCTAGATACAACAAAGGTTTAGTCGGAACTTTTGGAGATCTAGCAACATTTAGTTTTTACCCTGCACACCATATAACTATGGCAGAAGGTGGAGCAGTAGTAACGAATAATCTATTATTGATGAAAATAGTTAAATCGATTAGAGATTGGGGTAGAGATTGTTGGTGTAAACCTGGAGTGGATAATACTTGTAAATCACGATATAGTTGGAAACTCGGAGATCTACCGCAAGGATATGATCACAAATACATCTATTCAGAACTAGGATATAATCTGAAAAACACAGACCTTAATGTGGCTATAGGACTAGCACAACTAGATAAATTAAATGATTTTATTGAGAAAAGAAAAGAAAATTTTAAAATGCTCTATAAAGGTTTAGAAAAATTCGAAGAATATTTTTATTTACCTAAACAAACTACAAATTCTGAACCTTCTTGGTTTGGATTTTTATTAACTATAAAGGACCATGAAAAATTTAAAAGAGAAGATATACTAAAACACTTAAATTCAGAAGGGATAGATACCAGATTATTATTTGGAGGAAACATAATTAAACAACCTTATTTTATAAAAAATAATCCGAAATTTAGAATTGTTCAAAATTTAAATAATACTGAAAAAATAATGAATGATACATTCTGGGTAGGAATCTGCCCACTAATAAATGAAGAAGATATAAATAAGATTATATTATCTATAGGATCTTTTATAAGCCAAATAATCTAGTTAATTCAATAGAATGAATAATAAAGAAATAATAGAGAATATCATAATAAAAAAGGACAAAAAATTAGTTATATTCGATTTTGATGGAGTAATAGGAAAATTGAATATAGATTGGATTAAAAGTAGAAAAACTGCAAAAGAACTTTTAAAAAAAAACTACAACTTTATGATTGAAGAAGATTTAAGATTGGATCAAATAGAATATTTAGTAAATGAAAAATTTGGAGAGGACATACTAAAAGATATTCTGAAAATAAGGGAACAATTCGAAGAACAGGGTATACATAATTCTGATATCAATAAAGATGTAGTCCAATTAATAACTGACCTTAATAAAATTGGTACAACATTAACTGTATGTAGCAACAACTTAAGTATTACAATAGAAACATTCCTCAGATTATTCAAATTAGAAAAGTTTTTTAAATGTATAGTTGGTGTAGATAATGCTATTGCACCAAAACCTTCAATAAAAGGCTGTGAACAGATATTGCATAAATATCCGATAGATAAAAAACAAATATTATTTATTGGAGACCAAAGAGATATAGATGAAGAAGTTGCTAAGAAAATGAACATAGATTATATTAATAGAGATAGATTCAATGATTTTAATTATTAAAAATGGAAAAAAATAAATTCGAAAACGTGAAGGTTCTTGACTGTTCGATCAGAGACGGCGGGCATTTAAATAAATGGAAATTCAGTAAAGAATTTGTAAAATCATATTATAATTCAGTAAAAGATTCAGGTATTGAATTTATCGAGATAGGATATAGGACAAGTCCAAATTTAATGAAAGAATGTGGAATCTGGAGATTTACTCCAGAATCTTTAATTAAAGAAATCTTAGATGATGATAACAAAATAAAACTAGCCATAATGGTTGATATTGGGAAAATAAATGAAGAAGATTTTTCAGAGAAAAAAAACAGTAAAATAGATCTTATAAGGATAGCATTTTACAAAACTCAAATAGATGAAGCAATTGATTTATCAAAAAAATTAAACCAGAAAGGGTACCTAACAACATTTAACATGATGGGGATATCACATTATACAAAAGAAGAATTAGATATAGCAATAGAAAAAATGAAAACTTCTCCAGTAGATGTAGTTTATATCGCAGATAGTTTTGGTTCTCTTTTAACAGAAGATGTTAAAGATTTAATAAATAAATTAAAAGAAACAAATAAAGAAATAGGATTCCACCCCCATAATAATCTTCAAATGTCGTTCCCAAACACCCTTGCAGCAATAGAATCAGGGGCAACTTACATCGATGGCACTGTTAATGGCATGGGAAGAGGTGCAGGAAACCTCCCATTAGAAATGATACTGCCATTTTTAAATAAATTTAAAAAAATTAAATATAATCCAATTCCAATATTCGAATTTATAGAAACAGATTTAATTGAAACAAAGAATAAATTAAACTGGGGATATCATATGCCTTATTTATTAACAGGTTTTAAATCATGTCATCCAAATTACTCATTAACTTTGAAAAAAAGAGGATATTCAATAGGTCAAATTGATTCTATATTGAATCTTGTTGACAGTGAAAAATCCGTAGGATTTGATTTAGATATATTAGAATCTGCAATAAAAAAATATGAAAGTTCCAACCTTGAGAAATTAGGAGAGGAAGGTAGAATCCCTGTAATTGCAATATTACCCTGTAGAGCAGGATCACAAAGAGTTAAACAAAAAAACATAAGAAAATTTGGAGGACAATCTCTTTTAAGAATTAAATTAAATCAACTACTTAGGGTTCCTGAGCTAGATAAAATTATTGTGACAACTGATGACCCTGTAGTAATGGAGATATGTCAAAAAATAGATAGTCCAAAAATATTCATAAATCAAGAAATAAGGCCAAAAGAAAGTTACAAAAATACTGATGAATTAATTAAATATGTTGCGGGAATATCTAAAGAAAATGAACACATACTCTGGACCCACGTAACATCGCCATTTATCGATGAACAAACTTATAGCAAGGCAATAAATACTTATCTGAAAAACTTAAAAGACTACGATAGTTTGATATCAGTTCAAAAATTAAACTCATTTATTTGGAATAAACAAAGAGAACCAATAAATTATGATAGAAACGATTCAAAATGGCCAAGAACTCAAAACATCGAACCACTATATGAAATAAATTCTGGAATATTCCTGATTAATTCATCACTGATGAAACAACTAAATGACAGAATTGGAGAAAATCCATACTATTTTGAATGCAATAGTATAGAAAACCTAGATATAGATTGGCCAGAAGATTTTAAACTAGCAGAAACTTTATGGGAAGCATTATCAGAAAAATATCCGAAAGGATTTAAAAATAGATTAGATGGATTTTCAGATATGTGATCCTTTTGTTTTATTCTTGATAATTTTTTTATATATTTCAGAGACACTATCATTAGAGGGTTGGAAAAAACAGTTTTTATAATCTTTTTTGTGTAGTCTTAATACTTTAGAGTAAGTTATAGGATCAAATAAGGATTCAAAAGAATCTTTTAACTCCACAAAATTCACAAAATTATTTGAAAAAACCAGCATATCTTTCATATCGTCCCCATTATATCTGAAGATAGGCAAAGCATATGCAAGAGCTTCAATCAAGATAGTACTATTATACATAATAATAAAATCAGATTTTCTCAATAACTCTTCTTTTGTGCAACTATTGTTAAAAATATAAAAAAGATTTTTGCCATCAAGAAGTTTGGCAAGCTCTGATTCATTATTATCAGGATGTGCATTAAATTGAAATTTAATATGCGGATATTCTCGAGAAAACTTATCCATAATATCAATAATATTCAAATTACTTTTTTTAAAATTAGGATGACTCAAAAAAATTGTACAAACTTTTGGATCAAATCTTTTGATAGGCTTTTTAATAATTCCTTCATATAATGGATTCCCACAAATAATAAGTTTATTTTTTTCCAAATGTTTTTTTAAAGTGTCATAACTAGATTTTCCCCACAAAAGAAAATAATCTGAGATCATATTTTCATAAGTGATAGTTTCATAGTCAAATCTTTTGAATTTGGGTATGATATAATTTTGAAAAGTGAATGTACTTTTATTTATTGCATTGACAAGTTGTGTTAAAATAGTTTCATCATTATTTCTATAACTACTATATGCTACATAAGATCTAGGAACATACTCGTCAACTATCCCTGAAAGATAATCTATTTTTTTAAATTGAAAATAAATCTGAGTTATAAAATAAATGTGATCCAATCTAGATCCTACTATTAATCTATGTTTTTTAAAATGTTGATGAATCCCATATATTTTAAAAAAATTTGGAAAAGATATGGAAAACCGATTTAATATGCTCAAGATATCTCTCCTCCCATTTTGAAAGGAGTCCAAGATTATTAAGTCTGTTTTATTAAACTTGGATAAACAAGATTTCCAAAGATTGTGGTGATCTTTTCTATCTATCAAGAAAGAAACTAAAATTTTATTTTTTTTATCGCCAATAACATTAAATTTCTCTTTAAAAAAAACAAACTTAAATATTCTTAAAATTTGAAATAGAGTTGTACCCATAGTTTTGTTATGAATAAAAAAATATGCAGAAGGGGCCATACTTGGCCATAATTCTAAATTTTTATAATTTAAATCCAATAAAACTTGTTTTATTTTATTTAATTTAGGAATACTATCGGAGTACTTTATAGATTTCATAAGTCATAAGGTATTTATTAGATATTTATTACTTTCTATTTTTTTATAAGAAATTCGAAAATATGATTTTGCCTAGTCCTATATGCCGAAGGATACCCATTAAATGAAACTGGAGAGAATAATGAAAAATTCTTCAAACTTCTTGGTTTGATAGGGTTTTTGTCAACTATATCACTCCAATTAAGAATTAATAACCCCTTTTTTTTTAAAACTTTTGAACAATTTTCTAAGGTTTTCTCAGCACCTTGCACATCATTTAAACCATATCCAAAAATACCAAGTAATAAAATCGTATCAAAAGATTCTTTAGGAAAGAATTTGTCAACATCTGAAATATCTCCAACTATATGATGTTTGGCACCAAATCTAGCAACAGAAGGATTAATATCTAATGTATATAAATCATTTGTCTTCAACAGTTTTGGATAGTTTTCAGTATAGTATTCTACTCCTACTAATAAAACTTTTTTATTTTTTATTTTAGGGAATATCTTCTTTTCGATAATATATCTTACTTCTAATCTCCACTTCAATACTATTCCCCGAATAAATCTCCTAATTGGATTTTTAAAATTTAATACCATCTTATGATTGAATCATATATGAAATAAAGTTTAAATAAGTTTCTTTTTACAAAAAATATAAGTATATCATAATTTAAATTCTGAGATTTTGGCAGATTCATAATTAGATAAAGACTTGATTAATTTTTCAAACAATCTAAAATTATCTATATATGCCATAGTTGCAGGATGTAATAACAATACACTAGGAATCCCATTTTTTTCATTATTATGTACTCTATCTAGTACTATCCCTAACCACTCTTCAGGATTTATTCTACCTTTTGTACATCCTGCAAAGGGGCTTCTGTTCTCAGTATTTAATATTGGACCAAATGCAATAGTACTCTGATCCACAGGTATATTTATAGGTATATGAATAATCCCTTTTTCACAAAAAGGTTTTGTACATCCTAACAAATCAGAAACATATTTCACACCATTTTCTTGTAAAATCTCAAAAGTTTTATCACTAGATCCAAAAGCATGGGTCCTCCAAGAACTCATCTTTAATCCGAATTTTTCAAAAGATATCCTAGTTTTCTTTATATCATTTTTTTGATAAAAACTAGGACCATAAACACAATTAAAGAATTTCCTGTTGATATAACTTTTAAATATATTAAATTTATTATTTCCAAAGTTATCATAAGTATGTCCGCCAAATTCAACATCAAAATCTAATAATTTTCTGATATCTTTTTCTTCATCATCTAAACAAATACCATTTACAAAAAGGGTACTTGAAAGTCCATATTTTTTCAAAATTTCTAAATATCTTATTGAAGTTTTTGCATTCGAACCATAACCTTCATGTTCCCAACTAAGCAAATTTTTTGAATGAACATCGCCAGTTATATAAATCATTTTAAATATTTCATACCTCTCAACTTATATATTTTATCCCTTCTTCTAATGAAACCTTGGGCACCCAGGATAATAATTTTTTTGCTTTCGAAATATCTGCATAAATATCACTTTCAACCATAGATAAATCACTAAAATTAACTTTTTTATCTGTAATTTTTTTAACTAATTCTTTTACACAATAGCTAGTACCTGTTCCAATGTTTATAATATTGAACTTGTTTAAATCCAAACTTTTATCTATAGCATCAACTAAATCATCAATATAAATATAATCTCGTTTTTGATAAGGATTCCCCAGATTAATTTCAGATTCACCTAATTGAGACAGAATATCAGGAATTAAAAATCCTTCAGTTTGATTTGGCCCATAAGGGTTGAATATTCTTAAAATGGTATTATTGACAGAAAAATTATCATAATAAAATTTACACAGCTCCTCGCCCAATTTTTTTGTTATAGCATAATATGATGAAGGATTTAGATTTGATGTTTCAGTTATAGGAGATTCAATATTCCCATATACTGCAGAAGATGACGCAAAAATCAGATTAGCACCACTATTCTTACAAAACTCTAACACATTGAAAGTGCCATTCACATTCACATCAAACATCTCAAAAAGATTATCAGATCTAGTTATGGCAGCCAAATGAATTACATAATCAACATCCAAACCTTTGAAACTTTCTGGATTAGTAATATCTCGATTAAATTTTTTATCAAATAAAGTCAAATCATATTTATTTTCAAATTTCTCTATCAATCTGCTTCCAACAAATCCCTCAGAACCAGTAATCAATATTTTTTTCACCATCATTCCTCAAATTGTTTCAACTCTTCATTTTGAACTTTTTTATAATCTTCAATACGTCCTATATCTATCCATTTTCCATCATAAGAAAACTTCAAAACATTACCACCTAATTTGATAACCTTTTCAATCAGATCTGGCATATCATATTTTTGATCTTTTGGGATATATTTTAAAACAGAACTATTTAAAATGTAAATTCCTGTACTTATTTCAGAACTTAAAGAAGGTTTTTCTCTCCAACCAATAACTTTATTTTCCTCAGTTTTAACCATACCATAATCCAAAGGGATATCTATATTTTTTGTTACAACTGTTATATCTGAAGAATTTTTTTTGTGATATTCTATTAACTTTTTGATATCAAGATCGGTTAAAACATCCCCATTCATAACAATAAAATCTCCCTTTAGATTATCTTCTATTAACTTTAATGGACCTACAGTACCAAGCGAATTTTCTTCTTTAGAGTATTTTATATCTACTCCAAGATCAGAACCATCTGAAAAGAATATTTCTAAAAGAGAAGACTTATAATTTGTTGCCAAAATGATTTCATTTATCCCCTGATTTTTTAATTTAGTTAATATAATTTCTAAAATAGGTTTACCATTAATTGGTAAAAGAGGTTTTGGAAAAACATATGTGTATGGTCTTAATCTCTTCCCTTTTCCACCAACTAAAATAACTGCTTTCATAATTATAAATTATCCCTCTCTGAATCATATCTATTCAAATTTTCACGAACATAAGATATAACTTCAGTTATCCCCTCATTAAGTGAAACAGAAGGTTTCCATCCTATCATATTTCTAGCCTTTTCATTATTACATAACAAAATATCGACTTCACTTTTTTCAGGCCTTATTTTTTCTTCTATTTCTTCGATAATAAGTTTTTTATCTAACATTATTCCAACTTTCTCAACTAATTCCTGAATGGAAATAGTTTTTCCATTTCCAATATTTATAATTTCTCCAACACTTTTTTCAGATTCTGCAATTTTAATAAATGCCAAAACTGTATCTCTAACAAATGTCAAATCTCTTTGAGGAGTTAATGAACCAAGTTTTAATTTATCTTTAGTTAATGCCTGATAAATTATTGCAGGTAAAACTGCCCTCATAGATTGCCTAGGCCCATAGGTATTAAATGGCCTAATTATTGCAACTGGTAAATCAAATGATTTGAAGAAACTTTCTGCCAATTTATCTGCAGAAATCTTTGATGCAGAATATGGAGACTGTGCTTGAAGTGGATGGTTTTCATCCATCGGAGTATATATAGCAGTACCATAAGTTTCAGAAGTTGAAGTAATAATTATTTTTTTTGTATTAAAATTCTTAGCAGCATTCAAAATGTTTAAAGTGCCAGTTATATTAGTTTCAACAAAATCTCTTGGATCAAGATAAGAATATGGTATCGAAATGAGTGCACCCAAGTGGAAGATTACATCAACATCCTTGACAGCCCTCAAGACACTATCATAATTTTTCAAGTCTCCCCTAACAATCTCAATTTTTTTTAATAAATCTGTAGATAAATGTGATAACTCCCCAAGATTACCATCAGACGTGTACCTAACAAACACCCTAACATCATAACCTAAATTAACTAACTCTTCAGTTAGATGACTACCAATAAATCCACTTGCACCAGTGATTAATAATTTTTTTCCTTCCAAATCCATGAAACCATTAATAATTCTTATTATTTAAAGATAACTAATCTTAGATTTTTGAAAAAGTATATAAATTAATCATTTAATATACATATATGAAAAAAAGAATTTGTTTTGTTACAACTTATTATGATTTTTCAAGAGCGAGAATGTTAAGATCTTATGAGAAAATCCTACCAAAAGATGTAGAAATTTACTTAATCTGTCAAAAAGATGAAAAAATAAAGTTTAAAACAACAAGAGTAAAGAAATTTGAATATTCTTCTAAAAAACCATTAGTAATGTTCGAGTTAAATAAATTTTGTAAAAAAAATAAAATAGATATTTTAACCAATTTATCAGGTGGACCAGCAATGGCACTAACTGTGGGGATTGGAACAATATTTAATAAAACAAAAAACATATTTTACGACCATGGAAATCCGAAAAAAAAGACTTTACTATCCCTATTGTTCTTTCAATTCATTTTAGATAAAATATTAGTTTGTTCTCCCGATTTCTTAGATAAAACTAAGAAATATTTATTCTTAAAAAAAAATAGGATTTTTCATCTTTCAATACCTACCAATATTGATTTTTTCAAACAAATAGACAAAAAAAAGATAAGAACAGAATTAAATATGAAATTAACAGAGGATATAATAATCTCTGTTGGAAGAATAGAATATCAAAAAGGATCAGATTTTCTTTTAAAAATAATGAAAAATAATCCAAAAAAGAAATTTATCCTCGTTAGTAATGATATAGCAACCGAATTTAAAGAAAAATTAAAAGAATTGAAAAATTATATTATTTTTTCAAATATTTCAACAAAAGAATTAATTAAATATTACAATGTTGCAGATATATGTATCCTCCTGAGTAGGAGTGAAGGATTATCATATGTACCTCGGGAATCGATGTCATGTGGAACTCCGTGTATAGTTTCAGAGATAGAATCATTAAGATTGATGGAACCTGCAATAAAAGTACCTTTTGAAACAGATACTATCCAAAACAAGTTGGATGAATTTTTTAATTTATCAGAAAAAGAAAAAGAAACTTTATCAAAAAAAAGTAGAAAATTTATTATTGAAAAATTTTCAGAAGAAACATTAAGAAAAAACCATATAAAATATTTATTAAGCTAACACTATTTTTTAACTTTGAGATCTACTATTATTATTCCAATAAGACCACCAATAAAAATAGGCAATTTTTCTCTAATAAATTTCGGAAAAATCCTTCCAACAACAGTAGGTTTTAGTTCCAATAATTCAATTTCAAATTTTTTCTTTTTTTCCAATCTGACTGTTTCATTTACAAAATGTTTAAAAGTTTCATCAGAGAAATAATGTAAATGTTCCATATCATTATATGACCCTTTATTATTGTAATAACTTGTTATAACTCTGATTATAGCACCCTCCTTACAAATCCTATGAAGTTCATGTAAAACTAAATCTGGTTTCTCTAAATGTTCTATAATCATCCTCATATAGATATAATCATATGTGTTTGATTTAATTGGATATGGAATTTTATTAAAACTGAAACTATTGGTTAATCTCTCATCAGTTTGAATATCTATATTGTCCCATCCTTTCTTTATATCCAATCCACAACCAAAATTTAATTTTTTCATGAGATGTAAGAAATACCGTTACCTTTTTAAAAATAGGAGTATATTATACATTAAATAATGAAATCCAAAAAAAAAATATTGATCCTAGTCCCATTCTCAGCAGGAATATGTGGAGTTTGGCAAAGAGCCAAAATTGAAGCAATAGAATTTAAAAAAAGAGGCCATGATGTAAAAATATTTTCTAGTAATGCTACAAAGGGTAGTAAGGAGAAAGCAAATAAAAAAGAATTATATCAGGGAATTGAAATAAAGAGATTCCCTTACATAAAATTAGGTGGAGAAAGTTACTTTAATTGGAATTTTGAAAAAGATGCTACTCAATTCAATCCAGATATAATAATAGCCCATAACTATAGGCAGATTCACACAGAAAAAGCATTAAAAATTGCTAAAAAAATAAAAGCAAAATGTTATCTTGTCACACATGCACCATTTATCAAGAATAGACCACTAATCCCTAGAATAGTTGTCGCAATTAAAGACCTAATAAATCCATTGAATAAATTCGACAAAGTTATTACTATAAGTAAATGGGAAATACCTACATTATTAAGATTAGGGTGTAAACGAGAAAATATAGCCCATATACCTAATGCAATACCTTCAAGATTTTTTTCACAAAAAAAAGAAAAAGAACAAAAAAAAATATTATATCTTGGAAGAATCCACTCAAGAAAGGATATAGAGATCCTTATGAAAAGTTTCAATAATTCAAATTTAAGAAACACATATGAACTAGAAATAGTCGGGCCTAGAGAAGGAAAATATTATGAAACATTAATTAATCTAAAAAATAGACTTAAATTAAAGGCCAATTTTTCAGGGCCGATATTTGATTTAAAGAAAAAAATAGAAAAGTATGATAGTGCAGAAATATTTGTTCTGCCCTCAAAATTTGAACCATTTGGTATAGTATTTTTAGAAGCTATGGCAAGAAGTAAAGTAATCGTAGCAACAAATACTCAAGGAGCAAATGAATTGATTGAAAGAAATAAAAGTGGAATAATCTTTCAAATTGGTAATGAGGAGCAATTAAGAAATATTTTTAATAATCTATCCACAGATAACTCTAGCAAATTTAAAAAAATTCTGAAGAATGGAGCAAAAGAAAGAGCTAAACAATTCGAGATATCAAAAATAGTTGACAAATGGGAAAACTTATTTTTTTGAATTCTCTGCCTTAGCTAAACTAATTACTGTGGAAGAACTCAAATGATAGAACAATTTTACTAAATTAACATAAATCTTACGTCTGGAATATTGGAATAATCCTATCTTACCCTTCTCATGTTTACTTTCATGTTTCGATACATCAAAATCAAATTTATAATTTTGAACATTGAGAAAATCAGTAAGTTTTTCTAATTCAGAATTTTTTCCACTATTTAATCCCTCTAGAGACAAAACATAAACCTTTGAAAAATATCTCTTGTAGATTCCAATATAGTGATCAAAATTACTATACTCCTTATAATCAGAGTATATTTCATTCCATTTTGACATAGTACTCCAAACAGACTTATTGAAATCTTCTTTATTTCTAGTAATAAAAATTATTTTTATATCTCCAAGTTCTTTTTTTACTCTCTCAGCACTCGAAATATCCAAGGCAGACAATATTGAAAAATCCATCACTACACCTTTATTAGTTTTAAAAAAATCATAATACCACTTTTTAGATTTAAAATATCTAGGATTTATTATTTCTGGATTTCCTAAGAAAAAATGATCTTTATTGAAATAATTTATTTCTTTTATTTTTGGAATGTAAATCTCAGGATGTTGGGTTAAAAGATGGTATAAAAAAGTTGAACCCGATCTAGGAAATCCTGCAACTAAAACATTTGGTTTTTTATATTCATTTGAATCCAATCTAATCATTATTAAATGTCAAATCATTTATAAAATAGTCGTATAATGAATCTTATAAATCACTCTGCAGAAGCATGATTCATCTTTATATCCTTAAATCCACTTCCAGTTTCTTCAGTTATTTGATTTTTTATAGAAACTCTTTGTTGATTGATATTTCTAATTTCTATTGCCCTTCTTCCAACCTCTTCTAATCCTAATTCATTCTCTTTTCCCTTCCTTATATCTGATTCTAAATCCCATATCTTCCTATTTGTCTCATATAATCTTGAAAACCATTCATCTTTAATTTTAATGCCCTTTTTTTCAAATTCTTTTATTGCAATTTCATACTCCTTATACTCCTCTTCTAGGTGAGATTCTCCAATTCTTTCTATTTTCAATTTTACTATAGTCATCCTATCTATTATTTCTGATAAATGCATTTCCATTTTAGTATTAATTGCTATCCAAATATTTAAATATCTTTGTGTAGTTTAATTATCATGTTAAGTATAATAATAACTTCTTTCAAAGAACCAAATACTATTGGAAAGGCTATAGACTCATTTTTACAACAAAAAACTAATATTGACTATGAATTAATTGTTTCTGCTCCAGACAAAGAGACTCAAGAGATTGTTGAGATTTATGCTAAAAAATACAACCAAGTTAGATTGTTCAAGGATCCCGGAAAAGGGAAAAGTTATGCACTTAATTTATTATTGCCTAAGGTAAGAGGAGATATAATTATTTTGAGTGATGGTGATGTTTATATTGGAGAAAATAGCATAGTTCCAATATTAAATGAGTTTAAAGATGAAAATGTTGGATGTGTTACTGGAAAACCTGTTTCCTCAGATTCTCGTAAAAACAAATTTGGATATTGGTCACATTTATTATGTCATGCTGCACACAGATTAAGACTGAAAAAAGCAAGAAAAAATGAATTTATCGAATGTTCCGGATATTTGTGGGCATTCAAAAATGGGATCATTGATAAATTTCCAAAAGGTGCTGCAGAAGATACAATCATCCCAGTACTATTCTATCTCAAAGGATTTAAAGTTAAATATGCCACTCAATCTAAAGTATATGTTAAATTTCCAACAAATTTTGAAGATTTTTTAGAACAAAAAAATAGAACTGCAAAAGGGCATGAAAGCCTATACAAGTATGTAGATATAACTAAAGTACCTAGAATGAAAACATTTAGAAATGAATTTATTGGAGGATTTGAATTATTTAAATTTCCAAAAAATATCAAAGAATTTTGGTGGACATTTTTACTATTTCCACTTAGACTATATACTTGGACATCAGTATTCTATCAAACCAAAGTAAAAAAAGAAGAATATAAAGATGGTTGGAAACGTATTGAAAGCACGAAATGATTGAGACAAAAACCTTAATAAATTTTATTGATAAATCTTTTTTTAAGTTTAGGTGATAAAATAATTAACATTAAACCGAGCATAACATAGTTAGCCAAGATTATAAGGGAATAAACAGAAAGTACAAGAGTTAAATCCACATTCAATTTTGCATAAAGTAATAATACGAAAAACTCCCTAACCCCTACACCATTTGAAGTTATTGGGACAATTGATGTGAGTATTCCTATTGAAGTTATGAAAAATATGAAAAAGAAGTTAATAGATTGATTAAAAAAGAAATTGAAAAACAAATAAAAAATACTCGCATTCAATAAAAGTTTGAAAATTGTAATAAACATATTCAAGGATATATGTCTTTTTTTAGTTTTTAGATAATTAAAAAAAGTACTATGAAATCCCTTGAAGAAAATAGAATATTTTCTTAAAATAAACTTTCTAATAAACTTTCTAATCCGCCAAGAAGAAAGAACAACGAAAAAAAGTGCAATTAATAAAATAAGGATAATTAAAAGTAAAAGAGAATTGAGTACTCCAAAAAAAATCAAAAATCCAATAACTGAAAATATCCCAAGAATGCTTAATGTTATCAATTTGTCTAATAGGAAAACAGTAGTAGTTTTTTTTGGTGAAACTTTATCTCTTAAAAAATAAACTAAAGAAGACTCACCAAGTTTTCCTGGAACTAGAAAAGACAATATCCAACTATAAATATATGAAGAAAATAAAACTCTGAACTTGAGGCTGTTAACAAGTGGACGCAATAAAACTTTTAGATTAATTGCTGCAATTAACATGTCTAAAAAAACAAATAAAAAAAGGATAATCAAAAACGATATTGGGACAGTCAATAGGACCTCATAAACCTCTGAAAATCCAATTTTATAAAACAATAATGCTACGATTATGAATCCTATTAATACCCTTAGCGATTTAAACATTCCATTTTTCATGATTTAACTATATAAGAACAATTTTTAAACCTTCTTAATAATAAATATAACTAGATACAATAAATTTAAAAGTAAACATTAAAACAAGATTATATAAAAAATGAAATACGACCTAGCATTAATTATCCCATTTTATAATGAAGAAGATTGTGCAAGAGAAGTCATAGAAGACTTAGTCCGAGTATTAGAATCAAATTCCACTAATTATGAACTTATCCTTGTAGATAATGGATCTAGTGATAAAACTTTAAAAATTTTACAAGATTTATCAAATGAAAAATTAAAGGTTTTAAAATTAGATCCAAATAGAGGTTTTGGAGGAGGGATACTCGAGGGATTGAAAATCTCAAATGCAAACTATTTAGGATTTACTTGTGGAGATGGCGAGGTATCGCCAGAAGATACATATAAGGTTTATAACCAATTAATAGCCGGAAATTCGGAAATCTGTAAGGCAATAAGAGCTTCAAGAACAGATAATTTTCTAAAAATAATATATTCCAAATCTTATAATACTCTTGTGAAATTGTTTTTCAATCTTAAGATAAGAGATATTAATGGATATCCCTTAATAATGAAAAAAACAGCATATGAATCTTTAAGTCTGAAAGAAAAAGATTGGCTATTTAATCTAGAAATTTTATATCAAGCCAAAAAACAAAACCTAAAAGTTGACGAAATAATAATAAAACACAGAAAAAGAGCTAGTGGAAAAAGTAGTGATTTCTCATTTTCTAACCTCTTAAGGCCAATTCAACCTGTTTTATTAATGTATTATTTTTTAAAATATAGATTAAAAAATTAATCATATACAAATCCATAGATATTTATCAGCAAAGAATCTGAATTAGTAATCTGTGTAACTAATTCAACCATTTCACTATGGACCTCTGGAAAATTATAGGCATATTCTGGAGATTTTTGGAAATTTGAAATCATAAAAAATTTAGGTTTTAACTTATTTATTTGATATACAAATTCTTGATCATCATCCCTACCGTTCATAGAATAAGGTTCTCCTAGAGTATGATACATCCCCATCTGATCAAATTTATCTTCAGGAAATTTATAAGTTTCTCTCTCAGAATAATATGCAACCTGAGGATGACTGCTTGTATAAATTATATCGCGTTCATTTGAATGTTCCTTCATCCATAAAGCAGCTTCTTTTACTGGAAGATATGAATCTTTTTTTGAAATAATCGAATTATTTGTAAGTGTGAGATGTTGATAGGATCCAAGAACAAAAAGAACCAAAATTAGAGAAATAGCTACATGTTTGTTATACTTTTTTAAAAAATTATAAAATATCAACGTACCAATTGCAACAATATAAAATACTGCAGGAAGAGAATAAATAAAATATCTTGGTTCAACTCCCCATGCAGTAGAGAAATAAGCATAAGGAACAAAGAATAACAAAACAACAACAAAATGCCTCCTAAGTTTTTTTATTCGTCTTATATTACCATATCCAAAAATAAGATCTGAAAATATAGTAAGAACTCCAATTATAAAGAACAACATAAATGCATGAAAATTCCCAAAAATTGGACTAAATAAATAATGTGCAGGCAGCAATTTTAGATAATCTATGAAAAGAAATGAATGTTCGAAATACTGAGAAGGTTCAAGTATGCCTATTCCTCCGAATCTGAAGTAATACCATATAAAATAAGGTAGCATAACTAGAACAGAGATTACAACAGATATCCATAAATCTTTATTTTTTATAAATTTTAATCCCTCTTTCAACAAAACATAACACAAAAAAACGACAGCAATAATTGCAGTTGGGAACCTCATCAAAATACTCAATCCTACTGCTACTCCCATCAACCACAGATTATATTTAGATTTCTTTTGAACATATCCTCTCCAAAACAAATAGAATGAGAGTAACCATAAGGTTAAACTTGGTAGTTCTGTCATCAACCTAGCAGTATAAAATAAATACAAATAAGAAATAGATGATAAAAATGCAGCAATCAGGCCAATTTTTTTATTATATAATTGTATACCAATTAAATAAGTTAATAAAATAGTTACCATTGAAGTGAACAGTTCAAAAACTCTTAGAGAAAATTCTCCAAGACCTATCTTAAAAAATATTGAAGCAATAAATGGGAACAAAACGGGACGAACAAAATGAATTTCGAATGGAATACTGTGAGACCAATGTTTAGCCATAGATAAATATTCTGCCTCATCCCACCAAATAGCAGAATTCATATTGAAATATTTTAATCGTATAATGAAAGCAAACAAAAAAATCATAAAAAATAGGATATTGTATTTATTACTAACTATTTTCTTTAATTTTGAAACAAATACCATATAAAAATACAAAATAACAAATTTATAAATCTAACTAAAATAATACTGGTGTAATAAACACCTCAATCAATGCGGCTACAACTAAAATAAGTACAGCTATCAAACTCAAATTAACTGAATCCATCATGATCCTATTAAAATTATTAGTTTCTAAGTCCCTATTTATCATAGCAACAGAAATTATACCTCCTGCAAGACCACCAACAAAATATGCTGCAATCTCAGGGATTCCATGCAAACTATATCTTAACAAACCTAAAGAAAATGCTTGAATATAATTACCTGCACCAGCAGGACTGGCCATAACAACTCCTGTACCCAGATTAAGTTTAACAAAGTCCCCTATAGCAGTAGCAATAACTGAAGCGTTCCAAGTTAATATGAAAATCGCGCCAGCACCGTAAAAGAATGCAAATAATAGACAGAATAAAAGCACCTTAAAATTATTTAAAAATATCTGCATAAATATAGCAATAGGATTAACAACATCTCCAACCACATCAGAATTTATAGTTTTTATAGTCTCAGATTGTGTAGCAAATAAATTTTGAGCAGCTTCAGCAGGTAAAACTAAATACCAAAAAGAATACGCAACAACAAATCCAAAAAATAAGAATAACATGAACCTAATAACTTTGGCATGCCTTTTCAAAAGTTTTAATTCATCTTTAATTCTGACATCCAGAGCTTCTTCCATCTTCATAGTCTTATACATCAGAGGAACAGTAGCTATAACAGTAAGAAATACCATAACTAAACTAGAGTGATTTCTAAAAATTATTGCCGAAAGAAATACTGCAATAGTTGCATAAACAAATCCTACAAAAAACATATACCAGGGCTTCTCAACTGCCTTAAACGGATTAATTAAAGATTCTAGAGTCATAGATATAGTTCTGCCAACTTAATTTAAATAGTTTTTGTTATTTCTTTCCAAAAACTTTATATAAACAAAAAACAAAAAACACATATGACGTTCGAACAAATCTACAAAGACATAAAAACCTTGAAAATTCAAGGAGCAACAAACGTTGCAAAATTTGGACTTAAGGCATTGAAACTAAAATTTGATGCACCTTCTATTAAAAAAATTCAAAGTGCTAGACCTACAGAACCCTGTTTAATTAATGCAATTAAGTTTGCAAAAGAAACAGATGTAGATACAGCATTCGCATATCTAAGCAACATGCAAAAAAGAACAGTTTTAGTTGGAGCAATCATAATAAAAAATAAACAAAACGTTTTCACACACTGCCATTCATCAACAATAGTAGACTCATTAAAATCTGCTAAGGATCACAAGAAAAAATTCAAAGTATACAACACAGAAACAAGGCCCCTACTACAAGGGAGAAAAACAGCAAAAGAATTAGCAAGAGCAAAAATCAAAGTTGAACACTATGTAGATTCAGCAGCAGACGAAGCAATAAAAAATTCAGACATTGTCCTATTAGGGGCAGATTTTATAACAAAAGATGGAGATGTGTACAATAAGATTGGAAGCTATTCAATATCAGAATTAGCAAAAAAACATAAAAAACCACTATATATAATTACAAACTCTTGGAAATATTCTAACAAATCTCTAAAGATTGAAAAAAGGGATCCTAAAGAAGTCTGGGACACAAACTCAGAAAACATAAAAATAAACAATCCAGCTTTTGAAAAGATACCTAGACAAAATATCTCGAAAATTGTATGTGAACTAGGTGCACTAAAGCCAAGAAAATTTCTACGAAAAGTTCATAAAACGTATCCTTGGATAAAATGATAATATGCTTTGATTTAGACGGGACATTAATTGATACAGAAGACTGGATAATTAATTCTTTAAAGGAAGCATACAAAAACAATAATAAGAAAATCCCAACAAAAAAACAAATTCTAGCTAACTGGGGAAATATTTCAACAGTTATAATTAGAAAATCTTCACAAGAAAAACTAACCAAAAAAGAAGTAGAAAATATAAGGGTCGAATTTTACAGAATAAGAGATCAATCAATTAGCAAGGTAAAACCATTTAAAAATACAAAAAGAGTTCTAAACCAACTAAGTAAAAAATACAAAATAGCACTAGTCTCAAATAATAATCATAAAGAACTATTAAAACTTCTAAAAGCTACGAAAATAGACAAAAAGATATTCAAAACAATTATTGGAGATGACGAAGTAAAGAGGGCAAAACCATTTCCAGATGAAATTTACACAGCAGAGAAAAGACTAGGCAAAAAGGTTAAATTCATGATTGGAGACAGTATACAAGACATAAAAACTGCTAAAGCTGCAAAAGTAAAATCAATAGTGATTAAAACCGGACCTAAAGAAACTTGGAAAAACTTAAAAAAAGCAGATTTCATAATTAAAGATATAAAAGAAATTCCTAAACTTATAAAAGAGGCCAAACAATGATTTACGGAAACTGTGAATTTGTAAATAAAAAATACAAACCAAAAAAAACCGATCTAATTGTAATGTACAGAGTAGAACCAATAAAAGGAGTCTCTCTAGAAAGAATCTGCGAACTACTAGCAGGAGAATCATCAATAGGCACCTGGACAAAGATTTCTACAATGAATCCAAAAATAGCCAAAAGCTTGAAACCTAGTGCATTCTACATAAATAAGAAAAAGAACTTAGTAAAAATAGCATATCCTGAGAAACTATTCGAAAAAAAGAATATGTCGGGCATACTCTCTTCAATTGCAGGAAACATATATGGGATGAAAGAAGCAAAAAAACTGCGATTAGAGGACATAACCTTCCCAAAAAGCATAATAAAATCATTTCCAGGACCAAAGTATGGAATCAAGGGTGTTAGGAAAATTTCAAAGGTTAAGAAGAGACCTTTGATAGGAACAATAGTAAAGCCAAAAATCGGGTTAACCGAAAAACAACATGCAAAGGTAGCTTATGAATCCTGGATAGGAGGATTAGATGTAGTAAAGGATGATGAAAATCTAACTTCGATGGAATTTAATAATTTCTACAAAAGAATAAATCTAACTTTCAAAGCTAGAGATAAGGCAGAAAAGAAGACTGGAGAGAAAAAGATCTATTTACCAAACATAACTGCAGAGTATGAAGAGATGAAAAAGCGTGCAGAACATGTAAAAAAGAAAGGTGGAGAATTTGTTATGATAGATATCTTAACAGTAGGTTGGAGCGCACTAGCATCTATGAGAAAGGTTACAAATAAACTGAAATTAGCAATTCACGCACATAGAGCAATGCACGGAGCACTAACAAGAGATCCAAAACACGGAATATCGATGTTAACACTAGCAAAAATTTCTAGATTGATGGGAGTAGATCAACTCCACATAGGAACTGCAGGAATAGGTAAAATGCACGGCTCAGCATCAGAAGAACTATCAATAGAAGAAGAGATAGAAGAACAAAAGATTAAAGCAAATCCTAAAACTAATAGATTAGAACAAAACTGGTATGGTATGAAACCAGTATTAGCAGTAGCTTCTGGAGGAGTTTCGCCCTTACAAATTTCAGAAATAGTAAAAACCATGGGAACTGATATTGTAATTCAAGCAGGAGGTGGAGTTCACGGCCACCCTAATGGAACAGAATCAGGAGCAAGAGCGATGCGTCAAGCTATTGAAGCAACTATGAAAAAAATTCCACTAAAAAAATACTCAAAAACACACAAAGAATTAGAACAAGCTTTTGACAAATGGAAAAACTAGATCTCTGCTTTCTCAACAATTAATTTTCCAGTACATTCATTCTCAAGCAAATTCTTAGACTCAATTATCCTTAATCCATTCTTGAACAAAGGGCAATCAACAACTAAACTTTCATACTCTCCACCCTCTCCACCAATATGAATATTTAATTTCTTTATATCTTCCAAAAATTTAGCATCAATCACTCTACCTAACCAACTCTCATTAAAACCATCTGCAGCGATACCAACAATAATCACTTTAAATTTATCTCTAATTAAACTATTAATATATTCTTCAGAATCAATATGCCATAATGGAGAAACACTCTTGATACCTAAATCCTCACAAATCTTTTCAATCCTATCTTTTTGATAACTACTTGCTAAAGCTCCACTAAAAATTCCTTCAATACCATACTTTTCCTTAGCTTCAATAATAGCATTCTTTAGATCTTCCAGTTCCTCTTCCTTGACCCCTTCAGTCTTTCTATATAGGATAGGGACACCCATCAACTCAGCTTGCAACTTAACTAACTCTATATTAGGCACATGAAACATCCAACTCTCATCACTCTTAGATTCGAGACTAATCAAACAACTAATTTCATGTTCTTGCTTTGCTAAATAACTAGCATAAACAGAATCCTTCCCTCCACTAAATAAAACTGCTACTTTCATAGCATGACTAACTAAATTTTCTTTATAAATATTCTCATATCAATTTTTTAAACTCTTTATAGAAATCTTTTATAGATAATTTCGGAGAAGCAACATAAGTTATGAATCTCAAAATCACAAGCAGCATCATTATTGCAAAGAATAAATATATCAAATAAATTAAAGGACGATCTAATAAAATAAATGATATTGAAGAAGCTATAGCTGGCGGATGAGAAGCATCAAATAAAAATAAAGAAAATCCTACTAAGAATATTAACAAAAACAAATTAATTGATGTGTGTAATGTTACAATTGTATTCAAAAGATATACTAATGAAGAAATGACTATTGCAATAAAATAAGCTGTTATTATAGTTTTCAACTTAAACAGATGATGAGATCTTGTATTTGTCAGAATAATTGCAGACGCTCCGACACTAGCAAACAAAATAATATTAGATATAGTTAAATTATAAAGAAATGATAAAACTGCCACAACTACTGCCGCAATTAAAGAAGGAATGAAATGATTATGCCATAAAATCCTCTTCCTTTTCATCCACTTTTTGAAATCCATACACTACAATATAAAAACACCCATTAAAAAAGATTTCTAAAAAATTATTTTATCTCATCATTAGTTTTAACTAAAATTTTACCTTTGGTAGCTTTAACAACAACCTCTTCACTATCTTTAAATCCACTAATCTTAGTCACACTGTCTGGTAATCTTATCTTTCCAAATTTTACTTCCAAGTTAGTTATAAGTTCACTATGACCTTTTGAAGAAACTGGTTTTTTCTCAATACTTTTCAAAATATCACTATACTTTGCCCTAGAATCAACTTTCTTAAAATTCTTAGTCTGATCATATAGAAATCTGGCCATCTTCCCAGCAACATTAACTCCACTAATATTAGTTATTCCTTGTAAACCTGGACTAACATTCACTTCAAGAACATTCATATTAACACCTTCCAACATATCAACGCCAGCAATATCTGCACCGATAGCTTTTGCAGCCTTAACAGCAAGACGTTCAGAACCACCACTCAACTCAATCTTAAGTCCTGTTCCTCCAGTATGGATATTTGCTCTAACCTCTCCACGAGTAGCCTTCCGTTTCATAGTTGCAACAACTTTATCTCCAATAACCAAAGCACGGATATCTGTAGCACCAGTATCAATAAATTCTTGAATTATATATGCCTGTTTGAATACTTCCATAGTATCAAGAACACTTGACGCAGAAGCAAAACTCTCAGCAACCATTACACCCTTCCCGTGTGTACCACTAGGTATTTTAATTATAACAGGATAATGTATTTTTTTCAGTATTTTTTTTGCAGAATCAATAGTCGCAGCAAGATAAGACTTAGGCATTGAAATTCTTGCCTTTTGCAGCTCAAGAGTTGTGAGATATTTATTATGACCTGTAACAAAAGATGAAGAAGATAGAGGCATGTAACAATCACCATTCAAAGACTCTGTAATGCTCTGTAAAACTAATGCATACTTAGAGCTACCCTTACAATAAACACAATCATAATCATCAATTTTATCACCATTATGAAGCACCTTGACACCATCAGAACTAGCTTCTGTTTCAATCTGCCTAATATCTAATAAATCTACTTGATCAAAGTAATTTTCACATTCCTCAGCAAGCATTTTAGTACTAATGCTTTTCAAACTAATTATCGCTAATTTCATTTTTTAATGGATCTATCAAAAATCCTTGTTTAAGAATCTCTTGTCCAATTAAAACAGGATATTTAAGATTTTCTCTGTTAGTAATTGTAAATGACCCCTCTACTTTTTTTCCAGCTATAAGAACATTCGCCTTAACAACAGGTCTAAGCTGTACGCCGTGAGAACTTTTTATTCTAACAGACTTTATTACAGGACCAAGTTTTAACTTAGAAGCTAATTTTATATGGATAGAACTCCTAGAAGCACCACTATCTATCTTAGCCATAACCTCTTCTTCGTTTAGTCTAATCTTCTCAATTAAACCTAAAACAATCTTGTTTTCCATATAAACTTGAATAACTCGGAGTGTTTTAAACCTTTCGAATTAAACAAAATATTTATAAACATAAATGTTCAGATTCAATTAAAGTGGATATGAAATTAACAGATTATAAAAAATATTTAGTTATAGCAATAATTTCAATGTTACTATTCTTATCTTACAAAATAGTTTCATCATTTGTATCTTCACTAATAGTTGCAGTAATTCTAGCGATAATTTTCAATCCACTTTACAAGAGAATACGCAAACTAGTTAAGAAAAAAGTAATAGCTTCCGGAATAACAATTTTCCTTATATTCTTAATCTTAATCATACCTTTATTATTCCTAACAGGACCAATAATCAGAGAAACAACCACTATTCAGAATACATTCAATCAACTAGATTTCACTTCACTCTCTCAAAAAATACAGGATATAACTCACACTGGAGTAAACCTTAATACATACGCAAAAAGTTATTCTGCGAAACTATCGGGATTCTTTATTAATGCAACATCGAATATTTTCTTAACAGTAATGAGTGGAATACTCTCCATATTCATAGTAGGTTTTACAATGTTCTTTATCTTCATGAACAGCCCAGCAATACTAAGAAAAATTAGAGAACTGATCCCATTAAACAGGGAAAAGAAAAACAGACTATTCAAAGATATTCAAAATACAACTAATGGGATTATTTTCGGATTAGTTATTTCAGGAATGCTCCAAGGTATTGCAGGAGCAATAGGTTTCTTTATACTAGGAATACCAAACGCAATATTCTGGGGAATCATAATGACTATCTTAGCTATTTTACCAGCAATAGGAGCAACAGCAATCTGGGTTCCAACATCTATATATCTCCTTGCTACAGATAGCATGGTTAGAGGAGTGCTACTATTCTTATATGGACTTTTCATAATCAGTTCAATAGAAAACATACTAAAACCAAAATTAATAGGAAGAAAGGCAAATATCCATCCAATAGTAATACTACTTGGATTACTTGGAGGGCTGAAAGTCTTTGGATTTGCAGGACTTCTGATAGGACCTTTAATTCTATCATTACTAGTAGTATTTTATAGAACAATTGAAGATAAAAATGAAACTTAAAGTAAAAGATGTGAATCTCTCAACAGGTGGACCGTTGATTGTAATTCTGAATTATAAAGATGCAAAAAAATTAGACATTCATAGTGGAGACAGAGTTCTATTAAAAAAAGGGAGAAAAGAGATTATAGCTGCACTGAATGTATCTGAGATTTCAAGAAGTATAAAGCACAAAGAGATAGGATTATTAGAAGAGGTAATGGAAGTACTAAAAATCAAAAAGGGCGAGGAATTGGAACTAAAGCCTACCCACACACCAGCTTCAATAGAGTTTATTAGAAAAAAACTAGATGGTGAAAAACTTTCTAAAAAAGAAATTAAAATTATAGTAAAAGATATGACTGAAAACGATCTAACCGATGTAGAACTAGCATATTTTGTTTCGGCTTGCTACAAAAACAGACTATCTCATGATGAAGTCGAAAATCTAACTAAAGCAGTTTTAGAAAATGGAGAAAAAATAAAATTAGGAAAAAAGATTATCGCAGATAAACACTGTTTGGGAGGAATACCAAATAATAGAACAACTATGTTAATCACTCCAATACTTGCAGCCGCAGGACTAACTATTGCTAAAAGTTCATCAAGATCAATAACCAGTGCAGCAGGTACTGCAGACACTATGGAAGTTCTTTCCAAAATTGCATTTACTCCAGAAAAAATAAAAAAGATAGTAAAAAAAGCCAACGGATGTATAATATGGGGTGGAGCAATGGAACTGGCAGGAGCAGATGATAAACTAATAAAAGTCAGATACCCATTAAGACTAGATCCTGAGGGTTTAATGATATCTTCAATACTTGCAAAAAAAGCAAGTGTGGGATCAACACATGTTTTAATAGACATCCCAATAGGAGAAACAGCAAAAATAAATTCTAAGAAAAAAGCTAAAAGTCTAAAAAGAAAATTCATCCATTTAGGAAAAAGATTGGGAATGAATATCAAGGTTATAATCACAGATGGTTCACAACCAATAGGAAACGGAATAGGTCCAAACCTTGAAGCCAGAGATGTGTTATATATCTTAAGAAGAGATAAAAAAGCTCCAAAAGATCTAGAGAAAAAATCAATAATGATGGCTGACAAAATCTTCAAATTAACAAAAACTAAAGCATCTGCAAAAATAATTTTAGAATCAGGACTAGCCTATACAAAGATGAAAGAAATTATAAGATTACAAAATGGTAAGTCTTCAATAAAACCAGAAGATATAGAACTAGCAAAGTACTCATATAATGTTAAATCCACTCGAAGAGGAAAAGTATCATTCATAGACAATAAAAAAATAACAAAGGTAGCAAGAATAGCAGGAGCGCCAGAAGATAAGAGAGCTGGAGTTTACCTTTACAAACATCTGAAAACCAAAGTTAAGAAAAATGAAATTCTTTATACTATTTATTCAGATTCTGAAGATAAATTGAAATATGCTAAAGCAATTTCTAAAGACTCTGTGAAAATTAGTTGAAAAGTAGTTTCAATACACACAATAATCATCAACTATAATCATCCCTGGTTCTGGGCAACAATATTCAGACCCTTTAACTTCATACCATCCGTCAGAACATTCAGATTCCTCTTCTTCAAAAAAATTTGGGAAATTACAATCTCCTGGGACAGTACCATTAGAATAAGTATACATTAAACAAGAAATATATTCTTCATCAATCTTAGTTATTTTACATTTTCTTGAAGAATCGGCAGAATAGGGAAACATGATACTATTAGTTTTAGGATTATGAGAGATATCAAAAAGATGGAGTATCTCATGAACTTCGAGAACAGGATATCCTGTTGAACAGATAGCGCCTTGGCCATAAAACTCTATTTTCCCCTTAAGTATCAAATTTTTTGAAAGATCTAATTCAGACTTAGTTGCAACCCCGAGGGCATATTCTCCCGAACGGTCATAAACTGAAGGTTTGAAATATATTGAAATATCTGGATCTTCAATAACTTCTCTAAACCAAATTATTTCAGAAGTTTCATCTTCAACTTTTTTAAAAGCAGACCTTGTCAAATTAACCTGCCTACTATAATTACTTTCAAAATCATAATTCTCAAATTTATAAGTAATAGGCATGTGACTCCAGTGCAAAATTTGAGCATTTGAAAAATTATCAGTTTCTTCGAACTCGCCATCCGAAGAAAAATTATCATAAGATTCATTCATGACATCAATAGGAATATCATCACCAGATATAAAACCAATAATAACTGAACTAAATAAAATAAAACAAATAATGGACCCTAAAACAATTCCAACAATAGCCATACTTTTTCCACCAATTTTTTTATTTTTATTTATCTTATTTAATGCGATTATTCCAAAAATTATTGCTAAGATTGCACCAATTATAGTAATGCCAAATATTCCTAAAACTAATGATGCTATTGCAAATCCAGTAGTACGAGATTTAGACATGAGAAAAAAATGAACTTTCAGATATATAAAACTAACTAAAAATATAAAACGCCGCAACTGGGATTTGAACCCAGATGCCCTTGCGGGCCCGGCTTTCAAGGCCGGTGCAATACCAGGTTATGCGATCGCGGCATAATAAAAAATAAAAGAAGTTCCACCTTTTTAAAATCTTCTGATTTATAATACTCCAAGCAAATGATAAACTAATGCAGTTGCAGCCTTCATACTTCCATCACTATCAGAATATTCTAAAATAACACAATCATTCTCAACATACAAAGAGTTTTCATTACCATATCTTAACGAAATCACTCCGATATCAGCACTTGAATCTTCGCAAGTTACTATCTCAATCTCTCCACTATACCCCTCATACTCTTCACTAATAGCAATATTTGCATGAAGATTATGTACCGGACGAATATCTTTATTGATCAATCTAGTAATTGTTACAGGAGTTATAGCAGCCCTACCTTTCAAAATCAAACTATCTTCAGGATTCTGAATAACATAAATAAAGTCTTTATCAAAAATATAATCACTAACTTCATTATTGTATCCAATACTCTCAAGCTCTTCAGGGCCAAACTCAAAAGGGATATTATCTATATTTCCTTTAATATCTTTTAATTTAATCAAATGAAATGTGACTGCAGGATTTCTATCATCAACTCTAAATGCAAAACTACCAGCAGGACCTTCCCAATCATAAGATTCAGGTAATCCTGAAGTATATATTCCCCCAATTAAAGCAACTAATGAAACTATCAAAATTATAATGAAAATATCTATTGTCTTTCCAGTTTTCTCATCCATTTTACATAACTCCTAAAATATCATAACAAATCCTATTAACAGATTTGATAAAATCTCCAGAAACATAAGTACACTTATCTACTTTATAAATTTTTTCTTCACCATTAATAAATCCAATTACATTATCACTTTCACAACTGACAACAGGTATATCTGGACAATTCTCTTCACCTAAACAAGCGATCTGAGAAAACTCTCCCCTATATGCTAAAAAGTTTCTTAATTTACTTATAGCATAATTCATATCATCATTTAATTCAGAAGGAGTGTATGCAATATATAGATTTGTTAAATCAATATGGCCTGAATCATAATCCATATCTTCAAGATCACTAGGTAAATAATCAAAAAGATATTGTTTACCTTCAATATAAGTTACCCATCCAGTATTAACTTTGGTAAATGTATAATCTCCATAATGTTCACTATCATAGCTCTCTCCACCCATAAAACCTATAGTACTACTAATCATAATAGCTACAACAAATAGAGGTAAGAATAATTTTCGTTTTTTCATAAGATTTTGGAGTAATACTTAGAATAAAAAGCTTTCTATAAGTTTAAAATAAAAAGAAAAAAAAGAAAAAAAATAGGTGTAGAATTACTCTACACTTATTGCGTCAACAGTTAGACCAGTTCCAGAAACTGAAACTAATTCTTTACCAGACAATGCAAATGCACTAGGATTAGCTGCAACTACTGCTGCTCTCTTAGTATCATCAACACTCCATCCAGCTACAACCATAGCTACGTTGTCACCATTCTCAAACATCTTTAGGTAACCAACATTCTCAGAGTAACCTGAATCCAATCCACATGAACCTGCACCTACACCTTCAAAAGAAGCTGTTAAGCTGTTTACACAAGGTCCACCTACAAGGATTAAGTTGTAATCTGCTGCAGTTGTTACTTGGCTGTCGTCTAAGATAGCTGCACTTGTTGATTCAGTTGTTGCTGCACTTGATGAGATATAAACTCCAGCTGAAACTTCATCACCATGGTATATCAATTCTACACTATTTTGACCTGAACTAGGCTTACTCTCCAAAATTTCAGTTGCAAGTGCAGAGTATGTGAAATCTCTCCAAATATCTGTATTACCAATTTCTACAGCAGTAACATCAGCAACTTCAGTACTATACGTGCTAACTTCAACTTCAGGAGTTGTAGATGAATCCCAACCAATAGTTAGATTTATCTGATCACCATCTGCATGTGCCTTGTTACCATTTTTATCTTCCTCATTTGTTACTAAATAAAAACTAGTAGCATTATGACCAACTCCTGCTCCAGCATCAGTAAAATTTACTGCACCTGGCGCAGCACTAGTATTTGCAGCTAAAAATGGTAATTGGACTTTAAATCCTTCTTTTGACCAAAGTTCATTGAAGTTAGTGTTAGCACTATTGTTTGTTAAAACAACAGTTCTCGTACTACCAGCCTTAGCAACCGTAGTAACACTAAGATCTACATTTCCAACAGAAAATGTATCTGCATCTTTAGCACCAGTCTTCGCATCTACCCACGAACCATCTTTGTAATATTGGAAATCTGTTTTATTATTAGATCCATCAATCACAAAATTTGTTGCCTTCATCAAATAAGACTCAGCATCACTATCGTCAGTCCAAGATGCAACAAAGTAATCATCAGTAGATGCATCAAAAGTAAGAGCTGCACCATCTGCTGCAGTAACTAGCCTGTTATTAGCATCTTTACCAAATCCTGCAAATGCTTCTGAAGTAGTCGCATACAAAAAGTTAATATCTGCAACACCACTCTTTAATGGAAAATCTTCAAGAGTAGCATATAAGTCTCCACCCTGTTGAACTAAAATACTTTCTTCTACAGGATAAACTAACCCATCATAAGACATAGATACTGCCCCAAATCCTGGCATAGTTATCATAGTGTCCTCAGTAATAAATAAGTCTTCATCAGCATTCCACTCAATAACCATATTAGTTAATTTTCCAGTTGAACTAGTCCATGCACCGGTCGAATTAGTAAAATAAGCTGAAAGTCCTGAAATAGACTCGTCATTAAGTTTTATTTCTGACCCGCCTGTAAGAGTTAACTTTCCAGAACCAATACTAAATTCTACCTTGCTAATACCAGAATCTCTAGAATCATACATTATATCTTTAATTCCGACATATGCTTCATCACTCAATTTATATGTCTCTCCTTCCTGTAAACTATTAGTTATTTCTCCATTAACTGTCAACTTTACTTCAGTAGCACTGATATAATCTACACTAGAAAGATAACTAACTCCTCCAGAAACCAAAGTACTAGATTCACCCTCTGATAAGATTGTATCTTCAGCAGAATCTAAAAGTGTCAACACAAGATTAGTACTTGATGTAGAATTACTCAACACATAATAATCATCACCCATAAATGGGAAATTAGTAGTTGATAAGTCCATAACTAAAGGTTCATCACTAAAATCAAGTGTATAATTTAACACATTTTCTCCTGATGCGATTCTGACACCTAATGTAGGAGAATCTGCCTTATAATCATTATCGTCGAACATACTTACTTCAACAGACACACCAATTTCAATTTTTTGAGTGTAATCAAACTCGTCATTGTCATTGTCAATAAATTTACCACTTACTAAAAGTTCCGGCAATTCATCATCGTCAAGACTAGATGTTATCACTTCTGTGACATTATCACCTAAATGGAATTTAGTTGATGTTTTTTCAAATTTGTAAGAATCTCCGTCTCCACTAACAGTTGTAGCAGTTGCTAAACCATTCATATATGTCTGTATTGTACTTCTTGCATCAGCATCGTCAGAACCAGCACCAATAACCATTGCTACGTTTACGTAAGCATCGGAAGCCACAAAAGGCTCAGGTAAAGTTCCTAAATCAGCTGCAAGAGCACCTGTCATTGTAGCTCCAAGCATGGCTATACCAGTACCCACAGCTGCAATTTGTTTTATAAATTTCATATTAAAATTCACACCTCCAAAGTGTAAAAATTTTAACCTCTTTTTTTATGCCAAGATCTCTGTCGTCAAAACATCCTAAGTCACTGTATATTATCATTATTACTAAATTCAAACCTATTTTGGCGTTTTATAAACATTTGTACACTTCAGAACATTAATAAGCCCTAAACCCTAGAATTCGGGCAATACAGCCCATTTTAACTACTTTCTACACAAAATAGCCCTAATTTCGTACCCACCGGGGATAAAAACGCTACTAGAACCCACTCCTTCACTACAATCACCGACGACAGGAAGACATTCAGCACCGCCAGAGAATTTTAACTCAAACCCTACATTTTCATCAACCATCGAATTAAGAGTGGCATTCACAAAATCACCAACCTTCAAACAATCAATCGAATTCCCATCACAACAACTAATAGCAAGAGTTTCGAAACTCACAGGGCCCAAATCAGCACGATAAATAGCATTAACTAAATTATCAATTTTAACACTATAATAAACATCCAGATCTCTCCCACTATCTTCACGAGAACCCAATTTAAAAGCAATTAGACCAATAACTATAATCAAAAATACAATAATAACTAATCCTATCATCTCTATCTGACCCTTCTTCATTCTAAACACCACCTCACTTTAAGTTCAGAAACAGAATTTCTCTTAATACTAGGATCATACAAACTTACAGGACTACTAATTACTCTCTGTTCAGAGCAGGAAACAAAATCTGAATAAATCACATACTCCATCCCAGACCTTGTAAAACTAATCCTCTTATCCTTAAACAATTTATAATCAGAAACACTCGAATTGAATGCCAAAAGTTTCAACCAATCAAGACACTCGTCCTCGTGCATTAGATGAGAACATTTAAACTCTGCCATATTCGGAATAACTTCTATCAACTGTCTGAATCTAAACTCTTCATATTCATTAGCAGAATTTTCTATACCTTTGAAAGTTGAGTTGTAGAAAAAAACCATACCAATCAATATTAAAATCATCACTAAAAAAATAACAATTATACTCTCTTGCATCTGCATCTGTCCACGCTTCATCTAGAAAACCACCTCACATTCAAAATTACTCAGTGCCAAGTTCTCAGATTCAAGAGCGCTAGAATCATCAACACTTAAACTACCTAAAGCAGAGATAATAGGAGAATAATTACAGCCGCCTAAGTTCTGTGCCTTATACAAATAACTCGATTTCATAAACTCAAATCTCTCAATCAATTTATCATAATTACACTTATACTGAAAAGCATCATTAGAAAAAATTGCAGCATAAATAAATTCGTCAGAGTGGTGTGAAAACTCCGAACCTTCCTCGACAAACTTAACAGAAGATGAACTAACTACTATCTCACTACCCGGATAAATATTACCAACATCAATAGGAAGAACAACAACATCAGCATCCGAAGGATTGCTAACAATCAAAAACTTTTCTTCCATCAAAGAACTGAGTGAAGCAAACGAAGGATCAAAATAATACTTCCTAGAAACATCACTAACATAAACAAAATTATCAACTCTAAACGGAGCATACCAACTCTTGCTCCAGATAACATAATCACTAGACAAAGCATTGCTTCCAAAAACAATACCAAACACTCTCAAACTAACATCATCATTAATCCAAAAAGTACTACAGTCATCAAGATCGAAAAATAATTTAAAAGGAGGAATATTAGGACTATAGGATAAATACTGCTCACTACTTTTTGCACTAGTTACAAGGTTGTTAAAATTTCTAGCTATAGCAGCACTCTCTTTAGTTTCTTGTAGATCCATATACTTAACACCAAATCCCATAAAGAACATGAAAATAATCATTCCTGCAAACACTGCGAATACCCAACTGAACTGAGCACCCTGACCTCTTTTATCCATAACCTAAAAATCGAATCAGAAGTTTAAATAATTTGTGTTATATCACAAAGATAAAATTCACAGATTTTGAAATTAATACCTATATTAATCTAGCAATAATCTCAGTTCCATTATTAAAAAACTTAACATCAAAACTGCCATCGAAAGTAACATCACATAGAGGGCTACTCTCTAAAACAAGAAGAGGAATAAAACCATAGCTCAATTCATCTCCAGAGAAATAAACATTATCACTACTACCGTGACTAGAAGTAATATTCATATAAGTTGCAAGAGTCTCATCCAAAACAGAGCTAAAATCCTGCTCCAAAGAATGATCAATTATACAGATCTCATCAATCCCAGAAGGAATAGATATAGAGTTAGCATAAACAACACTACCATAATTATCGCTATAAACCTGATCAACTTTACCTTCTAGATCACTAATAAAAACACTATACTCTACACTATCTCCACTATCAATAACTCCAGCTATCCACTTAGCTCCTATCAATAATACAAGCACAGCTACAATGATATAGAATAAATAAATAAATGGTTGGCCTAATATCTGTCCTCGTTTCATGGATAGATTGTAAAGCTCCCTATATTATCAAAATCATCTTGACACTTAATGTAATAAACATTAGATCCTAGAGGAGCATAATGAACTAACCTATCAAAACCTGAAGACTGCATAGCATTTCCCTCTGTTTCGAACGCAAAATTAGAAACTTCATTATCATACTTACAATTAGCTGCCTCATTCAATACAAGATATAAATAATTTTGACCAGTATAGATACTCAAAGGTTCTGGCACATCTTCATCAGACACAACATAAAATGCAGAACTAGCACTCACTATATTATCTGCAATATCCTCACAACTAACAACAAGATTATGTAAAGTTCCGAAAGGACTTCCACTCAAAATCTCAGAATGTTCTAAAACAAAACTAGGTCCAGCAACCTCATCGAATTCATAACTCTGACCATCCAAAGTATAGCTACACATTGTTCCACCAATCACACTCTCTGCAAACACTTGAATTAAAGGTGTTGAATCGTAAGTTAAATTCCCATCGGCAGGACTATCTATAGTAACATTGAAAGTAGGTACAATATTAAAAGATGCATTCAATGAATCAAACTGAAGATTTCCTTGGACAAGACCTTCATTACCACTATTATCTTTACATGCAAACTGATACAAATAAGTTTCAACTCCATCAAATTCAAGATCAGGAGCTCCACTAAATACTAGATTTGTATTAAATATCTGACAATCCGTACTCTCGCTTCCAGGACAAGAAATCGGAGTTCCTCCACTAAATGAATTTTCCATAGTAGCATACTCAGAGTTATCTTGAGAATATTTACATCCAGCTACACCATTTGAAATGTCTCCAACAATAATATTCCAGTTAACAGAGTTTGTACCTTCAGGTCTATATATTCCATTAGGCGGACTCATACTCAAAAACACAGGAGGTAAATAATCAGGCCTATCTCCGAACTTAACCTGTACGGAATAATAATCTTCACTAACTCCTTGATGATTTTCACTTAAATCTTCACACTTAATATAATAAGTAGCACCGCCACCCTCCTTATCAGACTCACCAAGATCAAACAAAATATCATTATTAAATGGGAAATCAGATCTACTAAATAGAGTCATTTCACTGTACTCCATTCCACTAGCATCACCATATCTACAATTAGCCCTCTCAGATTCACCAGCATCATTAGTTGTATTGACACTTATCTTAATTGAACCTACATCTTCCCAATCATAAACTCCAGAAAGAGGAGCAATTAAATTATTCATATTATTGCTCTCAACACTCTCTAAATATTCAACATAATTACCTTCTAAATCATAAACATCTAACCTAATATAACTTACATGTGGCTCTTCTGCATCTCCAGAATCAATCGCAACACACGCACCATTTCCAGGTTCATCATTATTTTGTATATACACGCAGTGATCATTATCTGCACCAAGAATATTACATCTATCCTCGCTACATTCCCACTGTCCTTCTGGTCCACCACATTGCCAACAGTGATCATTATTAGTATATGATTGTTCAGGAACACAACTTCCAGCATTAACACCTTCAGCAAGTTGATATATAGTGTACATAATTCCCAAAGTTCTCAAAGCAGTATTCATGAAACTTCCAGACTCTGCAGCAACCTCATCAGAAACACTCTCAGTAAACTCATCAGTTATCCCATCTAAATAATAATCATTATTAGGATTAACAATTTCCCAATCACCCGGACCTACTTGCACTCCATCAGCACCAAAATTAGAAACATAAGAAGAACCATATTGAGTAGAATAATCACTGACCACACCATTTGCAGCATCAAATGCTTCTTGACCACTTAATCCACTAACAGCACCAAGTATATCTCTACCCAGAGATCTTTGAATGAAAAATCTTCCAATAGCTACAGAACTCATCGCACCTTCAGAACTAAGAAGCAATCTAGCAATATCAACAATTCCTTCACCTAGATCAAACCTTCCACCTGTAGAAACCTCACTAGCCTCAAGAACTCCCTCATCATTAAAAGTTTTAGCCATAGCGAGAGTCTTAGCTAAATCTGCTTTGCCATCATCAGTCTCAGCAGAAAAATCATACTGTTCAACCTCAGCATTAACACGTTCAACATATCCACCAACACTACCTACAACTCCCCAAAATAAACTATTACCAAACATGGACCAAATAGTCTGACCAACACCGCTCAAAAATCCAGCATTATTAGGATCACAGAATGGAGCAATCTGACAGATAACATACATACCTACAGCAGTACCTACAGCAGTACCTACAACACCACTCGCAGCATTAACAAGAGATTCCCAATTAGCACCTTCAGGAATAAAATCACAATCACCAATTAAATTACACTCTTGTTCAGTACAAATATTAGTATAAGGATCACCACCAGCACCACAAATATTACATCTTTCTTCTAAAGCACTATCAGCAACATGCGGAGAATACTCAGGTTTAGGATTACAAGAACCCAGAGGAGACCATGCAAAATCATGATCATAATCACAAAGTTTTAACCCTTCAGCATTCTCAATATTTTCACAATCATCAGGACTACAATACTCTCCAACTAGAGGAAGTACAAGATTTCTACCAATTCCAGGAAGATAACCAAAAACATCTATCAAATGTCTTGCCTCTCCACACTCAAAACAAGCATCAGCACCATTAGTTATGAATTTGGCATTTCTTCTATCAAACTCACCAAAATCTTTTACAGTGCTTATACAAATTTTTTCACCATGAGCATAATCTTCAATAGCCTCAACTTCACCATTCTGACATTCCAAAATATACTCTTTCAAAAACTTACTTTTCTGATCACTAGAAAAAGAACCACTATACATAGTTAAACAAAGCTGCTCGCCATTCTTAAATTCTATAGGATCGCAATCAGGACAATCAGGAACACACGCAGTAGTTATACACTCTGCATCCTCGCTGCCTCCATCTCCATCAGAATCAAAACAAGTGTAATCAGGATAACCACAATCATCAATAAGATCATCTCGGTTTCCATCACTATCATACCAAAATAATTTATGAATATCTCCTTCTTCAAGAGATCCACAATTCAAACTAGTGTGACCATCAGAATCACTTAACCTAGCCGAACAAGAACTAACAGAGCTACACTCTGTATTAGCATGCCACATAATAGGATTGACACACTGACTATTAAAATTAAATTCACAGCTACCTGCCATCTCACAACAACCAACTTGATTATCAACACACTCATTATCACAAACAGCATTATTAGTAATCATAGAATCGTGTTCACCAGAACAAATATTTTCTTCAACAACATTACAAAGGCCATTACTTTCACAACAACCTAATTTACATGCCTGAACATTTTCTTTTGGTTGAGCATAAGGAGTTCCGCCCTCTGCACTACACTGAACTCTAGGATAATTAGAAAGACATGTACCAACAGCAGGAACACAAGTATCTAGTTCGCAACTATCATCACCATAACTACCTAAATCAGAACAGCTAGTATACTCAGCAAAACTATCACAAACACCTACATCCGCAACATCAACACAATAATCTCCATTTGGATGAGTAATACAACATCCATCTGCTGCATAAACAGGTTCACTCTCAAGAACTATTGCAAGATTAAAGATAGCAAAAATTACCAAAGCAGAAAGAAATACACTAATCCCTTTTTTATGATTAACTAACATAGTTTCAACAAGACACAAAATCTTACGTCCTCTCCTCCCTCAACAGGTATATCAACATACTGAAATTCTTCACAGGCATTCAAGCCATTACTACTAAATGTTAATTGATTGGCATAATTTATCTCTCCTGCTGAATAACTATATCCATAGCCAGAAAAAGGTATACCATTAATATTACAAAATAAATTATAATCAGGATATCCAGAATAATCTCCACTATAACAACTAACGATTGCATTTCCTGCTCTCAAAGCTCTTCCCACAGGAATTTCAACTACCGCTAAAAGACTATCTATATTTCCAACATAATCTCCTCTACTTAATTCAATAGGATAACTAATCGACTGCTTCAAACCATTGTCTGTTACTAACGGAGCTTCTAAAACCATTTCACTAATCTCATTAATAGAAAGTCCCACTCCTTCAAAAGAATTAAACACCTCATCAATACAACTATCAAGATCTAAATCTTCTTCCATGAAATTTCTAATTTCATTACCAACTCTTTCAACACTCGGTAAATAAGTTCGAGGAATACTGCCATCATAAGCAAAAGCAATATTGGTATCGTTCCAAGAAAGGCTGATCTCATCCAAAGGAGAATTTATTCCGCCTCTCAACATCACATGTCTTGCAGCTCTAAGCAAACTCTCTTCAGCACAAGATTCAATCCCAAATCTAACAGGTTCAATCTGTGCAGAAACGAATCTCTCAGCCTCTTCTCCAGTCAACTCATCAGGAAAAATATTGCCACGTAACTGAAAAAGAAGTCCTACAATAGCCAAAACAACAATACCTAAGATAATAAAAATCGTCACCTGTCCTCTTTTATTCATAGGACGGAAATGTTAAAAGAAATTTATAAAGCTTTCGTATATAAAACAAGAAATAATTATTTGTTTTCAACTCTCGGAGCAAGAATTGTAAACATTTGTAATCTATCTGTAACTCTGTACTCAATTTGTAAAGGATAATCTTCGCCAAATTTCAAACTAACATTATCGCAAAGTTTACTTCCTTTAATTATTTTTTTAAGATACTCTACAGAATATTTTGATTTAACCTTATCTTCACCTTCAACAATTATAGAAGTTTCTTCACTCTTACCAATATTTATTTTAGCATCACTAGTATTTCCTTTAGCAAATATCTCTAATTTTTCACCTTCGGCAATTAAACCTATTGAATCTGAAATTATATCCATATCTTCTACAGCTTCATTAAAAATAACAGAGCTCATATTAATTTTTGCAGGGAATTCCAACTCAGGAATTTTTTGTTGTGCATCCTGAAGCTCTATCAATCCAAGATTAAACTTCCTAACACTCTCTCCACGAAGTTGAATATTCAATCTATTCTTTTCAGAATCAAGTTCGAGAGTAATACTATCAGAAGGTCTAGCCCTTCCAAGAATTTGTTTTAAACTAGAGAGATTAACAGAAATTATTTCTTCCCCTTCAACCTTATACTCGACAAAAGAACTGCTTAACAACCTAAGAACAATCATAGCAACATTTGCAGGATCCATTGCAACAATCTCTAACTTGTCGGAATCGAACTTCATTCTAACATCGCTAACTAATTCTGACAATACACCTACACTGTCTTTTAAAAATCTTGGTTCAGTTAATACAACTTTCATTATTAATCAAGAGTGGTAGTATGATTTTGTTTTTAACTATTACTATCCTAAAGAATATAAAAGTTAGTAATCTCTCCAACGATGTGAACATTTAGTACACTCAAAAAATCTTGTTTCTGCCTCATCTCCGGACCTTGTTTGAACTAACCAATAATATGAATATGCATTATTACATTTCTCGCATTTATTTTTTATCTTCGGTAAAGTCTCAATCTTCTTTCCGCCATGCACTTCGATCTGTTGATTTTTTTCAAGCTCAACTTTTTCTTTCATAACTATCTTAGAAGGTTTACCCCTAGGAGTATATCCACATTTAGGACAATTTAATTTACCAATCTCTCTATCGAGGACCATAAGTCCACCACATTTTTGACAAAACATTTCATTCATCATCTTAGTATCTCCACAAAAAAGATTTTGATCCAACCAAGGTAAGGCACTTTGAAAATTGATTTACCAATAACTCGTTCTTCACTAATCTCTGTCTCACCAAGCGAATCATAACTATCTCCGTTATTATCGCCTTTTGTTTTCAAAAACCACTCCTCTTCATCTTTCCACTTATCTACAACTCTATGGATTATAGGGTAGTGCGAATTTGATTGAAAAACAATTACATCTCCCCTATTTATATCTTTCGATTTGGAGCCATACAGCACTATTATATCACCTTTATTGAATCCATTCTTAAAAATCCACTCAGAATAATCACCTTTAGTTATTCCCCGTTTCTCATACCATCCTTTATTCTCTTCCCACCAAATCTCAGAACCAATTCCTTCATGTTCCATGCTTCCAGAAACAACAGCAACAACAGGATGACTAGTACCACCTAGAACTAATCCCAATCCAGGATAAATAAGAAACTTAACTAACACAAATGCAATAACAAGAGAAACTATCCATGAAGCAGGACTATCACTATACCATAGAAATTTCCAGGTTTTTTTAAGAAGAGGTTTATATTTCTTCATCAAGTTCACCTAAACTATTATTTCTTGATCTTCAACTGATCAAGCAAATCATTATTATTTTTCTGTATCCTCTCAACTGCTGCCAACAAAGCCTTTTTAGGGTCTTCCTTACCATCAGTCTCAACGATTAAAATTGGACTTCCAATCTGAGGATGTTTAACATCATAACCAGAAACTTTTATGTGAGAATCATTCCACAATTCTTTTCTAATTATATTAGCTAGAGTATGATCTTCACCAATTAATTCAATTTTAATTTTGTTTTTTTCCGATTCCAGTATTTTAATTTCCATCTTAAGAAAGATTAAGAAATAAGCCCTATTTTAAAGCTTTCGTTTTAGCACCCAACAACCAACTCTAACTGCATATTCGCCTTTTTTATGAAATTGCATAGTTTGTTTCAAAATAAATTTGAATTCCATTACACCTTCAACAAGAAAGTCATGGTCTTTACTAAGTGCCTTTATGAAATTTCCACTCTCAATTTTATGTAAAGAGTAAATTTTATCAGAAAGTTTCATAGCCTTTTCCAAAAATACCTTATCTGCATGCTCATTTTGGACACCGAAAGGAGGATTCATTAGAACACAATCTACTTTCTCAGAAAATTCGGATATATCCTTATTAACAAATACTCCTTCAACCTCACTATCTTCGGAGTTCTTCTTAGCAACCTCTATAGAATTTTTATCAATATCCACAAAATAAACTTTTTTTGCTCCGAGAATTAAAGCGCCTATACCAAAAATTCCATTACCACAACCAAAATCTGCAACAACTTTATCTTCTATGTCTCCAGACATATAAGCGTGCCACAAGATATGTGCAGCACTATCTGAATCAGTAGGATACTGTTCCAAGCTCGCACTCACAGATTCTTGTTTTTTTAGTTTGGATAAAAAAATAGCCAAAGATTTTTTATTTAATTTCATCTTCTTTTAACAGATCACCAATAGTAACCGCATCATTTTTAAAATCTATAGATTCTTCTTTCTTACTAAGATTCTGTTCAAACTGACTTATCAGAGTAATATTCAAAAAGACTTCGAGCTTTTTTGCCAACTTAAAACTTGGCTTTAATTTATTACTTTCCAATTGATGAATCACAGAAACTTTTTCAGCAATATCTTTAGCAAGATCCTCTTGTTTTAATCCTTTTTTCTCTCTAGCTTTTTTAATCTTTTCAGAATAATCATCAACAACACAATCTATCATTTCAACAATAGGTTTAGTCTTAAGCTCTTTCTCACGCTCTATCTTTTTATCAACAACCGGCTGATTTATAGTCACAACATGACCATAACTAGAACACTCTAAACACACTTGCATATTAGCTCCTTCAACAATAGAATCGACCAAATCTCCCACTCTCCCACACATTTCACAGATTGCCATAGTATCTAGTAGTTAATTAAAAATTAAAAAGATTATGGTTATAGAAAATACTCTATATCTTCAAGTTCAGCGAATCCACGAATAACATCGTCATTTATTACCATGCTCGGGAAGCTATCTATACCATATAATGACTTCAGAATTCCTACCTCTTCAGACTCAAGATCATAATCAAATGAATACACTCTCACAGAGGAAGGGTTTTCACTTTTTATATAACCTAAAATGAAACCTTGTCTCTCACAATCATCACATAAGGTATTACCTTGAGAATCTTCTTTATTGGAATAAAAGTACAGAATAAGGTCATAGTCTGAACCACATTTCTCTTTAATATTCTTATAATGTAACCAATCATAAATCTCTAAAAGAGTATAATACTTTTTCAAATCCTTAACTTTCTGATGATTCTTTCCGAGTTTAGTTTCTAATTGCATTATCTCTGCAGAAACATAACCAAACTCATCCTTCACAAAAGAATCAAACTCATACTCACAAATTCTATCCTCAAGAAGGGCACTCCTTAATTCTAATCTAAACAAATCATATCTAGTCTCATCATTAAATTTATCAACATGTTCAACAAACATTCGATCAGCAACCATACCAAATAAAAATGCAACAACAAAAATTAAACCAGTTATAACAAACGCTAGAATGTAATTCTTTTTTGTAACTGTTCTTTTAACTACCATTTTTGTTTTTTACCAAATATCATATCTATTAGGATTCCCAGCCAAACAAATACCAGGAACAAACCATATACAACTAAGTATAATGGAAGGAGTATCCACTTTTCTTTAAATAACTTTTCCCCATGATGATTTATTGCAGAAAACAACAATACCATCAAGGTGGATGTAGCAAAAATCATCAAAAGTATATTTGAATACTCTATACTAAACCACCAAAACTCTGAAAAATCAATAAAATGTAAAATATCAAAATTGATATCGTACAGATTAATAAAAAAATCATAAGTAGTACTAATTAATTTTGCAATACCTATCAGCATCAATGCCAAGACTAACCACCCCATAGCAAAAAATGCAGGAAACTGCAGCAATCCAAAATCTCCATACTGTTTATTAAATATTAATGACCTATATTTCAAAGTATTATAGAATCCACCTTTATACCATCGATTTCTCTGTTTGTAAAAACTTTTCCAAGTTTCAGGAGCAGAAGTCTCAACAACAACTTTATTATTTTGACGTATCCTCTTATGATGTTTCTGTAAATTTAAACTCAGTTCTAAATCCTCAGTCAAATTATCCTCATCAAACCCACCGATCTCTTCAATATCCTTTTTCTTATAGACACTAAAAGGTCCGGGAGAGACAGGAATACAATCAACAAAATCCATAATATATTTATAAAAAAATGTTACAAGATACTCTATCCATTGATATTTTAAAAGACTATTATGAGGATCTCTAACTTTTATAGCTGGAAGAACACACGCAGTTTCCTTATCAGCAGAAAAAACTGGCAACATTACCATTAAAGCATTTTTTCCAACTGTAGAGTCTGCATCAAAAACAACAAAGAACTCACCATTTGACATCTTAAGAGCTACATTTAAAACAGCACCCTTACCCTTGTTTGGTTTACTAACTAAAGTTATATTTCTATCTTTATGTTCCTTAATAAGTTTCTCAACAACTTTTTTAGTGCCGTCCGAACTTCCATCATCCATAACAAAAAGTTCAATTTTATCACTAGGATAATCTAAATTCAAGACCGAGAGAATAGTTTTCTTAATTCGTTTCTCTTCATTATAAGCAGGAATAGCAATACTAACGAGAGGAAACTTTTTCAGATTATTTACTGCCAAAGGTTTAGCACTCTCTTTATCGAAATATGTGAGTAACCAAAATATCAATAAATACAAACTGATAAAAGTCACAAACCAATAAAATAACATATATGTCGACATCATGTAAATTCAAGAATTACTAAAAACTTTTAAGACTATCTAACAATAAAATAAATCCCAGAAAGGATCAAAAAAACACCAAACCAATTAAACATATTAATTTTTTCTCCCAAAAATACTGTGGCAAATATCATTACCCAAATATAACTAGTAGCAATCACTGGATAGAGTAAAGAAACCTCTCCAAATTTTAAAGCAAAGATGAATAAGACTGTGGCGAGGGCATACAAAAATAATCCCAACAATATATGGTAATTAGTTAATATACTAAGATCTAATTTTGCACTAGGTGCACCAAGTTTGAAGAAGATCTGACCTACAGCACCAAGAAAGGCACAGAAAGCTACAAATAAAATCAAAATATATTTCTCCATCTTAAATTAGTTAGGATACCTACCTTTTAAATTATTTCCCATTATCTTGAAAAGTTCAAAGAGAGTTATAAGGTAATGAATAGGTTTGACTTTGCTCCCTTCTACATTTTTCCAAACAACAGGAACCTCTTTGATTTTAATCTTGTCTTTTTGTGCTAAAAATAGAATTTCAAAATCAAAACCAAATCCTTCAATAGTTTGCTTACTAAATAAATCCTTAGCCACATCAGATTTGTATAATTTAAATCCACACTGAGTATCTTTTATTCCCTTAACAACAGATCGGATTAATAAATTTCCAACACGACCAAGTAATTTTCTAAAAATATTATTTTGAACCTCAGACTCTGCCAAAGCTCTCGACCCAATAACAACCGAATAAGAATCAACATACTTTTTCAACTTATCAAACTCTTCAATAGGCGTAGATAGATCTGCATCACTAAATAAGATTAAATCACCACTTGACATAGCAACTCCTTCTTTTACAGAATAGCCCTTACCTTTATTCTCTCTTTTGTTATTTAATTTAATAGAACTGAACTTCTTAACAACCGAACGAGTACCATCACTACTACCATCATCTACTACAATAATTTCACAATCTTGATCCTTAAAGAACTCACTAATCTTTTCAAGAGTACTAACTATCCTTTTCTCTTCATTATATGCAGGGATTATTATTGAAACTTTAGACATTTTTATTCCTCAAAACATACTCATCACACCAGCTTGAATTATCATAAAAAACAACATCATAATATCTTTTAAAATAATCTAATGGGAATACACCTTCATAATCGCAGGAAGAATAGAATATACAATCAATACTATTAACTTGAGATTTTATCTGAGGAGTAGTCCAAGAACCATAATAAGGTTGAACATTATTCCAATGAACAGCAGCCAAAGGACTAGAACTGGCAACCCTTACATTCTCGGGACAAAATTCTAACAGTTCAGGAACATTCTCTTCAGCATAGAATGGAAGAACATCATTAGTATAAGGTAAGAAACCGAAAGTAGTGAACGAAACAACCAAATAAAGTGCAAGTAATATGTATCTAACTTTTTTAAATTTAAAATTGACAAACCCTAAACCAATAATTAGACAGATAGCAAATAAAATTGGAGTAGTATATCTCTCTTCCCTCATAGAAACAAAAAGCTGGAGAAACCCTCCGAAAATCAACATAGGCAATAAAACAAAAAATAATTTTTTCTCATTCATCTTCTTAAAAAAATGATAGAGCCCATTTACAAAAAATACTAATAGAAAATTGAAAAATAAAAATAAAAATACTATATAGAACCAATCATACTGAGTTATCAAAACTGGCACACCATGATTAGTAGATATTGATGACAAACCAGCTTTCAGAGAAATAAAAGCATCTCCAAATTTAATATAATTATAATATAAATACACACCAAGCATAGCAAACGCAGTTAAATTAAATCCTAAAAATCTACGAATAGATTTTGCTCTTCTTTTAATAACATCCCACCCAAGTTTCAAACTAAGTGGGATTAATAAGAATGCGACAGGATATCTTATCAGCATTGCAAAACCAGCCAAGAACCCTGCCAAAACAGAGTTCCTAAATCCTCCTTTTAATATAAGATAATAAGCAAAGAGAATGAAGAACGTAGCAGGAATGCTAGAGTATAGTCTAAAACCTAAAAAGAAAAACAAAGCATTGAAGGCCAAAACAAAACTAGCAACTAACGCAACTCTCTTATCAAAAATTTTCTTACCCAATAAATAAACTAAATAAATAATTCCAAGATTACAAATGACCTCAAAGATCTTGCCAACAAAAACCACATCTAATCCAAGTTTCCAGAAAATACCAAAAATAAATGGTAAACCTATAGGTCTTAAAAATTCCCAGAACCCGAAAGTTCCAAACATACTTTTAGCCATCCCGATATACACTGCAGAATCCCACCAGATACCATTGAATCTATTAAAAAAAACTAATCTAAGAATAAGAGTGGATATGAGGATGAAAAATATGAATTTATTTTCAATAAAAAATCTCTTTAACTTAACCATCGAATCACTCCGAAATATCTCCAAACTTTGATTTTAATTCTTCTTGTACTACGTCAAAATAATCATAGAATTTCTGAGTTAATTTTAAAAGTTTTGTTCTCCCAAATTTTTCAGAAGTAACAAATCCTTCTTCTTTTAATTTCCTAATGTGATCATAACATTTATTTCCGCGAACAGAAACAACATCACACTGGATTGCAGGCTGTTTATATGCAACCACTGCCAAAGTTTTTTGAGTAGGCATATCAAGTTCAGCATTATCCAATAATTTTTCAGTTAAATATAGGTAACTTTTCTTTATGTTTAATTTCCATTTACCTGCATCTTCAATTATTTCCAAAGAAGATTCCCTCTCATCATAATCTTTTTGAACTTCTTTAATCAAAGTTCTCAGATATCCTGCACTGCCAATACCACACAAGGTACTAAGCTCTTCCAATTTCAAGAATCTACCAGTCGTAAAAAGTACAGCCTCTATTTTATTTTTGTCATTAGACATAATTCAGAAATAGCAAGAAGGTATTTAAATAATTTACTGAAGTTCATACCTTAAGAATGCTGCAACCTTCCCAATGTTTCTTAATTGTTCACCCTCACGAGTATCAACAGAAATCATCATAATCTCAGCACCAGTATCTACAGCTTTTTGTTCAAGTTTATCAATTAAGTCTTGATCTGTTTTCTCAGAAACAAGAATTTTTTTAACTGCAGCTTTATCTAAAGCGTCAATAACATCTTTTTCACCATAACGGACTTTCTTTGAACCCTTTGCAAGCTCAGAAAAAAAATCTTCCATAATCTGTTTCTCTTCAATTATACTCTCTTCAGCAAGAGCCTCACTACTCTTATCAACAAGTTCATTCAACCCGAACTCTCCAGTATAACTAAGATCCTGAACACTCTTTATTTTAGCCTTAATCCTAGTATCCATATAATATCCATCTATGAAATACTCTTTAGTTGGACCAGGTCCACCAACCAAAAGTCCCTTCATATCTTTCAGCTCTAAAAACTCTTTATTTACAGCATCACCAATTCTCTTAAAGAATTCATGCATTGCTTCTTCTCTTAATCTTGCATATCTCTGTTGACTCTGACCACCTTTTGTTGTTTTTCCAGGAACATTTGAAGTAAAACTAGCCAGCTCGACAATTGCAGTTCCCTTCAACATACCAATATTACCTTCACGCCTATCAACAACAAGCAGACCATAAGATTCTTTATGCTCCATCATATCTTTAAGAATATTAGTAACGAATTTTTGATCACACCTATACAATCTAGTCTGTAAAGGTTGTGGAGGTTCAACATGAAAAACCTCTATCTTAATTTGACTCTCATTTTTTGAAACATTTCCTGCGAATACAGCAAGACCATTTTCTGGAGTTTTTTTGTATAATCTAAGATGACGAATAACTTTCTCAATACTATCTATAACATTTTTCCGAGTTCTAGCATCTTTAATATTCGTAGCAGTGTGTTGCTCTTGAAAAAGATGTTCAATAATTTTATGAAGAGAATAACCTGTAGGGATATAATAAGTAACCAACTCGGTATGTCTACCCTTAGTTGAATCTAATTCATTAACAAATTTTTTCAACTTTAATTTTTCTTTTGTATCCATCTTAAAATAACACTCTTAATTTACTTCCTATTTCAATATCTTTAGCGCAACTAACCGATTTTAAGTCACCTAAACTATCTCTCAACAGACTTTCATCATCTGCACAAAGAGTTAAAGAAATCTCTGCTTTTAAAGATTTGTTATGTTTCGCCTTAGTCTGTCTAATCTCGGTGATTATCTCAACAAATCTGTCCCACACACCTTCATTATGTTCATCTTTCAAGTTTTTATCATATTTACTAAACTCGGAAACATGGATACTTTCAAAATCTTCAAATTTATATAAGTGATAAATCTCCTCAGTAATATATGGCATAATTGGAGCAAATAATTTCAAGCTATTCAAAATTAAATACCTCAAGGTATACTGTGCACTTCTTCTTGAACTATCGCCACGACTATCAGGATTGTATAATCTATCCTTGGCAATCTCCAAATAATTATCACAAATCTGATTCCAAAAAAAAGACTCAGCAAGAGATTTTGCTTTAGAATATTCATAGTTTTCAAAAAACTCATGCACTTCTTTTACCATATTATTAAACTTAGATAAAATTCCTTTATCAATAGAATCCAATTTCACAGGTTTATTATCAAAATCTTCAAGATGCATAATAGAAAATTTAGAAGCGTTCCACAATTTATTGATCATCTTTACTCCAGTCATAACATCATCTTCAAGATAAGAATAATCTTTCCCTAAAGATGAACCTGATGCCCAAAACCTCATAGCATCCGCACCATACTTATCTAATATCTCTCGAGGATTAACCACATTACCTTTTGATTTTGACATTTTCTCTTTATTTGGATCAAGAACAAATCCAGAGATAGCAACATCTTTCCAAGGGATCTCGCCACAATTATATATTCCTTTTACAATAGTATAAAATGCCCAGGTTCTAATTATATCATGTGCTTGTGGCCTCAAAGACATAGGATACATTTTTTCAAATTTAACATCTTTATAATCTTCACTTTCATTTTCTGCCCAATTTAAAACAATCTGAGGAGTTAAAGAAGAAGTTGCCCAAGTATCCATAACGTCAGGTTCAGGAACAAAATTATCAGAACCACAAGAACATTTCTTCAAAGGTTTATCTTTAAACGGATCTACAGGTAATTGTTTTTCATCGGCAATAATCTCGGAACCACAATCCTCACAATACCAGAGAGGGAAAGGAATACCATAAAATCTCTGTCTAGAAATCCCCCAATCCCAACTTAAGTTTTTTACCCAATTAACATATCTTGTTTTCATAAATCCTGGATACCAATTTATTTTATCAGCAGCCTTAATTAATTTAGTTTTATTCTTAAGAACTTCAATGAACCACTGTTTTGAAGCTAGAAACTCTATCTCAGTTCCACACTTATCATGTACATTAACAGCATGCTCAATAGATTTTTTATCAACCAATAATTTTTCTTTTTCTAAATCTTCTAAAATCTTCATCCTAGCTTCTTTTAATTTTAAACCAGAATAAGGATTAGCAAGATCATTCATTTTACCTTCTTTAGTTAAGACAATACGTGGATCTAAATCTCTTTTAGTAATTGCTTCCACATCATACTTATCACCATAGCTACAAATCATCAAAACACCTGTACCCTTTTCAGGATCAGCAGATTCATCAGCAAAGATAGGAACTTCATAATCAAATAATGGCACTTTTGCACTCTTACCTATAATCTTTTTATATTTTTTATCTTCAGGATTTACATAGATACAAACACATGCAGGAATTAATTCTGGACGAGTAGTAGAAACTACCAAATCTTTCCCATCAACTTTGAAAACAATATCATTAAAACTTGATTTAAAATTCTTATCTTCTAACTCAGCTTGAGCAATAGCAGTTTTACAATTAACACACCACATAGTTGGTGCAGTTTTTAATTTGACTAATTTTTTCTTATACAGATCAATGAAAGATTTTTGTGAAGTTTTCATAGAGTGATCATCAATTGTGGAATAAGTTGTATCGAAATCACAACTCATACCTATATTCTTCCAATCTTGAATAAAATCAGGTTTAACTTCCTTAACAGTTTTTTGACACAGTTTAACAAACTCAGATTTAGTCATAGAGTTATGCCTAACTCCCTTTAATCTTTCAATTAATTTTTCGGTAGGTAAGCCATTATCATCAGTACCAAAAGGAAAGAAAACATTCTTACCATTCATCCGATGGTATCTAACAAGAAAATCTTGTTGGGAATATGAAAATGCATGTCCAATGTGCATATCTCCAGAAACAGTCGGAGGAGGAGTATCTACAGAATAAATTTCCTTTTTGCTCTTTGGATCAAATTTATAGATTCCTTCTTCCTTCCAAAATTCATCCCATTTCTTTTCAGAAACTTTAAAATCATATTTTTTAGGTAACTTCATACTATTAATCAAATCTCAAAGTTTTTATTTAAAACTTTCTAATATATAACCTACAGAACTAAAAATTCATAGTTTTCCTATTATGTGTTGCAACATGAGTAATAGGATCAATAGACATACCATCTCTCGCAGCAATAGTCTGTACTTTTGATTGGATTTGGATTTGTCTTGCTTGATAAATAGGATCCTTCTCAATCATCTTTTGACCAAAATGAGTAATAATTACTAATTTAGGATTAATCTCTTTAATTATTTTTACAGAGTCTTCAGAAGAAAGATTATTTTTATCTTTATATCCAAACGGACTGAGATTATTAAGTATCAAAATATTGCACCCTTTTAAGTCTTCAACTACTTCGGGAGAATATTCTGTATCGGAACTGTAACCTAAAGTAAACCTACCATTACTAAACTTAAAACCAATACCATGAGGATCTGTATGTTTGGTTTTTAATGCAGTAATATTAATATTACTATTAAATCTCACTTTATGTCCTGCATCCAATGCAAGATATTTTTCAATCTGATTTCTATGATCTTTAGTTAAGTACGGTCGCCTGTTATCATTACCATAAACTACTGACCTACTAGCAAGCAATATACCAGACTTATCCAGACCTGAATGAGTCATTGCTTCAATCATAATATTAATATCATTACAATGATCCAACATAGAATTACTAGCCAACAATACACTAGTCTCTCTAGGGTTTATATTATACTCTCTTGCCCTAACAAGTGCACCAGGACCAGGGTCCAAATGAAACTGAATACCACTAATTCTTAGAATGATTCCTCCAGAAGCTCTTAATTGTCTTCCGACAGAAAACCTACCACCTCCCGTTCCAAGAAACACTATTTCATTTAAAGGCATACTCAAGATTAGATAACCTCAAATCACTTTTAAAGATATATGAGATATATGTAAATTAACTAAGGAATCTTGCATACTTAGAAAGATTTAAATAGCAAATTAGAAATACAAAAAGCATACGGGACGGTAGCTCAGTCTGGGAGAGCGCTAGACTGAAGATCTAGATGTCGGGGGTTCAAATCCCCCTCGTCCCATAAAATTAGGTGAATTCTTAAAAAATGGAACTAGAAAAAATAGTAAAAAAAGGTAGAAACTTTATGATAGGTTCACTAATCGCAGCACAAGCTATCTCTTTTGGAGGATGTGGAAGCGGAGTTACAACACCAGAAGAAGAAAACATACCCTATATAGAACATCAAAACGAAGAAACAAATCAGGAAGGTCAAGTAACATTTGAGACTGGAGAAACATTACAGATTATAGATCAAGAAACCCAAGAACCTCTAGAGGATATAATAATAGATTATTACACAGATGATTCAGAAGAATATAGGGTCCTAACAATTACAGATGAAACTCAAACTTATCTACCAACAAGAAGATACTTATCCGATTTTGAAAACGAGACAATCCCTCTACAAAGATCGGAGAATCAAGAATATCCAATTAGGCAACTTTCAGAAAACGAAAGAGAACCATTTATGAAATTTATGAAGGAATATATGGATGGGCAAGATAATCAGCAAAGGACTACAGATTGTTCAAATTATATTGGATCAGTTAGAGGAGAAGAATTATATCATGGAGATATAGTGATGGATGCCTTAATAACTTATTTTGTACCTGCTGGAGGAGTGATATCAGAACTAGTAAATTTCTTTCAGAATCTCGGAGCAATAGAGGAAGGATATGAAAATTTTGGAGAGATGGTACTCTCAAGCAATTGGGATAGTTACTCTAAATTTGGAGACTCATACTCACTTATAACAAATATATTAGTTGAAAGTAATGCTCCAGAAGTAGAAATGACTCACCATTTTAATGAAGAGGGTAAGCTAATTCTAGAAGCAATAGTTAGAGATAGTGGAACTTATGAATGTGGAAGTTTAGATAAAACTGTATCTTGTAGGGGTGAAACAGAACTTCATGATTATGGATTAAGATGGATATATGACAGACTTGATGAATTCAACTATATCCACTACCAGGAATGGCCAACTAATCAAGAAGATTTATCGATTCATCAACAAACCATACCAGAGGGAGGAGGATGGCATGGACCAGGACCTGGTGAATGGAGAATGAGAATGAGAGTATATGATGATACAATAAGAGTTTATCCAAACGGTTTTGATCTTGTGAACGTTACATTTTCAGATTGGATATATGTCAATATTGAATAGCAAAATTTTATAAAGATTGAAAAAAGAAAAGGTACAGGTGATTAATCAATGAAAACTCATTCTAATAAAAGAGGAGCGATAGAACTATCAATGACAACAATAATAGTAGTAGTCATTGGAGTAACATTATTAACACTAGGATTAACTTTTGTAAAAAACATCATGGGTGGAGCAGAAGGAATAAGCGATGAAGCTTTCACTGAAGCAGATAGAATGATTAGAGATATGATGGGAAGTGATGAAGAATTCTATATATCAGGGATTACATTTGATGCTAGACCTGGTGAAAGATTAACTGCAGGAGTAGGAGTAAGAGATTACAACAACTGGACAACACTCATATTGACACCAGAAGTAACTGGAGGAGAATGTAGTACAGATTGGATTTTACTTCCAGATAGCACACTAAATACAAACCCTGGAGATTTAACATCAGTTCCATTTCAGATACTTGTTCCAAGAGGTACACCAGTTGGACCAACTTGTTTTTATACAATAACGGCAACTTCGGCAAACCCTTCACAAGTTTATGGATATAAAACAATAATTGTTAATCTAGTGAGCGAATAAACAAACTTTATATACTTCTTTTTTCTTTTATTTTTCATGCAACTCTATAACACACTATCAAAAAAGAAAGAGAAATTCAAACCTTTGAAAAAGAAAGAGGTAGGGATGTATGTTTGTGGTCCAACGATTTATGATTATGGACATTTAGGGCACGGACGATCTGCAGTAAATTTTGATGTGATAAGAAGATATCTAAAATTTAAGGGATATAAAGTAAATTTTATTTTTAATTATACAGACATAGATGATAAAATAATAGAAAGGGCAAACAAGGACAATATTTCAATTTCAGATTTAACAAAAAAATTCACAAAAATATACAATGAAGATTATAACGAATTGAATGTTTTGAAACCTACAAAAAACCCAAAACCTACAAAGCACATTAAAGAGATAATAGAAATAATAAAAGATCTTGAAAAAAATGGATTTACATATCAACTAGAAGGCGGATTATATTTTGACACATCAAAATTCAAAGGTTATGGAAAATTATCTCATCAAGATATTGAACAACTCCAAGCAGGAAAAAGAATAAAAAAAGATGAAAATAAAAAAAACTATAGAGATTTTGTAATCTGGAAATTAGCAAAAAAGGGAGAACCCGCTTGGAAAAGCCCATGGGGAGAAGGAAGACCTGGATGGCACATAGAATGTTCTGCAATGTCAAAAACATATTTAGGAAAAACTTTTGATATACATGGAGGAGGGCAAGACTTAATATTTCCACACCATGAAAACGAAATAGCTCAATCAGAGGCAGCAAACAAAAAACCTTTTGCAAATTATTGGTTACATAATGGGTTTATACAAGTAAATAAAGAAAAAATGTCAAAATCCTTGGGAAATTTCTTTACACTAAAAGATGCATTCAAAGAATATGATCCAATGGTTGTTAGATATATGATAATCTCTGCACACTATAGGGCACCAATAGATTTTTCGAAACAAAATCTAGAACAAGCAAAAAACTCATTAAATAGAATACAAGAATTCGTGAGTAGTGCAAAAAAATCAAAAAATAAACTAGATGAAAAACTAATACAGAAAACGAAAAAAGAATTTATAGATGCAATGGACAATGACTTCGATACTCCGAAGGCATTAGCAACAATTTTTCAATTTGTTAGAGAAGCTAATAAATTAGAAAATGGAAAAAATGCATATGATCTAATAATCGAATTTGATAAAACTCTCGGACTAAATCTTAACAAAATAAAAAAAGAAGTGACTCCAGAAGAAATAAAAAAACTATTACTAAAAAGAGAAACTGCAAGAACTGAAAAAGATTGGAAAGAAGCAGATAGATTAAGAGATGAAATTAAAAAAATAGGATACCTCATTGAAGACTCAAAAGAAGGTTTGCAAATAAAAAGAATCAAATAGAAACATTTTTAAACAAAAGCTAAGCCTTTCAAGGATATAATATGGCAATTGACGATATAAAAGCAAATGACCTGATAAAAAAATCAGCTCAAGAATTGAAAAAAATAGATGTAATCAAAGCTCCAGAGTGGGCTAAATTTGCAAAAACTGGAGCACATAAAGAAAGACCACCTGTAGAGAGAGATTGGTGGTTTACTAGAGCTGCAGCAATATTAAGAAAAGTATATACACTTGGACCAATAGGAACAGCAAAATTAAGAGTTAAATATGGTGGAAAACAATCTAGAGGAAGTAGACCTGAAAAGTTTAAAAAAGGTTCTGGAAACATAATTAGAACAATATTACAACAATTAGAAAAAGCAGAACTAATCACACAAACTAAAAAAGGAGTACATCACGGAAGAGTGTTAACTCCAAAAGGTCAATCCTTTTTGAATAAAGTAGCAAAAGATGCAAAAAAATCAGAATAATCAAGAAGAATTAAAAAAATTACAACAACAGCTAGATCATCTAGAAAGACTAGCTAAACAACATATGACAAGAGAAGCAATTGAAAGGTATGGGAATATAAAAATAGCCCATCAAGAACTTTCGATTCAGCTGATCCTCTTGATAACACAATCAATTGAAAAAAATCAATTGAGAGAAAAAATTACAGACGAACAATTAAAAACTCTGTTAAGAGAAATTCAAAATCAAAAAAGACAAACAAAAATAAAATTTAAATAAAATGGCAAGACACATAACTCCAGCAAAAAAAGCAAGATTAGCTAAGAAAGGTAGACAAACAAGATGGGCACCATTTTGGGTTGTACCAAAAATAGCTGGAACAGGGAAAAAAATTCATCCTTCTGTATTTACAAAAATTAAAAGAAGTTGGAGAAGAACTAAAACTAAAGCATAAAATGGCAGATAAAAAGGAAAGAATTTACATAATACCATTAAGAAGAGAATTTCTAAAGGCTCCTAAATATAAGAGATCTGCAAAATCAATTAGAGCAATAAAAGAATTCATAAAAAAACATATGAAGGTAGATAATGTTCTAATCGGTAAATACCTAAATGAAAATGTTTGGAAAAATGGACCAAAAAATCCTCCATCCAAAGTAAATGTTAAAGTAGTAAAAGAAGATAAATTAGCAAACGTAGAATTAATAGGTGCTCCTGAAGAAAAAATAGTAGAAAAGAAACCTGCTAAGAAAAAAACAGAAGAAAAAACTACTGAAAAGAAAGACGATAAAGAAACGAAAAAGCCTGGTAAAATTGAAACTAAAAAAGTACCAAAAGCTTCCGAACTAAAAGAGAAAAAAACAGAAGCTAAAAAGAAAGAAACAAAAAAAGTTCCAACGGCTTCAGAGTTAAAAGAAAAGAAATAATGTGCCTTCTACCATTTGAGAAAACAAAAAGAGAAATCATAGTAAAAAAAGAATCTATTTCTAACAAAGATTACGGTAAATCTCCGAAAGAACGAACTACTGAAGAACTAATCAAATATGGAGTAGTAAATATAAACAAACCAGAAGGACCAACATCACATCAAGTTACATCATACGTTAAAGACATTCTGAAAATTGAAAAGGCTGGACATTCAGGAACACTAGATCCGAAAGTAACTGGAGTCTTACTAATTGCAGTAGAAGATGCAACAAGGATAGTTCAAACAATTCTAACAACTGGAAAAGAATATATCTGTTTGATGAAAATTCATAAAGATAAACCAGAAGAAGAAATAAGAGAAGCAGTAAATTCATTTATTGGAAAAATAAAACAAATTCCACCAATAAGATCTGCAGTAAAAAGAAGAGAAAGAGAAAGAACAATATACTATATAGACATATTAGAGATAAAAGGAAAAGAAGTATTATTGAAAGTTGGATGCCAGGCAGGAACATACATGAGAAAACTCTGCCACGATATTGGAGAAAAACTAGAAACTGGTGCACATATGGATCAATTAGTCAGAACCAAAGCTGGACCTTTCAATGACACAGAGTGGTATTCTCTTCAAGAATTAATAGATGCATATGAATTCTATAAAGAAGGCAATGATTCAGAATTAAAAAAAATAATCAAGCCAATAGAAGATGCAACATCACATTTACCAAAAGTCTGGATAATGGATACAACAGTTGACTCAATAAGCCATGGTGCAGAATTAAACATTCCAGGGATTTCTAAATTCCATTCTGGAATAAAAAGAAAAGATCCTGTTGCAATACTAACATTGAAAGGAGAACTTGTAGCACTTGGTGAAGCATACTTAAGTTCAGAAGAGATGACAGAAAAAGATATGGGAACAGCAATAAAAACTAAAAAAGTTTTTATGAAAAGAGGAATATATCCAAAAATGGAATTTGAATATGATGGAAACAATAAAAATAACTAGAGAATCAGGAATTCCATTAATGGGAGCAATTCAATTTGGAATAATAGATAGAGGAACAAACTTATTACAAATCAGAGCAACAACAATATGTAATCTAAATTGCCCATTCTGCTCAACAGATGCAGGGCCAAATTCAAAAACTCATAAAACAACTTATTCTGTAGATATAGACTACCTAATAGATTGGGTAAAAGAAGTTGTAAAATATAAGGGTGGGAAAAATATTGAAGCAAATCTAGATTCAGTTGGAGAACCATTCGTACATAAAGATTTCATAGAGCTAGCAAAAAAAGTGGCAGATATAGAAGGGATCTATAAGATATCTATGCAATCAAACGGAACACTTGTAAAAAAAGAACAGATAGATGAACTAGATTCAATAGGAATACCTATACGAATTAATCTATCAATACATTCAACAGATAAAGAGGAAGCAAAAGAACTAGCAGGGAATGAAAATTATGAAATAACACAAATAGTTGAATTAGCAAAATACATTAATTCTAAAAAAAATATTGAACTACTTTTAGCACCTGTATGGTTACCAGGACTAAATGATAAAGGAATAGGGAACATAGTTGAATTAGCAAAAGAACTCAAATGTTTAATTGGAATCCAAAAATACGAGATCTACAAGTATTCAAGAAAGATGAAAAAAGCGAAAAATATCACATTCTGGAAATTCTATAAAAAACTTGAAGAATGGGAAAAAGAACATAATACTCAACTAAAACTAGATCCTAAAATCTTTAAATTTGAAAAAATGACAAGATTTCCAAAAACAATGGATGTGAACCAAAAAGTTTATGCAGAAATAAAGGCACCGGGTTGGATAAAAGGTCAAATGATCGGCGTTGCAAACCAACGATGTGTGACAATCAATAAATGTAACAAACCAATCGGATCAACAGCAAAGGTTAAAATAGTACAAAACAAAAATAACATATATCTAGCAAATCAACTCTAATTATAGCGAAATCACTACTATATTATAGTCTCAAAACGTTTAAATAACAAAAAATCAAAATTAGAGTGTATTTAAGTTCAAAAAATTGAAAGGGAGGTTGATTACATGGCTAAGAAAAAATCGATGTGGGATAAATGGGCATTTACAGCAGCATGGGTAGTTTCATTAATTTTGGCAATAGCAGCAACATTTAAGTTAAATTTGACTGGAAATTACTGGTTATTTATCTTAGTATTACTCGGTATAGTTGTCGGATGGATGTATAAAGCAAAAGATGTAATGCCATTGCTATGGTTAGCATTGATATTTATACTATTATCTCAATTTACACCAATATTAAGTAGTGGATATTATGTTGGAGTACTTGTAGGTACTTTCTTCGATGCATTTAAAGTGTTCTTGAGCACAGCTGCATTTGTTGTAGTATACAAGAAAATATATAGTATACTTAGTTAAAACCTTTAATTTTATTTTCTTTTTTTTAAACAACTTAGTAAATTTTACGCCATCAAGAAATAGAAAAGTTTTAAATATACATGAATAAATTGATTCAATATGTCAGAAGATAGGATAATGAATGAAAGGAAAAAGAAATTAGAAGACCTTAGAGAGAATGGGATAAATCCTTACCCTTATACTTTTGATAAAAAAAATAATGCAAAAGATTTACAGAAAGAATTCTCAAAATTAAAAAAAGAAGAAAAAACAAAAAAGAAAGTTAGCATTGCCGGAAGAGTAATGGTATCAAGGGTTATGGGAAAGATTGCTTTCTTCGAAATACAGGATCAGAGCGGCCGAATACAGCTATTCGCATCAAAAAAATCATTAGAGAATTATAATGCCATTAAAAAAATAGATAATGGAGATTTTATAGGAGTTAATGGTACAGTTTTCAAAACAAAGACTGGAGAAATAACAATAGATGTGAAGGGATTTGAATTGCTAGCAAAAAGTATACGTCCATTACCTTCAGAGTGGCACGGTCTAAAAGATGATGAAATAAGATACAGACAAAGATATTTAGACCTAATAGCAAACCCTGATGTCAAAGAGGTTTTTATCAAAAGAGCAGAAATAATAAAAGCGATCAGACAATTTATGGAAGATAGAGATTTTATTGAAGTAGATATCCCTGCACTACAAACTATTTATGGTGGTGCTAATGCTAGACCATTCAAAACTCATGTTAATGCATGGGATATACCTTTGTATCTTAGTATATCTCCGGAATTACATTTGAAAAGATTATTAGTTGGAGGATTTGAAAAAGTATATTCATTAAATAAATCATTTAGAAATGAAGGGGTAGATAAAACTCACAATCCTGAATTTACAATGTTAGAATGCTATCAAGCATATGCAGACTATACTGATATGGAAGAGCTAACTGAAGAGCTATACAAATATGTTGCAAAAAAAGTACTAAAAACAACAAAGATAGAATACCAAGGAAAACAAATTGATTTGGGTAAACCTTGGGAAAAAATAACTATGGTTGATGCACTTAAAAAATATGCAAAAATTGATACAAAAAAACTCTCAGATAAAGAATTGCAGGAATTATTAAAGAAACATAAAATCACCTTACAACCATATAATAGAGGTTTGGCAATAAATGAATTGTTTGAAGAACTTGTTGAAGATAAATTGATTCAACCAACTTTCATAAAAGATCATCCTAAAGAAACAACTCCACTATGTAAACAAAAAAGAGATGATGAAAACCACATAGAAAGGTTTGAACCATTCATTAATGGATGGGAAATAGGTAATGCATATTCAGAATTAAATGATCCTATACTTCAAGAAAAACTTCTAGAAGAACAAGAGGAAGCAGGAAGAGGTGGAGATGAAGAGTATCACCCTATGGACAAAGATTACATAAGGGCTATGGAAACAGGAATGCCTCCTGCAGGTGGACTTGGATTAGGAATAGATAGAATGGCAATGTTACTAACTAATTCTAGCTCAATAAGAGATGTAATATTATTCCCTACAATGCGTCCAGAAGAAGAATAAAAAAGTTTATAAATCTCTTATATTAAATCAGATAAGTTGAAACACTCAACGATATTCAAAGGGAGGAAAATAAAAAAATGTTAGTTGTAAAATCTAAAGTAAAAGAATTTACTGGCGACCTAAACGTGGCTGGAGATTTCGCAGAAGCTCTTGATAAAGAATTAGAAACTATAATTACTAGAGCATGTGAAAGATGCAAAGCTAATGGTAGGAAAACAGTACAATCAAGAGATTTATAATCTCTTATTTTCTTTTTTTTATTAACCACAAATTATTTTAATCATATAACAAATACTATATTTCTATGAAACAAAAGGGGACTAGAGCAGAAAGAGAACTTTTACATTTATTCTGGGAGAATGAATGGGCAGCTATGAGATCTGCAGGTTCGGGATCAACCTCAAGACCATCTCCAGATTTACTTGCAAGTAAGAATAATGAAACTTTTGCAATAGAATGTAAATCAATAAAAAGTAAAAGTCAGCATTTTAACAAAAAAGAGATTGATGAATTGAAATTATTTTCAGAACTTTTTGGAGCAACAGCAATAATTGGAATGAGATTTGATGGACTCGGGTGGCATTTCTTGGATGTTGACAACCTAATGCCTAATAAAAATGGTAATTATACAATTTCGCTAAAATTGGCAGAGAAATCCGGAATGAAATTCCAGGAGTTGATTGGAAAATACAAACAAGAAAAACTATAATCCTCCTACTAATAATTTTTATTTTACCTAACTTAGCAAATGCTATAGAAATCACAGAAGTTATGTATGCTCCAACTCAATCGGAAAATTATAACGAATGGATAGAAATTTACAATAATGAAGATTATGAGATAAGCATATCAAACTTAACAATCTGTAATAACAATATTCTGGAGGGGTTCATCAATCATTCGGACGGATTAAGTTATCTTCAGAACATTGACACAATACCTCCAAATAGTTTTGCTATAATCACAGATGGAGATTCTGGAACAGAAGCATATGATAATTTCGATATAACCGAAGACTCAATCTCATTACATACTGACAGAGCAACAATCTGTGGAGGATTAGCAAACGAAGACAAAATAGTAATTCTGAGCTATAATGAAGAACCTGTAGATGCATTACATTATTATTCAAATTGGGGAGCAAAAGATAATGGGAAATCCCTCTGCAAATTAAATAATTTGTGGGAAGAATGTGTGCCAACTCCAGGATACCAAAACTCTCAAGAAAACATAATTTGGAACTATACTATCGAAATAAATGAATTCCTTCCAAATCCAGAAGGATATGATAATGCCCCAATGCCAGAAGGAGAGTGGATAGAATTATTCAATTATGGAACCACTGAATTAGATCTAACAAACTGTACAATTAAAGATAGCACACAAACTAGAAAATTAGTAATTTCAAATACAAATACCTATACAAGATTAATAAAACCAAAGGAATATCTTGTAGTTTACTTGAACGGTGCATATACTGGATTCCTAAATAATGAGGGAGATCTAGAAAAAATAATTCTCATAACTCCGGGGAATGTGGAATTAGACAGAGTAACATATACAGATACTAAAGAGGGAGAATCCTGGTCAAAAATAGATAATGTATGGAAACTAACAAAACCTACACCTGGAGAAAAAAACCCTGACGATTCAGAGAAGGCAAAGGAAGCGACAATATCAATTGAAAAAATATATTTAGGATCAGATAATAAGGCAAAATTTGGAGACAATATAAGGGTGAAACTGAATATCTATAAAGGAAATGCAACAAAAGAGATGATTGAAATGTATATCATATCTGAAGACGGAGATAAACTAACAAAAACAACTAAAACAAATCTCGGATCAAAATATACTACATATGATATAACCTTACCATTACAAATCCTACCAAACTGTAATTTAAACTATCCTAGTGATGATTATACTATAATAGTAAAAGGATTAGATACAGAAAACCAAACAAAAATACCAATAAATGGAACAACAGACAATTTATGCGAAATAATCCGAGATGAATGTACAGAGGAAGAAGTTGTCGCACTCATGGAGAAAACAAAAGTAGAAACAGTTATAAATCTCTCCACAGCCATAACAGGTGAAGTAATTTATGAATCAACAAGCAAAAAAGCTCAGAGATCTGCAATTTACTTTTTTTGTTTAATACTAATATTAGTAATAATACAAATGGTCATAGAAAATGGAAAAAATAAAGATTAACACAATAATAGAGATAGTAGGAATGCCAAAAGAACACGTAGTGGATACAATGCAAAAAGTAATTGACCTTATAGAAAAAGATGAGGAAATAAAATTAGAAAGTAAAGATACTGCTGAGCCAGAACTAATTAAAGATCTTTGGTCTACATTCACAGAATTCGAACTAGAGTTTGAAACATTCAAAAAATTAACAGGATTTTGCTTTGACTTTATGCCATCTTCAGTAGAAATAATATCTCCAGAAAAACCTGAATTAAATTCAAAAGATATTGAAGATTTATTGAATGATGTACTTGCTAAGACTCATCAATACGATATGGCATTAAAAAGAATGATACTTGAAAAACGAGCAAAAGATAGACAAGAAAATTCTAAGACGGCTTAAGAAAGGGATATCCTTGATTAGGTCTATTTTTTACTTTTTTATAAAGAAAATAACCAAGTATAATAAGAATAATCACTATCACTACTATAGACACTATACCCTTAATTGATTTTACCTCTGGTTCAACATAACAAGAACCACTATCAACATTACACACAAAACCAGAAGGGCAATCTGAGTCACTTGAACATAATTCTACCACAGATTCTGCAATACAATCTCCATCAGTCAAATTACAATAATATCCTATATTGCAGTCATCATCACTACTACATCCACTGAGATTATTAGAGATTAATCCTTCAATCTCAATATATACAGGAAAATAATCAAAATCAGAACCACTATCTAAAGTTATATTCCCATAATAATAGCCAGGTAATGAATCTAAATTTTTATTAATATTAATATATACTTTACTAGTCTCACCAGCACTAACCTGATCTAAAATATTACTTTCTAAATTAAGAACTTCTTCTAAATTACCAGTTAAACCGAGATTAATTTCTGCGACCGAATAATCATAAAAATTACCAACTTCTAAAAACCCTTCCTTACTCTCATTAGATGAAATACTTATATTAAAGTTATTTACAGCAGAAACAAATGAAATCAGATTACTTTCTAGACTAACATTAGAAGTTTGTAACTCTCCTGCCCACACAAGAATAGAATAAGATTTATCACCATAAGATATATCTAAAAATTGAGTTCCAGTTCTATCAAATATTAAATTATCAACATATACATCGAATATTTCTGAGTTTCCTGAATTGATATATAAATTACTGCTAGTAAAATCTATAGAATTTGGATCACTACTCTCTAAAAAAACATCTACAGCCTCAGAACCACTATTTACAACAAAAAAGTTAAACACTTCGCTAGTTGAAAATGAATCTAGAATGACAACCCCTGGAGAGATAGAAAGAGTTTGATTGGATGGAACAATTGAAAAATCACTAGTTTGATTTGTTTGTACTATGATATTATTTTCTAAATAAGATATATCATCTACAAGCAAAGAATAATTTCCCACAACTAAATCATTATTAAGATTAAAATAAATATAATAGTGTCCGATATCAAGTTCAAAAACAAATGGAGATATATCTACAATTTCCCCCACAGGATTAATTAATTCAAAATTACGATAAGTTAGATATTCTAACAATTCTTCAGAATATTCAATCTCTGCTTGAAAAGTTTCACCAGAACTATATTCGGACCTTTCAATATTGATAGATAGAGGATCTGCACTGACTACTGAACAAACCACTAAAAACATAAAAACATAAAATGTAATTTTCATTTTATTTCTTTTTTTCCCTTAGGAGATCTTTTGCCCTTTTAATAGATTCATCAAGCTCTTTCTCCAACCTACTATCTTTTCTATTCGGAATATATTTCCTCACATTCGGCCGAGTAATAGCCTGTCTAGCTACAGGATATGAAGATTTTGGCAATTCTCTTTTCGGAAGAGGAAAGCTGCTAGAAGGTTGCTGTGGACTTTTAGGTTTAAATAAATTAAACTTCTTATTTTTATATGCCCAATAGCCTGCGAACATACCTCCTGCAATAACAATTATAGCTACAATCCAAACTAACCATCCAAGTCCTCCTTCGGAAGGAGTACAATGTCCACTGGTTACATTACAAAATTCACTATCATCGCAATCACTATCAAGATTACAACCAGACGAGGTGATAGGAGTTATTTGACAAGTATGTGTAGCTAAATCACAATACTCTCCAATATCGCACTGATTATCAGAAGTACATTCAAAAGAAATTATCTCACAAGAACAACTATTAGGATTACAAGTATATCCAGTTTGTGTACAATCTACATCGGACATACACTCATCAGTTTCATTACAAGCTTGTATAGACTCACATTGACAATTTATACAAGTTAAATCTCCAGTACAAGAAACTCCAATTTCACAAGTTTCATTACCTTCAAGAATACCATTATTACAAGATCCCTCAACAGGTACAGGAGTAGGCACATCTTCACTAAATGCTCCCCATAAAACCATAGCAGTAGTCTTTATACTATCATCCCAAGAACCTTCAGAAAGTTGGTGTAATCCTAACCAAGCCTTGGAATCAGAAACTAACTGACTACTCCCTAAATTTGAACTTCTTAGAGCATGAATAGATAATGCAGTAGTATACTCACTATTATCCCAATTACTTCCTAACTGATTTTCACTCAACCAATCAGAATACTTGCTACCTCTAGTCATTAATAATAAAAATGAATTTCCAAGAGCATCATCAGAACAACTAGAATCTAAAAATGGAAGAGTTGCAGCATTTTCTCCAAGTTCATTCAAAACAAAACTAGCATATCCAGTATATGCACAACTACAGGCACCACCTGCAGAAAAACATCCATTTTCTAATTCTAGAAGATTACTTCCAGAATCTGTAAGATAATAATCTCCAATATATTTTTTAAATAATAATGAAGGAGAAAATGATGCACCTACACAATCAATAGAAAAACTTTCATAAACATCTGCAACAGAACCCTTAACACAACTCTCAAAATTAATCCAATTCTCGCCAACACAACCAGGACCGCTTATAATCTCTGTATCATTAAATTCGAAAATTGTAGACGTATCTTCATAATCAACAGAACAAGTTGCTTGTTGAGTTCCGCCAGTAAATCTAACTTGAATTAACCAATCCCCATCTTGCATCGCAGGATATCTGTTAACTAATAACCACTCAATTTCATCACTAACATTTTCGCCAAATTTAGACAGTGCTAAACTAGCAAGAGATGTATAATACACATTACCTTCCCAATTATCTACATCCCTAGTAGATTTTAATTTTTCTATACCTTCACTAACATCATAACCAAAGTTTCTCAATGCAAGAACAGATAAAGCAATCTCATCAATATCTTTATTCCATTCAACTTCATCCATTTCAGAAAAAAGCCAATCAGTTGCAGAAGTAACATTTAATTCGGCAGAAACAAGATTAGGCAAACCAAAAAATATTAAACAAAATAATAAAATAATCTTTTTCATGTAATCACCGTCTTTTATTAGATTTAGTTAGAAAAGATTATTTAAAAAGGTTTTTGTTTTAAATGGCAAATTTAATTAAGAAAGGATACCAAGAAATGAATATGTTACCAAAATACTTAAAAAAATCAATTAAAGAAATGACTTACTTAGCAAAGGGAAGTAGAGGAATAATCTATACCGGGATTTACAAAAATAAGAAAGTTGCAATAAAAACAAAAAGTCCTGAATCTGAAGCAATTGGTAGATTAAAAAACGAATCAGAATTTCTTAAATTATTAAATAAACATAATATTGGTCCAACCCTATTAAACTCTGGAAAAGAATATATAATCTATGAATTTGTTGAAGGAGAGTTTTTGCCAGAGTTTTTAATAAAAGAAAAAGATAAAAAGAAAAAGAAAAAAATATTAATAAATATTCTAAAACAAGCTAGAAAATTAGATAAATTAAGAATAAATAAATTAGAATTTACAAGGCCACTAAAGCATGTATTAATTAAATATCCCAAAGTTAAAATCTTAGATTTTGAAAGATGTTATTATACAGAGAGTCCAAAAAATGTCACACAGTTCTGCCAATTTTTGATTAATAGAAAATTGATGAAAAAAGAAATCAAAATTCTTCAACAATACAAAGAAAATCAAACAGAAAAAAACTTTAAAGAAATAATAAAAAAAATAAACTAAGAACCTGTCAAACTATAACATTTGTCTCTAAAACTGCAGGAAGAACATTTATTCTTATTAGAAACAATTGGAGGCAATTTTCCATTCAATATTCTGTTGACATTCTGAACAGTTTTAATAACATTCTCTCTAACAAAAGGATTCATTGAAATCTTTCTCCTTTCATCATGATCAATATAATGGACATATCCTTCTTTAATATTTTTATGCATTTCTTCAACTAATAAAGACATATAGGATTCAAGTTGTATCCTATCTCCTGGCCAGACTCCTTCTTTTGGCATTCTACCAGATTTTAATTCAATAGGAGTATATTCACCATTATGTATCTCGATTCTATCTATAGCACCCTTAAGATCTAAAGCATAAGAACTCAAAGTAACTTCAGTTAAAATTTTCGGAGATAATCTACTCCACAAACTCTCACCATAAACTTTCTCTCTAACCATACACCCATAAACATTTGCAGCTCGATCTCTTGCCTCACGTAAAAACATTGGCCACATTTTATGGAACATCCCTGTAGAATCAACTCCCAGTTCAATTAATTCATCCTTCATAGTTTCAAGGGTTTCAAAAAAAATCTTTGAATACTCTTTTCTAAAAACCATAATAATCTCTTCTAGTGGCATAAAATTAGAAATTCCACTAACAATCTCTTTATCTAGAGAATTAACTTTATCAAATATATCATGTTTTAACCTTCCCCAGATAATTGCCTCTTTAGGAATTGGAGAAATTTTTAAAACATATTGCAAATACAATTTTCTTTTACAATACAAATAACTAGAAAGCATATTTACTGATATCATACATATAGTTAGTTACTAAAAACTTATAAAAATACCTATAATCACAAAAAACTACTCTAAAACGTATATCTCTCTTTCAATCTTACTTTTTTGATCTGCATAAACTAGAGGAAATTTGATTTCGCTTCCCAGGTCAGCAATCTTAAAATTTGCAGTTTCCAACATAGAATCAAAATCAAATTTTACTTTTTTCTTATTATTTACTCTAAAAACTGGAACAATTAAAACAAGCTTTCTACCAGATCTAAGAATTGGACGTAAACTCTTTAAAAAGTCCGAATACAGAACCTCAAGCTCCCTAGATATTTTAAGTGCTTCAATATTAGTAGGATTATTTTTAAGAAAAGGTCCCATATAAGGTTCACTAGCAACAGCATCAACCGAACCCCTACTAAAGTAACTAGCAAGATTTGTAGCGTTCCCCTTAAATAATCTAAAACCTTTCTTGATATTATAATGTTTATTTATCCAATCACAATTTTTTTGACTAATCTTTGCACTCTTCTCATCTATATCAACTCCAACAACATTAGAACCTATTAGCATAGCTTCTTGCAAAATTACCCCAGTTCCACAAAAAGGATCCAATAATAATTCATCTTTCTTAACTTGAGACAAATTAACTAAAATTTTAGATAATCTGATAGAAGTATTTTTCATGAAATCATTTACAGGCCTTTCCAAATCTCTTTTTTTGTACTCTGATGGATTTGAACGAGCAACAACTTTAGCAACATACCGACCATATAACAAAAACTCGAGCATATCTCCACTAACATCTCTAGGATCCAAAGTTTTATTTGATCGTTTTTTATATTGTGCCCTTATTTTTTGTTCCTTAAACCACTTTTTAAGATAAACCTCAAAATCATTCCTTAAATAATCATCACCATAAGAACTCATACCATATTTTATATTTGATTTAAACCCATCATAAGGCATTAAGTCATTAAAATCTCCTTCAGAAATAACTATTCCGATTTTAACACAACCTCCAAGATCAGATATAATTTTATTAACCTTAAACTCTTTTTCGTTTAATAAGAATACAGCAACCTCTTTATTATGCCCTTTAATTTCATAAACCATATTTCTAGAAATAAAATATGAAACTATCTCAGCAAATGACAATTCAGGATCCCTACCAAATACGAATATATACTCTCTCATTTTAAATAATTTTAAATATATTAGTCTTACTCCTATATTATGAAAAAAATTCTGTGTTTAATAATCTTATGTTTTTTTATGATTTCATCAGTTAGTGCATGGAACTGGCAAACACACAAATCAATAGTCCAAAAGATATATTATTCTGTTCCAAGAGAACTACAAGGAGATCTAGATTTAGAATTAATGGAAATAGGTTCAATAGCTCCAGATAAAGATTTTCATGACCAAAGACTACACCATTATCCTCCCTCATACAATAAAACCTTATTTTGGTTAAATAAATTAGAACAATCTCTATTGATAAAAGACTATGAAAATGCTAGTTATGCTTTTGGAGTCGCCACACATTACATCTCGGATTCATTTGTATCCCCACACAACATAAAGGGAGAAAATCCGAATGACCATTCCAAATTTGAAAGGCAGGTTTCAACAATACAAACAAAATGTGAAAAAAATGATTATGAATTGAATAATTCACTTTACATTGCCTCGCAAAATAGTAAAGATTGGGAACCTTGGTTAAACTCAAAAAAACCAGAAATACCTCAGGCAGAATTAGAACAAACAATGAAATTAATTTATTCGGTAGCTCTAACAGAATTTAATACGACTTGTAATGAAAGAAAAACAGAATTCATACAAGAAAAATATAATCTGGGAAATAAAACAAAAACCTATTTAATTATGATATTATTAATAGGAATAATATATAATATAAAAAAAATAAAAAAGGAAGTTTAAACACACTCCCATTCATTGCTATCTTGTCTCCAAACTCCATCACATTCTATCTGAATTGAAATCCATCCGATTTTACAATCTAATACATCAGGATAAAGATTTGACGGACGCGCCAGTCCTGCTCTCCTATTACAGTCCCCAACATACCATGCATTAGGATTCCAAGCATCAGTCTCCATAACAGCATCAGAAGAACTAGAACCTAAATCCTTAGCCCTATTATATTTACTATTTTGTACAGCATCTGTGCCAACTAAACCAAATATTCCAGAGATTATAACTGCAATAACAATACCAATAATTACATTCTTTTGCATTTTTCACCTCCCCTTTAAATTTTAACTAAACTTAATAACATAATTTTATGTACATATATAAAACTTCCCAAAAATTAAATGTTCTTGAAAACTAATTGGCCAGAAACATTATCATTCAAATATTTTTCAGCTTTTTTAGCTAACTGCCCCTTACTCAAAAATAACACAGGTAATTTTTTTGATCTTGCTTCATCAACAGAGGCAATTAAATCTGCATCAGTCACAGTTTTTTTATCCTTAAATTTAACAAAATATCTAAGAGAACCTATCTTGGATGGAAGGTCTACAACAAAATTTAATTCCTTATTCTTCCTAACAACATCTTGAGATATAACATACATCTCATTTTCAGAAAAGAAGTTATTAATATCTCCAACACCTGTATCTACCTTACTAACTGGTAAACTTTCTTTAGGTTTAGATACTTCGGAAACTTCTTCGTTCTTATTAGAATCTTCTTCTTCTTTTTTAACCGGAATATTCATCTCTCTCTGATCTTCAGAACTATCACTCTTCTTTCCACTAATTATCTCTTTTATTCTATCCTTAGCATCATCATTAGAAGATAAATACCATTTCCAAAAAAGCTCATATTCCTTACCTAATTTGACATTTAAAGGAATAGCAAAATCTTTCAGACTTCTTCTTAAACTAATCCTATGTTCAGAGATTGCAGTTTTATCTCTTATAACAACACTATTTTTCAAAGATTCATACACTTCTTTGTCCTCGACACTTAAAAATTTGGAAAGATCTTGAAGTTTCTCCTCCTGTCCAGAAATATAATATAATGGAGATCCACCTTTCTTAATATTAGTCACTAAAACTTGTTTATTTTCAGCCAATTCAGATAAAATTGCACTCGAAAGAAGAATATTTGTATTTATTTCTTTAGCAAGTTGAGCTGGCAAAATCGGCCCTTCTCTCTTTACAAAACTTAAAGCAGAAAATCTATCGTCTCCCATGTAATGAGGAACTCAAACTAATTATAAAAACTTTATGGTTTGATCCAACCTATTTCATAGTAGGTCACATCTTCTTCATTATCAACTATTCCAAGAAGCAATTTTTTCCTAGTACTATGTGCAACCCTATTTTTAGCAGCAAAGTCATACCAAGTAAGAGCATCACTCTCATAAACTGGGTACACAATCCAAGTAGCATGCCCCTCTCCAGGTTTAACACCCCTATCATAAACTCTGAAATCTGCACCAAATTTTAAAGCAGTTTTAACAATATAACCCCTAGATCTTAGATCCTTAAATACGCAATATCTTGCCCAAAAATTAGGATCAGATTTTCTAGATTTCTTAACGAAACTATCAAAACTAATTTTTTTACCATTACCATCCAAGATATCTAATTTATCAGTTTCAAGAAGATATAGTGCTTCAAGAGAACTATATTTAACCTTATCTTTTTTTACCTCGCCAAATCTACCTTTGTCATATAACTTTTTAGCAAGATTGCCAAACTCGGCAGAAATATTCTCAATACTGAACAATCCAGATATTTTCTCTATCTTCATAGATTAATTAAAAACAAAAATTATTTAAAAACCTTTTGATAAATCCAATACATGAAATTAACATTTTTAGGAACTTCATCAATGATTCCAACAAAGGATAGAAATCCGAGTAGTATACTTTTAACAGATAGAAATGAAAATATCCTAATAGATTGTGGAGAAGGAACTCAAAGACAACTAAGAAAAATAGGAGTTAGTCCTACAAAAATAACAAAGATATTAATTACTCATTGGCATGGAGACCATATTTTAGGACTTCCTGGAATGATACAAACAATTGCAGCTGCAGAATATGATAAAACTTTAGAAATATTTGGACCAAAGGGAACAAAAAAATTTATGAAACAGATAATTGAACTATTTTTAAGCAAAAGAATCTTAAAATTAAAATTAGAAATAAAAGAACTAAAAGGATCTGGAAATTTCTATGAAACAGAGGATTATTACTTAGCTTCAAAAAATCTAAAACATACAATGCCAGTAATTGGATATTCATTTATTCAAAAAGATAAAAGAAATATAAATCTAGATTATACAAAAAAATTTGGATTAGTTAAAGACCCTATATTAAAAAAACTAAAAGAGGGAAAAACAATATCTTACAAAGGAAATAAAATTTCCCCAAAAGATGCAACTATTTTAAAGAAAGGTAAAAAAGTTTCAATAATAACAGATACAGAATACTTCAAAGATATATCAAAATTTGTTAAAAACTCAGACATACTTATTTGTGAATCAACATTTGAAAAAAGTTTGAAAGAAAAAGCAAAGGAATACAAACATATGACTTCAGAAGATGCTGCAACAGTAGCAAAAGAAGCGAATGTTAAAAAATTATTTTTAACTCATTTTGGACAAAGATATAAAACAACAACAAAACTAGAAAAAGAAGCAAAAAAAATATTCCCCAACACTAAAGCTGCGGAAGATTTCTTAGAAATAAAAAAATTATAATTTCTCATATATCTTAAATATTACAATCAAAACTTCCAGATATAATCTAAATATCAATAAAATCAAAGGTACAATCAATAATGCCGAAAAAATATATTTAGGATCATATGCAATCGCTGCAATCGCTCCAAAAAAACAAAGGAACATAAGAACTACCCAATATATTTGGATTACTTTGGGCGCTATAAGTTTTTCAAAATTCCAAAACGTTGCTTTCTTTTTTTTCATTTTCACCTCCCTTATAACTTTTATCAAATTAACACTTAATCTCATATTCAAAAAATTCATCATAAGGATTTTCTAAAGACATCATTTCTTTAACACTCAATTTTTCAAAATATTTACGAAAAGGCCTCATAGAATTACCATGTGCAGACACCGCAACATTAACTTTATCTTTCTTAATCATCTTTATTATATCCTTAACAAAAGAATTGACCCTCTTTTCAACCATTTCTATACTCTCGCCCTTTGGATATTTAGAACGATAGTCCCTATGATAAAAATCAAATTTCTCAATACCATTCTCAGAAATATACTTTTTATGAGAAATGCCCTGGACCACTCCATAATTCCTCTCTATCATCCTATCATCTACTAATACTACATTGCACTCAGGATGAAATTTAAGAACCTCTTTCAGAGTATTCTTAGATCTACTTAGCCTTGTATGATATGCGACATCAATTTCTTTGCCCTTCAACTGTTTAGCAACCATTCTGGCCTGCTTACAACCAAGAGGAGTTAACTTAGAATCTTTCCATCCAGTAAAGATTTTATCACGATTATAAAAAGTCTGGCCATGCCTAAAAAGATATATACTTTTTTTCATAATTCAAATTTTGATTTAGAATATTAAAAATCTTTCCATTACAATAAATTTTATAAGTCCAATTAAATTTCTACAATGAATGGCTGATAAAAATAATATCATAACTTATGAAAATCTCTACAATATCTTAAGAAAAGAGAAACAAAATCAAGAATTACAAGAGCTTAAAGAGACATTCTATAATGAAGTTATGGCCTATATAGAAGAAAAGAAAGAAATCTTAGAATCCCAACAAAAAAAAGAGAGCATATTTACAACAATAGAAGTACAAAAGACAAAAAAACAATTGGAAAATATTTTCAAAATATTAAAAGAACTTTATGAAAAAAGAGAAAATAAGATAATTTACTTAGCACTATTAAATTCAAAAACAAATGAAGAAACAAATGAAGAATCATTTATGTTGGAAAGAGAACTAGAACTCTATGAATCTTTGAAAAAAGTATTGGATAATTCGAGAAATAGCATATTCGACAGTATAATTAATGGGAATAAGCAAGAAGATATAGAACCAAAAGATTTAAAAGTTGAGAAAATGCCTAAAAATTCGAAAAAGATCACTATATTAAAGCCAATTGAAAGCTTTGTTGATACAAATCTTAAAACAAGAGGCCCATTCAAAAAAGAAGATATGGCGATCTTACCTGAAGAGATTGCAGAATTATTAATATCAAAGAACATTGCAAAGGAAATAAGATGAAAGTACCGAAACTAAAAAAATCAAATTGTGTGCATTGTAAAAAACATACAGATCATAAGGTATCAACTGCAAAAACAGGTGGTAAAAGGGGAGCACTTAAGCGTGGTTCAATTCAGAGAGCAAAAAAAAGAGGACTAGGAGTAGGTTGTGGAAATCTTGGTAAGTACGGTTCAAAGGGCGCACAAAGCTCATGGAAAAGATATGGTGTCAAAACTAGTAAAAAAGAAGATTTAAAATTAACTTGTAAAGAATGTAATAAATCAAAATTGGCAAGAATGCCAAGATCAAAGAAGGTGACTCTAGAATAAAATGGTAGAACAAAAAGAACCTAAAAGTAAATTTATAAGAATACGTTGTACAAAATGCAAAAATGAACAAATAGTGTTCAGCAAAGCTACGAGCGAAATAAAATGTCTAGTTTGTGAAGAAACGCTAGCAACACCTACAGGGGGAAAAGTAAATATTACTGCTAACGTCCTGGAGGTCCTAGATTAGATGTTTTATAAAAAGAAAGAAATCCCTAAAGAAGGAGAAATAGTTCTTTGTACAGTTAAGAAAATCACATATCATTCAGTATTTCTAAAATTAGATGAATACAATAACCTTGAAGGTATGATGCATATATCGGAAATAGCTCCAGGTAGAATAAGGACAATTAGAGATTATGTAAAAGAAGGGAAAAAAGTAGTTTGTAAAGTATTAAGAATAAATAAAATAACAAGAAATATCGAACTTTCGCTAAGAAGAGTGAATAAAATGCAGAGAATTAACAAATCTGCAGAATGCAAACAAGAACAAAAAGCAGAAAAACTATTAGAGTTTGTTGGAAAAGAATTAAAAAAAGATATAGAATATATGTATAAAGAAGCAGGTTATGAATTAATCTCAAAATACGGTTCACTAAACGAAGCATTTCAAGACTTTGTATTAGATAAAGATCAAATTAATGAACTAGAAATAAAAAAAGAAATATCAGATGTATTAATTAAAACAGTTATAGAAAGAATAAAACCAAAAGAAGTTCAAGTAAAGGGAGTATTAACTATAACTCTAAACACTGAAGACGGAGTAGATACAGTAAAAAAAGTTTTAACAGATTCACAAAAAGGCGCAATAAGAATAATATATATGGGTGCACCGCAATATCAAATCACTGTAACAGCTTCAGATTATAAGATTGCTGAAGAAATTTTAGAAAATGCCACAGAAACTATACTAAAAAAAATAAAGAATGCCGGAGGAACTGGCGAATTTATTCAAGAAAAAAATTAAGATGGCATTAAAAATATTTAAATGTGGAACTTGTGAAAATTATACATTGAAGAAAACTTGTTCTAAATGCAATAAAAAAACAGATAATCCAAAACCTGCAAAATTTTCTCCAGAAGATAAATTTGGAAAGTATAGAAGATTAGCAAAAAAAGAAAAATAATTCTAAAACCATAATATTTTAAGGTTAAATTAATAACAAATACTATGAATGAAGTAGAACTAGTAAAAAATACAGAAATCTGTAAAAATTGTAAGAATATAGTTGTAGGAAAAGGGAATATAAACTCTAAAATTTTATTTGTAGGTGAAGCTCCAGGGAAAAACGAGGATGAGCAAGGAATCCCATTTGTTGGAGCTGCAGGAAAAAACCTGGACCTTTTATTAAAAGGGGCAAACTTAGATCTAACAGATATTTATATAACAAACATTTTGAAATGTAGGCCACCAAAAAACAGAGATCCTACAATTATTGAAATTGAGGCCCATACTCCTTGGCTATTAAAACAGATAAAAGAGATGAGGCCCGAAGTAATCTGCTCACTGGGAAATTATGCAACAAAATTCTTTTTAGCACTAGGTAAAGTAGACAAAATGAAATCCCAACCGGGAATATCAAAAGTTCATGGAAAACCTAAAAATATAGAAATTGATGGAATTAAAATTAAACTGATTCCCTTATTTCATCCAGCAGCAATAATCTATAATAGATCATTAATAAATGAATGGAAAAAGGATTTAGAAATAATTAAATCCGAAATAAAATATTAATTACCAATAACTGTTACTTTGGTTTCTATACTATCTACATAATTATATGATAAAATTATATTCAGATTATCAATATAACTGCTTGTATCCTCAACAATTCTTTCACAAATTAATGTTTTAGAATCATCTCCCAAGGATATAATTCCAGAATTTGATTTTCCACCAGAGAAATAACAAATCACATCAGTAGGTTCTAATTCAACATAGATTTTACCTTCATCTAAAACTCCAAATTCATTACAAGAAACATCTTTTGAATAAACCTCTCCAGATCCAGAATTTTTTAAAACTATAGTAAATCTTATTGAATCACTTGAATGATAATCTTCACTAATAGAAGTTATTTGTATAGGTGCAGAAGAAACATCTCCCTTGCTAATTTTTTCACCATTTATATCGCAAGTTTGTACTCCTGTTTGTTCTATAGTAGTAGAATCCATACAAACTGTGGAAACAGTAGTAGTAGTATAAGGATAACACATTTTAGCATGTACTGAAAATTCTTGAGAACCATAAACTGTACCAATATAAGAACCTTCGCCGAGAGAAACTATTTCTTCTCCTCCAACATCAACATCTTTTGTAATTCCAAATAATTCACTGCTAGTAGGAACATATTCTGTGATCAAACCTTCCCAAGAAGTAGGGCTAACTCCAAACAATTTCACATTAACTTCTCCAGCAAGAACCTCATGTTCACCATTATTTTTTACAAGAACTTGAAATGGAACACTCTCTCCAGCATTGAATTGTGAAAGAGGTGCGCCTTCAACAAAAGATAAGCTTAGACCGCTAATTCCTCCACTAAATGGTCCGGAACCATCGGAACCAGAATCACCATTATCACAACCTGATATAAATAAACCAAAAACCAAGAAAACCATTATATAAATTATCTTTTTCACAGTGTATCACCTATATTTATCTATCACCTGTTTTTCTTTTTAAAGCTATCGCTCCAGTACTAGCACTTATAGAATAATCATAATTTAGTTTTATAATTAAAGAATCCATATAAAACTCCTGAGCACCTAAACTAATAAATGAATCACACTTCACAGTTTTCCTATCTTCCACCATCCTAATTCCTCCATTCCTTAAAGGATAACACTCAAAAACAGATGGAGTTCCTGCTAATTCAATATCCATCATCAAAATACTTTCCCCAGTTTCAGAAATAATCTCACCATAAGGAATTTTTGTAATGTCTATCTCTAGATACAACCTATTCTGTCCACCCTCTGGAACAATACTAGTTTCAATTCTATCGATGGTCACAGGAGCAAAATCAGAAGTTATCTTATTCCCTTTAGTAAGAACATCATTAGACCTGCAATCTGCAATTTCTTGAGCAGGATCTCTCTTTAAACAAATCTCTCCACGAATTACAGACTCAAGACTATACTCTAATTCGGCAGTTATAGTAGTAGTATCGATTCCCATCTCAAGATTATGATAATAATATGAACCTGTTTCTGGAAAATAAAATCTACTCTCTTCAACATATTTAGAATTTCCTGATACTTCAGCAGGAGCCATAAAGATAGCACGACATTCTGGTTCTTGTATTCCTCCAAAACTATTAGCAGGAGTATCAGAAAGACACAAAGTACCTTCTACAGCTTTTGGCAAATTGTTAATCAATTCAAGGCCGACCATAAAATTAGCATCTTCCCTTAATTCCCTAGGAGGTTGATTTAATAAGAATCCAATATCAACACCTCCAATATTAGTTTTTTCTACAGGCCCAGTACATCCCGAACTAAATAATAAAACTATACTAATCAATAAAATCAATAGATACCTCATTTTAGATTAAAAAAAACTTTGAGATATAAAAATGTTTCTAATTATGAGGTTATGCAAAGTTCGTCATTAAAAACACAATTACTAAAACCACACACATCATTATTGCAACTTACTTCACCTTCGTATCCTTCACAACTTATAATAGATGAAGGGCAAGTTTCGCAAGAACCAAAGTCAAGACCATCATAATTAACCATACATCCGACAGCAGAAATACAACCATCTTCATCAGATATATCTCCACAAATATCTCTAACTTCTGTTTGAACAATAGTAATAACTTCATTTTTCTTGACTTCATAAGAATAATCTGACTCCGCCTTAATCAAACTTACAAAAAAATCATCCCCTTCTGGAAGAGGCAACACTCTAAAATTACACCGTAAATTTATATCATTATAATCATCTATACAATCTTGTTCAAAAGAATAGAGTTGATTTACTGAACAATCCACATTTACTTTATCTTTTAGAGCACTCTCCCCAATTTCATATATCTTAAACTGTCCATCAATCTCTCCACTATCAACAAAATCACAGAACCTAATATCTTGACCAAATTCAATAGCAAATGGAATATAAAGTTTCAAACTATTAACTTTCTTTAAATTTCCATCTCCAGTATTTATCAAATCTACATTAAAATTAACAAAATTATTAGATGAAGAAAAAGGTTGACTAGTTTCACTACTTAATCTTATATCTATTGGGCCCTCGGTGATTCTAGATCTCATGATATTAGCTGGTTTAATCAATAAACTATCTGTAACATGATATTTATTATTAACAAAAGGATCTATACCTTCAACTAAAAAAGACTCCAAGATCTCTGAATCCATAAAATACATCCTATATGTAGAAATTGTAACAAAATCATACCAAGAATTTAAAGTTACTTTTTTTGCAACTTCTTCTTTATTTGCAATGATTCCACTCGGAAAAAGACAACTCACATCCTGTCTCCTAACAATCCCTTCCCCATAAACAACAAAACCCTCAGGATAAACTTCCTGTTCTGAATCATAATCTTCCAATTCACATGAAAATGAAACATTCATCCCATCTTTTTTAAGACTAGCAGCTTCAACAACTCCAGTCAAATAGATTGCCTCTCCAGACATAAACTTATTTTTAGTTTTCTCAAAGCTTATAATATCGACACCCAAATCCACATTGAGTTCATTTTCAACTACTTCAGATTCCCATTTAAATTGATCAGAAATATCTGCAGGATTCCAAAAAACATTCCAAAAATTAAACAAATCTTTTTTGATAGGAATTCCTGAATCATCTAAAGCCACAAGCCCCTCTTTAGTCATAGTTGATGCAGCGCCAGATCTCCAAACATTAAATAAGAAAAGAACTCCAACTATTAACAAAACGACAATAAGAACTTTCATAACCTTGCCTAGAATTTCTTGAAAAGTTATTCCATCACCCGCTATATGAATTAGTTTACTAATCTTTAATCACCTTTTTTAATAGACTAAATCTATACTATTCTTATTTTAAGTGTTTCTATTGTGAATGAATTGTCCGGAACAATTTTAATCAAATTGCTTCCAACAAACACCATTGAAGTTATATCCTTAGTAAATGATTTAGAACTCCTTTCGAGATTAAACTCCTCACCATTAATAATCATATTTGCACTCGAACCAGATTCATCAAAAACCATATCAAGATAAACAAGATTATTCTCTAAAGCATTTATATTAAATGAATATTCAGGGTAACTAATTTCATTAAATTCACTATTTACCCTTATATCACTGAAAACATAATCACCATTATCAATAATAAATTTTATTTCATTAACTCCACTTTTTATGATATTAACATCTAAATCAATAATTCTATTAAGATTTTCGCAAGATAAAGTTTCAGAAAGAATAGAATCACCATTCAAATAAATTTTAAGTAAATTATTTCCAGAATAAGTATTACAATACATAGAATAAGATAGACTAGCTTTTTTGATATTGTTTATTTCAAACGATGGGATAATGAAACTATCAATTCCAATGGCATAAATATCTTCATATCCAGTTTTTATCGAAATATCAATCAGACCATAATAACTAGTTGACCAAAAATCAGGAGAGGTAACATAAAATTTTAACTCATTATTATCTTCCACATAATCTACTGGTAATTTTAACACCACTATGTTCTCTTCCACAAACTCAGAAAATACTTCATGACCATTTAATTCTATATTTAATTCCCCAGTTTTCTCATAAATCCCAAAAGACAGAACTAAACTTTCCAAATTTTCTAAACTATCTACATTAAAAGAGAAAGATTGATCTTTACTATTGAATAAATTCCTTTTAATCTGAGAATTCTCAATTATTGTTCTAATTTCCGGATCATATCTAAAAAATAAATTCATCGGTTCTAAACCATATACTACATTAGTTTCAGAAGAAGGATAGACTAATCCTGGAGATTCAGACAATATGACCTTTCCAAGATCAGAAAAACAATCGTCAGAACATTCGAGGTCTAGAAGTCTACATTTATCACAAGGAGGTAAAATTAAAGCATAAATTATTACAAGAAATGATATTATCAAAATTAATCCAGAAATTGATGCTTTTTTATTATACATTTTATTTAAGACTATAGATTGAAAATAATATAAAAGGTTTTCTGTTAAACAAATAATCAGATAAATGCCAGTTCCAAAAAGATTTATAAAATAATAAAACAAATTAAAAGGCAGATGATACAATTAATAATAATAATAATCTTACTGATTTGGCTAATTAGTGCTACATATACAGATATAAAAACAAAAGAAGTTCCAGATTGGTTAAGTTTTAGTTTGATAATAATTGCACTAGGTAGCTATACTATCTTATCATTAATAGAAAATGATTTTGGAATACTACTAACAAGCTTGAAAGGATTTGGAATATTTTTTATTTTAGGAAACTTTCTATATTACACAAAACAGTGGGGTGGAGGAGATGCAAAAATATTAATGGGAATAGGAGCAACCTTACCTGAATACCCTTCACAATTACTAAATTACTTTAATCCAAATCTAGATGCACCTTTTCTAGTAACAATATTTATTAATATCATAATAGTGGGTGCAGTTTATAGTATAATAATGGGAACTAGATTAATCTTAAAAAATAGAAAGGAATTCTCAAAGAAATTTTCAAAGAAAATAAAAAATAAGAAGATTAGAGGAATAAGAGATTCGATAGGATTATTATCTATAGTCTTTTTGATAGTCTACTTAACAAGCGAATCATATTCAATAAAGGCAATATCCATTTTATTAGCCATAATGCCTTTAGTTTTTTTCTATATGTGGTTATCAATTTCAATAGTAGAAAAAATAACTATGTATAAAAAAATTAAAGTTAGTCAATTGAGAGAGGGTGACTGGATAACTAAAAAAATAAAAATTAACAATAAATTAATCTATACTCCTAACATAAATGGAGTTACAAACAAAGAAATTAAAAAATTAAGAAAATACGAGAATGAAATTAAAAAATTAACAATAAAAGATGGAATACCTTTCCTACCAGCAATACTCATAGCAGTAGTATCCAGTATAATTTTCGGAAATCTATTGGCTTATTTAATTTAACCGATTGCTCTTCTAACATCAGTTATTTCAGCAGAAGCAACTTCTTCAAACTCTGAAACTGATTCAGACAATACATCAGGTGATCCGATGGATTCATCCATCACAAAAATTATATTTAATGCAACCAAACCAAAAGCAACAGGTTCAGTACTAGCTTTGACCTCTGCTCCAATATCTTTAGTAAACTCTTCAATTTTTTGTTTTACTTTGATTTCTAAACTATCCAAATCTATTTCTGGATTTTCTGGCATAATCTTAATAGTGGCGATCACAGCAGCCATTTTAATTTGGACCCTCAAATTCACAAGAAGGGCAAGTGTATTTTATTACATTCATCCTACAATCACTACATCTAATTATTTCAGATTTCCCACAATTAGGACAAACAAATCTGACTGAACCTATAAAATTCATTATTTTCCTTTTGCATGAAATGCAAGTTAAATCTTTCTTTACCATTTTACAAAACTTGAGCATCGAAAGCCTTTATAAACTTTTTCAATTTAAAAATTATAAAGTAGAACTAAGAGATTATTCATCTCTCAGCCCTTTATCTGTAACAAAAAACATACTTTCACCATCAGGCAAACAAGGACTATCTACTAACTTTGCAACTCTTGATCCCTTTTTACCCCTTCTAAGATAAACTCTTGTTGTTGAAGCATGTGCAACAATATTTCCTCCAATCGCAACAGTAGGATCCCCAAAAAAAGTATCAGGTTTTGACATAACTTGATTAGTTATATATACTGCAATATTATTATTCTTTGCCAATTTGAGCAAAACATGCATATGTTTATTCAACTTTTGTTGACGATCAGCTAATGTTCCCCTTCCAATAAATTCACTTCTAAAATGGCTCATTAATGAATCAACAATAACAAGTCTGACATTAAGACCATCTTTTTTTATCAAATCCTCTACTTTTTCAGCCAATAGCATCTGATGATCACTATTAAATGCCCTTACAGCTCTAAGACTATTTAATGAAGTATCCACATCTAAATCATTTAATTCTGCAATCTGTTTAACTCTTTCTGGCCTCAGAGTACCTTCTGTATCAATCCAAACAACTACTGGATCTTTTTCATTCTCTATACCTTGTACAGAACAAACTAATTGATGTGCCAAAGCAGTTTTTCCAGAACCATAAGCACCATAACACTCAGTAATTGAACCAGTTTCAATTCCCCCACCGAGTAGTTCATTGAAATTTTCACTTCCCGTACTTATTCTCTGAACAGTGTCTCTTTTTTTTAATAATTCAATACCAGATTCAAATCCTATATCTAAATTTTTACGTGCAACTTGGATTATTCTTTTTGCAACATTATCCCCGATAGCTGCACCTTCCATCAATTCAGAAGGACTTGCAACAGCAATACTCATAAGATCATCATATCCTACCTCTTTCAATTTTTCTGCAGTTGCACTTCCAACACCTGGTAGGTCCTCTATAGTCATCTCAACAGATTTATCTGTTTTAACTGGTTCTTTTACTTTAACTTTTTCAACAACTTCCGAACTATCCTCATGTATAACTTCTCTCATAACTCATCACCACCCTTATTATCTAATAAAAGATCTTCCTGAGCTTTTTCTAAAACTAAAATTGCTCTAATAATATCATTACGTCTAAAACTTATCTGTTGATCTCTCCACACATCACCATCTTTCCAACTACGTTTCAAACTGAGTGTCTTAAATTCCACTTTTTTTCCATCTAATTCTTTTTCATTATTCCAAATAGAACATTCTATAGAACCAGATTTATATTTTTTTATCGGTTTATTCATTAAAATCGCCTCCTTGCTATTCGCTTCTTATTTCATAAGGAACTAATCAAATGAATCAATTAATATTTATAAATAATTCCATGGCCTATGACAATATGACAAAAAGATCAGATCAATAAAATAGTTATCAAAAAAAGCAAAACAAATATTATGATTCTTTCCATAAATCCTCCAACCCGGATAATTCCACGAATTCTAGTACTTAACAAAGGATGAAATAATTTAACTCCTTCACTTGTTAAACAATCCGCAAATAAATGGGTCAGGTAACCTAACAAAATAGCAATACCTATAACTTTCTGTCCAAACCAGGAAAATAAAAAAAATAAAAAAAATGCAGGATAAATTGTATGTAGGAATCCTCTGTGTCCAAAAAACAATTTAATAATCCACGAAAATGGTCTCGTCCTCTTACCTAACCATCCTCTAGGAATATCTAAATCTGGAAAAAGAGTTGCTATACATAAGACACATACAAATAATAATTTATTTTCAATATTAAAAACCTGAAAAACTGATAAAGAAACAAGAACTCCAAAGAGAACATGCGTTTTATACAGCATCTTCCATACTCTTCATAATAGAAGAAGGGTCAGCTTCTTCTATTGAGTTAATCATAAGCTCCAACCTATCAAAATTTGAATTCTTGGAGGCTTTTCCTTTTATTACAAATTGTTTGCCAAGATTACCTTTCAAAAGTACATCGAGTTCTTCTGGCTTATATCCACCTAATTCTTCACCACTTCTTCCTATGAACTTTTCTGCAACATCTGCAAAACAAACTGCACGAATATTTGAAGTACCATCATCAAAAAAGAAATTAACTACTGGAAATTTCTTAGATGAGACATTTCCATGAGTATTACAAACAAAATCTGTTCCTTGAACCATAACTTTTCTACCACATTTTTCACAGGCATTATAAAATCTAGGTTCGAACATCTGAACAACAGTACCTTGAACTTCAGCACGATCACCCTCTTTCAATTCAACTATATTCATTTTTGAAAAACCTAATCTACTAACTTCTGCCTTTACTTCTCCAATAGATTCCCCTTCAGGATTAATTGCAACTTGACCCCGTGAACCTAGATGGATCTCAATAAAACCATTATTGTCTTTAGAATATGCATCGTGAATTTTAAGAATATCTCCAGCCTTAACTTTTTCATTAAGCTCAGAAATAGTTTTATCATCCCACACAACAAATCTTAATGTGCCAGTTTCATCACCAACAGTACAAACTCCAAGCCTACCTTGCCTTTTTGCAGTTTTAAACTCTCGCACTTCAAAATCAGAAACCATTTTTCCCAAAATATTTAATCCATTAACACCTTTCGGAACATCTGAGATCTTGAAATCTTTTGGCGCATTATTTTCAAATAATTTAATACCATACTGATTAGCAATAATATGTGCCGCACCTTCTTTACTTATTAAATCTGAAAGTTCGTCTATTTTAACCTTTATCTTTGACTCAACTTCTTCTTTTGTAACGCCTTTGTCTGAAACTATTTTTTCTACTATTTCATCATAATTTAATCTTAACATGGGAATATATCTCCTTGTAAGGGGTTGAACTCATCGAAGTTAACAGCTGCTTTAATTTTAACTTCTTTTTTCCCCTTTTCAGTATTTATTATCTGGGGAATTGATTCGAACATAAAAAGGTTACCATTACTTTCCCACCAAAAATCAGCATTTGATCCCCAACAGACTTCATTATTTCTGCATTCATCAACAATAAACTTTACTTCCTCAACAAATTCAAGGAAACTATCAATATCATACTGTACAGAAAACTTGACATTCGGCCTAATTGAATATGTGCCAATATTAACACTATCATTTTTTAAGATAATAGAGTCAATACTATTTCTAGAAATACCAATAACTTCGAAAGAACTATCAAGATCAGTTATTTCATAATCATAATATGAGCTATCAGAATTCTTATGAATCTCAGACCATAGGAATATCCCGAATTCAGATTTAAATGTGGAATAAGTAGGATAACATTCAGAATAATCTGCCCCATAATTTAAACCTCTTGCCCAGAGAGTGTATCCTTCCTCAACTTTCAGAGAGTTATAAGAAAATCCTCCAGATTCAAGAAAGTTAGATAGATGATTTTTTCCAACATATTGCCTATCTAAATAAAACAATTTATTCTCACCAGTTTCATAAGATTCGATTAATGCTAACTGTGACTCTCCAAGAGATTTAATTAATACATTATCTTGAACTTCGGAAAATAAGAACAGAGCAACCCCTATACTTAGAATAGTGTATATAAATACATATAATGTAAATAATCCTTTTTTTCCTACCACTCAGAACACCCCTCTTCATCAAAATAAATAGAATCACTAGCATAGAGGACAACATAAAAATCTCCATAAATCATTTGATAGTTGGATCTCCAATTTAAACATAAATTCAAATTATTTTCCTTACAATAATTATTTGATGAAAAAACTTTATTTGAATCGGTAGGACTCTTGTCTAAACTATCTGTTAAAAATATAGAATATCCTCTCCTATAATCGTTATCTCTAATAATTTTACAATACTCCATATTATTTAGAATCTCATTAGTCGAACTACTAATAATTTCTTTTAATCTATCAGAATTATCGACAAGATACACTTCAATTAAACTTGATATTGTAGTTTTGTCTTCAAATCCATCCCCATCTATATCTATAGAAATAGGAGTTCTCAGATAATTCAATAACTGTAAGTTATCTTCAGAATTTCCAAGCTCTCCTTCTAACCTTATCAATTCAGTTGTACTGCCGTCTTTAATGCTTGACATACCCATAATCATAGAAAAAGTAAGTAGAAGAACTCCTACAAAAAGTATATTCACCAAACGAAGCATTAGAGTAGTTGCAGTCCTATTCATTCCTTGCCACCGCCCTTATATTAAGATATCCTGAATAAAATTCAGAATTATTTTCATATAACACATATAACTTTTTTGAAGAACAACTATATTTAGAAGTTTTAAGATCGCACAACAATCCTTGGACAAATATCTCAGAATTAATCTCAATATTATCTAAACTATTCATCTCAGAATCATATAACTCTACACCAAACCCTAATCCTCCAGAACCATAAGATAAACACTTAATAATTTTATTCTCATTAAAATTATCCAGATCAACTATTCCAGGATAAGATCTAACTTCGTCAGAATAACTCAGACAATCTGGAGAATATAATAACCCATTAACTAAAAGGTGTGTGTCAAGCCCACTTAATTCTACACCCCTATCCATATAAAAAGTCGAAATAAATATTAGAACTCCAAATACAAAGAGAATAAGAAAAACATAGATTACAATATTAAGTTGTTCATCTGTTAAGAATATAAACCCTTTTTTATTCCTCATCATACCCTCCAGTTACTGATAAACTAGTAGAAGTTTTATTGAAAATTAAATAATCATAATCATTTTTACCAGAATAATCTACAAAAATATATTTATTATCTGCACACCGAGATTTTGAACCAGAAAGAATCGATGTATCTTTTAGATTTACTTCAATCAGACAACCATCACCTATATCAATATTAAATCTATCTTCTCCTTGTTTAATATTATATTTAAAGGAAACTTCTCCCGGACTAACAAATAAAGTCTGTTCAACTAATGAAATATCCTTTGCAAGATAAGATTGATCAAATGAAGTACCATCTGTAACCTTTGCCAAAACAAAAAAAAGCGTTAAAAATACAATAGTTGTAATTATAAGATAACCTGGCCAAAGATATATTCTCTCCTCTTCCATACAAAAAAATTAGATTTTCAAGTATATAAAGATTTTTGAAAAATTATTAATTTGATCCTTTAATAATCAAAGAAGTTCCTTGTTTCTCAAGATTAAGAAGTACACTTGTTTTTGTTTCTGCAAGAATTACCTCTGCACCATTTTCAATTTGAAAAGAGACAATATTATCCAGAGAAGTATAAACAACTGGCGAAATACATGCACGAGGATCTAAACTTGATTTACAAACTACTAAACATGCAGCATTAAAACACTCCTCGGGCCTTTCATAAATAGTTCCAGATTGAGTACCTTTATCAAAACCAACAAGATAGTATCCATCAACTAAATAAAATATTGAGCTAGAATTTTGATTAATTTGATCCATATCTTCAATTACTTCTTTAAGATTTTCTATAGATTGTTCAGTGAGATGCCAACTATCTGAGAAGAACATACTCCAAACCATAGAACCAACAGTAAATGCAAGAAACACTCCTCCAATTCCTATAACTAATCCGAAAATCAACTTAAAACTAACTTCCATTATTTGATTACACCCGTAGCATTTATTTCTGTAAATTTCAAAATACTACCCATAAAATTTCCAAAAGCACTAGAAAACGATTTAAATTGATCTCCAAAAATAAAAAGAACTACTACTAGCACTATTATTGCAATTATAAAAATTACGATACTCTCTAATGCAAGTCTCATTTAGTTCACCATATAAAAATAAAAAAGGGCCTTAACAGCCTCCAGCATCACTAATCTTTTGACAGATTATACCAAGTTGGCTACACGTTTTTTCAATATCAGCACTTCCATCATTATCCGTATCTAATCCAAACTTCTTCTCACAATAATTAGTTTTATATTCCTCTACAGTTGGAAGACTTGTATAACTATTACAAAAACCTTCACACTCTAAAATTGCCTGAGTTTCATCAATAGGTTGAGAACCATATATCCCTTTAATTCTATCAACTAACCCAGTCATACCACCTGTAAAGAATGCTGCAATAACCACCAAAACTAAAATTGCCAAAATCGCGATTATGATAGTATTCATAGAAAGCCCCTGACCTTTTTTATTACTTTTACTCAAATTAATCACCTTGATACAAATTATTCAATTTACTATTTAAACTTTTTGGTTAATTCATCTTTTCCATTCTTTTCAAAATATTTTTTCAGAAGAGGAGAATAATGTAATAATTTAATTAAAATAGGAAATGCGAATGAATAATCATCAATTTTATCTTTGATTAATTCACTATTCAATTTAGTTTTTAATTTATCGTTATTTTTGAGTATTGAAACCATTTTAAATTATATGAGGATTATTACCCTCTTCCAAGATTTGTGAACTACTAACTCCTATTAAATTTGCATTATTATTAAGAATATTCATTTTGTCAACATATTCAGAATACGAAATACTAAATTTATGATAATCATTTAACCAGATATTGAAAATTTCTTTAGTAGATTCGATATTGGAAAAACTATTTGTAGATCCAATTAAATAGAGATAACCAAAAGCTATAGATAATTCATTATTATTAACCAACACTGCTGCCAAACTAGAATCATCAAAATCCACACCTCCATAACCATAGAGATTCATCAAACTTTTACCTTCGGAACTTTCTAATACAGAATATGCACTTTTAGATCCTTTTATTTCCAACATACTTATCCCATTTCCCTTACCTTCTACATACACTTCAGAGTTGGAATTATATAGTATTTCCCTATTAATGAATTTGCCTCCAGTATAAGACTCAATATAAATTATCCCTTCCATAACTTTTTCAGCATTGCTAACAAAATTAGAATTTAAAGATGCAAGAGAAATCAGAGAATTTAATGAACTAGAATCCAATCCGCTATCATAACTATTTACTGCTTCAGAAAATGATCCGAATCTTTCATTTTTTTCAGAACACACCAAACTTAAATCACCTTTCTCTCTAGAAACTGCAATAGACATAACACAAATTTTATCATCACTTAATTTATAAAAAATTAAAGAAGGATCAAATCCACCTTCATAATTATTTAAAGTAAGACTATTAGAACCATAAATTAAACTGATTTTATCACTTATCTCAACAAAAGAAGAATCTTTATCAATTAATGCACAAGGAACAAAATTTATTCTCTCTTCAGCTAAATCTATCCTAGAACTTTTAAGTGAAATTTTAGTAGATAATCCTTCTTGTTCTAATTCTATGAGATACTCTGAAGGAAATGAGAATTCTTCATCAATACAGACACATCCACTATCTTCATCCATTAAACAATCGTGGACTTGAATAAGCATATCGCTAAAAATCTCTTTTGAATCTTTTTGATTTTTTATTTCTTCTTGACTTACAAACATATCCCAACCATATTGATGAGAAAGATCCAAAATAGCATTACTTCCCCACCAACCAACTACTCCAACTACAATAATCACAAAAAAAGCAGCCATAATGTTTTTAACAGATAAATCCATACCCATTAACTGCCACCATACCTAAAAATCATTTTAAAATCTTCAAAAATAGAAGATATATTTTCCTTATGTTCTAGAGTAACTAAAACTAGTATAGTTAATAAAAGTATAGCTAACAGAAACTTTCCAATTTGCTCCCATGCCAATTCTCCCCGTTTCATTGATTACACGCACCTATAACTTCTTCACCACTACCAAAATATAATCCACTAACAAATCCAGTTTTTGTACTGGTTTTAGTAAGTGCAGTTGAACCAACTCCTCCAATCACTGCGCCCCATGCTCCTCCAACTTTTGCTCCAGTCCAGGCACCTCCCGCAAAAGTGGATACTAATCTACTAATATCGCTAAAACCTCCATCCCAAAATTCAAATCTTTTATCTGCAAAAAACACAACATAAAAAGGTTCCGAAGTGGAATAATCTGTACTAAATTCTTGAGAATGTATTTTGTTAGAGTGATCATCATACATATACTCAAAAAAAGATTCGCCATTATGTAACTGTAAAGGTTCTGTGCCAAGGTAGTTAACCAAATCTTTAATTTCAGGAACATTTTCTTGAACTCTTTCACCAAAATCTATTCTCGAACAAATAAAACAATAATTATCTCCATTGCCCCAATCATAATCGCTCAAAAAATCTTTTTCGCCTTCGGCAAACTGATACCAACAATCATATAATTCTCCAGATATAACTTCCTTTATTTCAGATTCATCAGAAGAACTTAATTCAATCATATCTGTAGTACAAGATAGATCTTGAAGAGTAGTCTTACCCATAATTTTAACTTGAGTTCTAAGAAGCACACTATCTCTACACGCTTCTCTTCCAACACCCTGTTCAGACCAAGGAGCAAGTTCAAAGAAAAACCAATAAAAGAAAATACCCATAACTAATAATAAAGCGAGTAGACCTACTACAGTCATAGCCATTTCGGCCCTTTTATCCACCAAAAACTCTCACCCCTTTAGTTATAGCCATATATAATACGAACAGGGTAGCTAATACAAACAGCAATTTGAAAACATATTCCAAAAATTTACTTGAGTCACCCATTTTATTCTAAGATCATTTTCTAAATTTATAAATCTTTTTAAAACTCTGGAAGGATAGAAGATGCCAAACCATTGAACAATAGTATTACAATCAGAGAGATTATCAAATAAAGTGCAGTACTTTTAATTAAATTCTGTCCAATCAAATATTGTTCATTTAGTTTATCCGATCCATTCTCTATTCCGCTAGATAATACAGTTAAAATATAAATTATTTGAATAACATAAATTCCCACAACTAATTGAAAAAAATAACCTGGAATTGTATCAGTTTTACTGAATAACTCAGATAAGGTAGCTGCTCCTGTTGGAAAACTTTCACTACCTCCTGCTTGCATTTGTTCAGGATTCATATCTGAAAGTTTTGAAATAACACTAACCATCATACTAGAAATACCTACTACTATTCCTGCGATTATAGGTGTTAAAAATTTGATTTGACCCTTCATACTAGAAATTATATCTGCTAAAAGGTCCTTCAACCTTTCATTTATATGTTTAATTTTATTAACGTAATTTGATATACTGATCAGTGCCTGTGAGACTACTGCAGGGCCCTTTTTTGAACTTTCAACTAAAACTTCCATAGAACTCTCGATCAAAGGAGTCCTATAATTTAAAATTGCACCATTATTTTCATCAAAGATTGCTCCCTCTATTCCCTTGCCTCCACGTGTCAGATTTAAATGAATTCTTCCAAAAAAATCTCCAGTAGGAGTACCAACCATATTCTCTGCAACATCTCTAAATGCAGATTCTGTAGGGATACCATCCCCTATTCTTGTACCTAATTGAAACAAACTTGTAGAGAATTCACTCTCCAACTTTTTTATTTCCTTTCTAATCTCCATAGCACCTTTTGTTTTAGCACTATAATGCATACCCACTCCCAATGCAATACCTAGCGGGAAAAATAAACTCAACAAAGTTGCACCTAAACCATAAGGTCCATAACACACGCCAGTACCATAACATTCAAAATCTAAAAACTTATCACCCAAAAATGCGACATCATAAGACGGATTAATTAAATGTAATAAAAATGGAGATAAACTAATTAAAATAAATATTGCCATTAAGAAAAATCCAAATGAAGATACCTTTTTTTTGGCCTTCACATTAATAATACTCTCTCCATAACCTGTAGGCCTTTTACTTAGAATATTTACCCCCATATTATAAACTAAAATTGGTAAGAATAAATTATATACAAATGCAAGATGCCACCACCTTACCATTCCACCCATAAAAGTTCCAACAAGTGGAAACATGACAAGGCCTAAAATCGGTAAAATTACTCCAAGCATATGCAACATAGTTATTGGATTCTTAAGTTCATGAGCATAATGTAACATTTTATCATAAGTTCCATCAAGAATAACTTTCAGACCCTTATCTAACAGTTCTACTCTCCTACCTTCATCAGGCTCATACAAACTACTCTCAACAAGATGAAAAGAATTTACAAACTCTAAATTTGTATCCCTCCACCTAATAAGATAATTTTCAAGAGAATCTTTCATAGTTGAAAACTTGCCAGTTTCAACATCCCAAAAAACCTTTCTCAGATCTAAAGAGAGAGGAGGAGAAATATGTTCGGCAGCAAAATTAAGTGCATTTTCAAGATTTGAAGTATGTCTCATATAGATAACAATATACAGAATACATAACACCATCTGATTGCTTGCCTGAAGTCTCCATTTATCTGCAAAACGATGAGGTATATTTGTCAAAAATTTCAAAGAGATTAATGCCAATAGAATAAATAAAAATGAAAGAAGTAATACTGAAGTATTATCAAAAACAAAAAATCCTATAACTCCTATTAAAACTGCCACCAAAAGAAAAATACTCGCTATAAACATTGAAAAACTTGCCACACTTGTAGGAGTGACATTTAAATGTGCAAATTCTATACTTTTCTCTAATTTTTCTTGATCTTTTTTAGAAGGATTTACTTTTATAACACTCTCTGCAATAGCACACCATTTTTCATAAAAAGAAACTTTATTTGTAACGTATTCTTTTTTAAATTGGTCATACTCTTTAGAAAACTCAGAACTCGGTTCAAAATTTTCAACCTCTTCATTGATTACATTGCTATCAAGTTTAGATTTATACTTATTCAGTATATCTTGGATTTCTTTATCAGATACAGGCATTCATTCACCCCTCAATTTTTGTCTCTTTTTTTAGCCACTCATTCCATTGGAAATAGATTTTATCGCTATCTAATTTTCCAACTTTTCTTAAAACTCTATCGGAAATTTTATGAAATTGATCATTTGAATCAATAACAAACTCTGCTTCTAACAAACTAGGTCTTCCAATTTTATTTGAATAATCGACCAACCTCTGTTTTATTTTTGCTCTAAGTTCAATATTACTCCAAACCGCATCCCAGTCACCTACCCACTCCCTAACTGTACTAGCTATTCCCTTTATAACTTCAGAATCTCCATTTATTAAATTATCTGTAGGCTCAAGCTGATCACTCTCAACATTATACTTCATTAAATCAACAAAAGCTCCTTCTCTCAGCGGATCTTCTTCCCAATCTTTTCTAACCTCAGTTATACTAAGAACTCTTTTAATCTTATGTAGTCCATCTGGAGATTTTATAGGATTAGCAACAATAATTAAATCTGTTGCCTTAAAACTTGTACGAGGGACACCTAGATCATTAACAACCCTATCAAAGACAGAATATGGACTTCCACCATGAATAGTTCCTGCAACAACATTTGCCAAAGCACCAACCCTCATAGCCTCATACAATGCAAGGGCTTCCTTACTTCTAACCTCTCCAATTATTAAACTACTATCTCCCAATCTTAAACTAGTTCTTATCCCCTCTTCTGCAGACATTTCAGATCCACCTTCTGATAAAGCTGCCCTAACTTTCAAAGGTTGAATATTATAACCTAATTCTCGCATAGACCTTATTGGTAATTCTAAAGTATCTTCAATTGTAATGATCCTATACTTTCTCATTATCTCAACCAAACAAGAACCTAACAATGAAGTCTTTCCACTACTTCTGGTTCCTGCAATTAACATAGTTCTACCTCCATCAATTGCAAAACTCAATAATGCTGCACCAAGAGAATTGATCATTTTATTATTAATGAACAAAGGGAGAGTCCACGGATGTTCCCTATGTCGCCTAAAGGCATAACCATAACCTAAAGGATTCAAAGGTTTAGAAATAATTGCCACCCTTGCTTGACCACCAGGAACAAATAACTGAGTATCTAAAACAGGATTAGCTTCATCTAATGGCCTACCACTAATCATTCTAAATTTGGTAGCCCAACTCTCACCATCTTCTCGGCTAGGAATTATATTGGTAACACATTCACCATGATCTTGATGCACAATATAAATCGGAGTTTCTCCAATAGGGCCATTTATTACAATATCTTGAATTTTGCTATCCATCAATAAAATTTCAATTAATCCAAATCCTACAGTATATCTGACCAGAATATTTGCTAAATCTTCTACTTCATTATAATCTAAATCATAACCTTTGTGTTCAACTAAATCTAATAATAGGTCTCTTCCAACATTATAAAAAGTCTGCCTCATTTTATCTGGATCAACAAACTCTTCAGTACGAGGTTTATGTTCTGCCAGTACAGATCTAGCAAGATCTAATAATTCTGATTTATCATTAGATAAATTAAATTCTGGAGGATTTAAATGATATAGTAATTTTATATCTTTAGGAGTTTCAAAGATAACAACATTACTCTCCTTATCCAAACTATAGGCATCAACTTCAATTCCATCTAATGGAACATCAGACATTAAACGAGTGAACATAAAATTAGGAGAGATTAATGGTCTGAATACTGATTTGTATAGGGCCCTATCTCCAATTTCATGACCATCCACATAAGTTCTTACTGCAGAAATTAATTTAGTCCCATTTAATAAATCAAATATATCAGTCAATATTCCAAGATAAATTGTTTCATCTCTAGCTAACTCCTTAAAACGAATTTTAGATAATCTAAGTTTTTGCTCTCTTATCAATCGTTTTAATTCGACATATGCACCAATAGGATCACTCTTTATAAGATTAGTCACAACATATTGCAAATCAGAAAATCTTGAACTATATGCCTGAACATATTCTAAAGTCAGTCCGCTAGTAGCAAAACTTAAAACTTTTTTTTGCTTTACAATATATACATAGAGATTTGCTATCTCTCTCAAAATCGAAATATGTTCAGAACTGTATTGATAATTCTTTTCTGCAGAAAGGATTATCCTATCTACACTAGGAACACCAATTATCTTGTTTATAACATTCAACATACAGAGATTACTATCTTCAATAGATGGAGGATAGGAGGTCCCAATGCAATTTATTTTCATTACATCAACTTGACCTTCTTGGATAATCTCATACTCACCCGGTTCAATTTTTTTCTTATATACACCCATATTACCACTCAACGAAAATAACATAACTTTTATTACTAATTAAACCTATAACTTCTTAAATTAAAATAGTTTTCGCTTCAATAGAAAATGGATCAACCACAAAATCAACCACAACAACCTCAAAATCCATATAATGCACTTATGGAATTAACCAATAGGTTAAGGATTTTAGAGGGACGTTATGGTTCAACAAGAGAAAGAATGTTTGTAATGAATCAAAATATGATAGACCATTATAAACGAACAAATGTTGAACTAAAAACTTTGAATGAAGATATAAGAGATATGAAAGAAGACATATTTACTGTAAAAGAAACAGTCAGACATTTAGTACAAGAAATGGGAAATTTTGTACGAAAAGAGCAATTGAAAGTTTTAGAAAAATATATTAATCTGTGGGACCCATTTAACTTTGTAACACTAGAAGAAGTTGAAGAACTTATTGAAAAAAAGAGGATAAAGAATGTTGAACCAAAAAGAAAACGTAAAAAAAGTTCCAGTAAATGAAGTTGCAGAAATGAAAAAATCTGGATTAACAAACGAACAGATAATAGGAAGACTAAAAGACAAAGCTTATACTCATGAACAGATTTCTGGAGCAATAGATCAAACAAATATTAAACAGGAAGCAATTTCTACAAATCCAGGTATGGGAATACCTTCTCAAACACCTATGGCACCGCCTGAAACAAGAGGAGTCCCATTAGGATTAGCAAGCGCACCAAGTCCAACACCTTCAACACAAGAAGCACCCATTCAACTTCCTCAAGAAAATCTCATGCCTTCCACACAACAAACAATGGCACCTCAAGCTCAACCTATAGAACGAGCTAGTTACGAAATGGTTGAAGAAATTGCAGAATCTGTTGTAAAAGAAAAGTGGGACGAACTACTACAAAATATTGGTGATATTCATAAATGGAAAGAAAAAACAAACACTGATGTTCATTCTATAAAACAAGAGGTACTAAGAACTCAACAAAGATTCGATAATCTTCAGACTGCAGTTATGGGTAAAGTGAATGAATATGGAGAAGGTATAAAAGATGTTGGAGCAGAAATGCAAGCAATAGAAAAAGTATTAGAAAAAATTATTGCACCTATGACAAGAAACATCAAGGAACTTTCAAAAATAACTGAAGAACTAAAAAAGAAAAAATAACTCTTAGACATTCTCTGAGATATTTTTTATTAGTAAAGATGCAATTAATAGTATGAAGAATGCACCAATAACTCTTGGATGAAAAATTGTTCTAAATACATTACTAGTTCCTTCTGCAGCATAAGGTGTAAAAACTGGGCCGAATACTTTTGTTATACTCACAATTAAAGCAATTATCATAACAATAAATATAGTAGTCTGTCCTCCAACTTTAGGCCATACATCTTTCTCATTGACACCAAAAAACATAAACAAGGTAAATAATAACAATAAGAAAAACATCAAAAATATATACCAAGGTAAAACTGCTAAAATTAATTCTGTGGAACTACCAGAAAACATAGATATTACTGCAATACATAAACTAACAAGAAAATTAAATCTACTACTATTTCCAAGAAGTTTAGTCTTTTCGAGAATAGCATATAAGAAAACGAATATTAAAACGAATACGAATAATGGTAAAAAATTATTTAACATAAACATATCTGTTGCCATTTTCTATAATAAAACTATTTTCTTTTCTTTATAATATTATCTAAATTTGAATAATTAACACAACGGCAACTATTAGAATTATTAAAATCCGCTAGTAGAACTCTTCCTAACATAATAGATTAGTCCAACTACAAGTGCTAAACCTGTAAATGCAACATAAGTATCAGTACCAATATAAAACCAATTAGAGAAACCAAACATACTTCCATATTGATAAGGTACTAATGACCACATTGCTGCAAGTATTGCAATAATTGCTGCGGCAGTAAGTGGAAGATTTTGATGAGATCCACTCAATAGTCCAACTGCAAGCATACATACCAAAGCAAGTACCATTACAAGTCCCATTTTAGAAACATAATTATTAATTATTCCAACTATCTCAGTATTTGCTATAACTATCAAAGATAATACTAGTGAAAAAACCATATTCATATCAGTTTTAGGATATTTAACCTCAATATGAGCAGGAGGAGGAGTAGGATTTGGTTGCATCTCAGTCTTTTTAACTCCAAGTATGAATGTTTTCTCAAGAACAGAAAAAATGATAATGAAAATTAATAAGAAAGGTAAAAGGTATTCGAACATTCCTGAACTTTGTAATTGATAATAAATTTGATGGAAATTAACCATTTAGCTACCACCTTCTCCAGGACTAGCAGAATCTCTTACAACAAGATAAATAGTCCCGACAACTATTAATAAAAATACCATAGGGGCTATAACTGATGTACCAATTGCCCCGCCAATCCATGAAAAGAATCTATCAAGTATACTAACACCATCAATACCTATAGCACTAGCAAATATGAATACAGTTCCTAGAAACATTAAAAATAAAACAAACATGAACCATTTTTTAGATTTTTCAGCTAAATCAAACTCTCCAGTTTTTAAAAACATACCAACAAGTAATAAAAATGAAATTGAAACAACTCCCAAAAGAACTATATTTGGTAAAGCCTCATTAATAACACTAACAACTTGATTCGTTGCCACAGTTATCAAAGCCATGACAAGAGCGACAATTGCATTTAGGTTTTTCTTTGTTCCAGAATTTCCCTCTTTTCCAAGAATCATAGTCTTTTCTAAAACTGCGAAAACAATTGCAAAAACCAGTAAGAACGGAAGTACTACATCAAACATTCCAAAGTCCTTAAGGAATTCAATTGATTGTTGTAAAGTTGATACCATTGGATAGATAAAGAAATTAAAAGTATTTAAACGTTATGGTTTTCCTATACTTCTTCAAGCTGACTTTCTTCTTCATGAACTGGTACTGCAGCCTTACTAATTATGACTATATCTCCTATCGCCTTAACTAATTGATGAGGTATGATTACTCCTTTAGCTCCACCAAGTATTTTTGAAAGATATGACCTTTTAGTCGCTTTAACTCTCCATCCAAAAATTTTATTAGTTGTCAAAATAGATTCTTCAATATCTCCGAAATAGTCTCCCGAATCAGTATAAACTTCCATATCATAAATATCATTTATTTGTTTAGTTTTTAACATATTAACCCCTCCTTCTAGAGTATCAAACAGAAGTCTTTTAAACTTTATATATCTTTCTACTACATGTTAAAAATTGAAAATTTATTTTTGATAGGATCCTCACATATAGCAAAAGAGAGTGTGAACGAAGTAAAAACTGCATTTTCGGAAATAGAACCAGACATAGTTGCACTTGAACTAGACCAAATAAGATTATACTTAATTCTCAATCCTAAAAAAAGGAAAAACTCATTAAAGGATATAAGGAGTATTGGTCTGACTGGATATATCTTCAATATAATCGGTGCAATAACTGAAAAAAAGATGGGAAAACTGGTTGGAATGGAACCAGGTGCAGAAATGAAAGAGGCACTCAAACTAGCAAAGCAAAATAATACTAAAATAAGTTTAATAGATCAAGATATAAGAATCACACTAAAAAGACTATCAGAAGAACTAACAATTAAAGAAAAAATGAGATTTGCAATAGATATATTTGGTGTAGGTCTATTCAAAAAACAAATAAAAGAAATAGATCTAACAAAGGTGCCAGATAAAAAATTCATTAAAAAATTAACAAATATTGTAAAAAAACGATATCCTTCAATATATAAAGTACTTATTAAAGAGAGAGATAAAATACTGGCAAAAAATTTAAATACATTAATTACTAATTATCCAGATAAGAAGATCTTAGCAATAGTTGGTGCAGGTCATGAAGACAGCATAATAAAATACATAAAAAATGTTAAAAAATAAATTTTTCAAAAAAACTGAAATAAAACACATGTTTATATCAACTTTGATAATTGGATTTATCTTCTCTTATAATAATTTTACAATAGTAAACTGGCTAAGACTAACTATCCTTGCAGCATTAGCCCTTATCATTGGAGAATCTATAAGAAAAATTATAGCAAAAAGGAAAGGTTGCGAAACAGAATATCAGCTGTGGCAAATTAAAAAATATGGAATTACGAAAAGTGCCAAATTTCCGATAAAAATATTCAATAAAAGGATAAAATCCCTTTACATAGGAATAGTATTACCCTTAATTACAATATTTCTATCTATAGGTCACATAAAATTTATGATAACTGGAACTTCGCAAGCAAAAGAAATAATTCTAAAAAGAGTTGGGAAAAAATATGCAAAGATTACAGAATTTGAAACTGCGATAATTGCATTGGCAGGCCCCTTGACCTACATATTACTAGCATTAGTCTTCAAGGCCCTTTCACTTCCAGGATTTGAACAATTCATAGAAATGACCTATCTCCTTGCACTTTACTCTATGATCCCTCTGTCAAAATTAGATGGTGCAAAAATATTTTTTGGATCACTTCCACTATACATCTTTTCTGCAATATTTATTATAGTTTCAACAGTATTAATAAACTCGCCAGATATAACTCTGATGAGCACAATATTTTTGGCATTATTAACTTCGATAACAATTTTTATAGGATATATATACAAAACAAATTCTTAATTTTGTCATACATGGCACAATAATTTATAAAGAAATAATAAATATCAAAGTTATGAATCAACATTCTATAAAAAATTTCGAACCGAGATTATACCAAGAAACAATACTGGGAAGTTGTTCAGATAAAAACACATTAGTCGCATTGCCTACAGGAATGGGGAAAACCAAAACTGCAATTTTAGTGGCAATAAATAGATTAAACCTCCATAAAGAATCAAATATACTATTCTTAACTCCAACAAAACCCTTGGCAAATCAGATTTATGAAGAGTTTAAAGAATGTACAAATATTGAAGATATATTTTTATTTACAGGAGCAATTGCTCCACAAAAAAGAGAAGAAATCTCAAAAAAAGCAAAAATAATCATAAGTACTCCGCAAACTATAGAAAATGATATAATAAATAATACATTTAATTTTAAGAATACCTCATTATTAGTAATTGATGAAGCTCATAGGGCAGTACAAAATTATTCATATACTTGGTTAGCAAAAAGATATGTAAGAGAATCAAAAAATACAAGAATTATAGGATTGACTGCATCACCAGGATCAGATTTAGAGAAAATAAAAGAGGTGTGTAAAAACCTATTCATAAAAGAAATAGAGGTAAGAACAGAGAATGATCCTGATGTAAAGAAATATATTCAAGAAGTAGATACAGAATGGATAAAAGTTAACCTACCTGAAAATTTTAAAGAAATAAAACTATTTTTAGAAAACGCATACACTCAAAGATTGGAAGAATTGAAAAAATTTGGATATATCCGAACTACAACAAAATTATCAAAAAAAGAATTATTAGGGGTAATGTCTTCATTGCAAGGAGAAATAGCGAGAGGACAAAGAGATTTTGAAGTATTCAAATCAATAAGTTGTTCGGCAGAAGCAATAAAAATTGGACATGCTATTGAATTGATAGAAACTCAAGGTGCAGAATCCTTATACACCTATCTCAAATCCATATTTGATGGGACTGGGAAAAACAAAACAAAATCTGCAAAAAATCTCACTAAAGATCTGAATATAAAATCTGCATTCATCCTATCTAAAAAGATGTGTGATTCTGGAATAGAACACCCTAAAGAAATAGAATTGAAAAATATAATAAAAAAAGAATTAAAAGATAATCCTGAAACTAGAATTATAATTTTTAACCAATACAGAGATTCTGCAAAAAAGATTGAAAAGGAATTAGAAAAAATAGATGGACTAAATCCTAAATTATTTGTTGGCCAACTAAAAAAAAGAGGTACTGGACTAACACAAAAAGAACAAGTAAAAATAATAAAAGACTTTGAAAATAATATACATAACTGTTTAATCTCAACATCTATAGGTGAAGAAGGTTTGGATATTCCAAAAGTAGAATTAGTAATATTCTATGAACCTGTCCCTTCTGCAATAAGAAGCATTCAACGTAGAGGACGTACTGCAAGATTAGAAAAAGGTAAAGTCAAAATATTAATAACAAAAAACACAAGAGATGAAGTGTATCATTGGGCATCAATACACAAAGAAAAAAGAATGTATAAGGCATTAAAAGAATTGAGAGGAAATTTAAATCTTACAGAACAAAAAAAACTAGAACCTTATACAAAAAAAGAAGATATTAAGATTTATGCAGATTCCCGAGAACAAGGATCTAGTATACTCAAGGAATTATCAGAATTGGGATTAGACCTCACTGTAAAATCCCTTAAAAGTGCAGATTTCATAGTTTCAAACAGAGTAGGTATAGAAAGAAAAACTTCTGAAGATTTTGTTAATTCAATAATTGATAAAAGATTATTATTACAATTAAAAGATTTGAAGGAAAATTTTGAAAGACCAATCTTAATAATTGAAGGAAATGAAGATATATACTCTATAAGAAACATACATCCAAATGCAATAAGAGGTATGTTAGCAACAATTGCAGTATCCTATAGGATACCTATAATTCACACACAAAATTTTAGAGAAACTGCAGAATTAATAAGAACCATAGCAAAAAGAGAACAGCAAACTAGTAGTACTTCATTTGGAACTAGAATTGAGAAAAAACCCGTAATGACAAAAGAACAACAAGAGTTTATTGTAGAATCATTGCCAGGAATCGGACCAATGTTAGCAAAATCAATCCTTAGAAAATTTAAGACTATCAATAAAATAATGAATTCATCTAAAGAAGAATTAGAATCGGTTGAGAAATTAGGGCCAAAAAAAGCAAAGAATATACGAGAAATTTTAGATGAGATTTATGAAGATTAAGAAACTGAAGGGATAGTTATGTCCCCTCCAGGACCAGGCATAGAAGAAATACCATTTACCTCATAATTATACGAACTTATTAAATCGCCATCTTCACCATATAATTCAATATCGACAATCTCTCCCTCATTTCCTGGATTTTTTATAATATATGTTTCTTTAAAATCAAAAATATGTAAAATTCCAAATTCTTTTGTTTCTGTAAAAAGTTTAGTAGAATCTCCAACTTTAACTCTACTCTCTCCCTTGCTGCCATTAACAACAAGTTTCAACAAATCACTATCCTCAACAAGACTATTGTCCCCATCAGAAAAACCATAGCTCTCTTCAACACTATCAATTGTACAATTCTCACCTTCACAACTAATATCTACAATCAAAACAGATCCTGGTTCAATTGGATTATTTTCCAAGGTAGGACCTGTACTACTTAATAAAAATTGTTCCAGAATATATTCATCAAATACACCGTAAGTTTTTCCGCCCCTAATCCAATAATCTCTCATAATTCCTTCTTTTGTAGCTCTAGAATACTGAAAATTTGTACAACCTTGTATACAATCTGTACCTTCGACTCCCTCAAACTTAGGACAAAGTTCAAGTTTAGAATCACAGTTAGGTGCATCCCACCAGATTTTTGAACCTTCTTCAGTATATTCTTCTGCAAAATCTCCAAACGCATGTCCTGCCTCATGAGCTAAAACTAACTTATCATCTGCAGTATTTATTGCCATAACTTTTTGATAATAACTAGACCTTAGCCAGTATGCCAAAGTTTCTTTCCCTTCAATATCTGTCAAAACGACAAAATAATCATGGGGACAGATTGAAGAAGCCCTCATGACCTTTCCAGTATTACAAAGAATATATCCTTCATTCCATTCGCAACCGTAATCACCAAAGGTTTCTACTCTGAAAAAATTAAATCGGCCAGTATAACTTGAATAAGGTTCTACTGACATTAACGCATCAGACCACACATAAGTATCACTAATGAATTCATCAACAGAATCATAATTTGCACCAAGGAAAACAATATCTATAGAGTTATCAGAATCACCATTGTCATTCACAACAACACACCCAGGCATAGGTTCTGTAGGTGCGCGAACAAGGCCCCCCCTGTCCCAAAACATAAAGAAAGTTAAAGTGAGTATACAAATAACTAAAATGACAAATAACCACATATAGGATTTATGTTTAAACATAATTCAAAACATAAGATTACACATATATAAATTTATTTATTAAATTTCTCAATAATAGAATAAATTGGACCATCCTTAGTTAATTTGCTTTCCATTAGTCTGAATTGTTTGATCTCAAATTTGAAGGGCCATACATTTACATTTTTCAAAAAATCCATAAACTCTTTTTCTTTTTTAACAAGTTTTACCCTACCCAGAGTTATATGTGATGAAAACTTTTGATCACTATCAAATAGATCTAACAACTCTTCATCCACTTTTTGTTGTAACCCTACTACTTTGTCCATGGGAGAAATACCACACAATAAACTTTTTGAATTATTAGAAATTTCGAAACCTGATAAATTTGCACTAAACTGTTCAAAATTTACAGATTTTAATCTATCTTTAATTTTTTTGAGATCTTCGACCTCTACCTCTCCGAGAAATTTTAAACTTAAATGTAAATTTTTTTTACTAACCCATTTAATTTTAGCAAGATTTGGACTAAAACTTTTTTGTAACTTATATAATTCATCCCTTATCTCTTGAGGCAAATCTACAGCAACAAACAATCTCATTTTTTAAATTGATCCCGATACTTACTCTCTCCAAACAAAACCCAGTAAAGTGCAAATAATCCTATAATAGACAAAAGGAACAATAAACCGTCACTCATTTAACCTACCATCCCTAAATGTGCACTACTATCATCCATTTGGACTAATTTGTCTACAGCCATTAAAAAATCTTCTTGTTTTACATATTTTCTCTTTTCTCGAATAGCAAAATAACCTGCCTCAGTACATAAGGATTTAATTTCAGCACCAGAAAAACCCTCTATCATTTTATCTATATCTTCATAATATACTTTTTTTAATTTCATATTTTTAGAATGAATATTGAAGATTTCAGATCTTCCAAATTTATCAGGTAATGGAACTTCAATTAATCTATCGAATCTTCCAGGTCTCAAAATTGCAGGATCTAAAATATCAAATCTATTTGTTGCACCTATAATCTTAACATCTCCAAGATTATCAAATCCATCTATCTCAGCCAATAACTGCATAAGAGTTCTCTGAACCTCTCTTTCTCCAGACATTCCACTATCTAGTCTTTCTGAAGCAATTGCATCTATCTCATCAATAAAGATGATAGAAGGACTTCTTTCTTTGGCCAACTTAAACATATCTCTAACTAACTTGGCACCATCACCTATAAATTTCTGAACCAGTTCAGACCCTACCACTTCAATGAAACTTGAATTAGTACTAGAAGCTATAGCTTTTGCAAGAAGAGTTTTGCCAGTACCACTAGAACCATATAATAATACTCCTTTTGGAGGAACTATTCCGATATCATTAAACAATTTTGGATTTTTAAGTGGGAGTTCGACAACCTCTTGTATTTCTCTAATTTGTTCATTCAATCCACCAATCTTACTCCACAAAATATTAGGACTTTCGATCTTGATAAAATCTTCAACAGCAAAATGTTTAGAACTGCCAACCTTTTCAACTATATTCAAAGTTTTTTGTTCTGCCAACACACTATCTCCAGGTTTAAGAGTTCCCCTAACACTACTAAAAACATTTACTAAAAATTTATTTCCATTAGATAATCTAATTACTACCTTATCCCCCATGATATTTACCACATCACAGATTAATAACGGAGGATTTCTGAATTTATTTAACTCAGATCTTAAATGAACAACAGTTTCACGCAACTTATGATTATCGTCAGTCAAAGAACTATCTAACACCCTCTTTTTTTTAGAAAATTTCATTAGATATGTGAAATTAAAATACTTTATAAATTTTTATCTTCTAACAAAAGTATATGGAAGAAAAAACTTTACTTAAACTATCAATAATTTGTACAATTGTAGGCATTTTCTTAATAATGTTTATATCTGAAAGAGTCGATATTTCTGAATCTAATATTTCAGATATTTCAAAAAAAGATATAGATAAAAAAATAAAAGTTAAGGGAGAAGTTTATTCTGTAACAAACACGCCAGGATTATTAATTCTTGGTTTAAAGGACACTACTGGGAACATTACAATAATTGCATTTAAAGAAGAAGATATAGAATTAAAAAAAGGTAGTATTATAGAGGTTTATGGAACTATAATGGAATATAAAAATATGTTAGAGATTGAAGCAGAACTCATAAAATTATTTTAGGCCTTAATATTAAAAAATACCTAAAAACTTTTTATTCTCTACTTTTTTTCTCAACTCAGTTTCATTCAATAGCTTCTGTTCTAAAACACCAAGACTATCTCTTAAACTTGAAACTGTAGAATCCAATCCTTCAATAGTAGATTCATATTCTTTTAATTTTATAGAATATTCAATTGAACTTTCTTCAAAATCTTGTTTGAGAATACTATATTCAGCATTACAATCTTTTAATTCAGTTTGTCCTGCAGCATATGACTCCATTAATTCCAGATAATCAGAATAAGGTTCAACATTTGCAGAATTATCAAGTTTAGTACCTGCAATAAGAGGTAATGCTATCCCTCCAGCTATAATATAAGGTATAATTGTTTTTGTTATTGTTTTAAATTTCATTTGTATTTCCCCCGACTCACATCAGTGTTCAGTCAAATCACTACTAAATGGTGATTAAGGTGATATATAAAGCTTATCATTAGATATATTATAGTTCAATTACCTTTTTATTTCCATATATATCTCCAGATTATATGTTAATAGAAATAATATTAGTAATATTAATAGGTATCCTTGCAGGAATATTCACAGGTCTTATTCCCGGGATACATATAAACTTGATTGCCTTATTAATTCTAAGTTCAGCTCCAGCATTACTATCAGTTACTTCACCCTTAATGATATCAATTTTTATTATTTCTATGTCAATCACTCATACATTTCTTGACACGATACCCTCAGTGTTTTTAGGAGCTCCAGAATCAAGCACTGCACTATCTGTACTGCCAGGACACAAATTATTACTTCAAGGAAAAGGTTATGAAGCAGTAATGTTGACATTAATTGGAAGTTTTTTGGCATTAATTTTGGCAATATGTTTGGCCCCATTAATATCAATAATCATTTTAACAATATATTCGACTCTAAAAAAATGGATGGCACTAATTCTGATAACTTCATCAGCATTCTTGATATTGAAAGAAAGAAAATCAAAAATGTGGGCACTAATCATATTTTTAACATCAGGTGTATTAGGTATAACTACCTTAAATTTTGCAAACTTAACAAACCCCTTATTTCCTTTATTATCTGGATTATTTGGAACAAGTACATTAATAATAAGTTTATCTGAAAAAACAAAGATACCTATTCAAAAAATAACCTTTCCAATCATCAGTAAGAATGAATTATCAAAAGTAATGAGTTGTTCACTGCTTGCAGGAGGATTATGTTCTTTTCTTCCAGGACTAGGGCCTGCACAAGCAGCAATAATTGGATCATCTTTCTACAAGAAGATAACAGATAGAGGATTTTTAATATTGGTAGGAAGTTTGAATACGTTGAATATGGTACTAAGTTTTTTAGCACTATACATAATAGATAAAGCGAGAAATGGTGCAGTAATAACAATTTCAAAAATAATGGAGAAGATCACCATAAATGAATTAATCATCTTTTTTGGAGTCTCACTTGTAGTTGGTAGCATTGCAACAGTATTAACAATAAAGATAGCAAAAATATTTGCAAACATCATGTCAAAAATAAATTATCAAAAATTGATAATTTCAGTCATCTCACTAATTGTATTGATGGTATTTATTATATCTAGCCAGTTTACTGGATTATTAATACTATTAATTTCTACGTTTACTGGAATGTTACCTGTTAAATTAGGAATAGGAAGAAATCATTTAATGGGATGTTTATTATTGCCAGTAATTCTTTATTTCATACTCTGATTTTAAGTTTCAAACCATGTACTAAGGCCTTCTTGTTTTTCTGGATCTTTCCCAAAAACACTATCTATTCTATTCTTTGTTAGATTTAATGTTTGTTTTAAATAATCGGGTAAATTATATTTTTCTGCCAATCCTAAAGAAGGTGCTAAATACTTCTTAACAGAACCTTCCGAAATAGTGAAAATTATTTTACCACCACATTTAGAACATTTTCCAATCAGAGGAGGTCTCCTATATTTCTCATTGCATCCAACACATCTAAATTTTTGCATAGAAAATTTCCTAAGATTACCCTTTATATCTCTAATAAAATGTTTTTCTATTACTAATCCAGCAACATCTGATGCCTTGACAGCTCTTATCTTTTCAGCCAGAAACATCTGACCAAGAACTTTATCTTGCATAGTAGGCAATGATTTGTAAGCACTGAAAACCACACCATTATTTATTGAAGAAGTATTATGAGTGTACCAATATTTTTCAAACTGTTTTTCAGTTTCAAGATTATCTGCAAGTTGTTCTATTTTTATTTCATGTGGCATTTTATAATTCATGCAAGCTTCATAAAACTCAAGCGGATATTCAGAAACCATATCCATATCAAAAACCATATCATCTACTTCAGTTGGAATTAATTTTGAAGTCAATACTAATGGTGCATCTTGAGTAGAACCTCTTCTTTGAGGTAAAAAATGTTTGGAGAAATTAATTAATCCATCCATCAACAGCATTACTCCATTCTCATCGCCATCACAATCTCTTCTTTGAGCACTATGCCATAAAGGATGTGCATAACATCCTAAAGTATTAGAAAACCCAATTATTCTTCCAACAATTCCTGCAGAAGTATGAGGTGCAAGACTTATAATGAGGTGACCGACTAAGTCTTCTTTAGATTTTAAATTATAGAATTTATCACAATCATAAAATTTTTCTAACAAATCGTCTATGAAATTAGCAATTCTAAAAAATACAACATCTGCACATTCTTCAGAAGAAACATCACAAGCAGGAAGAATCACATCTTGAGGTTTTATCTCAATAATCTGTTCATGATCGTTCAATTGATCGCCATATATATCGACATCATAACCTATTTCTTTTAATTTTTCAATACTAGTGCCTATCTCTGAAGGTTTGAAATGAGTTATCGGAAGTTCAGTCATATCATATCTGATAGTACCATCCTTATTTACAAATAGATTATGGATGGATCTCAAAATACCTTTAGTTAAATTCTCAGGAATACAAGTATTAGTCGATAATTCGCGAACACCCTTTACCAAAGAAGGCATAGAATTTAATGATAGTTTTTTTCTAACCTCTCCATAATATTCGTGTATATTTATTTTCTTTTTTTGATAAGCTTTTAATGGGATTTCATGAGCCTTGCAAAACTCAGAATCATAAAGTTTATCACATTGCCAACAATAATATTTTTTTTCAGTTTTTGAACCACATTTATGACAATTCAAATAAACAGATTCAGAATTACAAGTAGTACAAAAAAAAGATGGAAATTTAGATTTGATACTTCCTATTTCTAAAGCAGACTCAAAACTTTTTAATCTGCCACCTTCTTCTCCGACAGGAAATAATACATGGGGACTTCCAAGCATTTTACGCATTTTTGCTTTTTCTGGCCTCCCCATCCTAGCACCTATGATCATACCAGTTTTATCTCTTAATTTAATACTAATGATATTATTTAATATTTCAAGAATATTTTTCGTTCCAGAAACTTTTTCAATAAGTTTTTTTAAACTATCTTCATTTTCTTCAAGACCTAAACTAACTAAAAAAGAAACTGCCCAATCTCCTTCAATGACTATATGTTCTTTAGTTACATATTTATGAGGAACACCTAAAATTTCTAGTATACCTTTAGCATCAAATTCATCTTCAACATTAAACACAGGAAATATTATTTTTTTATCTGCCCTATTAATTACAGATTTTGTAAGCCAATCTAATAAATATAAAAATTGTTTTTGATCTAAATCATTCCAATGAAATGTATATTTTGGATGAAGAGGTATATTCAAAGTTTTGGATAATTTTATCGCATCAGATGCATCTATTTTAGATTTTATAGGATCATTAAATAATCTTTTTATAAGAGGAATATCTACACCAGATATTTCAGATATCTTTTCGGAACTAATTTCTTTTTTTCGTAATTCTTTTACCCACCATTCCTCACAATATCCTGGAGGGACCAAAGGGTGTGCCCTATTAAAAAAATCACCATAACTAATTAGGATATCTCCAAGAAAAAGAATTTTATCTATATCTTTTTTAAATTTATCAAAATCTTCAAGAGTTTCTAAAAAAAGGACCTCCCCACTTTTCAACTTAACAATTGGACCTTCAATACTATCACAAGATCCTAGGGCAGTCCCCTTCCCAGGACGTTCCATCTTTAATTGGGTTCCAACACCTATAAAATCATCCAGAACTTTCATAGTCACAGGATGTATTGCTGCAGAACTTAGTCCAGTATTTCTTCCACGACCATATCTTAATCTAAATCCACCATACTGTCCAGGATAAGTTAAAACTGGTCTCCCTGCAGCAAGATCTTTAATAAAAGTATAATCTGCAGAAATAATAGAATCTCCTTTACTATCTTCTTTTTTACCAGATTTAATCTTTTTTTGTAATTTGACAAATTCATAAATGAACTCCCAGTCATCCATCTCAAAATCTTTACCCCACCTAGAGAGTTGTGCAGAAACTTTTGCAGCTTTTTGAGCTAAACATTCGCCCATAACCAAACAAAAACCTCCCCTAACTCTATTTGTTTCTATTCTAGGCAAATCCTTATAATTTGAAACTTCTATTTCTTCAGTTGGATCCCCATCTATCTGTATAGGTATTTTACTTGCAAAAAACTCAGTTTCTTCGGCAGAAGGAAAATATTGAAGATTAGTTACCCTTTCATGATAATCTCTTAATTCTGTAGAAGCCCTTTTTATTTCATTTGCACTAGGATCATAAGTAGAATATCCTAATTTTTTTCGAATATAATCTGCAAGCAGAACACATACAGATGCAGCAGTACCTCCTGCACTCCTAACAGGTCCAGAAAAATGTAAACAAAAATACTCTTTCGAATCATCTTTTCTTTTATTCAAAGTTAATTCTGTGAATCCCTCTACTGGACTAGCAACAACACCAACAGTAACATAAGCAAAACCGATCCTTATCCCTGTTTCAATAGCTTTGATTTTATTTTCAAATTTACAAAATTTTTCTTCAGCAACTTCCAAAGAGATAGAAAATGCGACTCTCCAATCCAATTTACCATACTCTTTTTCAAGTTCGAGTATCCTCTCAGGGATACCCTTATTTATTATTTCAGGAGCAAGAATACTAACTAACTTCTCTACCCTCTCAGCCAGATTCTTAGCAACAGGTATTTCAACAATATTAGTTGGATCATATCCTCTTTTTTTTGCTTTTCCAGCAAGATCATATGCATGATGGAGATATTTATCAATATATTCAAAATATTGTTTTATACTATCACTTTTTGCAAGTTCATTCCCCAAAATTCATCACCTTTATTTCTCTTGTTTTCAAATTAACCAATTGTACTTTAGAAGGTTCTGGTTTATGACCTACTTTTTCTTGAAAAGGAGTTTTAGATTGCCAACAGCTACCACAAATATTAGTAACCTTGCCATATTGATTAATAGCAGGTTTATGGACATGTCCAGCAAGAAAGAAATCTGGGACTTTAGTTATAGTTAAAAAATCATCATCTGGATCAGGAATAAATAAAGTTGAACCATGAGATGGTGCCAAATGCCTCTTTTGTAAAAGATATTTCATAACGAGGTCAGGTCGATCATATCCCCCATTATTTCTTATAATTCCAACATTGTTGATATAATAATCAAAACTATATCCATGATATAATAATACATCAAAACCTTCAAAACCTTCTGATGCGTGAATATTGACAAAAGAAGGATTTGTAACAGATATAACATTAGGTAATTTTAATATAGTTTTTATGTAATCTTTATCCAATATAGGTTGAGGTTCTGCAATCCTAACGGCATCGTGATTTCCAGGACAAATAATAATTTTAACATCTTTTCTTATCATACTTATTAATTCTCCAAACTTGTCATATTGTTTGAATATGTCTTTTATATTTAATTCGTCATCTTGATTAGGATATATCCCTACACCATCCACAAGATCTCCGACAACAAATAAGTATTTTACCTTTAAAGCAACATTTTTTTGTTCTGAATTACCTACGGTGCCATTAATCCATTTGATAAATTTTAAAAAATCATTTTCTAAAAACATAGTAGACCCTACATGAACATCAGAGATTACCGCAAGATATATCTCTTCATCACATTTTTTCAAAACATCATTTTTTGGTACATCTGGAAAGTATAAATCATCAGCAAAAACTACTTTATTGCCAGTAGAACCATTTATCCCTATTATTTCATCCAGACATAAATTGTTTGCATCTTCAAATAAAGGAATTTTATCTTTAGTAATTATTACTTTGATTGATCCTGTAAGGTCTTCAAGAGTTAGTATCATATTTTTATTTTTAGTTATATTTTTACTAGAAACATACCCTATCAAAGAAACAGATTCTCTCTGCCTTTTATTTAAAATTTTATGAATAGAAATTGAATTTTCTAAACCTCTTTTAGATTGTAAGATTTTGCTGATTAAATTGAATCTTTTCTTATAATGTTGAGTAAAATCACTAACTTCTTTCTTTTTTGTAACTTCTGCATATTCTTTAGTGATAACAACAGGATAATCAGAATTATCAATATTTGGAATAATAAGATCTTCTTCTTTTTCTAGATATAAAGATTTGTAAATTGAATTATTTAAGATTAATGAATTAGTCGAATATTTAGAAAAATCTTCAAAAAGATTATTCAATTCTTCCATATTTTCACTATCTAAATTTTCCGATAAATCAGGATTCAATAAAATTCCTTTTTTCAGAAAAAAGTGAACAGTTTCTGATTTCATAAATTTAACCAATTTTTTAATTTTTCAATTATATTTGAAATACTAGTAGAAGGGAGATTCATCACAATTTCTTTTTTCCTACCATATCTACCTTTACTAATAACCTTTGTTCTTATAATTCCTAACATATCTAATTCTTCAATTAAATCTGATAATCTCCTATGAGTTAGAGGTTTTAATCCACATTTATTACAAATATCTTGATATTCTTCCGAAACATCACTGGTGTAAAATTTATCACTTTTTTTAAACAAATTAAAAATAGCTAGAAGAGTTATTTGTGATTGTTTTGGTAATGTCTTTATAGCATCAACAACTATTTCTTTATCTATTTTTTCTTCAGCATCATCAACATGTTTTAATAAAACTTTAGAGGCATCTTCCCTTTCTGCAAGTTCACCAGAGATTCTTAATAAATCTAAAGCCCTTCTAGCATCTCCATGTTCTCTAGCTGCTAGAGCAGCACATTTCTCAACAACACCATTACCCAGACACCCTTCTTTAAATGCAAATTTTGATCTTTGTTCTAAAATATCCTTTAATTGAATCGCATTATAGGGTGGAAAGTTCATTTCTTCTTCTGTTAATGAAGATTTAACTCTAGGATCAAGATCACTAGTAAACCTAAGATCGTTAGAGATACCAACAAAACAAACTTGAGCATTTTCTAATTCCTGATTGATTCTAGTTAGATTATATAATAATTCGTCACCTTGTTTTTTCACTATTTGATCAATTTCGTCAAGAAGGAGTATAATTAACCTTTCTTTTGTATCTATCCTATTGAATAATTTTTTATAAATCTCATTTCTAGGTAATCCTGTAAATGGAACATCTTCACCCAATTCTCTAGCTAAATGTGCTACCAAACGATATTCTGTATCTGCAACATTTTTTAATTTACAATTAACATAGAATATATCTAAAGGTACATTTTTAATTTCTGCAACTTTTTTAAGATCTTGGGCTACATTTAATGCAGATAAAGTTTTTCCAGTACCAGTTTTACCATATAAAAATATATTTGAAGGTTTTTCCAACCTAAGAGCAGGTGCTAATATTCGAGATAATTCTTGTATTTGTTCTTCTCTATGAGGTATATTATTAGGAGTATGATTGATTTGTAATATATTCTTTTTGTCAAATAATCTTTCTTTATCAAGATACGATTCAAAATAATTTTTCATATTATATTAACCTCATTTTTTATTACACAATCAAACAAGTTATTTAAAGATTATTATAATAAAATATTCACACCAGGACCCTTATTTCCAATGGAATGAATTTTAATTTTGATTTAGGGTTTTTCGATTATCAAAAATTAACAAATTTTGTAGAAACTTTAGAATGATAACAAAAAATAAAATAAACTATATTATATATATTATATAATAAAAAAACTTAAAAAATAAAAAATAAAAAATAAAATCGAATTCTTGATTATTGTTAACCTACAAATACCTCTACTATCAAAATTATAAAATATTATTATTTTATTAAAATTATAAAATTATAAAATAAAAATATACAAAATAAAGTAAATATAATTGAAAATATTATTAAAACTCAACACGATAGTATACAGATAACAAAAAATAAATTTCCATAAGAAAAAGGGGTCAGAGGGTATAACAAAATAAATAAAATTCAATAAATAATTTTATATACTAGTATAATCAAATTAATCATATGAATCTAACATTATTATTAATATCTTTACTAGCTACAATATTTGTTTTTGAATTTACAAAACATTTCATAACAAAAACTATGTTTAAAGTAGTTTTAATAACAGTATTAGTATCGATAGTATTTTTTATTATGATAGAAGGATTATCTGATGATGATGAATTCAAAAATAGTAATGCTATTCTTAAAACAGGATCAGTAATAGTTGATACTGTAAAAGATCAAGAAGTAATGGAAGATTTTTCAATAAAAGAGTTCTGGCCTATAAAGAAAATAAAAAATTTTTTCATTAATGAAGAAGAATGGTAATGTAGTTCATTGGTGCATTAAAGGTTGGTAGAATAAATTGAGTTAATATAATCTATTCTTTGCTTATTTTTTATTGAAGAAACTATGTCTTTCTTCCTTTAACTATTTTAATCTTATTCTTCAAACTAAGAATCTCTTTTTCTTTTCTAATTTTAACTCTAACCTTTTCTTTATCTTTCATAAGTTTTGCTTTTTCTTTCTCTAAATAATTCTCTGCCCTCTCAAGTTTTACTAAATCTTTCTCTAACTTTTTCAATTTGGGACTAGATAATTCCCTTTTTTCTGTTTTCATCCTCTTTTTATATTTTTACAATGAATTCCTTACTTATATACTTAACTCTCCAACTTTTCTAAAATATTCTCATCAACAATCACAATATGTCCAATGCTTTTAACATTCTTGTATTTAACAATAATTCCCTTAGTTTTAAGATTTTGTTTTTTATCTAATCTAATTCTTAAACTATCAATCTTATTTTCTCCCAAGAGAACTTCATCAACCTTTCCAATATAATTCCCTTCCCCACAATAAACTTCCCTTTTAATCAAACCTTTGATGCTATTCTTAGGATGTTTATTTATTCTATTAATTTCAATTTTTTCTATAATCTTTTTTTTATAAACAAAAGCCATTAATCCAAACAATCCGATTATTAGAAGAAATCCGAGAACATTCCAATTGTTATTAACTATACTTGAGCCACCAACAACAAAACCAGTCATAGTATTTCTTCCGATAAACAAAATTCCTACTAACATAAATCCAACAAGAATTATTAAGAAAGTTTTACCCTTAATTCTTTTCAAATTTTTCTTAATCTTGCTTTTGTATTCCTTATGTGTCTTTGGCTTTCCTACTTTTTTCTTTATTATTTTAAATTTAGATTTAAATAATCTAATGATTAGCAAAATCAATAATACTGCAACTACACCTATAATTCCATAAACCAAATACATCCAATTAAAATTTTTTACAGGGAGTAAAGCACATTCTTCTTGAGATAAAACTTCAAAGGTTTCTCCTGCAACAGCAGTTTTATTCCCACTATAAGCAATTTCAGCATATAACCTGTATGTTCCTTGAGAAGCTGAATCTGGAACTTTTAGTTCTATGTTGAAGCTTGTTTCTTTTTCAACAGCTCTTGTGTCCTTGTATTCAGTAATTAATTTATTATTTTTATCAATAATCCAATAAGTCATAAAAGCATCAAGAAGTTCTACTTTAGCATAATTTTCCAATTTTACATTTGCTTTAATCTTTTTTCCAGAACAAATCTCTTTATATCCATCTTCTAAATTTAAATAAATATCAAATAAAGGTTCTGATGGGCCAAGATATTCACAAATTTGTGTTTGATTTGGCATTCCTTTTGTTCCAGTGCAATCTCCTTTATTTGCACAAATTCTTTCTTGTATCCCTGATTCTGGGCAGATAGATGGAAACCACTCTGTACATTGCCAGTCATAAGTACACTTGCTTCCTCCAGAACTTCCTCCTCCAGGATTTGGAGTTGTGGGACAAGCTCCGCAATCTCCTGGGCAAGTTGAACAGCTTTCTCCATTATTGCAAATTCCATCTCCGCAATATAAAGACGGTGTTGAAATTTCAGAGTAATTTCCAGAACCATAAATCCCTTCTCCATAGTTACCTGCAGAAACTAATGGAATTAGAACTAATATTAATGCAAAAAAAATAAGTTTTTTTTTGATTATCATCTTATACTCCCTCCTGGATTAATTACAAATTTACATCCATCTTCTTTATAAATTTCCCAATGAGAACTAGTAAAACTCATATTCGCATTCCAAGTTAGAGTTCCAGAACCAGTAATTGTAATATTATTTGGGACTATAAAATTAGTATCCCAAACACAATTATCAGAACATGTAATTGCCCAGTTTCCAGAATCTGGGGCTGTGCAAGTATTGAGAGCTATTGTGATTTTTCTTGTCTTAGTAATATTTAAATTTCCCCCGGTATCAATTGCATAAGCAGTATAATTATAATTTCCAAGATTTAAATCTGTGAAATTGTTATGTAAATTATATAATCCATTATCATAAGAGGCGTTGATCTCTTCTGGACTTAATGCTCTTGAATATATTTTGACTTCATCAATATCTCCCTTAAATAAATAACCTGCACTATTTCCTGATGCTCCTATTCTTGTAACTGCAGCACCCTTGGTTGCGGTTAATGCCTTAAAATTAGCAGAAGTTAAAGGATAATCCATTATTTCTACACCATTTACATAAACTGTTGCGGTTGTTCCATCCCAAGAGTTAACAACATGATACCATGTATCTAATTCTGCAACAATACTTGTACCTCCAGATTGATAAGTCGGTCCACTAGCACCTGCACCTATTGTTGCAGTTATGTGGTGTGAAGTTGCTTCTAACCCAATAAAAAAAACAGAACTACCAACACTGGTTCCATCATTTCTATGAAGTGGGGTTCGCCATCCACTAGGTAAGTCTGCTGTTCGTCTTATCCAAGCTTCAACAGTCATAGCATCATAATTTCCATCAGCAGTACTTCCAAGATTAATATAATCGTCTACCCCATCGAATTCCAAAGAATATCCATATTTTCCAGTTACTAAACTTTCTTCTCCAAAATCCGCCCCAGTAAAAATTCCAAAATTATCATAACTTGAATTATCATAAACACCTGATGCATTTGTATTTTCAAAATTCCAATATCCTAACAAAGAATAATTCCAATCAAAAAATGCTGAAGTATCTAATCCGTCTGTTATTGTTGTATTTAAATAAACAAAATTTTCACTTTTTGTATCTCCATCTGTAGGTGTGGGAGGTTCCCAAATTACTACTGGAGGATCTTGATCCACAATTGTTAAATCACTTGAATTTCCCCATTCACTATATGCTCCATCATATAATCTCATACCACATTTCCAGACATCCCCTGAACTAGTATTTCCAGAATCTAAAACTGCATTAAATTCATAATTATTAGGATAACTTTCATTATAATCAACAGTTAAATTCAAAACACCATCTTTATACCATCTTACTGTAACATTCATAGCATCTTCATCAATATCTAAGAGTGTATCATAACAATTTAAATCTTGATTATTTAAATTACTTCCATCAGTTGAATTAATTTCAGGAGTTGGTGTCTCTGGAGGGCCACTTACAGCAACAGTAACATTTCTTGAATCTATATTTAAATTACCTTCTTCATCCAGAACATAAGCAGAATAATTATAAATTCCATTTTCAAGAGAAGAAAAATTATGATAAAGTCTATTTGCAGTATTATTATATAATGCACCAATTTCTTCTGCACTTAATGCACGTTCCACAATCAATACTTCATCTACCTTACCTTTATATTGATAATTAGCACCATTACTGGATGCACCAATTCTTGTGGGAGTTGTTAAAGTATTATATGTTGCTAAAGCATATTCTTTGTTATATTCACCATTTAGATAAACTACAACATCAGTCCCATTCCAAACAGCAGCTATGTGCCACCATTCCCCATAAGTTGCAAGTTGTGTAGTTCTTCCTGCATACCAACCACCAGGGGCACCTGAATTAGCTCCAATAGTAGCAGTTAATAAATTATCATTACTAACACCTAACCAATATGAACTTGAACCAATCGTTGTCGAAGTTGCATGATGTAAAGCACATTCATAAGAAGGGCCATCAGCAGTTTTGTAAAGCCAAGAAGCAATCGTAAGTTCGGTAGGATTACTAACAACAACATTATCTGTTTTAATATAGTCATTCACTCCATCAAATTCTAAAGCATTTCCATATTTTCCGGTGGTTATATTTGAAGTAGTTGGTCCTCTTCCACCAAAAGTCATGAAGTTATCATAACTTGAATTATCAAAAACTCCTGTTGAATTTGTATTTTCAAAATTCCAATATCCTAACAAAGAATAATCCCAGTCAAAAAAAGCAGAAGTTTCATTATCATCGGTTATAGTTGTATTAAGATAAACCCAAGCATTTTCAGTTATATCTCCATCTGGAGGGGTTGGGGGTTCCCAAGTTATAGTTGGAGTATCAGCACTAACTAAAGCCAGAGAAAAACTAAATAATAAAAATATAAAAAAGGTTAAAATTATCTTTTTTTTTAATAATCTTTGTTTCATTTTAACTCTGGATTATTATTCCACTCCCATTATGATACATTTTAGCTGAGCAGTCTGCGGTGAAACAAAAAGTATCTGTTGTTGTAATATTTCCAGTTGCATTAATATCCCCCGCAACATCTAAATTTCCAGTCATAGCATCTCCACTAACATTAACAAATGCATTATCAGCATCACTTGCGGTTATGGCATTTTCCACACACCCAGTTATTTCAGAACACTCATCTTGTCCTGCAAGAGCACTATCGATTTCTGATTCTGTATAAAATAAACTTGTTAACCAACTCACCAAAATACTCAAAGTTCCATCATTATTCTCCATTTGAGTTTCATTAATAGTATTCAGGTTATCCCAATAATCTGATGAATTAACATTTAAATCAGATTCCTCACCATCATCTATCCAATCATCTTGATTAATATCCATATAAAGTGTATCAGCTAATGATTGATTCCAACTTGAGTTATCTCCTGTAACACTTATGCTTGCATACAAAGTGTCAGCATAAGTTTTGTTCCAATCATCTCCATAATTCACCGGAGCATAATTGTCATCAAGCAAAGTTGTCAAATCTGATTCTTCATCATAAAATATTGTTCTTGCATAACTTTCATTCCAGGATGAATTATCTCCTGCAACTCCAGAAATCTGATTATCAACATAATCTTTCATTGAATCATTAAAGATAACATCTTGTGTATCTGCATAAGCATTAGCTGGAATTGTTTGGTTGTAAGCCCAAGTGTCATAAGTTGCATTGTATGTTGAAAGCCAGCTAGCTTCTTGTGAAGTTATATAATCAAACACAGGTGTAGATTGATTGTAATCCCATTCAATTCCTGCATAAAGTGTATCAGCTAATGATTGATTCCAACTTGAGTTATCTCCTGTAACACTTATGCTTGCATACAAAGTGTCAGCATAAGTTTTGTTCCAATCATCTCCATAATTCACCGGAGCATATAAAGTGTCTGTCAAAGATTGATTAAAAGAGGAGTTTCCTCCAGAAATTCCATCAATCCTTGTGCTCAAAGAAGAATTAACTGAATTAATTAAATCTGTTTCATTATAATTATCTGCTATATTATCAATTGTATTATTTAACTTAGTTTCATTAAAGTAAATGGTGGTGGTATCATTATATAAATAATTTCCATCTGCTGTTTTTTGTGTGTCTATTCCTCCCCCCCAACGAGAATCCCCTGTGTTGTTAAATATCTCATCCCATATTGTTGGAATTTCTGGTTTGTTTGTCAAGTCATTATAATCTTTATCCCATGCAGAATAAATAGGATCAGATTCACTTGTTAAATAACTCTGCAAATCACTTATCTGCGATTCTTCAATTGTAACATTGCTCCAGTCATCTGAATAAACTTTTGAAGCATAAATATTAGTAACATACAAATTCGCCCATTTTAACAATGAACTTCCTAAATTAAATAAATTATTAATCTCTGGAAGAAAAGAGCCATTTAAATATTGATTAGTTACAGTCGCATTAAGATAGCTTCCGATTAAAGATAAATTACCATTGATTATTACATTTCCATCAATTGTTCCCCCTTCATCTTTGTCAAGATAATTAGCATCATTTGTGAACTTGCTGATTGTAACTTCTGTTAGATCTATCTTGCTTGAATTAATAGAATCATCAGCTAAATCTTCGGCACTAAGAGTTCCATCTAAAATATGGGAAGTATTTATGGAGGAAGAATAAATATTTGTCCCGTTCACCATTGTTTCATTTAATTTAACTCCATCACTACCTGCAATTTTTGATAAAAAATCATTAAGGACCGTTCCCCAATCATTTTCATCTCCTCCTATAGTTGGAAGACGAGATGCGGATACCAAACTCATCATCAATAAAATAAATATTCCAATTAAAAATAATTTACTTGCCCTCATTTTTACTTCCCTCTTTTTTTACTGCAAGCCAATTCATCACAATAGCACGAACAATCTCCGCATCACTCTCACCAAAGATATCTTGATATTCTCTCATAATTTCCATTTGTTTTTTAGTGAATGTTACCTGAACTTTTACAACTTCTTTCTTCTCTATCTTAGTTCCCATACATAGAGGAATGTTTTAAGAGTATTTAAAGATTTCTATTATAATCTAATTAGAATGTTATTAGAATATATTAAGATGTCTCAGAAATTTGACTGGCTCCGAAATCTGCTCCGCTTGATTTCTCCGCTAAAAAATCTATTAATGTAAAAAGAATTCTTAAGTTGGAGGTCAATTATTACTTCTTCTTGGGTTTATTCCAGTATGGGCTTTTACACTTAGGGCAAATAATTGGCTTTTCCTTTTTATTTCTTGGTGCCCATTCATGTCCACATCTCTCACATTTGTAACCCTTAATCTTAATTGTTATTTCTGCCATAATTAGAATTAGGATAATGTATATATAAATCTTACCTTTTAGGGTATTACCTATATAGTAATAACTTTATAGCCGAAACATTTAAATAGTTTACTTACCTTAATAAGTTATACCTAATTAGGTAAATATAAAGAGGGCTCCGAAGAGCCCTAGATTCCATCCAACGCAAATCAAATGAAATCTAACAATGTAAAAAAGAGCAAGTATAAAAAACTTTCTTGTCCTAATTGCAAATCAAAAAATATAATCAAATGGACAAAAAGAAAAACAGAAAATAGAGGATTAATTCAGAGATATAAATGCAATGATTGTGATAAAACATTTACAATAAATGATGGTTTCTTTAGAATGAGAAATCATCCCAAAAAAATAACTTGTGCTTTAGATTTATTTTATAGAGGAGTTTCAACAAGAAAAGTTCAAGAACATTTTAAGGCATTTTATCCTCATAATGCAGATCATACTTCTGTTTTAAGATGGCTTAGAAAATATTCAATAATGATTTCAAAATTCACAGATAATCTTTATCTTAATATCGGACAAGAAATTCAAATTGATGAGATGGAATATCACAGAAGGAAATTCTATAATAAAAAGGGTGTAGATAAAAATTGGTTCATTGATTGTATTGATAGTAGAACAAGATTTATGATTTCTTCTGAATATGTTAAAGCAAGAGAACAAAAAGAACTAAAATTTGTTTTATCAAAAGCAAAACAAAAAACAGGGGAGCAAGTTAAGATTGTAACTTCTGATGGACTTCTTGCTTATCCAAATGCTATTAAGAAAGTTTATGGATTTTCAAATAAAACTCATAAACTTAATGTTTATCATAATCAGGTTAATGCTTCAAAAGGTGAAGGGTTTAACATCATGATTGAAAGATTGCACAATTCAATAAGAGAAAGAACTAAAACTTTTAGAGGTTTTCATGGTTCTGTTGAAAGTGCAAATGCAATAATGAAGGGTTATGAAATATTCTATAACTTCATAAGAAAACATCAGTCAATCAAAAGATGTCCTTATGAACTTGCTATCCCAAAATTGAAACTTAATTCTGAAAATAAATGGATGGAGTTGATTAAAATGGCAAACGAATAATAAAATAAAAAACCCACAATGGAAACTTCGGTTAAAATTTCAAAGATGGAATTATATTGAAATTACCAACCGTTTATGCACCAATGAAGTAATGTAGAAAGTTTTATATAATCTATCTCATTTATTAATTTAAATTGGAGGAATCCACAATGGCTAATGAAGATAAAAAATATTCAAAACAAATTTTAGGTAAGGTAATTGTCAGTAAAGCTGGAAAGAGGTTTGGAGAAGTAGGAAATATAGTTTTTGAAACTAGAACTGGAGAATTAATCCAATTAGTATTGAAAAACCCTACAGGATTTACTGAAGGAATGGATTTAGATCGAGATAAAGATAATAATCTTTTAGTACCTTACAGTGCAGTAATAGCAATAGGTGATTTTGTTGTTGTTGCAGAAGAGGACATAATATAAATATAATTTCTTATTTTTTCTTTTTCTAATTAAATATGGCTATAAATTATAAAACTACCAAGGATATAAAAGTTCCAAAAAAGCTCATCAATCAAGTAATTGGGCAAGAAAATGCTATAAAAATAATAAAAAGAGTAGCAAAACAAAGAAGGCATCTTCTATTAATAGGTGAACCTGGAACTGGAAAAAGTATGATAGGTCAAGCTTTAGCAAATTTATTACCTAATGAAAATTTACAAGATGTTATAACTATACATAATTCTGAAGAAGAAAATTTACCTCTTATCAAATCTTTTCCTAAGGGTATGGGGAAAGATTTCGTTTTCAAATCAAGATTGAATTCAAAAGGAAAATTCAAAGGACAGACCATTTTTCTTTTTTTTATGATTATTTTTGCCAGCCTAATGCCTTGGTGGATAAGAAGGCAATATGGTGATATAATTGCAGCAGCATCTCTAATAAGTAGTATGATGTTCATAATGATTTTAATTTTACTAGTTAATTTAGGTAAAAGGACAAAGATTAGGGAAAATCCCTTACCAAAATTAATAATGGGATATCATTCTTCAAAAAAAGCACCGTTCATAGATGCAACTGGTGCACATTCTGGTGCACTATTGGGTGATGTATTGCATGACCCCTTTCAAAGCGGCGGACTTGGAACTCCTCCTCATGAAAGAGTAATTCCAGGTATGATTCATAGGGCAAATAAAGGTGTATTATTCATAGATGAAGTATCGACACTTAAACCAGAAACTCAACAAGAATTATTAACTTCATTACAAGAAAAAAAATACTCCATTACTGGACAATCTGAAAAATCTGCAGGTGCAATGGTAAGGACAGAACCTGTTCCTTGTGATTTTATATTAGTTGCTGCAGGAAATACTGAAACTGTGAAAAATATGCACCCTGCACTAAGATCTAGGATAAGAGGTTATGGATATGAAATCTATATGAATAATAATATGGAAGATAATGAAGAAAATAGGGACAAACTTGTTTATTTTGTAGCACAAGAAGTAATTAATGATAAGAAAATACCTCATTTTACAAAAGAGTCAGTCGAGATGATAATAAATGAAGCTAGAAAAAAATCGGGAAAGGCAAATCGATTAACCTTACACTTAAGGGAATTGGGTGGACTAATAAGGGCTGCAGGAGATGTAGCAAAAGAAAAGAACTCAGAATATGTTGAACCTATCCATATCGATCTGGCAAAAGAATACTCTAGAACTTTAGAGCAACAGATGGCAGATAAATATATCAAAACTAAAAAAGAATATGATGTCATAATAACTGAAGGTACAAAAATTGGAAGAGTCAATGGTATGGCAGTTATAGGATCAAATAATGCATTTTCTGGTATTATTTTACCTATAGAGTCTGAAGTAACTCCTGGTGGAAAAAAAACAGAATTTATAGCAACAGGAAATTTAGGAGATATAGCAAAAGAGGCAATAAAAAATGTATCTGCAACTATTATGAAATATTTTGGAGAAGATATAAAAGAAAAACACGACATATATGTGCAATTTCTTCAGACCCATGAAGGTGTAGAGGGAGATTCTGCATCTATAGCTGTAGCAACAGCAATTATTTCAGCACTTAAAAAAATACCAATAAAACAAAACACTGCAATGACTGGATCTCTTTCTGTAAGGGGTGATGTTTTGGCAGTAGGTGGAGTAAATTCTAAAGTGGAGGCTGCAATTGATGCAGGTATAAAAAACATAATAGTACCTAAAGCAAATGAGAAAGATATATTAATACCAAAAAACAAAATGAAAGGTATAACTATAATTCCTGTTAAAGATATAAATGATGTATTAAAAGAGGCTTTAGATTGGAAAGGAAAAACAAACATATTGAAGAAGTTAAAATAAGAAAAGCAAAAGTAACAGATATTTCTAAAATGAACGAGATTTATGTTGAATGTATATTCGATGAATTAAAGTTACAATTTCCAAAAACAACAAATTTAAGCTTAATAAGAAAATTAAATAAATATAAAAAAATAGGCAAAAAACACTAAAATGAACTTCGAAAAAGAAATTAAAAAATTATTACTAAAGGAATTCAATCTGAAAGATGTTCAACTAAGTGTTCCTCCAAACCAAGATATGGGAGATTATTCATTTCCATGTTTTTCACTCTCAAAGAAATTAAAAAAATCTCCAAATGAAATAGCTATAGAGTTTCAAAATAAATTAAAGACTACCAAAAATATAAAACAAATTAAAGCTATAGGACCTTATCTAAATTTTTATGTAAATAATTCATTACTGGCAGAAGAAGTATTAATCGAAATACACAAACAAAAGAAAAAATATGGCAGTTCTCATTCTGGAAAAGGAAAAAAGGCACTAATTGAACATACTAGTATAAATCCCAATGCTTCACCCCATGTAGGAAGGGCAAGAAATGCAATAATTGGAGATAGTATAACTAGGATCTTAAAATTTGAGGATTACAAAACAAAATCTCATTATTATGTAAATGATATCGGGAAACAAATTTCTATGTTATCTATTGCTTCAGAAGGGAAAAAAATAACTTTTGAAAATTTATTGGATATGTATGTGGATTTTAACAAAAAATTAAAAGATAATCCTGATCTAGAAAAAGAAATACTTGCAAATTTAAAAAAATTGGAAGATGGTGATAAAAAAATAAAGAAAGGGTTTAAACAAATTGTAGATGTATGTATAAGGGGACAATCAAGACTCTTTTCAGAATTAGGAATAACTTATGATGCATTTGATTATGAATCTCAATATCTATGGAATAATAAAACAAAAGATATACTAAACAAATTAAAGAAAACAAAAAAGTTATTCGTAGATGAACATGGCAGACAAGTTTTAGATCTAAAAGGATACAATCTACCTATGAAAGTGCCAGTATACGTTTTAACCAGAGGGGATGGAACTTCTCTATATTCATTAAGGGATTTAGCATATACTATAGATAAATTAAAGAAAACCAGAAAAAATAATTTTGTGGTTTTGGGCGAAGATCATAAGTTATATTTCAATCAAATGAAAACAACTCTTTCATTATTGAATTTACCTTCTCCAAAAATGATACCTTATTCATTTGTATTACTAAAAGGAGAAGACACGATAGGAAAGATGGCAACCAGAAAAGGTACAGTAGTTTTATTATCTGATTTAATGAGGGAAGCCAAAGAAAAGGCAATTAAGGCAATAAAAGAAAAAAGAGGAGATAATTACTCAAAGAAAAAAATAGAACAGTTATCGAAAGATATAGCCTATGGTGCGATAAAATTTTCAATGCTCAAGGTATCAAATGAAAAAAATGTTATATTCGATTGGAATTCTGCATTAAATTTTGAAGGGGAATCTGCACCTTATCTGCAATACACTCATGCAAGAGCGAGTAGTATATTAAGAAAGGCAAATAAAAGAATTAATACAAAAAATATCTCATTCGAATTTAAAACAGAAGAAGAGAATAAATTAATAAAATCTCTAAAACAGTTTAAAGAGATAGTAAAGAAATCAATAGATGAACAAAAACCAAATTATATTGCAAATTATTTAGTTTCACTGTCTCAAGAGTTCAATGAATTCTATCATAAACATCAAGTTATTGTGGAAGATGCAAAAATAATGGAACAAAGAATAATTTTAGTTGATTCAGTTAGACAAGTTTTAGAAAATGGACTAAATCTTTTAGGAATAAACGCCCCTTGCGAGATGTAGAAAGTTTTATAAACAATTCATAAAGTCTATTTATAGGTGAACAAATATGCCAATTATAGGATTTAATTTCGATAGAATAATAGTAGAAAGATTAGACAAGATAAAAAAAGGAATGAAGATAAAAAGTGACCTATCTATAAAAAGTCTAGAAAAAGAAGAACTAGACGTAGGTACTGCTGGAAATGTTATTAAAGTGAATTTTGATTTTTCAGTATCTTACGATCCAAATATGGGTAACATCTCATTACAAGGCCATGTATTATTTATGGAAGATCAAGCTAAAATAGATATGATCTTAAATGAATGGGAAAAATCCAAAGGATTGGAAAAAGAAATAGCTCCAATCTTGTTAAATACTATTTTAGCTAGATGTAATATCAAAGCATTAGCAATGACGCAAGAAGTAAATCTTCCGCCTCATATAAGGTTGCCAATGGTAAAACCTGGAACTAAAAAATAGTTAAAAAAAATCTTTTAAATTTTTTCTTTCTTTTTCTCTTTTTGTCGCTTCTTCCCAATCACATCTCTCGCTTCTCATAATCTCGACAATCTTAATTTCTTTATTCATATTACTATCTTTGATTAATTCATTTATATATATTTTTTAGTTCCATTATATTGTTTGGCACATATAGTTTATATCCCGATACTACACAAAAGTTAACAATTGAATTCGTCTAAATATCTAGGATAAAAAATTATTATACTTGTGACAAAAAACAAAAATATTTAAATAACAAATCTAAAATATAATGAGGAGGTGGGAGATTTGCCAAAAAAGAAAGTTAACCAAGGTTATGCAAAATTTTTAATATTTCTCGGAGGAGTGATATCTATACTATTTGCTTATTTATTATGGTATGAGATAATAACTCTTGCACAAGTATTTGCAATATTGTTTTTCATTGCAGGTATCGGAAAAGTATTATTTAGTTTAATCAGTAAATAGAAAAACGTTTAACCGAACAAGTCGTATACACGCAGGATAATAAAGAATATGCCTATAATTAGTGATAAAAACAAACAGAAGATAAAGGAACAGATCTTATTAGTCCTGTATGAAAACAATTTAAGACCCTTATTTACCTCATCCATAGCAAGTGAATTAGCAAGGGATGAGGAGTTTATTTTATATCTATTAAATGATCTAAATTCTGGAGGATTTGTTAAGAAAATAACCAAAAACTCCGACGGTAAAATCTATTTAGCGAGAAAGAGGTGGCTCCTTCATCCGAAAGTATATAAGGAATATAATAGGCTGTCAGAGATCAATTAATCTAGTTTATTCATTCGTTATTCACTCATTAAGCACTTACTAATCACTCATTAACCCTCATTATTCACTCATTAAGCACTTACTAATCAATATATATCATATTATCTGTATTATATCTACATATTATGCCATAAAATCCTATATTTTCCTGTAAAAACTCACTATTTACTAGTATTTTTTACTAATCCCTCATTCACTAAACACTCACTATACAAAATAAGCATACAGTTTTATAAATATTAGTCTATTTCTCAAATTATGTCTGAAAAAAACATAAAAAAGTCATTTTCAAAGGTCAAGGCAGATGTATCCTTGCTTTCTACTAAGATTTTGTCTATGGAATCCAAATTAGATCGAATTCTTACTATAATTAATGAAAAAGAGTCAAAAAATGAAGAAATTAAGGCTTTTAAGGTGCCTTTTACCCGAATTTGTGCTAATTCCACTGGAAATAAGGGGGTTCAATCAATCAATCAATCACTAAACAATCATTCAACAGTCAATCATTCATTAAGCGATCAATCACTAAATATTCAATCTTTAAGAAAAGATATAGAATCTAGATTTGTAACTTTAACAAATAAGGAGTTTTTAGTATTTTTAACAGTATATCAGCTAGAGGAAGACCTTGAAAGAGGAATAACTTACTATGATCTGTCTTCTAAGATTGGTCTCACTGCAGGATGTATAAGGGGGTATGTGAGTGCAATACTGCGCAAAGGATTACCTTTAATTAAGAGAAAAATTAACAATAGAACCATAACCTTACACATAGAATCTGAGTTTAGGAAGTTAGATGCAAAAGAAACTCTCACTACACTCTTTTATCACAATGATCCTAACCAAAAGAGGCTTATTTCTCGAGATTAATCGCTCACTTTCGCGATAAAACTCACCAATCTAGTTAATATAACTAATATTTTACAATAATTAACTCTCACTAGTCTTCAAAATACTATTTCTCACACTATCTTCCACAAAAAATACCTTTCTTCTACTCTTCACACTAACTCTCTCTTTGATCTCAAATCCTGCCCTTTTTATGTCATTTATGTGTCTTCTAACTGTAACTATATTTATCTTCAATTTGTTAGAAATATTGTTATAACTTAGGGGTTCTTCTGAATAAACTAATAATCCTACCACTTGTTTTTGTGCAGGTGTTAGTTCATCTATCTTTTGAACGTTCATGATTGGTTGAACTGAACGATTGAACGATTGAACGCGTTCAATTTTTGAATGATTCTCTTCGATAGGTATATGATTCTGTTCAATCAATTTACTTTCAAGTATCTTCAATCTATGGTCAAGTTCATTCAATCTTTTGTTGTGGTTGTCTTTATGGTCATCAAGATGTTCAATCCATTTCCCGACTTTTTCCATATCTGTTTTAACTCTCGAAAAAGAACTATCTAAAACTGTATGAATCTCAGAAAACCTTTCTTCAACTACCTCTTTTTTTTTAAAAAAATTAATCAAACTCATAATAAATTAATGGAAGTATTCCTTCTTAAATCTTTTGTTTATATTTCTGGTTTCAAATGTTCAAAATTTGAATGTTAATAATTTGATCAATAATAAAATTGAAGATAGAAACTGGCAAAATCTTTAAAAAATATTATATAGCAAATTTTATATACTAACAAATTCAAATTTAAACCTATAAAATTAAGGGGTGGTAAAATGCCAACAAAGAAGAAAAAATTAGTAAAAAAATTAGTAAAAAAATTAGAAAGAGATGATGAAATGAAATACAACGTTTTTTGCATAAGGCATCCAGTGAATATGGTATTACACATCATGGGACTGATAATCTTCATTTACTCATTATGGTTCCATAAACTTCAATGGGTTCCTGTAGGTATGATTCCTATATTAGTGGGACATATATATCAATATAAAAAATGGCAATAAAAAAAAGAGTGCTTGAATGGAAATGGGTAAAGAAAAATTTCTGGAATGTAGTCATGGTGATTATCCTTTGGCAGATAATGGTCTATGCAATATATTCTATTTTGAGATTATTCATTAATCTACCTCCACTAGCATAAAATTAAAGATATAATCGAAAACTTATATGTTATTGATAGTTAGTATATTCGTTGTAAAATTTTACAATATAATATATGTTAAAAACATTTAAGCATTGATTAAAAATATTTCAAACAACCTATTTTTATTTTTTTTATTGATCATTTACTTGAACAGCCACTACTAACTGTTCACAACCTCTATGATTTTCAGAAATAGAAATTCTTTTCAAATCTTACAATATTATATGATTCAAATCTTACCATAATTTTTTCTAAAAATATTTATAAATAAAATATTTTATCTTTGGATAGATATCCCAAACAACTATAGTTATTCAGAGCAGGTTGTCTAAATTCAAAGTAAGAATCATAAGCTATCTTTTATTTCTAAAATAAATCAAAATATATTCAAAAATATAAATAAAATTCTAATTTTAATAAAAATTTACAAAAAATAAGATTTATACTCAAATTATCCATAAACACCATACTTCTACCAATTCTATGGCGGAAATAGGCCATAATCACAATGTTTATAAAGAATTATTGCGTTTTTTAGGAATCTTGGAAAGAAAATAAGAGGCAATAAATGATACAAAAAAAACTAAAACCAAAAAAAACTTACAACATCTACTATCTTTCCATGGATGAATTAAATAAATTAATTGAGTCAACAAAATCCTTGAGAGATCAAATAGTTCTAAAGATTCTGGCAAGAACAGGTATGAGGAGATTCGAATTATGCAACTTAAGGGTCATGGATGTAGATTTTACTAAGAGGAGAATATTCATTCCAAAGGCGAAAGGTGGCAAATTTAGAACAGTTCCTGTAGATCGAGACACATTACAATCAATTAAATTTTACATAGGTTCAAGGCAGAATGGTAAGCTTATACAGAGTAACAAAAAAGATAATGATGGGATAGACGAAAGTAGGATCAATGCAATAGTAAAAAATACTGCGATAAGGGCCGAAATTCCCCATCCTGACCCTACAAAAAGGAATATGAACCCTCATATACTAAGACACAGTTTTATACGTCATATGCTAAAGATTGGAGTTCCACCAAATTATGTACAACAGTTAGCAGGCCATTCAGACATCAGAACAACATTACAAATGTATGGTATTCCTAGTTTTACAGATGTTCAAGAAAAGTACGATGAGATCTCAAACACATTTTATGGTGATAAAAATATTTAAGCAAAACCTATAATATTTGACCATTAAAACTTATAAGAATTGATTAAAACTTTTATCCAAATAAACAATTAAAATATTTAAGCAAAACCTAAAAATAACAGCGTTTTCAAATCCTCGTCGGAAAAACAACATTTATATACTAGTAAATCTAAAAATAGTTATTATAAAACTTAAAAAAGGAGGTGCAAAATGGGAAAAATTATTGTAAAAAACGTCATTGAAAGAAAGCCTGGTTTCTTATACTACGTTGATGGAAAAGGGAACGTTTGTGAGGCAAAAATGGCTAGAGGCGGAAAGAAAAAGAAGAAAAAAGCCAAGAAAAAATAGGCCATTTTTATTTTTTTATTTTATATTTTGAAAAACTTAGTGAGTTCTCTATTTGTTTGTTTTGGGGTAGATTGTAATTTTCTCCAACCAATTAATTCTAATTTAGACTTATTTCCACAGTTTGGACATTTTGTAGGAGACTCTATACCTGATGTATTAGACATCCATTCCCAATTACAGGAATGACATAGCATAATATACATAATCTTTTCACCTTTTTTCAGGTTATTTGGTAGATCATAGCCTTTTTGGAACTTTTTTACTATCACAAGGAAAAGAATGATGAAAAGTGAGAGTATAATTGAAATAAAAAATAAATCTGATACAATTTTCTTAATTAGGAAGAAAGAGTAGATTAAAATGAGCCCAAAAAAATAGATAATAGTTGAACGTAATGAAATCTTTTTAATAAGTGAGTTCATAGATATAGGGGAAGTAGAAAAAATATATAAAATTACCTATTTAAGTTTGAGAGTTAATACTCTCCAATATATACACATTAAACAAGATCTAACAAAACTATCTTCTATCTAATTATGGGATCAAATAAATCGCTACTTTACTCAAAACTGCATATATCTACTTGTTTGTTGCCAAATAGTGAGCTAAGCGTTTAACCGAAAAAGTCATAGATATACAATATGCTGTTCAAGTAGACTATATAATTAAAAATAAAAAGAAATTTCACTAAAATAAATTAGTGAAAGCTTTAACCTAAATAACTAGTCTCTTTTTTTGTTTTCAAATCACTAACATTTTTGGTATTTTTCAAAAGTGACTTTATCTTATCTTCAACCTCTTCGGCTTGTTTGAGTAGAGGTTTATAATCAACTTTCAAATCAAGATATTTGTCTAATACCTTTACAACATTAGCAGCAGCCCTACTATCTGGTAATTTAGATTTAGTTTCAGCGAAGATACAGGATATAGGTACATCCTTCATTCTCAAAATTAGTGCTGCAGTTATTCCTACCACAATGCCTTCTTCTAAAGGTGGAATTTCAAGATTCTCAAACTTTTTCCAATTCTTAGGACTGTAAAAATATACTCCATCTTTGTCATTTTTCCCTAATAATCCCACTCCTTCTAAGCTAACTATTTCTCTCGCATTAATTTGTTTAGCAAGGTCTCCTATAGCCGAGGCGAGCTTCCACTCTATACCTTTAACTTCTGTGATCGCATGAACTATAATTAGATTATATTTTTTAGAATAAAATAATCCTATAGGTTCTATAATGTCTTTCCCATGTACTGCTACTACTGGATCCATTTCACTTAACCAGATCGATCCAATTCTTTCAGCATTAAGGTGATCTATTAAAAATTCAGTAGTGATTGTTCCAACAAGTCCAAAACCAGGAAATCCCTCGATGATAGTTGCATTCTTGGGCCTCTTTTTCAATTCAATTTCCATTTTAACAAATCTTAGTTACTTTAATTTAAATAATTTTCTATAATTAAAATAAGAAATTATATAAATGAGAAATTTCAAATATAGAATTAATGGTTGACATAAAACTTCTTAATTTCATAAAGGATGGGTTGAACAAAGGTTACAATCATGATGAGTTAAGAGATATTCTAAAGAAGAATAATTGGGAAGATTCAGAAATTCAAGAAGCTTTAGAAACAATTAAAAAACCAACAGAAGCTCATGCTAAACCTATTCCTATTCAATCAAAACCAAAGAGGGATGTTCTTACAAAATTCATAAAAGTTTCATTAGCAAAAGGTGCAAGAGAGCATGAGATTAGATTGGCATTACTATCAAAAGGTTGGCCTGTAGAAAAGATTAACAGATCTTTTGATAAATTAAACAAATATAAATCAACTAAACCCATTTTGAAAAAACAAGAGTATGTTGGTTATGGGGCTCCTAATGAAGGGGCAAAAAAAGAGCCAGCTTCTACTGAAGCGTCTCCTAAGGAAGAAGTAAAGAATAAAGAGCCTTCAAAAATCAATTCAAAATCAATTTTATTATACATTCTAAGTTTCATACTAGTTGCAGGAGTGATACTAGGAACTATGATGGTATTTTATTTCATGTGGGGTGTAAATCAATTTGATGGTACCTGTCCTGACATAGGTATCTGTCAAGAGATGAAAGACTCCGCAATAGAATATGCGTCTGGCAATTTATTAGTCTCTCTTATTATTAGTTTAGTGCTTGCTTTTGCAGTAGTACTAACTCATGCATTTGTACCAAATAAAGAGATACTATTGTGGATAGTAAATCTAATCTATCTATCATTTGTTTTATTTATAGCTTATCTCTGGATAAAGTTCGTAACAGCATAAACAAAAGATTTTTAAGTTTAAGATTAGCAATTCTATTCCTATTTTAAATGTGGGCTCATAACTCAGCCTGGTCAGAGTGCTTGGCTCTTAACCATGAAGTCGCGGGTTCAAATCCCGTTGGGCCCATTTTCTTTTTATCGAGAATAGGAATATTTAAATAAGACCATATCAACAATCTATATTATATTAAAAGGGTGAATAAAAAATGGTGAAAAAAATAAAATTTTCTTTAACTATGTTGCTAGCATTTATCGTTATTTTTTCTGCAATCAATTCTGATACTGTAGAAGCTAGACCTGTTACAAAAGAGTGGACAAATGTATATTGTGGAAAAGAAAGTTGCGGTTTCGATAGTTGCGAATCTAATGAGATGTGTCAAATAAGACAGCGAGAGCTCTTTCCAAATATCTTTCCGGTAATTCACCCTTCCGGAGAGGGACCTCTGAAAGCTCCAATAAATTCACCAATTAAAATAAGAAGTGTTGCAGAAACACCTTCAATTTCACCAACCTCAGAATTTAGAAAAGATGAAACTCGAAGTTTTTTTGAAAAAACTAAACAGTGGTTATCTATTCAATCAAGATGTACTCCTTCTAATTTATGTGTTAATTCCTGTGATGATGGGATAGATAATGATGGAGATAGAAATTTTGATTCAAAAACAATACAAAATTTTGCAGCAGAAGGAATTTCAGTTAGTAGACAAGAATCTGCATGTGATTCAAAAGTTCAAGATCAAAGAACAGGTGAAAGTAATTGCATGCTTTATTTCACTGAGAATATGAATAATCCGAACTTCATAGCAGAAGGTATTGGGCTATGTAATACAGAAAGTACAAGTGGATTGAAAGCAATATTGAGACCTTATACAGAAAATTGTGATCCAAATTTTAACAGAGTATCAATTTCAAATCTCGAACATATGGTTGATGGTGCAGTATTAGATAACAATGAACTTTGTGGATCATATTTTGATTGGTGCTGTGTTGACCTTGGAAGCGATGTCTATGATCCCAGTGGCACATTAGGTAGTGTAAATAATTTCAGATATCTTGGAGACGGACTTTGCCAAGGATGGTTAGATGATGAAGACCCTATGCAAGTTTGTAGGGGAGAGTATAATGCTAATCCTAGTACTAACTGTACACTCGACGTTGATGGTGGTTGGACAATATGGAACTCAGAACTATACTATAATTCTCTTTGGACAGATTCCTCAGGGACACCTCAATCTGACTGTCTTTTGACTGAAGTTGATTGTGATTGGACTGTATGGCCATTTGGTGCAGCAGAAAACTGTGAATCTGGAGATACTGCAGAAATTCCTGAAGTGGGTTTGGTAGTAATTGATTGGGAAGAAGGGTCAACCTGTTCATATGGTCAACACACAAGACAGTGTTCATCAGGTAGTTATACTTGGAGTGAATGGGGTACTTGTGATGGTGCTGTTCCTGGAGAGTATGCCCAAGAACTATCTTGTAATGATGGCGAAGATAATGATTGTGATGGATTAATTGATAGTTACGATGATGATTGTGGAATCTGTACAGTAGGAGCTGCAATAACTCAATCTTGTGGATATAATGCTATAGGGATTTGTACTATCGGAACAGAAAATGCAGACTGTGAGTATAATGCTGGAACAGGATTATGGGAATTCAATGATTGGCACAGTTGCGATGCAATAATGCCAACTACAGAAGATTGTAATGATGCGAGTTTATTAGATGAAGATTGTGATGGGACTTCAAATAGTGGAGATACTGAATGTGGAACCTGTACAGAAGGGGATGCAATAACTCAATCTTGTGGATATAATGCTATAGGGATTTGTACTATCGGAACAGAAAATGCAGACTGTGAGTATAGTGGTGGGCAATGGAACTTTGGAGATTGGCACAGTTGCGATGCAATAATGCCAACTACAGAAGATTGTAATGATGGTGAAGATAATGATTGTGATGGATTCATAGATAGTGATGAATTAAATAATCCTGATGAGACTAATGAATGTGGTGAATGTATAAGCTCTTCTCAAGACACACAAGCATGTGGTTATGATTATAATGGGGAATCTGGAGGAATAAATTATGGAATAGGTGAATGTACTGAAGGTACAACTTACTCTGATTGTGAATTTGTTGCAAATCTTTGGCAATGGTCAGAATTTCATAATGGTTTAGGTATATCTGATAATCCTACAACTTTATTAGTAAATGAAGGTTGTGGGGGATCATATTTGGGACCAGAAGAAGAATACTGTGATGACGGTTTAGATCAAAACTGTAATGAAGAAGCAGATGAAGGATGTTATGATTCTTTTAGAACATTCTTTGTTACAAATCCTTTAGATTTCCAGAACTATGATCTAGCTGAAGAAAGTTCAATAGCTTTTGATTCAACTATGGTAAATGAAGATGGTACAGGTTCTGCAATAATGGTTTACAGATCAGGAACAATAAATAAGGCCTTAAATTTTGCAAAATATGTTGGTCCTGCTGCTGCAACTTATGAGATGCCTGGTTCTGGAAGTTGTGGATATAATGAATTTGGTCAAAGGTTAGGTACATTTGAATGTTCAATAGTGGATGGATCGGATGATACTGATGGGGATGAAAATTCAATTGTTATAGATACAACTGGAAAGATACATGTTACATACACTCATAAATCAACAGGAAATATAGGTATAAAATATGCCTCCTCTATCGATGATGGACAAACTTGGACAATATCTGTTGTAGATCCTTCAGTGATGGGAACAGATTATGCCTATCCTGAGATATTTTTAGTTGGAAACATACCTCATATGATTTATACTAGAGTTTCTAAAAACACTCCTGTACCATTTGGAGAAACAGATGAAGTTTATCACGCTTGGTTAGAGGGTACTACTTGGAATAAGGAAACTATTGCAAGTGCGCCAACTTATTATGGTATGTATCCTGGTGACATGTATAGGTCCTCAGTAGATTATGATTCGACAACAGATACAATTCATGTGATCTATAAATCTCATGAATGCACCCTACCAAACTGTCCAAGGAATATATTCTACACACAAAAAGTAGGAGCTGGAACTTGGAGCAATCCTCAGAATATCCTAACAGTCAATGACGAAATATATAGGACCAGATTATCAATAAAAGTTGGAGGGGACGGAAACCTACACATAGTACACCCTCATAAAGATGTATCTGGAGATATAAGGTCTCTAAAATATGCAACCTCTACAAACGGTGGTACTTCTTGGACATACGAAGATTTGAGTACTTGTGCAGCTTACAACCCTCAATTAACTATAACTGTGGAAGGGTTACCAAGATTAACGGCATGGTCTTGGGCATGTGGTGGAGATGACTATGATCAATGGTTCTTTTACTATCTTTCAGAATCTGGATGGAATTCAGAGAGAGTAGAAGAAGGAACAAACACTGCATTATTTAATGGAGAAACTGGATCAATAACAATTGATAATACAAATAAGGTCCATACAAGTTATTTGTTTACTTCCAATGTTGGTGTAGATACCTTAAGATATGCACATATATTATAGGATCTAACCACTTTTTATTTATTATAGGATATGAATATGAAACATGAAAATATCAAAAAATACCTTTTCATAAGCTCACTAATAATCATGTTACTTCTTTTAAATTTTAATTCTATCCATTTTTCTAAAACTAGGGATATGAGTGAGCCTGTTTGGATAGAACAAGGTTGCGGACTAACTGTTTGCGGAATGAATTCTTGTGGGCATGATGAAATGTGCCAATCATCAATCTCAGAAAAAATTCCTGACTATCAAATCTATCTTCCTCCTCAAATCCCTCTCTCTCCATTGAAAGTAGAAAAAGTTTCGACTAGTAAAATTGTTCCAGATTATTTAGAGCCAAGATCTTTTTTTGTTGATAGAAAATATAGGTGTCATCAAACTCTTGATTGTATAGATACTTGCAATGATGAGGTAGATAATGATGCAGATGCAATGGAAGATTCTTCGGATCCCAGCTGTTCAGGTACAAAAGGTTCGGATAGGACTGCTCCTAGAGCTTGTCGAACTCTCTTCGACGGCAGAATTTCAGATCCAGACTTCATAGCAGAAGGTTCTGGTCAATGTCTTGATGATTTTAATCAAGAATCCTGTTTAGCACTAAATATTGGGAATGAAAAATGGACAGATATAATAAATTTGGAGTATTTGCATGCGGGTGGAGCATTAAATAATAATGGTCTTTGTAATAGTTGGTTCACAAGTTGCTGTGTACAAATAAAAGATGAAGGTGGTCAACCTACTCCTATATATAATCCTACAGGAACTATATACAGTGAAGCGGATGAAAATTATATTGATCATTTCAAATACTGTGGAGACAGTTATTGTCAAGGGTGGAATGCAGTTCAAACAATAAAGCTTCCTGACTGGTTTATTGAATCTGGAACTATTTTTATGGGCGAAACTTTTAATTCGTGTCACTGGACTAATATTGCAGGAACTCCTGATGATTCTTCTGATGATTTTGTTGAATCTGATTGCAACATAGAACCCTATAGTTGCACTGTAACTGATAATCCTGAAGGGATGCTACAATACTTTCCTCCAATAGGGAATCTATATCTAAGCAATATTACAAATGCTCATGTAGCGACTTCAGCAGGAAGTTATGATTACAGAGTCTATTGTTCTTATGCATACTATTTCATGTCTTCTTCTCAGGAATTTGATTTTTTAAGAATAGAATCGACTGGAGAAAATGCCCATATCGAGTCTACAGATCATTCAAGTTATGGATATACAGATTACAAAATAAACACAGAAGGGGATTGTTTTGTTTATGATCAACCAGGTGATTGCCCTGCAGATACGGAAACTCAATCATTCTGCGTGATCGCACTATCTGATGTAACAAATGCCCATGTGGCAGATTGTTCAGAAGAAACATATGACTATAAATTATGTTGTAACTATTAATATTCATTAGAAAATTATTTAAACAAAAGAAACGAATTTAGAAACAATGAAAAAAAGAGGTATATCTCCACTAATAGCTACAGTTCTGATAGTCGGGTTTACTATACTCCTAGCAGTAATAATTATTTCTTTTATAGGTTCTGAAGCAGATTCACAAATTAATCAAACTCAAACCACCATAAATATTCATACCACTAATTTAGATTTTGATTTTGAATGTACAAATATAATCAATGTAACAAGTGGTGAAAATAATACAGAACTCTTAGTAATAAATGATTATAATGGTAATTTGGATTCAGTTGTTATATTATTTGGAGATGGATCAATATATCATAATGCTGTTAACCTCTCTGCCTTTGAAAATAAATTAATAAATTATACAAACATTTCTAGCTCAGAAATTGAGATTATTCCTCAAGTTATTATTGATGGAGTTTTACAAGGTTTAGAGTGGGAAGCGAAAACAAAAACTTGTTCAGAGAGTATTCTACTCTCTACTCCAAAATGTAATGATACTATAGATAATGATGATGATGGATATGGCGATGAGGATGATCCTGACTGTTTAGATCCTCTAACTGGAGTATATAATTCTAGTTTAGATAATGAGTGGATAACAAGGTCATGTGATAGCTGTGCTGATTGTGAAAGTGATATGAAAACTCCATCACTTTGGTCAAGTTATGATACTAATGAAGTAGTTTTGATGAATGATGATTCAGTTGAGAATGCTTGTATTACTCTAACTATAAATGAAAGTAATTCTGTAATAAATTGTAATGGAAAAACTATCTCTGATGGGACAGTAGGACTAAATCTATTAGGAACTACAAATGTAACTGTAAAGAATTGTTCAATCAATGATTTTGAAAGTGGCGCTATAATGGTGACTGGCGCAATAGATACTACACTAGAGGATATAATAATAATTGACAATATTGCAGGGTTAACTTCTCAGATTCTAGTATCTAATAATCCTGGCGGATATTTAAAATTAAATAATATTGAATCCCTAAACTCTTACCCTATATTAATTTGGTTTAGTTCTCTCGGATCAATAACTAATCTAGAACTAACAAATGTGAACTCCTGTACTGCTACATACTCTGATTTATTATGCTCTAGTCCTATAGATCCAACTATCTTAACTGCTGATACATCAAACTATTTTGCAGACATAGGTACTTGCGGACTTACAGCAGGCGAACATTATACTACATGCTAATCTTAATAATATAAATAAAAAATTTCTAAAAAGAATTAAAATTATAACTTATCTCTTATACGTTCTATATGTCCTGCAATTTCTTCACCAGAGTCAGTCAACTTAATTGTTTTGATTCTACCTTCCTTAACGAAAGATACAAGTTTATTCTTTTCCATCTCTTGAAGAATCTTAACAGCATGGGAGTAAGTACAATCTACTTCCTTAGCAATTACAGATCCATAACGATTTCGATTACTAGTTTTCAAAGCTAGCAGTATCATTGCTGGCTTTTTCCTAAAAAATACTTCAAAAATTTCTTTCTTTTTCATTAATAATCCCACCTATGATAGTAACAGTCACAAATATATTTTAAAGGTTTACCTTTTTGAAAATACCTTTTGCAGTATATACTTTTAATCATCTAAAAGGGGTATAACAAAAGCTTTATATAACTATTTTTTTATGCATAAATTATGCTTGACATAAATACTATAAGATCTAGTCCAGACATAGTAAAAGACTCGCTAAAAAAGAGAGGACAGGAAGAAAAAATAGAGTGGGTCGATTTAGTTCTAAAGAATGATAAAAAATGGAGACAATTAAAACAAAAAGCAGATCGTCTTCGAGAAAAAAGGAATAAAGTTGCAGAATCAATTAACAAATTAAAGAAACAAAAGAAATCTGCAGAAGAAGCAATAAAAGAAGCTAGAGAACTTCCTCCTAAAATAACAGAGATAGAAAATGAGATGGATGAAATAAAAAGTGAACTAACTTCTTATCTATACAGGATACCAAATATTCTTCATGAGTCAGTTCCTATAGGGAAAGATGGGGAAGAAAATGTCCCTTTTAGATTCCATAAAGAACCAAAGGTGCCAAATTTCGAGTTAAAACCTCACGGCCAATTAGCAGAAGAAAGGGGCTTAGCAGATTTCAAAAAGGCCTCAAAAGTTGCAGGTGCAGGATTCAATTACCTAAAAGGAGATTTAGCACTATTAGATTTAGCACTACAAAAGTTTGCAATAGACGAACTAATAAAAAAAGGATACAAATTAATCACGCCACCCCTTATGTTAAATAAAGAATCATATGAAGGCACTACAGATTTAGCAGATTTTGAAAAAGTAATGTATAAAATAGATAAAGAAGAATTATATTTAATAGCAACATCAGAACATCCACTACTTGCATTACATTCTAATGAAGTGATCGATGAAAAAGATTTACCTCTTAAATATATTAGCCTATCTCAATGTTTCAGAAAAGAAATAGGTAGTAGAGGAGTAGATACAAAAGGTTTATTCAGAATGCATCAATTCAATAAAGTTGAGCAAGTAATAATATGTAAACCTGAAGATTCTTTGAAATATCATGAAGAGTTAGAAAAGAATTCAGAAGAATTATACAAAAAGATGGGAATCCCATTCAGAGTAGTAAATGTTTGTACTGGAGATATGGGCATAGTTGCTGCAAAGAAATACGATATAGAGGCATGGTATCCAAGAGAAGAAAAATATGGGGAAGTAGGTTCCTGTTCAAACTGTACAGATTATCAAGCAGTAAGAGGGAATATAAAATACCAAGATGGTCAAGATAGAAAATATGTACACACATTAAATAATACTGCAATTGCAACATCCAGAGCAATGAGAGCAATTTTGGAGAATTTCCAAAATCAAGATGGATCAATTTCAGTACCTAAACCATTAAGAAAATATATGGGAAAGAAAAAGAAAATATGAGGGGAAATTAAGAATGGATGAAACAAAAGAACAAAACTTGTATGGGGAAAAAGGGAGAGAAGAAGCTGGAGATGGTGATGAAATTAATGAAGCTGAAGAAGGTTTCATGAAAGGTTATGATGAGGAATCAAATCCTTCAGAATGTGCTAACTGTCACACTATTTTGGAAGATGAGTTCGTAGAAGAAGATTTCGAAGGTTCGACCTATCGATTCTGTTCCGAAGAATGTGCAAGAAAGTTTGAGATTAAAAAAGAGCACATTTAATTTTTTTATTTCCAAAACATTTTTAAAACTAGTTTCCAAGAGTTTCTTTTAATGGTAGAGCTAATCATCACTGAGAAACCTGCACAAGCACAAAAAATAGCAACAGCTTTAGCAGATACAAAAGCAATAAAAACTACGAAGAATAAAGTTAGTTATTACGAATTAAAACATAAAGGTAAGAACATTCTTGTTGGCTGTGCAGTAGGTCATTTATTTGGTTTGGCAAAATCTAAAAATGCAAAGAAAGGTTATCCTACATTCGATATCGAGTGGAAACCAAAATATGAAATCGACAAAGGTGCAGATTATACAAGGAAATATGTTAAAGTTCTAGAACAATTATCAAAAAAGGCCGATAAATTTATTGTAGCTACAGACTATGATGTAGAAGGTTCAGTCATAGGGTATAATATACTAAAATATATTTGCAAGCAAAAGGATGGGAAAAGGATGAAGTTCTCCACTCTAACTAAAGATGAATTAATAGAGTCCTACAAAAAAGCAACCAAACATTTGGACTTCCCTCAAATTCATGCAGGTCAAACTAGACATACATTAGATTGGTTTTACGGAATCAACATAAGTAATGCACTAATGACTTCTATAAAAAATGCAACAAAAAGATTTAGATTGATGTCTACGGGCCGTGTTCAGGGGCCGACACTAAAAATCATAGTAAAGAGAGAAGCAGAGATAAGCAAATTCAAACCCAAGAAATATTGGGAGATCCATTTAGAAGGTAAACTAAACAAAACAAAAATTTCTGCAAAACACAAAAAAGGAAAGTTCACAAAAGAGGCAGAAGCAAAAAAGGCTTTAAAGAATACAAAAGGAAAAAAGGCAATAGTAGAAAGTATAAAATCTAGTGAAAGATTAATACAACCACCAATTCCTTTTGATCTAACTTCATTACAGATTGAAGCATATGGAAAGATAAACATCACACCTAAAGAAACTTCAAAGATTGCTCAGGATTTATACACTTCTGGATTAATATCATATCCTAGAACAAGCTCACAAAAATTGCCAACTTCAATAGGTTATAAAAAAATTCTAAAAAAACTTTCAAAGAAAAAAGCATTCACAAAACATTGTGAAGATCTTTTAAAAAAGAAACAGCTTATACCAAATGAGGGAAAGAAAGAAGATTCTGCACACCCTGCCATCTATCCTACAGGTGATCTAGCAAATCTTTCGGGAAAATCTCTAAAATTATATTCCTTAATCACTAGAAGATTTCTATCAGTATTCGGAGATCCTGCAAAGAAAGAGATTACAACTGTCACAATAGATGTAAATGATGAAAAATTCAAACTATCTGGTTCAAGAATACTGGAGCAAGGATGGTATGAACTATATGGTGAGTTCTCGAAATCAAAAGAACAACTTCTTCCTAAAATAGAAAAAGATGATGAAATAAAACCAAAAACTATCAAATCAGAAGAAAAGGAAACCTTGCCTCCGAAAAGATATACTCAGGCATCAATAATCAAAGAGATGGAAAATTTAGGTTTAGGAACAAAAGCTACTAGGGCTATGATGGTTGACGCATTATATCAAAGAAAATACATTGACGGAACAAAGCTAGAAGCAACACCATTAGGAATAACTCTAATTCACACTCTAGAAAAATACTCTCCAGAAATAATTGACGAACATCTAACAAGAGAGATAGAAGATGATATGCAGGCAATAAGGGAAAAGAAAAATACTAGAGACAAAGTAATAGCTAAAACCAAGAAATCACTAATAAAAATTCTAAAGAACTTTAAAGATCATGAAATGAAAGTTGGGAAGGCGCTCTCAAAATCTACAGAAGGAGAAGATATAATTGGAGACTGTCCAAAGTGTAAAAAGGGGAAGTTAAGATTACGGTTTGGGAGATTTGGTCCATTTATCGCATGTGATAGGTACAAGGAAGGTTGTAAAAATACTTTCGGAGTCCCAAGAGGAAATTTAGTTAAGAAAACTGACAAAATTTGTGAAGAGTGCAAACATCCAAAAATATTACTAATAAGAAAAGGTAAGAGGCCACAAGAACTTTGCATAAATAAAGAATGCCCTACCAAAAAACCTTCTGTAAACCTAGAAGGTGAAAAATGTCCTAAGTGCGAAGACGGTAAATTAATCCTCAAAAAAGGGATTTATGGATCTTTCTTTGCATGCGAAAATTATCCTAAGTGCAAACATATAGCAAATCAAGAAAAATAATTATTTCTCTATTTTAGGAATTATCAAAGACTCAATAATTGCATCAAGAAGAGTTTCATTCCCGTCTTGATACTCAAATGGACCTAAGGGTATACTAGCACCAGCTTCATCATATCTTCCTCCACCACCAAATTTTCCTGCGATAGTTTGAGCGTTTAATTTACTAGCCTCTCTAGCTTTTATGGAAATTGCAATCCTATCTTCAATTATAGCAAAAGCTATTCCTGCCTCAACACCCTCTTCAGCCATTAACTCTCTAGCAAGAACTGATATAGTGTCTCTATTACTCTCAAGAAGATGGCCTGCACAACTTATACTATACACTCCAATCCTCTTTCTATTAGATAGTCCTCTCCCTATACCTGATTGCATCTCTCCAGAACGAGAAGGCCTCATAATTTCGTCCAGAGTATTTCTATTAACACAACTATGGATTTTTGCAAGAGCAAGATAATCTTTAGTTGTGGCCTTTTTCAAATTATTAGTATCAATTAAGATTCCATGCTTCAAAGCAGTTGCAAGAATCTCATCGCTAGGTTCATCCTTATCAAAATTTAAACCATATGCCTCAAGATATTCTATAGTCATTGTAGAAGTAGATCCAACCTCATTAGAAGGTCTAACATCAGCAAAATCATAATTAGAAAAATCCTCTTCTAGACTAGGATCAAAATGATGATCTATAGCAAAGTTAACTTTTTTATTATCTGGTATAGTCAAGTGCCTACCTTTTATTGAAGCATCAAGAACAAATATTTTCTTATAATCATCAAACTTCACACTATCAAACGGAATTATTCTAGATTCATAAACCGAATCTAATTTCTTAAGAAGTGAAACATTCTCATGATGGCTAATCGCTCCACTATAGAATATATCTGATTCAATACCAAATCTCTCTTTCAATATTTTTTCTTTCCATACATAAGAGCTAGCAATCGCATCCCCACAAGGATAGTCATGTGCACCAATTAAGATTTTACCATTAAATTTACTAAGAATTCCTTCTAATTTTGTAGTCTTCTCAGAATCAAAAAATAATTCCTTCTTTTCTTCTTCTATATTAATATTCATTTTTGGTTTTCCCTTCTTTCTTAAACCTACAAACTCTCCAATTTTATCGCCAAATCGATCATACATCTTACTTTTAGAACAAGAAAAAGAATTATAAAGCTTTTCAAATATGGGATTCTATACCTTTTTCAACTATTTTATAGGAAAAGTTCCCTTCTTTCGCAGGTTTGAGACGTTTTAGAGTAATATGTTTAGTTTCAGAGACATCTAATCTAATTATATTATTAGACCAATGATTTACTATCTCTCCTCCAGCCATCTGGATTATCCCACTTTTAAAATTTTCAAAAACATCATTCGTAATGATTACAGGAACTCTTTCAGAAATCTCTTTCAAAACTCTAAGCTGACTATTCATCATTTTTCTAGCTAGATCAGATTTACTACTTGATAAAGTTCTATAATAAAAATTAAAACCATCTACAACAATCAAAGAAAACTTCTTTTTTTCAATAATTCTCAATAAGTCTTTGACTTTTTTTTGTTGATGAGTGAAACTCTTAATTTTCAAAACAAAAAGATTATCTAAATGGTTTTGTAAACTCTCTCCATTAATCTGTTCTAATCTAGAGAGATTGAAATCATTCTTAACATCAAAAAAGAATACATTCTTTTCATCCTTTAACTGTTTTAGAACAGCCATTAGGCTCAAACAGCTTTTTCCAGAGGTGGGAAGTCCATATATTGAGCTAATGCCTGAGTATCCACCTTCAAGAAATTCATCAAGTTTAGAGTTACCACTTCTTATTTTCATAAATTCATAAAACAACCAAAATTTAAAAGATTATTGAATAATCTAAAATTATAAAAACTATAAGCAACTCCTACTTTTAAAATGGGAAAGGCAGTAAGAGAAATGTTAGAACACGACAGAAGATTAACAGACATTCTAAATTCTGAAATAAGACATGAGATTCCAGGGATTCAAACAATATCCAAAGAGACCCAGTTTTGGAGAGAAGGCAAATTAGTAGCAGAACCAGATGGATTAATCTGGGACGGTAACACCCTATATATCTTGGAGTACAAATGTAGTGAGAAAGGGTTAAGAAAGGCACAAAGGCAAGTAGAAACCGCTCACGATTATATTAAGAATGACTTGGGAATATTCGTTCCTTGCGAATACCTAATCAAATACGGCTAAGATTATAGAAACTTTTATATATCTTCTGTATATACACGATGTATATACAATGAAAACTATATCACATGCAAAAGTTCTATGTCCAGAATGTGACAAAGAAACAGTAAAGAGGTTTGAAGTAAGGCAGGGGTTCAAATTAAACTTTTTTGAATGCCCTAATTGTTCTGAGAGATTTTATGATTCTTCAGAGATTAAGGAATTTGAAGAGTTTAAAAAATTAAGAGAAAGAAGATTTGATGTAAAACTTCGAATGGTGGGTAATTCATTTTCAGTAACTATACCTAGAGAGATAATTGAATTTGAAGAAAAATTTGCACAGATGGAAAAAGAAATGGACACTATGATGAGGTTAAGTTTAGATGAGCCTGGTAAAATAAGATTGAGGTTTAGAAGATTATTGGAGAAATAAAATGGCGAAAGAAAAAATATCAAAATTAAGAGTAATGGAAGCACTACAAGAAGAAGCTTACAAAGGAATTGTTAGAGTAGATTCATCAATGATGAAACAGGTAGGAGTAAGACCTGGTGATGTCATAGAAATAATAGGTAAGAAAAAAACTGTAGGTATTGTAGACAGGGCATACCCTTCAGATGTCGGTGAGGCAATAATTCGAATGGATGGTATCCTTAGAAGAAATGCTGGAACAGGTATCGGAGAATTAGTCCATATAGTTAAGGCAGAAATAAAAGAAGCTAAAAAAATCACGATAGCTCCTGCACAACAAGGACTTATGGTTCAAGCAGATCCAAATATGTTCAAACAGAGCTTACTGGGTAGGGCAATAATCAAAGGAGATATAATATCCTTAGGTGGGGCAAAAAGAAGGAGAACAACTTTCTCTGGCAGTCCTTTCGAAGACATTTTTGATTCTGTATTCCAAGGTATGATGCTTGGTAACTTAGGAAGTTTAAAATTTGTAGTTGCAGAAACAAATCCAAATGGTCCAGTAATAATAACAGAAAATACAGAACTTAAATTGAGCCAAAAAGCTATAGAAGTTTCTGAAGATGGAAGTTCATTAGTCCCGGATGTAACTTATGAAGATATCGGAGGTCTATCTGAAGAGATAAAGAAAGTGAGAGAGTTAGTAGAATTACCTATGAAACATCCAGAACTTTTTGAGAGATTAGGTATAAATCCTCCAGCAGGTGTTTTAATGCACGGTCCTCCTGGAACTGGTAAAACTCTTCTAGCAAGAGCTGTTGCAAACGAATCTGAAGCAAATTTTGTTGTAATAAATGGTCCAGAAATAATGAATAAATTCTATGGTGAGTCAGAGAAGAAAATAAGAAAGATTTTCGAAGACGCTGCAGAAAAAGAACCTTCAATAATTTTTATTGATGAAATTGATGCTATTGCTCCAAAACGAGAAGACACTAAGGGAGAGGTAGAGAGAAGAGTTGTAGCACAACTTCTAGCAATGATGGATGGATTGAATAAGAGGGGAAAAGTTGTAGTAATTGGTGCAACAAACCGTCCAAATGCAATTGATCCTGCACTAAGAAGGCCTGGAAGATTTGACAGAGAATTAGTATTTGGAGTTCCAGATGCAAAAGGTAGATTGGAAGTACTAAAAATCCACACAAGAAATATGCCAATTACAAAATCTGTAGATCTAGAAGAATTAGCAAGATCAACCCACGGATTTGTTGGGGCAGATCTAGAATCTTTAGCAAAAGAGGCTGCAATGAATGTATTAAGAAGAAATATTCAAGATTTCAATTTAGAAGAGGGCAAGGAGATCCCTCGTGAGGTTTTGGAAAAACTAAAGATTACTGGGGAAGATTTCAAAGAAGCAATAAAGGTAGTCAGACCTTCGGCAATGAGAGAAGTCTTAATTGAAACACCTAATATTAAATGGGAAGATATAGGTGGCCTAGAAAAAATAAAGGCCGAATTAAAAGAAACTGTAGAATGGCCAATAAAACACGCGAGTTCATTTGAAAGATTAGGAATCAAACCTCCAAAGGGTATATTAATTTATGGACCTCCTGGAACAGGTAAAACTCTTCTAGCAAAAGCTGTTGCAAATGAAGCAGAAGCTAATTTTATCTCAATAAAAGGTCCAGAATTAATATCTATGTGGGCAGGAGAATCTGAAAAAGGAATCAGAAAAATATTCGAAAAAGCCAGACAGGCTTCTCCTACAGTTGTATTCTTTGATGAGATAGATTCAATTGCAGGCAGAAGAGGAAATGAATCAGGTTCTAAAGTAACAGAAAGAATGGTCAATCAATTACTGTCTGAAATGGACGGTTTAGAAGAAATGAATGATGTTGTAGTAATAGCGGCAACAAATAGGCCTGATATTTTGGATCCTGCACTACTGAGACCTGGAAGATTTGATAGGATAGTTATGGCCCAGATACCTGATGAAAAAGCTAGAGAAGAGATTTTTAAAGTTCACACAGGAACTATGCCTCTTTCAGAAGATGTAGATATTAAAACACTTGCAGCAGAAACAAAAGGATATACTGGTTCAGATATAGAATCTATTTGTAGGGAAGCAGGAATGTTAACTCTAAGGGAAGATCTTTTTGCAAAAGAAATCTCTATGAAAAAATTTAATGAAGCCTTGAAAAAAGTAAATCCTTCCATAACTGAAAGAGATATAAAAACTTATGAGGAAATAGAGAGTAATTATCTAAGAACTGCAAGAGGTGCAGCAATTAGAGATGCCCAACAATATATGGGTTAAATCTCTATTTTTTTTATTTCTTCTATTTTTTTTGTTTTATTTATTTCCTCTCTTAATCTTGCACTATTTTTTAGACCTTTAGTAAATTGCACCACATGATTCTTAATATAACTAAATTTAATATCGTATTTCTTAGCCAATTTTAAGTATTCAGAAACAATTTCCACTTTATTGGATTCATCATAACTTCCTTTCTTAAAATAATCAACACACTGCCTGAAAATATATGGATTCTTGATAGCCTCTCTGCCAATCATAACATAATCACAACCACTCTCTGTGATCATTCTATCTACATCCTTAGGAGAACTAATATCTCCATTACCTATCACAGGTATATTAACTGCGTCCTTAACTTTTTTAATCAAATCCCAATCAGAATCTCCACTTCTAACCTGGGATCTAGTTCTGGCATGAATGGTTATCATACTAGCGCCCTCTTCCTCAATTATCTTAGCAATTTCAACAGCATTGATATTATTTTTATCCCAACCCGATCGAATCTTGATAGAGACAGGTTTCTTACTATTTTTGACCAATGTCCTAACAATTTCTCTAACTTTTTCAGGATCTTTCAATAGGGCAGAACCTGCACCAGCATCTACAATTTTGCTCATCGGACAACCCATATTAAAATCTATAATGTCCACTTTATCTTGAACAACTTTGACAGCCTTTTTTATCTCATCAATTTTAGTTCCGAATAATTGGATTGCAATAGGTTTCTCACACTTCTGAATATCAAATAGCTTCAAAGTATTCGCATTTCCTCTAATTAATGCTGCACATGAAATCATCTCAGTATAAGTTAAACCAGCACCATAATTTGAACAGAGAATTCTAAATGCCGAATCATTTATTTCAGCCATTGGTGCAAGAAAAACTTTAGTTTTAAACTTCATTTTGTAGTAACGCTCTCGCCAACAATCAAACTATGTTCTGTTTGGGCAACCATTCCTCTTTTCCTTTCAACTAATCTAGGATATTGGTAAATCGCACCAGCCCTCTCAAGAAGGGTAAAAGCCATATTTACTCCTCTGAATTTTTTTGTAAGCCATCTCTTAGCAAAGGGAAGGCCATTATATTCAGTTTCAATATATGTAAGTATCTTTCTAGAATTCATATCTCTAACAGGTTTTTTACCTTTAAATAAATAAATTTCTGAACCTGCTCCTTCAACAACAGTCCCTTCTCCGTCAGTTGCAAAAGGTTCAATTGCAATATGTTCTCCAGCTTTTAGTTTTGTAGTATCACCATTATTAAAATTAGGTATTGAAGGTGAAGTGTGTACAGAATATGGTGCCAATCCATGACCTCCAAGATTTTTAATAGGACTAAATCCTGCAGCTCGAATTGTTTTACTAATTGCATCACCTATCTCTCTAACTTCTACTCCAGGTTTAGCTAATTCAATTGCTGCAGCCAAAGCATCTTCTGAGGCCTTAACCAATTCACTATTATTTCCAAGATCAATAGTGCAGGCAGTATCACCAATAGCACCATTAACATGGACTCCTACATCTAACTTAATCAGATCGCCTTCTTTAAATTCAGTTTCATCACCAACTGTTGCATTATAATGTGCTGCAGTACTATTAATTGAAAGTTGCGCAGGGAATGCAGGTTTTCCACCAAGTTCAAAGATTTTATCTTCAATTTTTTCAGTAACTTCTAATAGGTTAGCTCCAACTACCACTAGACTTCTCCCATACTCTCTAGCCCCTTTAGCTATCTCTCCTGCTTTAATCCAGTCATTCATATATCTTTCAGGAGAGTAAACCTTTAAAAATATAACTACCAAAAGAATACTATGAAAGGTTTCATAATATATCCTGGTTCTAGAGTTATTGAAGGGGTGCCATGTGTTTTGTTATACGGTCGTTTAGAAAATGGTCAATCCTTTCTAACTATAAATAAGTTTAAACCATATTTCTTCATAGAGTCTAAAAATCTTAAAAAAGCGAAAAAATTAGGAGATTTTGAAGTAGAAGAAACAGATCTAACAAACTTCAAAAAAGAAAAAGTAACAAAATTAATTTTAAATCATCCAAAAGATATCTCTGAATTAAAATCAATATTAGAATCTGAGAAAATAATTACTTATGAAGCAGATATAAGGTATCCTATAAAATTTTTGATAGATAACAAAATTCAAGGTTCTTTAGAAATTGATGGAGATTATGAAACTTCGGATACAATAGATAGAATCTACAAAAATCCAGATATTTCTAAAACTGAATATGTGCCAAAGAATCTAAAGATACTCTCTTTTGATATAGAAACGGACAAAAAAGCAAAAACATTATACTGTATCTCTTCTTACTCAAAAGATCATAAAAAATCTTTCATAATCTCAAAAAATAAAGTTGAAGGTGCAGAAATATTCAAGGATGAAGAAGATTTATTAGAAGCATTCCAACAAGATATAATAGATTTTGATCCAGATATAATTACTGGATGGAATGTAGTAGATTTTGATTTTAAATTTTTAAGAGACAAATTTAAGAAATACAATATTCCCTTTATCTTAGGGAGAGATAATTCTATTTCAAAATTAAGATTAGAATCAAGTTTTTTTAGAACAAGTAAGGCAGAAATAGCAGGAAGAGTTGTTTTAGATGGCCTTGACCTAACAAGATCATCATTTGTAAAATTAGAAAACTATAAACTAGATACTGCTGCAAAAACTCTTTTAGGAAAAGGCAAGTTAATAGATTCGACAGGAAAACAAAAGTATCAAGAAATAGATAGGTTGTTCAAAGAAGATAAAAAGAATTTAATAAAGTATAATCTACTTGATTCAGAATTAGCATATAGGGTAATCACGGAGGCAGATTTAGTTGATTTAGCAATCCAACGTTCTATTTTAACTGGAATGTCTTTAGAGAGAGTAAATGCATCTATAGCCTCACTAGACTTCTTATACTTACAGAGAGCAAGAGATAAAAAATTAGTTTGTCCTACTTCGGCGAATGGAGAGAGGGGAGAAAGAATAAAGGGAGGTTATGTAATGGAATCACTTCCCGGAATTTATGATAACATAATTGTACTGGATTTCAAATCTCTATATCCTTCAATTGTTAAAACATTCAATATAGATCCATCTAGCTATCATGAGAAAGAGCAAAAGGGAGATATAGAATCTCCAAATAAAGCACATTTTGCAAATGAAGATGGAATCCTACCAAATATAATTCAAGAGTTGTGGATAGAAAGAGAAAAATCGAGAAAAAGCAAAAACGAACTATCTAGATATGCAATAAAGATTTTAATGAATAGTTTTTTTGGAGTTTTAGCAAATCCTTCCTGTAGGTTTTATAATATTAATTTAGCAAATGCAATAACCAACTTTGGTCAAGATTTGATAAAGAAGACTGCAGAACAAATAGAAGAGAGAGGATACAAGGTAATTTATTCAGATACAGATTCAGTATTCATAGATACAAAATTAGATTCTTACAAACAATCAGAAAAAATAGGAAAAGAATTAGAAAGATCTGTCAATGAGTTTCATGATAAACGAATAAAAAGAAAATACAAGCGTGAGAGCTCACTAGAATTAGAATATGAAAAATGTTATTCGAGATTCCTTATGCCAAAATTAAGAGGGAAGGAAACAGGAGCAAAAAAGAGGTATGCTGGCCTAATCATAAAAGATGGAAAAGAAGAGGTACAATTTGTAGGATTAGAAACTGTGAGGAGCGATTGGACGAATGCTGCAAAGAACTTCCAAAAAAAACTATATGATAAAATCTTTCATAAAGAAGATCCTACTCCCTTCATAAAAAAGTATGTCGAAGAAATACTATCTGGAAATCAAGATAAAAATCTAGTCTACAGAAAATCGATAAGAAAGGATTTGAAAGAATATACCAAAATTACTCCTCAACACATAAGGGCGGCAAGAAAATTGAAAAAGTTAGAATCTAATATAATAGAGTATTACATAACTACAGATGGGCCAGAACCTATACAAATTTTAAAACACGATATTGATTATGATCACTACATTAAGAAACAAATAAAACCTATTGCTGACTCAATTCTACAATTCTTTGATATAGATTTTGAAGAAATAATAAGTGGGAATAAACAAACTACATTATTTGGGTTTTCATAACTTTTATATAATTTGAATATTAATCCTTTTTATGGGAGTAGCAATTTCAGAATTAATAAAAAAGGATGAGATTTCTTTTGATCAGTTAAAGGGAAAAAAACTATCAGTAGATGCATCCAATGTAATCTATCAATTTCTAGCATCAATCAGACAGATGGATGGAACTCCTCTAATGGATTCTAATAATAATGTGACTTCTCATATAATGGGCCTTTCAACAAGGATACCTAACCTGATGGAGAAAGGAATAAAATTATGTTTCGTTTTTGATGGCGAACCTCCCGAATTAAAGGCTGCAGAAAGTAAAAGAAGGAGAGATCTAAAAGCTGTTGCTGCAGAAAAATTAGAGAAGGCAAAAAAAGAGAAAGATATAGAAGCTATGTCAAAATATAGCAGACAAACAATCAAATTAACTAAAGACATTAAAGATGAATCAATGGAGTTCATAAGGGCTCTAGGTTTACCAGTCATTCAAGCACCTTCAGAGGCAGAAGCACAAGCAGCATATATGGCAGAAAAAGGAGATGTTTGGGGAACTCTGTCTCAAGATGTGGATGCATTACTCTATTCAACTCCAAGATTGATAAGGAATTTAACAGTTTCACAAAAACGAAAAGTTCGTGGAAATTATATCAAAGTACTTCCAGAAATAATCAACCTAAAAGATACTCTTGATAGTTTAGGAATAAATAATGAACAGCTATTAACTCTATCAATATTAGTTGGAACAGATTATAATATCGGAGGGGTAAAGGGTATAGGTCCAAAAACTGGACTAAAATTAGTAAAAGAACATAAAACTATAGAAAAAGTCTTTGAGAACGTAAATGCAGATTTTGATTGGAAAGATATATACAATACTTTCAAAGAGATGAAAATAAAAAAAGATTATAAGATAGAATGGAAATCTCCGGATCAAAATAAGATCAGAGAAATCCTATCAAAACATGATTTTTCTGAAGAGAGAATAAATAGATTATTAGAAAAATTAAAACCAAAAAAACAAAAGAATTTAGACAATTGGTTCTAATGCTTTATCTCTTATTACAAGTAAAAATTCTTTATAGCTTCTAGCATTTTTAATAATATTATCCCATTCATCCATACTAACTTCATAAGGTTTTTTGGCGTTTAGGAAACTTACTATCTGATCTATATTACTTAGGTACGCATTAAAATCATCACCATATCCTAAGTTAGATACGGCCTTAACTAGTTTATTATCTATACCTTTCCTAATATCTTTTATGTAATTTTTAGCTTTTTTTGGATGTTTTGCCAGGTTTACATTAAACAAAGGATTGATCTTTTTAATTTTTTCATCTAGTAATTTCACAACAATCTCATTTTCCTTTCTTCGTTTTTCTTTTACAGATTCAGCACTAGATTTTTCTCTTTCTTTATCTCTTTCAAATCCTATCTTTCTTCGTTTTTCTTCCTCTTGGATCTCTTCATACTCTGCATCCTCTATCTCTTCCTTTTTTCCTGCAGCAATTTGTTTTCTATCTTCGCCCTCTCGAACTACTGATTCTTGTTCTTCTGCTTTAGCTTCTTCATAATCATGAGCTATGTTTGCAAATAATTTTGCCATGAATTTTTTATTTCTCTTCCATTTTTTAAGTGCCTCATTAACTTGAGAAAGCGCGTCACCTTTCTCTCCAGCACGCAAATGAACTCCTGCAAGTTGAAGTTTTTCACGAATATAATTAAGAATATCTTTCATCTTTCTAGATTCTCTAGAATGAGTAGCTCTCCTAAGTTTTTTAACATCTCTAAAACTTTTATCTATTAAATTATAAATCGAATCTAAATCGTCTGTAACGTTTGCGACATCTGTTCTATCCAATCTATCTCTATCATCTCTCTTTTTATCTTCTCTAATCTTTTTGATATCTCTTTTAGCATTGATTAGTTCTCTCTTTATTTTTTTCCACAGCTTATTTTCTTTTCGTCTAAGTTTACCAACTCTCTTAAATATGCTCCCTAGGTCTCTTCGTTCACTTCCAAGCTCTGAGGCAGTGTCTGAAATATTTCCCTTAAGTTCTGCATATCCTGCAAAAAGGACTGCAATTATTGCAAAGAATATTAGGGTCCATCCTCCAACATTTAAAACTGTCCAAGTGAATGCAGTAGTTATAGGTGATGAAGTTACAACAATAAGACTAAATACAATGGAGAATAAGTTTGCAATTTTTTCTTGATCATTAAAAAATGGAACCTTTGTAGTTGCCAAAAATATAATACAAAATACAATCAAGAAACTCAACATAATCACCCAGAATTCTCCCTTAAGATTGTAAAGCTCTAATTCATAAGTTAATACATCATTAAGCGAAGTACTACTCTGTGCCCTAGCAGCCGCAATTTTAACCATACTAAATAACATTAATAGTAACATAAACAGTTTATTTTTCATTTTTATTGCCTCCAAGCACCAACAAATAAGTATGCTGCATAAATTATCAGAATTATTTGAAGTATTATTTCATTTAATGAGAAAGAAAATGGTACCCAACTAGCGCCAATATACATGGAAAATAAATATACACCAATTGCAGCAAACAATAATCCGATAACTATTTTTCCTATTTTACCAGAATTATCTATAGATTCCATTGTGAATGATTCTATAAAAATTATAATCCCTGCTATTGCAATAAATGCTCTAAGTAACATTCCACCAACTTCAAACTCGAATGGAAATTTATTAAAGAAAGGCATCAAACTAATATATAAAAATATTAATCCTCCAAAAAAATACAACCAACTACCATGTGTATTATCCCAATCACCCTTTTTATTCAATAACATTAATCATATTAACCAAATAATAATATTTAAACCTATCGGAACCCTTTTCCTCCAGAAAGATTTAAATACAAACAAAATCAATAAAGATTATGAAAAAATTACTAAAATCAAAAGGGAAAGCACCATCTTGGATGGTAAATCTATTATGGTTCATTGGCGGTGCAATTTTGATGGCTCTGATTCTTATAGGTTCACTTAATTGGGGATTAGATAGTATTATAGTACTTTCTCCGCCATCCTAATTTCAAATAAATAAAATGTGGAAAAAAAATTCTAGTTTAACCAGAGGGGATATTAAAAAAATTCCTAAATCGTTTGATGTAGTTGGAGACATAATAATTTTTTCAGAATTTCCAGAATATCTAGAAAAAAAAGAAAAGTTAGTTGGAAGATATCTAATAAACATGTTTAAGAATATAAAAACTGTAACAAAAAAAACAAAATTTTATTCTGGAAAATATAGGACTCCAAAACTTAAAGTGCTTGCAGGAGATAAAAGTAAAGAAACTGTCCACAAAGAAAATGGAGTTTTACTAAAAGTAAATCCTGAGAAGGCCTACTTCTCTCCAAGACAGGGTTCAGAAAGATTAAGAGTTGCAAAATTGATAAAAAAAGGAGAATCTGTATTAACCATGTTCTCAGGGATTGCACCGTTCCCATTAACCATTTCAAGACATTCTGAAGCAAAGGAGATTTACGGAGTAGAAATAAATCCTAAGGCTCATGATTATGCTGAAGAGAATATCAAACTAAATAAGATAAAAAATATAAAATTATTCAAGGGAGATGTGGCAAAAGTTCTTCCAACTATCAATAAAAAATTCGATAGGATCCTAATGCCCTTACCAAAATCTTCGGAAGAATTTTTAGATTTAGCATTATCAAAATTAAAATTAAATGGGACAATATACCTTTACCTATTTGAAAAAGAAGAGAATCTAAGCGAATTAAAAAAGAAATATTCTAAAAAATTCAAGATAAACTCAATAAAAGCGGGATCTCCCTCGCCTGGTACATATAGATACTGTTTAGAAATGAAAAAATTATAATCCTAAATCTAAAAGCCCTTTCTTCTTCAGAGGAACTGCAATAGGAGCTTCTCCACCATGCCATGTTGTTCTAGGTCGCATTTGCATAGGATAAATTCTTTCAGAATTGTCATCTAATATTATTGCACTACCTTTTAATCTTGGAAGATTATTAATATATTTTTGAATATCTGAAAGCAAGTAGGTCTGCATCATGTCATTTAAGGCATCAACATCTTTTTTAGCAGTAATTCTATGGCTCAGAACTATATCTGACTGGGTAATAACATCTTTATGGATCTCTCCAGGTTGTTGAGTGGCCAGGATCATAGAGATTCCAGGTTGTCTTCCTTCTCGTAGTAATTGAATAAGTGCATCTGATGCAGCAGTTTTCCCAACCTTAGGTAAAAACTCGTGGGCCTCATCTATCATAATCCAAACTAAAGGCATTTTATCAGTCTCAACAGATTGTTCAAATCCGAAATAACTTTTTCCAGATCCAATAGCCCTTATTTCTTCAATTTTTCTTCTAGCCATTCTCTCAGTCAATAATTTTCTAGAAAGTAAACCAGTTACCAAACTTTTGATGCCCCAGCTCCCGCTAATTTTCGTATAACAACTAATATCTAATACGCTCACTCTGCCAGGTTTAATGATATCTTTCATCTTTGTACCACTCTTACTAAAAATCCCCCATCCTCTTGCAGCTATGAACCTATTTTCTGTAGCATTTTTTGTTTTTTCATCAACTTTTTTCTCAACAGAGATTTTTTTAATTATATCTTCAATATCATAATCTTTTCCAATTTCTTCTAATTCCGTAATAACTTTTTCTATCAGTACACCAATAGGATCAATTAGATCAACTCCAAAAGCATTACACCAATCTCCTGCATGTAATTCAGAAGTTTTCATAGAAAAAGAATAATCAATAGGAATTCCACTCTCTTTTTGCTGGTTAACATATCCTGCAGGAGTATAAACATCTATATTATTTAATTCTCCAGGTTTTTGATTCCATCCTCGAAGCAAATCTTCTTCTTTCCAATTAGGATATTTCATCGTCCAGAAAATTCCCATAGTATCAAATATCAAAATGCTAAGATTTTCTGAAATTTCTTCAGGTAATTTAGACATAGCTTCAGAGATTACACCAAGAGTATATGATTTACCAGATCCCCTTTTACCACAAACTAAAACTACATGAGGTCTAGCCATATCTAGATAAAGGTCAGTACTCAATGAAACAGTTTCTCCCATCTTAACATAATGTCTTCCAAGAAAAACACTACCTCTATCACCTAGCTTTTTTTTGTCGCTCTTTGTTCTTCCTATAATAATTTTCTCAGGCATAATATAAACTTGAATCTTGGAATTATTAAATCTTTCTTTTAATTAAGTAAAATTTATATACTATTTAGGCTAGGTAAAACCTCAATGTTCAAAAATCAACTAAAAACTACAATTTTATTATCATTTCTTTTTGGAGTGTTCTTAGTAATAGGTTATCTACTAGGTGGACAATCAGGGTTAACTATAGCATTCATATTCGCATTGGTATTCAATGTGATTAGTTATTGGTATTCTGATAAACTTGTTCTAAAAATGTACAAAGCGCAGCCAGCAACAAAAAAAGAATATTCAAACCTTCATAAAATGGTAGAAGAAATATCTCACAGGGCAAAAATTCCAAAACCAAAACTATACATAGTTCCTGATAAAAACGCAAATGCATTTGCTACAGGTAGGGATCCAAAACACGCAGTAGTTGCAGTCACACAAGGAATACTCGAATTATTAAATGAAGAAGAACTGAAGGGAGTTCTTGCTCATGAAATATCACACATAAAAAACAGAGATATGTTAATTTCTACAATAGCTGCAGTAATAGCAGGTGCAATATCTTATCTTGCATTTATGGCAAGATGGGCAGCAATATTCGGAGGAAGAGGCGATGGGAGAAATTCAAATATTGTGGAATTACTAGCACTATCCATTCTCGCACCAATAATGGCATTAATAATTAGGATGGCAATTTCAAGATCAAGAGAGTATATTGCAGACGAAAGTGGAGCAAAACTACTCAAGGATTCAAAACCTCTTGCAAGAGCATTGGTAAAGCTAGAAACTTCAGCAAGAGTACATCCTATGAAAAAAGGGAAAGAAGCAACTGCACATATGTTTATAGTAAATCCTTTCAAAGGAGGACTTGTCAAATTATTTAGTACCCATCCTTCAACAAAAGAGAGAATTAACAGATTAGAAAGAATTCATTTCTAAACAATTTTTTCTATATCAGCCCTATCTATATCTAAATTATTTAACAGAGCATCATCATTTTTTAATGCAGTTTTAAGATATTGGAATGTTTGCAGTGCCCTTCTTTTCGAAGTATGTCCATGATCTGCAAGTTTTTCTGCGACAGCATTTCTTTTTCCATACTTCATTTTTGCTATCCATAGTTTAAGAATTCTTGAAGATCTTTTATATGCAAAAAAACTCTCAGGCTTGTTAGATTTAGCAAAACTAACACCTCCAGTCATAAATGCATTCTGATAAACTAAAAATCTCCAGTGTTGCTGACGTCGTATTCTGCCTCTGAATAAATCTGCCGTAGATAAGGCAGAAAAAGCTTTACCTAAATCTTGACCTTTATAGACTTGTGGAAGATTTTCCTCAATCCATAAAAGGGATTCATCTAAATTCATGTCAATCCGATTTAATGCATAAAACACACTATCTTGTTTCCCTTTGAATATGAGATTTAATGCAGTGATAACCTCTTCCTCTTTTTGTCTATCTCCAAGTATATCAAGATCTTCCATAATAATCTCAGATTTATTACTAGAAACAGTTTGCAGATCATTAATTGCTGCTCTCAAATCTCCTCCTGAAAGGATACTAAGTCTCTTCAATACATTATCTTCAACAGAGATATTTTCTAACTTGCATATATTATCTAATGAATTAAATATTTCAATATAACTTAATTTTTCAAGCTCAATAAGTTTTGATTTTTTTCTCAATGGTGATAATTTTGAAGACCATGGATCATTTGCAGTCAATACAATCGGGAATGAAGATTCAGCAATCAAAGAACAAAGAGCTTTAACTCCTCCTCTGTCTTTAGTGCCGCTCAAACCATCGACTTCGTCAATTAATATTATTTTTCCTTTGCTGAACAAACTAGCCTGATGTATTGAGCCTCCGATAACTTCATTAATTCCTGCTTTATTCCTAACATCACTAGCATTTATTTCTAGAACTTCAAGATTATTTTCATTAGCTATACTATGGACTGCACAAGTTTTTCCACTACCTGTTGGACCATAAATAAAAATACTATTTTTTTTCTGTGCTTTATAATTAAAAATAAATTCTTCTAATTCAACTAATGATTCACTATTACCAACTACTTCACTAATCTTTTTTGGAGAATATTTATCTGTCCATAACATAGTTTAAACAATCACCTCAAACTTATAAAATCTAGCTAACTTTTACAAAAATTAGCTAAGAGTGCTTCAAGTTGAACAAATTCGTCAGATCCTTCAACCATTCTGAATTCTATCTCTCCACATTTCTCAATCATCTCTAGCTTTCTTGCATTATCAACTTCAAAACTAACAACTTCTTTTTGAATTTGTTTTATCACATCTAATCCAGATAAACCATGTTTCAACATAGTATTTAATAATAAATCTCTAGCTTTAATAAAATCTCCAGAAACACTAAGTCCAAGAACTTCGACTATTTCTTTTGGTCTAGCTGCAGAAACAATTTCATAAATTAAAGGTTCTGTAATCTCTTTATTTACAGAAGCACAACTTTGTAAGATATTTGCAACTCTTCTTGCATCACCCTCACTAATTTCATAAATTGCCTTTTTAGAATTTTCATCAACCTTCAGTCCCTCTTTTTCAGCAATATGGTCTACAAATTCACCAACATTCTCCAAACTTAATGGGCTAAATCTAAACACACTACATCTAGATTGAATCGGGTCTATAATTTTACTAGAATAATTACAACTAAGGATAAATCTACAGGTATTAGAATAGTTTTCCATAGTTCTTCTGAGAGCCTGCTGGGCTTCTTTAGTCAATGAGTCACATTCATCAAGATATATTATTTTAAAATTAACATTCTTTATTGATTTAGTTCTAGCAAAATCTTTAACTTTATTTCTAATTACATCAATTCCTCTTTCATCACTAGCATTTAACTCTAGAAAATTATATGTCCAATCATCACCAAAGATTTTTTTAGCCATGATAAGTGCCAATGTTGTTTTTCCAACACCTGCAGGACCAGTAAACATTATGTGGGGCATATTATCTTGTTTAACAAAAGATTTCAATCTAGGTATAATCTTCTCTTGCCCTCTAACCTCTTCAAACTCCTTTGGTCTAAATCTTTCAGTCCACATAATCAGGTAAAAGTTGCCAAATTTATAAGTCTTTTCTATAGATTTGATATTCGGCAAATAAGGGTAAAATATTTAAACAAAAAACAAACAAAAAGAACCAGAGATGTATGATTCAAAAAAAGTAGAGGAAAATGTATTGAAACTCTGGAAAGATAAAGATATTTATAAAAAGACTAGAGATAAAAATAAAGGTAAGAAACCTTTTTATTTTTTACAAGGTCCTCCTTATACTTCTGGAAAACTACATATAGGTCATGCTTGGAATAATTCTCTAAAAGATCTTGCTATGAGATATAAAAATATGAAAGGATTTCATGTTTGGGATAGAGCAGGATACGATATGCATGGATTACCTACTGCATCAAAAGTACAAAAAGAATTGAATCTAAAAACAAAAGAAGATATTTCTGCTTACGGTCTAGATAAATTTGCAAACAAATGTATGGATTTTTCAATAAAACATGCAAAAATTATGAACAAAGATCTAGCAAGATTGGGAATCTGGATGGATTATGATAATGCATATTTACCTGTAGAAGAAGATTGGATTGAGAGTGTATGGTGGTTGATTAAAAGGGCAGAGGAAGAATCAAGATTATATGAAGGTGAGAAAACTATGACTTGGTGCGCCAGTTGTGCAACTGCGCTAGCAAAACATGAATGTGAATATAAAGAAATCAAAGATACTTCAATCTTTGTTAAGTTAAAAGTAAAAGGAAAAGATAATGAATATCTGATAATCTGGACAACAACTCCTTGGACACTATCTTTCAATCTAGCAGTAATGGTAAATCCTGAACTAGACTACATAAAAGCAAATGTTGAAGGAGAGAACTGGATAATTGCTAAGGAATTAGCAGATAGCGTAATCAAAGAAGGTTTAGAAAAAGAATATACTATCTTAGAAGAATTCAAAGGTTCAGGATTAGAGCATTTGGAATATGTTCACCCTTGGGAAAAAGAAATTAAAGATTTCGCAGGAATAAAAAAATCCCACAATTCAACGCATACTGTAATTTTATCAAAAGAATTTGTAAATCTCGAAGCAGGAACAGGTTTAGTTCACTGTGCACCTGGTTGCGGACCAGAAGATTATGAAGTAGGTAGAAAATATGGTTTGCCACCTTATAATAAAGTAAATGAAGAAGGTATATTCCCTGAGAATTTCGGAGATTTATCTAAATTAGTTGCAAAAAAAGATGATCGAAAATTTATACAAAAACTGGAAGAGTCTGGAGCACTATTAAAAAAATCGCCAGTACTTCACGATTATGCACACTGCGAAAGGTGTCACAATCCTGTAATTTTTAGAACAACAAAACAATGGTTCTTCAAAGTAGAAGATCTTAAGGATAAATTATTAGCCTATAACAATAAAATACACTGGGAACCAGAAACAGTGAAAAATTCTTTCGTTTCTTGGTTAGAAAATTTAAGAGATAATTCAATTACAAAACAAAGATTCTGGGGAACTCCTGCACCAATATGGAGGTGCAAGACTTGTGGAGATTACACTGTAATCTCATCTCGTGCAGAACTAGAAGAACAATCTGGACAAAAGCCAGAGAACTTACACAAACCTTGGATAGACGATATAACTATGCAATGTAAATGTGGTGATATAAAACAAAGGATACCTGACGTTTTGGATGTATGGCTAGACTCTGGAGTTGCTTCATGGGCATGTTTATACTATCCGCAAAGAAAGGATTTATTTGAAAAAATGTTTCCGGCAGACTTTGTACTGGAAGCGAGAGAGCAAGTTAGAGGTTGGTTCAATTTACTAATGGTCTCCTCAATAATAGCACTAGACCGAATACCTTTCAAGGCAGTATACTCTCATGGAATGTTGACAGATATAGAAGGAGTTAAAATGTCAAAATCATTAGGAAATGTAATCTCTCCATATGAGATGATAGATAAATATGGTGCGGATGCAACAAGATTATACTTAACTCAAACAAATGCTGGAGAAGATATAAACTTTAGTTGGGATGAAGCAAAAACAAAACATAGAAACCTATCTGTGCTTTGGAACACTCACACCTATTTGATTAATTATGCAAGATCTCTTAATATCAATCCTTCAAAATTAAATATAGAAACTTTAGGAACTGAAGAAAGATATATAATTTCAAAATTAAATAAAACAATAAAAAAAGTAACAGAGCATTACGAGTTCTATAAACTTGATAAAGTTCCCGGATTAATTGAAGAACTATTTTTATCTCTAAGTAGAGATTATATACAATTTACAAGAGATAAGATCCTAGAAAAACCTGAAGAGGTATTATACACGTTATATCATGTTCTAATGGAGGGAATAAAGATGTTCTCAACAGTTTCTCCGTTCATAACAGAAAAGATTTATCAAAATTTGAAAGAAGAATTTGATTTAGATATAGAAAGTATCCATCTTTATGATTGGCCAGAACAAGACAATTCAAAGATTAACAATCTTTTAGAAGGGGAAGTAGAACTAGCAAGAGATATTATACAGTCTGGACTATCTGCAAGAGAAAAAGTAAAGATGGGTGTGAGGTGGCCAATACAAAAAATGACAATTATATCAAAATCTGGTGAGGTACAAAGAACTGTAACTGCACTAAATGAATTATTGAAATCAAAATTAAATATTAAGGAAATTGAAGTAAAGAAAGAATTTGAAAAAATGAATGTGGAGCTACAACCAAATCGGACAGCAATAGGAAAAGATTTCAAGCAAGACTCTCCAAAAATACTACAAAGTATAACTCCAGAAATATTGGAGAAATTAAAAAGTGGAGATCGCGCATTTGTAAATAATTTTGAGTTGACTGAGGCACATATAATAATCAAAGAATCATTACCAGAAGAATTCATCTCAAGCGAATTTAATGAAGGATTAGTAATAATAGATCCAAAACAAACAGAGGAGTTAAAATTAGAAGGATTTGCAAGAGAAGTAATCAGAAGAGTTCAAGATATTAGAAAAGATTTGGAATTAAAAAGAGAGCAAGAGATAGAATTAGCAATAGAAGGAGACATAGATGTTTCTAAACATTCAAAGATAATACAAGAAAAGGTTGGTGCGAAAACAATCTCATTCGAAAAGAAAGAATATCAACATATTGTAGAATTTAAAATAAGGGATAAGTTCTTCAAAGCATATTTAAACATTTTAACTACATAACAATAGATACAAACCTTTATCAATAGCTTTATATAATCTTCTCTTACTTTATAAATAACTTAAATTACTCTTAGGGGGTTAAATTAATGACAAAAGGAAAAGTTAAAATTGTTAACATTGTTTGTTCAACATCATTGGAAAAAGATATACATCTAATAAAACTAGCAGAAGTTCTACCAAATACAGAATATAATCCTGAACAGTTTCCAGGTTTAGTTATGAGGATAAGAGAACCAAAAACATCTGCACTAATTTTCAGTTCCGGTAAGGTAGTTAGTACAGGAGCAAGATCTTTAAAGAAAGTTAGAGAATCTATTGATGAAATTATAAAGAACGTAGCTAAGATTGGTGTAGAAGTAACTGTCAGACCAAAGATAACTGTCCAGAATATGGTAGCATCTGGTGAAATTGGTATGGATCTAAATCTAAACATGCTTGCTATGAAACTTGATAACGCAGAATATGAACCTGAACAATTCCCTGGATTAGTGTATAAGCTACCAGGAACAAAGGCGACATTCTTATTATTTAGTAATGGAAAAATAGTTTGTACTGGAACAGTATCAGAAGTAAAGCTGAAAGAAGCAATAAAGAAACTGATAATAGTTCTAAAAAAGATTAAATAAACTTATATATTTTCCTTTACTTCTTCTTTTTTATTAGGGTGGAAAATGTCAAATAATAAATTAGATCAAATCGAACAATTCAAAGAATTTTTAGAAACTCATTCCACTAATTCAATAAAACAAATTATCAAAGAAGGTAATAAGTATATAAATGTCGATTTCGCAGATCTATCAAAATTTGACTTTGATCTCGCGGAACAAACTCTTGAAGATCCAAAAGGTTCAATTGAAAACGCAGAGTATGCAGTAGAACAATTAGATTTACCCATAGAGTATAAAATTAGGGTAAGGTTTTTCAATCTTCCAAAATCTCAAGAGATAAGAATTAGAGATCTAAGGAGTGCAAACCTTGATTCATTAATCATGTTAACTGGATTAGTAAGGATTTCATCCGATGTGCGTCCTCAAGTAGTTTCTGCAAAGTTTGAATGTCCTAGTTGTGGAAATATATTAGAAGTATCGCAAGAAGGTCAACAATCTTTCAGAGAACCCTCAAGATGTAGCTGTGGTAGGAAGGGTAAATTCCATTTAAAGTCTAGTAAATTAGTAGATGTACAAAGAATAGTGCTAGAAGAGAGTCCAGAATTCTTAGTTGGTAGTGAGCAACCAAAAAGACTTTCAGTATTTCTGAAAGAGGATTTAGTAGAACCAAAAATGGAGAAGAGAACAACTCCTGGAAGTAAAGTTTGCATAACAGGGATAGTAAAAGAAATCCCCATACTAACTCATTCTGGTGCGAAATCGACAAGATTTGATATCATAATGGAAGCAAGCCATGTTTTACCTGTACAAGAAACATTTGAAGATATAAAAATTTCAAAAAAAGAAGAAAGAGAGATAATAAAACTTTCAAAAGATCCAAAAATTCTAGATAAATTAACAGATGCAATAGCTCCATCAATTTTGGGACACAGAGAAATAAAAAAAGCTCTAGTTTTTCAATTAATAGGTGGAACAAGAATTGTAATGGGTGATGGAATCAAGAGAAGAGGAGACATACATATACTTTTAGTGGGAGATCCTGGAGCAGGTAAATCTCAGCTCCTACAATTCATTTCAAAAAGCGCACCAAAGGGTAGATTTGTAAGCGGTAAGGGTGCTTCTGGGGCAGGTTTAACTGCAGCAGTAGTAAAAGATGAATTCCTAAAAGGTTGGAGCTTAGAAGCAGGAGCAATGGTTTTAGCAAATCACGGAATTTGTGCAATTGATGAGTTGGATAAGATGTCCCATGAAGATAGAAGTGCACTTCATGAGGCACTAGAACAACAGACTGTAACAATATCTAAGGCAAGTATTCAGGCAACACTGATGGCACAAACTACAGTTCTAGCAGCAGCCAATCCAAAACAAGGAAGATTTGATCCAGACCTATTAATTCCAGAACAAATTGATTTACCTCCTACTTTGATTAACAGGTTTGATTTGATTTTCATTTTAAGAGATCTACCAAATAAAGAGCTGGATGAAGCAATAGCGACTCACATATTAACCTCTTATGAGAAAAAAGCCAAAAAAGAAGTGGAGATAGATGTTCCACTACTAAGAAAATATATTTCTTATGCAAAGAAGATGATACAACCAAAATTAACGGAAGGAGCATTAGATATAATAAGAAAATATTATGTGCACTTAAGAAATAGTTCAACTTCAACAGATGAAGGTATAAAACCTGTACCTATATCTCCAAGACAGTTAGAAGCATTAGTAAGACTTTCAGAAGCATCAGCTAGACTGAGGCTATCAAAAGAAGTTACAGTAGAAGATGCGAAAGTAGGAACTGCATTATTACAATCTTCATTACAACAAGTAGGATTTGATAAAGAAACTGGTCAAATAGATATCGATAGAATAGCTACAGGAATCCCTGCCTCAAAAAGGGGAAAGATAATTGCAATAAAAGAAATAATCACTAAACTTGAGAAGAGCGGATTAAGTGTAATTCCTCTTGAGAGCATTATGGCAGAGGCTGCAGAAAAAAGTATAAAAGAAGATAAAGTAGAAGAAATAATAGAACAACTTAAAAGGTCTGGAGAAGTATTCGAACCAAAGAGAGGATTCATACAAAAAACTGGATAAAATGGAACAACAAAGAAGACAAACTGCATACAAGGTCTGGATAACCGATCTAATGAATAATGAATATATTCAGCAACAAGGTGAATGGGAACCAAATTATATTCAGATAAGGGAAAAGAAAGTATCAAGAATTAATTTAATAGCTATAGTTGTAGAAAAATACGATAATGAAGAAAAAACTTATTCTACTGTTACAATTGATGACGGATCAGATAATATTCAACTAAAAGCCTGGAAAGAAGATATAAAGATCTTTGAGTCCGTAAAAGTAGGAGACATAGTCTCAATAATTGGAAAAATAAAATCATATAATGAAACAAGGTACATAGTTCCAGAAATTGTTAGATCCCTAGATAATCCAAAATGGTTAGAGGTTAGAAAATTAGAACTAACTAAAGAATATGGATTACAGCAAGAATCTGCTGAGAAACCAAAAGGTGAATCTACTGGAAACTCAGGGATGGAGATGCCTAAGATTCAAGAAGAAGTAATAATCAATGAAGATTCAGAAGAAGTTCCAACAGAGAATGACAGACAAAAAATATTAAATATCATAGAAAAAGATAGTAATGAGGAAGGGATGGATATAATTACAGTAGTAGAAAAATCAGGAATAGAAGAGGAATCTGCAAATTTATTGGTACAGGAACTTTTAAAAGAAGGGGAAATCTTTGAAATAAAGAAAGGAACAGTAAAAATTATAGAATGAGCGATTATGAAAAACTATTGGAACGTGGAATAAAGAAAGTCCCTAAGAATATATCTTCAGGAGAAAGATTTGAAATACCTGTTGCTAAGGGATTTATAGAGAAGAAAAAAACAATAGTTAGTAATTTTAAAGAAATTGCAGAGAAGTTTAGAAGAGAACCAAAACATTTGTTGAAATTTCTACAAAGAGAATTGGCTACTCCTGGTTCTGTTGAAGGAAGTAGGTTAATTCTTGGAAGGAAAATAAGCTCTGTAATAATAAATCAAAAAATTCAAAAATATGCAAAAGAATTTGTTATCTGTCCAGGTTGTAGTAGACCAGACACAAAAATGATAAGGGAGAATAGGGTATTGATTTTGAAATGTCAAGCATGTGGTGCAAAATATCCTATAAAGGCAAAAATATAAAATGTATGTAAAAATTCATCCATCTGGAGAAAAAGAAGTTGTTGCAATATGTGACGAAGTATTAATTGGAAAGAAACTTACACAAGGAGAGTTAGAACTAAATATTTCTGAAAGTTTTTACAAAGGCGATAAAAAATCTGTGGAAGAAGTGAAAGAAATAATGCTTGCATCAAAAAATTTAAATCTAGTCGGCGAAGAGACTATAGCATTAGCAATAAATCTCAAAATACTAGATAAAGAAAATATCATAGAAGTATGTGGGGTTGAACACGCACAACTGTTTTCAAATTAAAATGGCAAGACTATTGATAGGACAAGCTTATGAAGCAAAACTCCAACTCAGACCATTCGATAAGGAAGTTTATGATTTTGTACAGATTAAAATAAGAAAAGATAATATTGATGTTATTCATGAACAAAAGTTAAAAGAGGGTGTAGACATCTATGTTAATTCTGCCAAATTCGCATTTGGACTAGCTAAAAAATTAAAAAAACAATTCAAAGGATCTTCAAAGGTAACTAGATCTTTAATTGGTTTGAATAAAAAGGCTGGAAAACAAATACATAGGATAACTGTCCTATTCCGATTAGATCCACCGGAAGAGGAAGAAGAATAAAACAACAATCTTTTTAAACAAGAAAACCAATTTACTAATTTTAGAGATGGTTTATTTATTAGCTAAAAAATTTGCTCTAGACAGTTTTAGGAAATATGACAATTCTTTAATTATGACTATCCGGGCTAGTGTTGCCGAAATAAATAATGTAATGAGAAATTTATATGGGGGAGAAAAACTCGAAGGTTCAAAACTGAATTCTTCAATATATAATTTCGAAGCAGTGAAGGTGCACTATATTACGGGATCAAACCTAAGCGTAAAAGTTGTTTCTAGAGATAAGAAAGAAATCGGAAGGTTAGAAGATTTAATTTTAGAAGTTTAAAATTAGAACTATATAATCTCTACTTAGCTATTGCTATTCAACCAAACCTTTATAAAACAACTTTCTACACTTAATATATGCCGTTCAAGAAAAAACCATTCAAGAAAGATAAAAAGAAATCTACTGGTCCAGGGACAGATCAGCCTATTAGAGTAAGGACTCCAAGAGGAGAGGAAACACTAGGTGTTGTACTTAGAAGGCTTGGTGGATCAAGAATGGAAGTTTCATGTTTTGATGGGAAATCAAGAATTTGCAGAATCCCTGGCAAACTAAAAAAATTCCTTTGGATCAGAGAAGGAGATACAGTACTTGTAAAACCTTGGGAATTCCAGGGCGATAAAAAAGGCGATGTAATATATAAATATCATAAGAATCAAGTATTATGGTTAAAACGAAAAGGCTTCATTAAAGAAGTTTCAGAGTTTGAAGAATTCTAAAAATGCAAGAATCAATAAAAATCCCTACAGAAAGAATTGCAGTATTAGTTGGAACAAAAGGTTCAACTAAACGAATGATAGAAAAGAAATCCGAATGTAAGTTAACAGTAGATTCTACAGAAGGAGATGTTCTAATCGAAGGGGAATCACTAGCAGTTTTCACAACAAAACAGGTTATAAAAGCTATAGCTAGAGGGTTCAATCCTAATATAGCATTAAAATTACTAAAGGAAGATTATGTTCTAGAAATATTAAATATAAGGGATTATGCGGGAACTTCAAAAAATAAAGAAGAAAGATTGAGGTCAAGAGTAATAGGTACTGAAGGAAAAGCAAAACAAACTATAGAATACAAAACAAATTCATATATTTCTGTCTACGGAAAAACTGTGGCAATAATTGCAGATTCAGAACGTATAGTTATAGCGAGATTCGCCGTAAACAAACTTTTACAAGGCGCTCAACACGGCCACACATACAGATGGATCGAAGATCAGTTGGAACAACTTAGATCCGAACCTCTTGACATTTAATACAACAAACTTTATAAACTCCTCAAAAAATTCTTGTTACCATGCAAACAAAATTATCTTCTGATACAAAAGAAATGAATCATGCTGTTGAACAAGCTAAAAAACAGAGAGAGATCTCAATAAGTGAATTCTTCACAAAGAATAGGCACCTTTTAGGATTTGATTCTCCTCTAAAATCTCTTTCAACAACAATCAAAGAAGGAGTGGATAATGCGTTAGATGCTTGCGAAGAATCAAACATTCCTCCAACAATAAAAGTAGAAATAAAACAAACAACTCCAGAAAGGTTCAAAATAATACTAGAAGATAACGGACCAGGAATCGTAAAAGAACAAATCCCAAAGATTTTTGGTAAACTTTTGTATGGTTCAAAATTCCACAAACTTTCACAATCAAGAGGTCAACAAGGGATAGGTATATCTGCCGCAGCCCTATATTCACAATTAACTACTGGGAAACCTATTAAGATTATTTCTAAAATCGGGAAAGATAAACCAGCTTACTACTATGAATTACACCTAGACACTCAAAGAAATGAACCAGAGATAACAAAAGAAGAAGTAGTAGAATGGGCTCCATATCATGGAACTAAGATAGAAATGGAGATGGAAGGGAAATATCAGAAAGGTAAGAGATCTGTTTCTGAGTATATGAAATATACTGCAGTTGCAAATCCTCACTCGAATCTGACATTAGTAGAACCTGATGGAACTATCATAGAATATCCTAGAGCAACAAAAGAGATGCCAGTAAAAGCAGAAGAGATTAAACCTCATCCTGATGGGATAGAGTTAGGAATTTTAATTAATATGTTAAAGATGACAGAGGCGAGAACATTACAGTCTTTCTTAACAACAGAATTTTCAAGAATTGGTGCAGGAACTGCAAAGAAAATCTGTGAAGGTGCCAATCTTTATACAAAATCAAGGCCTTCTAGGATTGCAAAACAAGAAGCAGATAATTTACTAAAAGTTATGAGGGAAACAAAGTTTGTTGCACCAAAAACAGACTGCCTCTCTCCAATAGGTGATGAACTACTAAAAAAATCACTGAAAAAAGAGTTTGATGCAGATTATTTTGTAACAGTAACTAGACCTGCATCAGTTTATAGGGGAAATCCCTTCAAAATAGAAGCAGGATTAGCATATGGTGGAACAATAGAAAAAGATTCAAACGCAGAATTAATAAGATTCGCAAACAAGGTACCATTACAATATCAACAAGCTGCATGTGCAATTTCAAAAGCCGTAACAAAAACAAATTGGAAACAATATGGCCTAAGTCAATCAAACGGTAACTTGCCTGTCGGTCCAGTAGTTATAGTTGTTCACATGGCTTCTGTATGGGTACCATTTACTTCAGAATCAAAAGAATCAATTGCACACTATTCTGAAATAATAAAAGAAATTAGATTAGCAATACAAGAATGTGGAAGGCAACTAGGGAAACACATAAGAAAGCAGAAAAAAGAAAAAGATGCTGCAAAGAAATTATCATACTTAGAAAAATATGTTCCTGTGATCGGAGAAGCACTACAAGAGATTCTAGGAAATGTTGATGAGAAAAAAGTCACAGCAAATTTAAAAGATGTTTTGGAGCGTTCAAGAAAATGAATGAAGTTATAAAAAAAATAACAGAGACTGCTACAAGGGTTCACGAGAAAATAAATAAAAAAGTCAAACCTGAAATAAAAATACCTATTCGTGCACTAAGCAACGTAAACTACGATCCAAAAGTCGGTTTCTTTGAATTAAAAGGTGCAAAAAAGAAAAGAGAATTAACTGTAAACACTATCAAATCATTCGCACAATCACTAAAGATGATGGGTCTATCGAAACAAGTAGTAGAAAGTAATGATATGGCTACAAAGAGAGAAGCATACTATGTTTCAAAAAACTGGGGAGATGCGAGATTTAACGAGCAAACAGAATCAGATTCCACTATGGATGATATTGAAGCGATGTTTATGGTAAACAGAGAACAACTAGGTTTTATTCCAGAAGAAAAAGGTGGAGATATAGCAGGAAAATTAATAGTAATAGATAAAGATCCAACAACTGGAAAAGAAATAAAGATAGATTGTACAAAATTCGGTTCTGGCGCATACTCTATTCCTTCTTTAGTAGAACAATTAAAATTTGAAACAGATGCAAAATTCATTTTAGCAATTGAGACTGCAGGTATGTTCCAAAGGTTAGTAAAACATAATTATTGGAAAACCTCAAATTGTATCTTAATATCTATGGGTGGAGTACCAACACGAGCCTGTAGGAGATTTATTAGAAGATTAGCAGATGACAAAAAACTTCCAGTTTATGTATTTACTGATGGTGATCCATACGGATATATGAGTATTTATAGGACATTAAAAGTAGGTTCAGGAAATGCAGCACATATAAACAAATATTTTTGTGTGCCTCAAGCAAAGTTTTTAGGAGTAACACCTGAAGATATTGATGAATATAAACTGCCTACTCATCCATTAAAAGATGTGGATAAGAAAAAGATAAAAGATGTAATTAAGAATGATCCTTTTGTTAAGCAACATAAAGATTGGGAAAAAGCATTACAATTATTACAGAAGAAGGGTCAGAGGGTAGAGCAACAAGCATTGGCAGCACATGGTTTGAATTTTGTGCTTGAAACTTATTTACCAGAAAAGTTAAAGAAAAAAGATAAGTTTTTACCTTAATAGTTAATTTTATAAATTATATGTTACAACTTTTGTTTATGGTCCTGTGGCTTAGTCTGGCTATAGCACTCGACTGATAATCGAGAGGTCGTCGGTTCAAATCCGATCGGGACCATTTCATATTTTCTAAGTATCTAGCAAAACTTATTTAAATCATTAATTTTAATATAATCCTATTAAACTCGAGGTGATTATTAAAAATGAAAAAAATTGGTGTATTATTATTAATAGCTTTACTATTAGTTAGTCCTGCAGCATATGCATTTAGTTTCTCAGATATTTTCGAATTTATTGGAGATATATTTGGTTCAGATAATAAAATAACTGGAAATGCTATGAGAGGAGGAGGAGCTCCAGGAGGAATTCCGGAAGGTATGTGTTCAACTGCAAGATGTGGGGGAAGGTTTGATCCTGCATGTTGTTCAGGATATACTTGTACAAAAGGATCATGTGTAGCAAATGCAGTATGTGGAAATGGGAATACTGAAGGTTCTGAAGAATGTGATGATGGGTGAGATAATACTGATACTCCTTGTTCTGCAGATTATGATTCTTCTTGCACTTATTGTGATACAAGTTGTGAAAGTAATACTGTAGATGGTGCATCCTGTGGCGATGAAAATTGTAATGCAGGAATTGAAACTTGTAGTTCTTGTGATGCAGATTGTGGAGAATGTGTAACCTTTGACGCGGCACCAACAGTTTCATTAAGTATATCAGATTTTGCTGCCGGAAGTAGTAGTCCGAGTCTAACAATTACAAATGGAATAAAATGTTCTTATTCTATCTTTGAGTTTAGTACTGCAGAAGCAAGTACGAGAAGAGGAGCTTCAACAAGAACTTTAGAAATTTTTGTAAATGAGCCAATGGATTGCGATAATTCTCAAACAACTCTATCTTCAAAACTAGAGGTTTTACCTTCTGGAAATTATGATGCAAAAATAGAAGCAAAGAATAATCAAGGAACCACTACAGAATCATCAACTTTCGAAGTAACAGGGGGCTCAATAACTATAACAACTCCAAAAATAGGGTACACTTATTCACCAACAGATTCACCAAATGCTAATGTGGTTGTTTCTGGAAGTGTTTCAAGTTGTACATGGAATGTAAATGAGGGTTCTTCTATCTCATTTGATTGTAAGAGGGAATTAAATAATATCGACCTTTCACCTTATTCTAGTGATGGTGTAAATACTTTAACAATAATTGCAGATAGTCAAACTGCAAAAAGAGATTATATATATTATGAAACTGCTTCTTTAGTTGGAGAAATAAAAGTAACTGAATCTGGAGCAAGAGGAGGAAGTAGAGGTTATGGGATATTAATTGGTGGAGAATCAGGGGTAGAAGATGCACCTGTAACTTTGGCTTTGTGGGCAGCAAAAGAAAACTTACGTACAAAGGGAGGGATGAGTAAAGATAATGCAGATACTATTTTAGCTACTTTAACTTCCGATTCTGAGTTAGCAAAAAGGATTGCGGCAGTCCAACAAACAGTAGGTTCAATAGATTTTGCAGTTTTACCAACAACCAGAATAACAGAAATTAAAACTGGAAAATCATATACTTCACAAATTGCAGTATATAATTCAAGAAAAGCAGAAAGTATAGTTTCTACCGAAACTAATCCAGAAACTCATGAATTGATTATTAGAAAAGGAGGAGATGGAGATTCTCCAGACAGATTGACAATAGAACTTCACAGTGATCCAATAATTTTTGAATTAGATCTTGGGGATTGTAAGGATGTAGATATGAATTCTGACGAAATATCTGATCTAATTGTTTGTTATGAAGAAGAAACTGGAGATGTGACTGTAAATAATTTAGTTACAGTTGATGATTCAATTACAGATGAATATGATGAACACACTACTGTAATTTCACCAGTAACTGTAACAACAACAAAGATTTATGAATTGCCTTTCGATGAAGAGTTAATTATTTCCGAATTAACAAAGCAATACCTACCAATAGTGTCTATTATGGGGATGATCATGGTAATCTTATCTATTCTTTCAATAAGAACCTTGGTTGTAGCACAACAAAAACCAAAAAGAAGGAAAAGAAAATAACCTCTTTCTTTTATTTTTTTTCATTTTTAACCATAATCTTTATATAATCTTAAAAACATATTTTTCTTATAAAGAGGTGTAGGTTAATTGCATAAAAAGAGGATCAAGGATAAAGATTATTTTTATACTAGCATAAGGGATGAAACAGGTAGTGTGAAGACTATCTATCTTGGATCTAATAGAAAGGTTGCAAAGAGAAAAGAAAGAGAACTAGGTCTATCAAAATCTTCAAAGAATTTTAACCTACATACTATAATAACTTTAATGATATTTCTGACAATAGCCTTAACTGGATTTTTTGCATTTACAGGATTCGATGTTTTAACCATAACTGAAGAAGTTGAATCCTCAGAAGAATTAGATTCGGTAGAAGAAGTTGAATCCTCAGAAGAATTAGATTCGGTAGAAGAAGTCATAGTCTCAACAGACAATCTTGAAACTCAAGAAGTTACCGCTCATTCAGATGATGTCTCTTCTTCTAAGGAAATAATAAACGAATCAGAAAATTTAGATCAGATAATAACAGAAAACATAACCGAAGAAATAGAACTCAACACAACAAATGAAACTATTATTGAACTAAACATAACTGAAGAAATAGAACTCAACACAACAAATGAAACTATTATTGAACTAAACATAACCGAAGAAATAATCATATCAAATCAAACAGAAATAAATATAACAAATGAAACTATAATCATAAATCAAACTGACATCAATCAAACTATAGAAACAACTCAATATGCTGCCGTTATCAATCAACCAGTAAAATGGAAAAAAAGAGTATTATTTACCAGTTATTCAAATGAAACTTTAATAAAAATTCCCAAAGATGCAACAAATATTTCTATAAATGAAATAATAAATGGCGAGAAAATAGAAATAAATGAAGACCAGATAATATTTGAAAATGAAAATTCAAAAGGATTACTAGCAATAAC
>JABHIB010000004.1 GCA_018671245.1 archaeon
ATCAGAGGAAGTATATTTTAATTTTAATTTTTTAGCTAGAATTTTTGATACAGTGGATTTTCCTACTGATCTTGGTCCGGTTATTGTGATTATCATTTCTTCTTACCAATATAATAAAAATGAGGAAACTTAAAAAGATTCCCATTAACAAATGAATTCATTGAATAAGTAGTGTATTAGAATCTAATCATACTAGCTAGTTGCTGGCTATTCTGCAATTAGATAGAGTTTATTAATAAATTTGGAAATTTCTTGATCTAGGTGCATTGTATCTTTGGAATTATCTATAATATAATCTGCCAAAGTTTTCTTTTCTTCTATATCTATTTGGGCATCCAATCTTTGATGAATTTCCTCTAAACTAAGATTATCTCTTATCATCATTCTTTCTATTTGAATCTCTTTAGGTGCATATACACATATGGATGTTTTAATATCTAAGTAATTTGAATTCTCAAAAAATAGAGGTATATCTATAAAATATGTTTTTTCTTTTTCTTCATTAACCACGGATTTTCTTTTTATTTCCTCATGAATTAAAGGATGTAGAAAGTTTTCAAGTCTTTTTAATTCTGATTTATTAGCAAATAAATATTTTCCTAATCTTTTACGATTTACTATCCCTTCATCAACATATTCTGAACCAAACATTGTTGAAACTAATGAAGAGTATTCCTGTAGATTATTATGTGCAATTACATCTGAATCGATTATTTTGAAACCATATTCATGTAACATATCTGCAGTAGTGCTTTTTCCTGTTGCTATCCCTCCAGTTAGGGCAATTGCGTGTTCAAATACCATATTTGATAGAATTTAATAAAGTTTATAAAATCAGTTATTCTCCAAATTTTTATGGATCGAGAATTTAAAGACGAATTACATGGAAAAAGAATAGTTTTGAAGAGAACAAAACCTGAAATTGAAACAGCTAGAATTATGTTTAAAACAATTGATGCTAATCGTGAACATTTGAGACCTTGGTTATCTTGGGAAAAATTTACAGAGAGAGTTGAGGATTCTTCAACATATTTAAAGGAGAAAGAAATAGAAACTTTAGCAGGTAAAAAAATTGAATATGGTATATATTTTGAGGATGCATATGCTGGGAATATAGCAGTTTTTGATATAAATAAGAGATATCAATCTGCAGAAGTAGGATATTGGTTATCTTCGGAGTTCACAGGACAAGGATATATGATTGAAGCGTTGGAAGTTGTAGAAAAAGAGTTCTTTGAGAATAGAAATTTGAATAGAATGCAATTAAGATGTGACGAGAGGAACATAGCATCTAGAAAAGTTGCGAAAAAGTGCGGATATACATTAGAAGGGAAAATTCGAGAGGATAGATATAGTGAATATTTCGAAGATCTTAGAAATACCTTGGTTTTCTCTAAATTAAAATCAGAATATTCTAAAGAGAGAGTTTACTAATAATTTCAGAATAAACTTCACCTATATCTCTAGATCCATCTATCTCGATTAATATATCTTTATAGAATTCAATAAGAGGTGCAGTCAAGTTGTGATATTGTTTTAATCTTTTCTTTATTTGTCCTGGTTTATCGTCATCTCTTTGAAATAGTTCCGAACCACATTTGTTGCAGATTCCTTCGATTTTTGGTTTTGGGGCAGTAGTTATATTGAAAATTGCTCCACATTTCTTGCAATTTCTTCTCCCTTCAATTCTACGAACTACTTCTTTATCGGAAATTTTTAGATATATAACTTTATCAATACCCTCAAGAGATTTTGATTGTTCTATATTTCTTGGAAATCCATCAAGAATATATCCTTCCTTGAGTTTGGATAGTTTTTCTTTAACTAATGGAATTGTGATCTTATCCGGAACATTCATACCATTGTCTATCAGTTCTTTTACTTTTCTCCCCCTCAAGGTATCTTCCTTTCTAATCTCTCGGAATATATCGCCAGTTGATATGTGAGGAATATTGAAATTTTTAGAAAGTCTTTTTGCCTGAGTCCCCTTCCCACATCCCTGTGGACCGATTATTATCATATTAACCAAGTTTATAATTATAGAATTTAGAGATTTATAAATTTAATTGAAGTTGAAGACGCCAAATGATAAAGTATATTAGAGTTGTTAGAATACAATATTATGGGAATTACACTATCAAGGCCAGGAATCTATGTTCCTAAGAATGTATTGGACAATGAATTCTTTGAAAGTATCATAGATACGACAGATGAATGGATAACTAAGAGGAGTGGCATAAAAGAGAGGAGAATATCCTTAGAAATGGGAATCACAGAGATGGGAGCAATTGCTGCCAAAAGGTGTTTGGAGAGAGAAGTAATCACAGATCAAGAGATTAATGAAGTACTTTTTGCTACAAATTTACACGATGATAATAAAGAATTTCCAAGCCATGCAAGTTATGTTGCTAATCAAGTTAATAATCCTAATGCTACTGCCTATGATGTTAGTGCAGGATGTTCAGGATTAGTATATGCAATAAGACAGGCTTACAATAATATGGTTGCAGAACCTGATTTGAAAAGAGCACTAGTTGTCGGTGGTGAAAGATTGACAGATATGACAGATTATTCAGATAGAACAAATTGTTTTTTATTTGGCGATGGTGCAGGAGCTTATTTGTTAGAACGATTTGATGGAGAAGAGGGAATAATAAATAATGTTGCAGGTGGCAGATCAGATACAGGAAGTGTAGATTTTCCTTATGGGGAGCTAGCTTTAGAAAATAAAATTGGCCTTAAATTGATTTCTGATGGAGCTGGTAGCTATAACAAAAAGTTCTCTAAACAGAATTATTTAGTTATGAATGGTAAAAAAGTCTTTGAATTTGCAGTACCAATAATGGAACACGGAGTAAGAAAAGTTTTGGAAGGAACAGATTATGATCTAGAGGATGTTGATGCAATTATTCCCCATGGTGCAAATATAAGGATTATTAATCCTGCTAAAAACAGATTGAAGAGAGATGGATTTAACGGTGAGATATATACAAATTTAGAAAAATATGGTAATACTTCTACTGCATCTGTCCCTATTGCAGCTGACGAAGCATTTAGTAAAGGAATAATCGGAAGAGGTAGTCTTGTGATTAATGTAGCATTTGGTGCAGGATTTACTTGGGGTGCAAATCTATACAGGGCTAGATAGTATAGAAGATAACCTTATATAGTCAATAATGAATAGTATATTGCCTTCGAGTTAAAGTATTTGGTTTTCGGATCTTTTATTTTTTCTCTTAGGTGTTTTCTTTATGAATTTAATTAATATCATAAATAGTATGTAGTGTTAGAGTACCAGTTCTAACCTTATTACTTATTAAACTTTTTAAGAATATTTTCATGATAAGCAAGACTTCCAGATATTCCTAATTTCTCAAGATCCCCTCAAATTTGATCACTCAAAATGAATTCCAGGTCTACCAGGTTTCACTTTCTTAGATTTGTTTTCAGGATCTTTTTTATCCTTATCATTAACAGCATAGATTGTAATGTCTGAGATACCTGTTCTAACCTTGAGGATTTCAACATTATCTAAATAAGTTTGTTTCTCTTGTGGAAGAACATAAACAAATACATTTTTCTTAGCTCCAACAATAGCTGCAATATTATTTATATCATTAACAAGTTTATCAATTAATTCATCTTCTTTGTCAAACTTTTCATTAATCTTAGATTCATCAAATTTAGGCCACTTAGATAAAGAAATAAATCCATTTCCACCAATCTTGGACCAAAGCTCTTCAGCAATGTGTGGGCAGAATGGAGACAATAATTTCAAGGCAGATTCTAAATCTTTTTTACTAATCTCTTCAATAGAGTCAAATAGTGATCTAAGTTTAATAACAGCAAGATTGTATCTAAAACTCTCTATATCTTCTGAAACTTCTTTTATAGTTTTATTTATTTTGCTAGCAAGTCTAGCATCAGTTTTGCCAAGTTTTATATTACTAATTTTTTCAAAAACTTTGTTCAAGAATTTTGAGCTTCCTTCAATTCCTTTCGTATCCCAATCAATATCTTTGTCTGGAGAAGCAATTGAAATTAAAAATAATCTGGCGGTATCGATTCCATACTCTTTGGAAACGCTTTCTGGTAAGACTACATTACCTTTTGATTTGCTCATCTTATCGCCATCTTCTCCATGAAGCATTCCTTGATTAAATAATCTAACTACAGGTTCATCGAATTCTAAAAGTCCTAAATCTCTTAAAAATTTAGTGAAGAATCTTATGTAAATCAAATGCATACATGCATGTTCATTCCCGCCGATATATGTATCAACTGGCGCCCAATAGTTTGCCTTAGATTTGTCGAATATTTTCTTAGCATTATCTGGATCCGAATATCTGAGATAGTACCATGAAGAATTTACAAATGTATCCATAGTGTCTGTTTCTCTCTTTCCAACCTTACCACATTTTGGACATTTAACTTCTAAAAATTCTTTGTTTTCCTTCAGAGGATTGTCTGAACCTTTAAATTTTATATTATCTGGAAGTTTTATTGGCAAATCTTTCTCTGAAACTGGGACTGTTCCACAATCTTCACAATAAATTATTGGAATTGGAGTTCCCCAAAATCTCTGTCTTGAGATTAACCAATCTCTTAATCTGAAATTCTTAGTTTTTTTGCCCAGCTTTTTTGAAATTAATTCCTTTGTTATTTCTGTTTTTGCATTCTCACTATCGAGTTTATTGAATTTCCCAGAATTAATCAGAACTCCAGGATTTGTAAATGCCTTATCAAGTTTAGATTCTTTTCCAATTTGACTAACAACTGTCTTTATTGGAATATCATATTTCTTAGCAAATTCGAAATCTCTTTGATCGTGTGCTGGAACTGCCATCACCATTCCACAACCATAATCTGCTAATACGAAATTTCCAGCATAAACTGGAATTTTTTCTTTTGTTAGTGGATGAATGGCATAACTTCCTGTAAATACTCCTTCTTTCTCTAATTTATCTATATCTTCTGCACTAACTGAACTTAACTTTTTAACAAATTTTTCTACTTTCTTCTTTTGTTCATCAGTGACTAAAGAATCTAATTCATTATGCTGTGCTGAAACTACTAAAAATGTAACTCCAAATAGAGTGTCTGGCCTTGTAGTAAATATTGGCCAAGTCTTATTATTTATCTCGAAATTTATTTCACTTCCAAAACTTCTACCTATCCAATTTTTCTGAAGCTTTTTTATCGAATTTGGCCATTTCTCTAATTTTTCTAAACCATCATATAATTCATCTGCATATTCAGTTGTTTTAAAGAACCACTGATTCAGTTTTTTTATCTTAATTTTGCAGTTTTCATGCCTCCAACAGTGACCATTTTGAACCTGTTCATTTGCTAAAACAGTATTACATTCAGAACACCAATTGACAGGAGAGGTTTTTTTGTATGCCAATCCTTTCTCAAACAGTTTCAGAAATATCCACTGATCCCATTTATAATATTCTGGAGAACTAGTTGTTACCATCCTACTCCAATCATAACTTAATCCTAATTCTTTCTGTTGGGAGATGTAATTCTTGATAGCATCCTCTGTAAATTTTTTTGGATGAGATTTATTTTTAATTGCTGCATTCTCGGCAGGTAGACCAAATGAATCATACCCCATTGGATGGATAACATTGAAACCTTGCATTCGTTTGAAACGAGCTAGAATGTCTCCAATAGTATAATTGAAGGCATGGCCCATATGTAGTCCTGAACCAGAAGGATAAGGAAACATTTCTAAAACATAGTATTTTTCCTTTTTTGATTTTTTAACTTCAAAGATTTTCTCTTTTTCCCAACGATTCTGCCACTTCTTTTCTAGTTTATGAAAATCCATATCATTCAATAATTTACTTTATTTAAAAAAGTTATCTTTTCTTGTAATTAATGTATTTAATTAAATCATGTTTTATAGAAAATTTAATAACCTAAAACTTGAATGATTCTTTAACGAAAAGCTTATAAATTGCCTAAATTCTCAATCCATAGATTTTTACAATCAATTGGAGGAAATATAATAATGGCAAAAGAAAAACCACATATTAACATAGTTTTTGTAGGTCATGTAGATCACGGAAAGTCTACCACAGTAGGAAGACTTTTATTTGATTCAGGAAATGTTGACGAACAAGCTATGAGAAGACTTAAACAAAAAGCAGAAGAGCTTGGAAAGGGCGGATTTGAATTTGCTTTTGTTATGGATAACTTAAAAGAAGAGCAAGAAAGAGGAGTTACAATCGACTTATCTCACAAAAAGTTCGTTACTCCTAAATTCGAATACACAATAATTGATGCTCCTGGTCACAAGGATTTCATTAAAAACATGATTACTGGTGCTAGTCAAGCTGATGTAGGTGTACTTTGTGTTTCTGCTACTGACGGTGTTATGGAGCAAACTAAAGAACATTTATTCTTATGTAAAACTCTTGGTGTAAACCAATTAGCTATCGCTATAAACAAGATGGATGCTGTAGATTATGCTGAAGATAAGTACAATGCTGCTAAAGAACAAGTTACAACTTTATTAAGAAGTGTAGGATATAATCCTGATGAGATACCATTTATCCCTATCAGTGCTTTACAAGGCGATAATGTTGTTAAAAAATCAGAAAAAATGGATTGGTACAAAGGTCCTCTTTTAGTAGAACAATTAGATTTATTCAAAGAGCCTGAAAAACCAACAAACTTACCTTTGAGACTTCCTTTACAGGACGTTTATAACATTCCAGGTATTGGAGTTGTTCCTGTAGGTAGAGTAGAAACAGGTATTATGAAAGTTGGACAGAAGGTTATAGTTGTACCTGCAAGAGATGGAAAAGGTGTTACTGGAGAAGTTAAAACTATCGAGATGCACCACGAGCAAGTACAAGAAGCTATCCCTGGAGACAATATCGGATTTAGTGTAAGAGGAATCGGTAAAAAAGATATTGCAAGAGGAGATGTTCTTGGATCTACAGACAATCCACCTAGTCTTGCTGATGAATTCACTGCACAAATAATTGTATTGAATCACCCATCTGTATTGACTAAAGGATACACTCCGGTATTCCACATACATACATCACAAGTAGCATGCCAAATAACTGAATTAGTTAAGAAAATGGATCCTGTTACTGGAGATGTTGTTGAAGAAAACCCAGACGTTCTAAAGAACGGAGATGCAGCAATTGTTAAGATAAGACCAACAAAACCTTTGGTTATCGAAAAACAATCCGAAATTCCACATATGGCAAGATTCGCTATAAGGGATGCAGGAAAGACAGTTGCAGCAGGAATGTGTATTGACATAATAAAGAAGCAGGCTTAAACGCCTCTTTTTTTATTTTTTTTATTAAAAACAATAAGTTTTATAAATGACTCTTAACTGGTTTTAACAAAATGCAAAGAGCAAAAATTAATCTGTCAAGTACAGATATAGGAAAATTGAATGGAGTATGTAATTCTATTAAAGAGATAGCTGTAAAAACTAAAGTAGAAATTCATGGACCTATTCCATTACCAACAAAAAGAATGAAACTTACTACTAGAAAAAGCCCTGATGGTGAAGGTAAAGCTTCATTCGATAATTTTGAAATGAGAATACATAAAAGATTGATTGAGCTTGGTGTTGATCAGAGAGCATTGAGATTAATTCTGAGAGTTCCATTACCTGAAGGTATTAACATCGAAATCGAAGTACTAGATTAATTATTTGATCTTTTGAGGTAATACATTAAAATGATACTAAATTTACTATTTATGTTTGGAGTTGCAGTTTTGATTAGAATCCTTAATACTTTCTCTAAATTGAGCGAGATAAGAGGGAATAGAAAGCTTGCAGTTATTTTCTTAGGAATCGATTCATTTCTATTTTTATCGGTTTTCAAAAAGGTTATGACAGATACTTCTAGTATCTTAGTAATATTCATGCTTAGTGTAGGATTTATGGTTGGATATCTTCTTGGTGGAAAACTTGAAGAGTATGTTGCTTTAGGTAATATTGCTGCAACCATTAAGGTCGCTAAATCTGACTCTAAAGTGTTATTTAAGAGATTGAATGATGCAGGATTTATTTTTACTAGATCTAAACGAGTATACACTCACACAGGAATACCTGTAAAAGTTTATCATGGGATCTTGTTTAGAAAAGAATTAGCTAAACTAAAAAAATGTTTGAAAGGTCTTGACCATATCACTTATACTGAAGCAGTTAGCGGAGTATTTGGTAAAAAACTTGTTCGAGCTAAATAATTTTATTCTACAGTAACTGATTTAGCTAGACTCTAGTTGTTGGTGCCTAGTTGAAGTAACTTTTTGTATTTTGGGAAAGATTTTTATAGTTTTAATCTATTTTTTACTTATGAAAAAGAGGATTTTATCATTTGTGTTAGTGTTTCTTATAATTAGTGTGACTCTTGGTTATTCTTCTGATGCATTATTTAGTAAGATTGATATTCCAAAAGTTGGTGTTGAAAAAGATTCTGAAAGAGTTTCTTCTGAAGGTTTGACTCGTTATGTCTATGGTGCTGGATTGGTTGCATCTGTTAAGGATTCAGAGATTAATTA
>JABHIB010000011.1 GCA_018671245.1 archaeon
AAAGAGGTTATTATGTTTAGTTTTAGTGTTTCTTATAATTGGTATGTCTTTTGGTTATTCTTCTGATATTTTATTTAGTAATGTTGAAGTTCCTAGAGTTAGTGTTGAAAAAGATTCTGAAAGAGTTTCTTCTGAAGGTTTGACTCGTTATGTTCGAGGTTTAAATGGATTAGTTGCATCGGTTAAGGATTCAGAGATTAAATATTATCACTCTGATAGGATTCAGAGTAATCGATTAGTAACTGATTCTTCAGGTTCTGTTGAGAATGAATTTAAGTCATTGCCTTTTGGACAGAAGGTTTTTAATTCTGGCGTCAAGTATGCTTTTGCAACTGGAAAGGAATTGGATGAATCTGATTTGTATTATTTTGGAGCTAGATATTATGATTCTAATTTGGGTAGATTTACTAGTGTTGATCCATTTCCTTCTGAACCTGCTTATCAATATGTTAATAATAATCCAACGAATATGGTTGATTCTAGTGGACGATTTGCTATTGCTATTCCTGCCATAGGCTTGGGAGAAGCAGTTATTTTAACAGCTGCAGTTTTAACAGCTACAGCTACCCTAATTCAAACTGGTAGTGCGGAAGCTGCTGCTGAAAAATTTGAGGAAACATTTGTTGAACCTAATAAAATATTATTTGAAAATTTAGTCAATGCTCCTAAATTAGATGCTACTAATGTAGTTCCACTAATCCTTATTAATATTCTAACAAAAAAAGGTTCAGAAGAAGATTCAACAACAGGTCCGGAAGAGAGTTCGGATTCTAATCCGATTAATAAGTGGTTAGATGAGATACTTGAAGATCATAAACGTGAACTTGGTGAAACTGGGACTCCTAATGATCCTGAAGAAGATCCAGATTTTGATCCGGATGGATCTAGAAGAAGTTCAGACGAAGATATACCTAAAAGGTTGTCTGATGAGTATGATTTAGATAAGGCTCAAAGAGGGAGACTTCGTGACCTTATGCATAAACAAAAGGGTCCAGGACAAAACCATTTACCTGAGCAGACTATAAGGGAACTAATTATAGATAACTTATTACCTCCATCTTAATTTTTAAATTAAAAAAAAGAATTTTTTTAAGACTTTTTAAATTTAGCAACTTCTTCAAGAAGATCAACATGACCTAAAAATAAAGCTCTACAACAATACCTTTTAATGCCTAAGTCATCTAAGACTTTCTTTTTGTCTTCGCCTTTCTCTTCAGTTCTTTCCTTGTATTCTTCCCAAAGGTGCCCTACAGGTTTTCCGCATGAAAAGCATCTTATTGGTATTATCATTTTTATTTCCTTAACGGTATGATTTTGTACGTTTTGCTCTAGCTTTAGAATCGCCAGGCTTACAAGCTTCTTTGTATCTTGTGTCTGCTATTAATAAATGTCTATCATAATCTAAGAATGTTTGTTTAAGTGATTTTTTTGATTCTACAAATGCACGTGCGATTGCCAATCTTGCAGCTTCTGCTTGAGCTTGCCATCCGCCACCATTAACTCTTACTCTGATATCGTATTTAGAAGCATCTGCACCTACTATTATTATAGGTTCTTTTATCCTCATTTGAGCTATTTTTGGCTCATAGTTCTCTAAAAGTGTGGAGTTTATTCTAATCAAACCTTTTCCAGGTTTTATTGTTGCTTTTGCAACTGCTCTTTTTCTCTTTCCTGCTTTATGGAATATATTATTCATTTTAGGTTTTTACAAAGTTCTCCAACTGTAGTGTATTTTAAAATCTTTCCTTTTGTGATTTTTGCTGCTTCTGGACTTTCTGGCTTATTTTCTTTAAATTCGTCAGGCGCTCCTAAGTAGCACATTATTCTTTTGAATGCATTTTTACCTTTTTCTTTTTTGTATGGCAACATTCCTCTGATTGCTCTTCTTGTAAATCTATCAGGCATTTTTTGGAAAAAAGGACCTTTTAAGGGACATCCCCTTTTTGCTTTTATTTTATATGCTTCTAAAACAGATTTTTTATCTCCAGCTATAATTATGTTTTCACAGTTAATTATATCTATCTTCTCTCCGAGTAATGCTCTCTTTGCAACAATTGCTGCCATTCTTCCTAATATTAAATCTGTTCCATCTATTACTGCCATTTTAACAAATTATCCTTGTATTTTTTCCTTTTTGATCTTTCTTCAATAACTCTCTTATTGTTAGAGTGTTTTTAAGTTTATTTTTTGCTGTTTCTGAAAAGTGAAATGCAGCAATTGTTAACTCGTGATTTAGTTCACCATTACCTAGAACTTTTCCAGGCACTACTATAGTTTCCCCTTTTTTTGTTACTTTATTTAATTTTGAAATATTAACTGTCCTTTTTCTTCTTGTTGGTTTTTCTAATTCTTTAGCTATTACTTTCCAAAAAGGAGATTTCTCTTTATGTGAATGAACCTTCAAATCAAGTATCAGGTTTTTCAATTGTTCGTTTGTGTGTTTTGCTTTTTTCATTTTTTTATTATGCGAGGGACAGGACTCGAACCTGCGTAGGCACTAAGCCATACGGGCCTTAACCGTATCCGTTTGACCACTCCGGCACCCTCGCATTAGCGAGAGTGAATATTATGATCTTTTTAAAGATGGTAGTTTTAACTTTTTACCGTCTTGTTTTATTGCTTTTGCAAAATCTCCAGTTTTCTCATTAAGTTTCTCTATTGAGGTTCTTAATATTTCTTCCGGAGCTAATTGTCCAAATGATTCTACTTTGAATATGAAATTATCTCTATCATATTTGATAGCTAAGATATCTTTGTTTATATTTGCACAAGCTTGGTATAAATCATTTCTCAATAATTTTTCTTCATCTAATTTACCATCTTTAAATGCTTGCTTAGGATATTTGTCTTTAAATTTATCAAAATCTACATGTGAATTGTTTATTTTTAATTTTGCTTTGTGTTTGTAAAATATTGCACCAGGCATATACTTTGCATGGTTTTTTCCTAAACCTAATATTGCTGTAGCCTCGAATTTAATTTTTTGTCCTTCTAATAAAAGAACTAATGGCATTTTTGGATGATATGCTTTTATTTCCTCATCTGTTGCAGTTAATTCTTCTGCATAAACCATTTTAGGACCTTCTGATTTTAGAGATATAATTGTTCTACAAAGATTACAACCTTCTCCTTTACATTTACAATTCTCTGGTAAATTATATATCTTAAGATCTGTTGTTAGTGGGACTAATCCTATTCTATGAGCTAGTATTTCATCATAAAGTGCTGAATCATTTGCGAAGAAATTTATTTCATCAATTGCCATAGTTGGCACTTCAGAAATCATTATTCTTCTTAGTGTGTTAGCAAATGTTTCATTTGATTCTGTTAATTCAAATGTTAATTTTTGCTCAGTTTTTTCTAGGATATTAATTTTCATTTTATACTCTTCTTCCTCTTTTACCACCTTTCTTACGACATCCATCGTGAGGTACAGGTGTTACTTCTGAGATCTTTCCTATTCTTATTCCTGCTCTTGCAAGTGTTCTTATTGCTGCCTGTGCACCTGATCCTGTACTCATAGGTCCATTGTGTCCACCAGGAGCTCTAATTCTTAAATTTAAGGCATTGATTCCTTTATCTCTTATATTCTCTGCAATCATCTTTGCTGCGTTCATAGCTGCAGTAGGACTGCTTTCTAATCTGTGGGATTTTGTAACCATTCCACCAGATGATTTAGCTATAGTTTCTGTTCCAGTAATATCAGTTACATGAATTATTGTATTATTATATGATGAATAAATGTGTGCTATTCCCCATTTCAATTTTTTTTGTTGTTTTTGAATCATTTTTTATCCTCTTTAACTTCTTCTTTAGGGGTTTCTTTAACTTCTTCAGTTTTCGGAGTTTCCTCTACCTTAGGTTTTTCTTCAGTTTTTGGAGCTTCTTTTTTAACTGGCTCTTCTACTTTAGGTTTTGGAATTTCCTTTACTTCTTTTGGAGATTCAGGTTTTTCTTCAGTCTTAACAACTTCTTTTTTCTCACCTTTATATTCTCCAGGAACTTCTTTTTTATCTTCCATATCTTCTTTTGCAAATCTTGAGTTAGGATTTACTACAACTTTCCCTTCTTCGTCTGCATTAACTAAGTATGATGGAATTGTTATTTTTTTATTATCTACTAGTACATGTCCATGAACTATCATTTGACGTGCTTGATCAATTGTTCTTGAGACTTTTCTTTTGAAGACTATTGTTTGCAATCTTCTCTCTAAAAAATCTTTTGTTGTTAATTCAAGAATATCATCAAGGTCTGTACCTTTTGCGATTAATTTAAATTTCATTAAATGGGTTAAAAGATCTTCTTTCTCTTTTAGAGCTTGTGGAGAATCTTTTGCAGCAATAATTTTCTTAACTTGAGTTGTTACTTTTCTTAATTTTGCTGTACTCTTCCAAATCTCTTCCTTATTTTTTAAACCGTAATCTCTCTTTAATTCTTTCTCTTGGTCTATTCTTTCTTTTTGCCAAGGGTGCGAAGGAGTTGTATACTTTTTTCTTTGTCTTTTTGTTTGTCCCATTTTAATCTAGTTATTTCTTTTTCTTCTTTACTCCCATACCTTTACCTTTATTGCTTCTGAAGTTTGATCTTGTTCTTTGACCTCTTACAGGTAATCCTACGGATAGTCTTAAACCACGATAACTTTTAATTTTTTGTAATCTTTTGTAATCGAATTCTTTTTGAAGTTTTAAATCAATATTAATTTTATGTTTATCTATTCCTTCGTCGTAATCTTTTCTTCTATTTAGTGCCCAACTTGGAATTCCTATTTTTTCAGGATCTTTTAGAGCTTCTTCTATTTGTTGTATTTCTGCGTCTTTAAGATCTCCTATTCTTTTATTTTTATCTAGGTCTAAAGCTACACAGATTGCGTTGGAAAATGAATGTCCTATCCCCTTTACTTTTATTAGTCCACCTATGATTGATTTTTTCCCATCTATATCTGTCATAGAGATACGTACGATGTGTTTGAAATCTTTATTTTCTTCTGTCATTTTATGTGTTTACAAAGTTTCGATTGGCTTTAAAAAGCTTTTGGCCAGTCATTTAATTGTTTGTGAAGATCTTATGTTTGTCTTCGTTATCTAATTCAACAAATATTCTCTTTATTATTGTATTTTTTGGGTTCGGAACTAGTTTAATACGATTGCTAATATCTTCGAATGACTCGAAGGGTTTTTCGTCTCTTTTATCTAGTATTTCTCTTGTGTGTCTTTTCCCAATTCCAGGTAATAATTCTAACTGGTGCATTCTCATGTTTATTGGTCCTGCGTTATTGAAAAAGTCAACAAATCTTTTTTCATTTTTATCTATTAAAGATTCTATTGCGTCTTCTATTTCTAGTTTTGCTGTTTGAGTTAATTTTGATAGTGGTATCTTCCCAGATATATGATGGATCCTATCTCTTTTACCTTCTCCAATATATACTTTATCTAGAGGCTGTAAGAATTCATCTTTTTTTGGAACTAATTCTAATATTGTAAAATGTTCACACCCTATAGCTTGGGCTATTGCAGTCTTCTGATGCAACGGCCTTGAATCGTAATGATATCCGTGTTTTAGAAAGTCCAATATTATTGCACTTTCTTCTTTTGCTATTGGTGTTCTCAACATTTTTAATTATGATATTGTTATTAGGCATGTTTTTTCACTGTGTCTAGTATTTTCTTTAAATCTTCTTCTTTAAGAGTTAGATTTTCTCCAGATAGAGTTGTTTTCAAACTGTCAATATCTGTTGGCATGATGTTCATTATTGTTGTTATGTTATGTTCACCAAGTCTAGTTATGCCTAGCTCTTCAAGTTCTTTTCTTATTTCACTTGGTTTTCTTGATTTTGTAATTATCCCTATATATTCGTCGACTTTTTTTGCTCTGAAGTTAAGTTCTTTATCTCTTTTCTTCATTTCGTCAAGACTTTTCTTTATCTCGAATGCATCTAGGGATTTTTGTGATATTATTTCCATTTTATTGTTTTTTTAAGTGGATCGGATGAGATATCAGTGTTTTTGTTTTTTTCCCATCTTTTATTTTTATACAGTAATTTGATCCTTGTTTTCCTTCAACTATTCCAGCTTTTCCATGAAATCTTGGATGGAACATTCCTTTTTGTACTGCTGGTTCTGCAACTAAATAAACTGCTTCTCCTACATCGAACTTTTGAGAATATTTCGTTACACTAATTTTTCCTCTAGTTCTAACGCTTTTTCGCAGTTTTGATCTTGTTTTTCTTCGGTTTCCACCTATTCTTTGTACCATTTTTGTTCTATTTAGTCCTATTGGGGCTATTTATAAATGTTTTTATAATTTAAACTTTAGCTAATATATCTTTAAGTGCTTGATTTACTGCATAAAATATGTTATCGTTTTTGTTAGTTGATGTATATATTCTATCTGCAGTTATTGAAATGTTTATCTCGTATTTTGAATCTTTTTCTAATTCTACTGTTATTTTCTTGAAACTATTCGATTTTTCCAAAATATCTTCTGTAAATTTTCCAATGATTTTTTTTATTACTGATAATTCTAGTGGATCTATTATTTCGAAATTCACTAATTCTATAATTCCATCACCTAATTCTATTGTCATTTTGTTTATTCCGGTTTAGATTGTTTTAAATCTTTCGTTACATAAGGTCCTTCTTTTTTATATCCTATATTGTAATAATACTCCCTAACTCCGATTCCAGAAATAACAACCATTTTGTTTTTTTTGTTTTGTATTGCTATGTCTTCTGCTTCTTGCATTAGTTTCTTTCCCCAACCTCTATGTTGAACTTTTCCTATATCTCCTATCGCCGTAGCTGTTCCGTATACATGTAGCTCTCTAATTAATGCAGAATCTTTTGTAATTTCTTTTCTTAAGAATTCATGAGGAAATCTCATTCTTACAAATCCGACTAATATATTATTCTTTGTATCTTCTACAGATATGAAAAATTCTGTTCCTTTTGATGCTTTATATTTGTCAACTTTTAATTTTACACTATTCCAGTCTATCTCTCTTCCTCTAGGTTCTCTGCACCTTATACAATTACATTCCATCTTGTAGTTTTCTGAAATGTATTGTCTAAAATTTGTCATCTCTACTCCTGCTGCCCATTGTTTCGTTGGGATGTCTCTTTGTATTCTCATAATTCTACAGTACTCTGGAACGTGTTTTTTGAATTTTACAATCATTGCTGCTGCATCTTTTGCCGAGAGTGGAACGAATGTCCCATTTTCGTATTCTGTGTAGAGTGCTGTACCTTTACTTACCATTGTTGGATATATTTTCAACATGTCCGGTTTAAAATCAGGGTTTGAAAATAATTCTTTCATACCTTCTAGATCTCTTTTTTTATCTGTCATTGGAAGTCCAGGCATGTAGTGTCCTGCAACTTTGAATCCTAGATCTTTTAGATTTCTTATCGATGTTTTTGTGTCTTCAACTGTGTGCCCTCTGTTGATTTTTTTTATCACATCTTCGTAAACTGTTTGTATTCCTAATTCAACTCTTGTGCAACCCCATTTTAACATTTGATTCCCGTGTTCTAAAAATCCCCAATCTGGTTTTGTTTCTATACAGAGTGCAACACATCTTACTTTCGCTGTTTCATTTTCTATTTGTTCTTTTTCTAGTGAACATTCTTTTTTTAGTTTCAATAATCTTTTGTGAATTCTTTTTGTTCTTTCTTTATCTTCAAAATTATCTGTTGGTAGTTCGTAGAATTCTTTGAACTTTTTGTAATCAAAATCTCCATTTTTTTTGAAAAATAATTTTGAAAAATCGTTCATTGCCTTGAAAGAGTATTTGATAAATTCTTCCTGATAATCTAGTGGAAATGAAGGGAATGTCCCACCCATTACTATTAGTTCAACTTTGTCGAAGTTGTGTCCGAGTAAAACATATTGTTCTAGTCTGTTAAATATTTGTAGATATGCATCGAAATGATTTCTTATTCCTCTCATTGTTGCTGGTTCTCCACCAGTGTAAGATTGAGGTACATCTCCGTATCTACTGTTTGGTCCACCTGGGCAGTATATGCATCTTCCGTGCGGACAAGGAATAGGTTTTGTCATTATTGCTACTGGCGCAATTCCTGAGATACTTCTTGTTGGTTTTGTCATTAGAACTTTTTTTAATTTTGAGATTTTGTCTTCTGGAGCGTTTATTAAAATTTCAACAAGACTTGGAAATTTTGCAGGTTTGTGTTCTTTTGCTAGCTTATCTCTAAGGTTGAGAATTTCTTTTCTAGTTTGTATATCTCGCTCTAGTATTTCCTTTGCTACTAGTTTACAAAATTTTTCCGTTTCCATAGGGTTTTCATTTAATCGCAACATTTAAAAGTTGTGTTTATAGGATAGTTATGTAGGCTAGACTGGGTAGTTAGCTCTTACTTGTTACCACAAATGAGCTTTATGGTGGGGTTGAAGCCTAGTTGAGGCTTTAGATTTGATAAATGGTCTCAGCTCGTACGTTGATACTTTGCCCTATTTGGCGGGTATTTTTGAGAATTAAGTCAGGCCGGGAACGGAGCAGCTTTAATCTTTTATATCCGTGCTTGTAGGATCCAAAGGGGAGGAAAAGCTGGGGTTAAGCTGTTTATTGAGTTTTTTGTCGATACTGGGTGTGCCTACACTTATTTATTGGATAAGTTTATATATATTTTATTTTATATCTGTATGAAAAAGAGAGGAGTATCTTTAGTTTTAGCATTGCTTATAATTTGCATGCCTATAGGCTACTCTTCTGATGCATTATTTAGTAAGGTTGATGTTCCTAGAGTTGGCGTTGAAAAAGATTCTGAAAGAGTTTCTTCTGAAGGTTTGACTCGTTATGTTTATGGTTCTGACATGGTTGCATCTGTTAAGGATTCAGAGATTAAATATTATCATTCTGATAGAATTCAGAGTAATCGTTTAGTAACTGATTCTTCAGGTTCTGTTGAGAATGAGTTTAAGTCATTGCCTTTTGGACAGAAGGTTTCAAATTCTGGTGTGAGATATGCCTTTGCAACTGGAAAAGAATTGGATGAATCTGATTTGTATTATTTTGGAGCTAGATATTATGATTCAAATATTGGGAGATTTACTAGTGTTGATCCAGTTAAAGAAAATGAACCTTATAGCTATGTTAGGAATAATCCTATGAATTTAGTTGATCCTACTGGGATGGATCCTGAAGAAGAAGAAGAAGAAACCATACCTTGCGTTCAGTGCCATGGTAGTGGTATTGATTTTGATAAAGAGTTCTCTGATGATGGCTTAGGAGAAGACTACTTAAAGAATTTTGAACATAATCTTCGTGCTATTGTTCTTGCTTATATTGATCTAAATGGACTTCCAAAATATTACGAGGCAGTAGGAAATAGTCCAGGTTATTGGCATTGGGGAGCTATTGGAAATAATGCATTTCTGCCAGACAAGCTTAAAAATACGGTTATCGCGCATATAAATACTGCATTTAAGATTGTTAATGATAAGAAGAGGTACAATAATTTCCATTTTGTTATTGATCCAAGATATCCAGATTTGATTCGACAGAGTCTTGTGAGGATTAGAAATACATTTAGTCCAAGTGGGAATACGCGAATGAGTGGATTATATGTGGCGGAAGGTATTACTCTTTTGAGAGGGTTGGAACTTATGGTGACATTAGCAACCCCTGGTCTTTTTATAGTTGGAGGAGCCATATCAACAGATGCAACAATTAAGTATATGTCTGCCCAATCTCCTGAAGAAAATGCAGTTTTTATAGAGGCTATGTCTGGTAAAATGTAGTTACATATAAAATATGTTGATACTAAATCTTTTGTTATTTAAATTTCAGTTTTTCAATTCATTTTTACTTGGGAAAAACTAATTGAGCTTAAACTGTTGGGGATATATTGGGTGGGAAGAATGATCTTTTTTTTATAAATTGAATGGTTGATTGTTTCAAACTATGTTTTTATGCCCAGTATTGGTGGAGAGATATTTATAGATCTTATCATTATTAATACTTTCCAATCTTCAAACTTCACTTAATTCAGAAATAGTCTCACCAAGATTTTTTATTACAACATTATACATTCTTTGAATTATTAATTCATACATTGATTCTTTTAGTGGTCCAGAACAGTGATCTAGAACATCTGTTGTTCCAACAAGTGTTGTTTCTTTTGGTATTTCACAAATCATATTTTTTCCTTCAAACATATCTTTCATCTCTTGTTCTGCTGAATGGCTAACTTTGATAAGAGTTATTTCAACTCTACAGAGGTCATTAGATTTTCCTAAAACTCTATATTTAAATGTACTATTATTTTCTTCTGAGACAGCTTTTGCAGAATTGCAAGAAGAAATAGCATTATTAAGACAAGACATATCATCATAACAATTCTTTTCATAATTCATAAAGAATATCAAACTTACTAATAGTATTACGAATAATCCTAATAAAAAATTAAAGGATGGACGATATGAACTCTTTCTCTTTCTTTTCATATCGTCCAAATTGGAATTTGTCTTTTATATCTTTTTTGGTTTCTATATGTCTTTTTTTGTTGTTATGTTCATAGACCCAGAAACTGAACTCGGAACTTTGGAGTCCATTGAAACTAAATGTTTTATGTTGTTTTGTTCAGATATTCTAACTAAATCTCTGTTAATAGTACCATCAAAAACAACTGCATAAATGTTCGTTCCAATATTTCTGATTGTTGTTGAAAGTTCTGATGTTGGAACTTTTCCAAGAACATTATTTTCTTGATCAAGGAGGTATGCTCCTCTTGTTCCGACTAATGAATTCAACATATCTCCGAACACTGCCTTTTCTTCTTTTGTTAGCTTTGATTTTTGGGTCGAACTAACTCTCGAAGTTGTTTTTTTTATTGGCCTTTGTGTTCGTACAGAAATTACTTTCGGTTTAAATTTCTTAACATATCTTTCACTTGATGGAGCAGATTTTATATATTTAATATCTTTTTTGTATTGCTCTATTGCAACTTGTCCCCTAAGTGCTTTGTTTAGTTCTTTAGTTGTAAGTTCTTCAACTTCTTTTCCATCAGGTGCTTTTGTAACAAAGTCTAATTCTGTTGTATTGATTAAATCTTTTATGATTAAATCTCCACCACGGTCTCCATCAACAAATGCTGTGATAGTTTTCGTTTTACTCAATTCCTTTATTGTTTCCGGAACTTTTGTACCATTCATAGCGATTGCATTTTTTATTCCGTGTTTCATAAGATTAAGAACATCTGCTCTGCCTTCTACTAGAATTATTTCTTCAAAATCATCGATTCCAGGACATGCTGCTAATTTTTCTTTTCCATAATCTATGATTCCCATCATTCTTACGGAATGGAATACATCATTTGTTATGTCTTTTGAATCAGGAAGTACATTTTCTGTTAGTTCTTTCAATAATTCTTTAGCTCTTTCGACAACGAAATTTCTTTTAGAGATTCTAACATCTTCTATTGCATTAATCTTTACTTTAGAATTACATGGTCCGATTCTTTGGATTGTTTCTAATGCTGCTCCAATTATTGCAGTTTCTACCTTGTCTAAACTTGATGGAATAGTTATATCTCCTGTAGCTTTTCCGTTTTTATTCTTCATATTTACTTCTATTCTACCTATTTTTCCATTTTTTTGCAACTCTCTTAGTTCCAAGTCTGAGCCAAGTAATCCTTCTGTTTGGCCAAATATTGCCCCAATTACATCTGGTCTTTCTACAGATCCTTCAATTGAGATATTAGCTTGAACTATGTATTTTGTTGCTTCTATACTTATTTTCCCCATTTTTTTTATTCCTCCAGTTATACTATTTATCTAATCCTACTGGTATGTAAAGGTATTAAGAACAAACTTAGTATTTTTGTTTGAATGTTATACTTGAGTGTGATGAATTGATGATTATCTTCATTTTTGTTCTTCCTATGTACACAATTTTTATGAATTGTAAGATTTTGATAGTTATGTAGCCCGTAACACTAACTCCCAAGTTCATGGCTAGATATTATCATGAGCTCCGTTGGGTATTCTCATGACGGGCCGAAGTATTAGTAAGAAATGGAGTATAAAAAGCTTTTGTTTATTTAAATTTGTACATATTTAGGAAGAATTTCGTTTTATTATATACTTCATGGGTGTGATCATCTAGGGTTTTTTCGTATTTTTTTCGTTTTTCTGAGTTCATTACTTTGTCATAAACTCCTCTAATAAATTTTTGAAAGGGATTTGATTCCCATTTCTCTTCAAAATCTGTTTCAATGTAGGATTCAAACTCCATTTTTAGAGATCCTTCAACTAATTTCTCTTTTTTTGTGGAAACTATCTTATAATTGCTTATTTTTATTGATACTTTGATTGTAAATAGAGTATAATCATCTATTGCCTTTGTTGCTTCCCACTTGATTTTTGTATCTTTTTTGTTATTTTTTATTCTGTCATCATATTCTTTTTCATAGAGAATATATCCTTTTAATCTGAACCACTCTTTCAGAGTGTTATAAAGTTCAACCATATTAAAATTAGCTTCTTGTTTTATTACTAAATCCCTAATAACATAATCGCATTCTGGCATATTTTATTTATCCTCTTTTTTGTTTATAAATTTTTAGTATTTATGTAATTCTAAAAATGTTTTAATTTCGTCATGTAGTGAGTATATTTTTTGATATAAAGCTATTTTATGGTCTTCTATCCTTTGAGGGATTATGAATCTTTCATAGAATCCTCTCATTATCTCATTTTTCCATTTATTTTTTGGATCTTTCACTAATTTTGCACTTAATCTCAGTTCTAAATCTGCCTGACTTGTTGTAAATTCTTTTCCATCTTTTTGTATTTTTATTTTCTTTAATCCTATAACAAAATAAGTCAATTCTATAACATAACTGAAGTAATCACCAACTTGTTTTTCTGCTTTCCATCCTATTTCTAATTGTTTGGAATCTCCCTTGGATCTTTCAACATATCTTTCTTCTTTGAATGATTTACGTTCGTCCCCGTAACCATTATAATCTAACCAATACTTAATTGATTTGTATAATTCATCCATATCAAATGGACCTTTCCATTTAAGTTTTAATCCGCTACAAATTGGAATTGATTCTGACATAATAGGACTTTAGAAAACCTGTTTAATAAACATTTTGGTTTTTATCTGTACATCTCTAATTCTTTTTTAGTTAAATCTTTGAGATTTTCTATTTCTCCGGATAATTTAAGCATATGTTTTTTGATTTTTGGTGTTATTATATACTTATTATATATAGAATTTAGAAATTTCAAAAATTCAGTGTGTTGCCATTTGTTTTCATAATCTAATATCAGATTGGACTTAAATGTAATTTGTAAGTTTCCTACCGATAGTCCATTTTCTATTTTATACATACCCTTTAGTAGAAATTCTATTGTTGTTTCATATTGCATGTAATCGGTTGTTTCTTTTGTTAGGACCCATTTTAATATTATTTCGTGTCCATTTTGTAACAATTTATCAACATGGTCTTTTTCATGGAATTCATATTTATTTTTTTTAGACCATTCTTTCATTTTTTTGAATATTTTATCAAGATCAAATGCCCCGTTTTGTTTCAATCTAAAACCTTGGCCTAGATTTACTTTAATTTTTGTGCTCATTTTTAGTATAGAAAAAGAATTTGGATTTAATAAATATTTTGGTTATTTTATTCTGCAAGGTTCGCATCTCCATCTTCCATTTAATCTGGTTAATTTATTATATGATCTACAAGATGGACAAACTCCTTCAACATAGTGTTGCTTTGAAGGTTTTTCTTCAGGTTCCCTGATTTTATATTTTTGAACAAAGATGTCATACAAGTCAGGATGAATTTTTAGTATATCTTTATGTGTTAGTAAACCTAATACAAATTCTTCTGAAATAACTGGCAATCTTCGTACATCTTCTCGTGACATAGTTAAAATTGCATCATATAGGTCTTCGTTCCCTGCTATTGATATTATATCTTCTTTTTTTGTCATAATTTTTTTTACTGGAATTGAAGTGTCTTCTCTGTTTGCTATAACTTTGGCTAGAAAATCTGTTTCTGTAACTATCCCTAATAATTTTCCTTCTTTCTTTATAATTAGGCTGCCTATGTCATGTTCTTTCATCTTTTCTGCACATGCTAGAATTGTATCTTCTGGTTTTGCATATACTGGAGATTTAGTCATAGCGTCTGAAACTTTTATTCCGGTTTTCATAGGTAAAATCTAGCTTTATTTCTTAATAAAGATATAGTTTAATCAGTATATATTTGATAATTCCAAGTTTTTATATCAAAACCTTTATAAGTTTTCTATCTGTCAGGAAATTAAGATATTCTCCTTATGGAGCTTAAAGGTATTAAAAAATGACTAATCAAAATCAACCAATATATATAATCTCTGAAGATAGTAAACGGACTTCTGGAAAAGATGCACAAAGAAATAATATTGCTGCTGCTAAATTAGTAGCGGAAACTATTAGGACAACTCTAGGGCCAAAAGGTATGGATAAGATGCTTGTTGACGGTATGGGTGACATTATTATTTCAAATGATGGAGTAACTATTTTAAATGAGATGCAAATTGAACATCCGATTGCTAAGATGCTTGTTGAAGTTGCTAAAACTCAAGAAGATGAAGTTGGAGATGGTACTACTACTGCTGTTGTTTTTGCTGGCGAGCTTTTGAAAAATGCTGAGAGATTATTAGATTTGGAAATTCATCCTACAGTTATTTCTAAAGGTTATAGAATTGCTGCTGAAAAATCTCAAGAGATACTGAATGAGATGGCTGAAGATATAAATAATGAAGATCTTGATTTGTTAACAAATATTGCCATAACTGCAATGACTGGAAAAGGTGCTGAATCTTCTAAAGATGTTCTTTCTAAGATCTCTGTTGGTGCTGTTAATCATATAGTTGATAGTAATGGCGATATAGATATAGATAATATTAAAATTGAAAAGAAAGTTGGAGATAGTACTGGTAATTCTGAATTAATTAAGGGAATTGTTCTAGATAAAGAACGAGTTCATTCTGGTATGCCAAAGTTAGTGAAAGATGCTAAGATTTTATTGATTGATATTCCTTTAGAACTAAAAGATACTGAAATTGATGCTAAGATCCAGATTAATGATCCTTCTCAATTACAATCTTTTGTTGAACAAGAAGAAAAGATCTTGAAAAATATGGTTGAAAAGATTGCAAAGTCTAATGCTGATGTTTTGTTTTGTCAGAAAGGAATTGATGAAGTTGCACAGTACAATCTTTCTAAAAAGGGGATTTATGCTGTTCGAAGAGTTAAAGAATCTGATATGAAAAAGTTGGCTAGAGCTAGTGGTGCTAAAATTGTAAGTAGCTTAAAAGATATTAATCCTAGCGATCTTGGATTTGCAGGTAGTGTTGAAGAAAAAAAGATTGGAGATGAAGAAATGACTTTTGTAGTAGATTGTCATAACCCTAAATCTGTTACTATTTTACTTCGTGGCGGAACTGAACATGTTGTTGATGAAGTTGAAAGAGCTATGATGGATGCTATCGGGGATTTGATTGCGGTTCTTAAAACTAAGAAAGTTGTTGCTGGTGCTGGAGCTCCAGAAGTTGAACTTGCAAAAAAATTGAGGGAGTTTGCAAATAGTCTTAATGGTAGGGAACAGTTGGCTGTACAATCTTTTGCTGATTCTGTTGAGATAATTCCTAGAACTTTGGCAGATAATTCAGGATTAGATCCTATAGATGTATTGGCCGAATTAAAAGTTAAACATGATGCTGGAGAAAAATGGGCTGGTATTGATGTAGCTAGTGGAACAGTTAAAGATGCTTGGAAATTAGGCGTTTTAGAACCTTTGAAAATTAAAACACAAGCTATAAGCTCTGCTTCCGAAGTTGCCGAACTTATTCTTAGAATAGATGATATAATTGCTTCAGATAGAAGTAGTTCATCTAATTCTGCTATGCCTCCAATGGGTGGCATGCAGAGTTATGAATAAGAAAAGTTTATAAAAACTCAAAGTTAGTTTAGTTTTATGTTTAAATTTCTATTTAAAAGAAGAGAGAAAGATGAATTTGAGTTGCTTATTGATAAATTTAATTCTAATTTGAATAAAGGAAAATTTGATAGTGCTCTTGCTGGTTATTCTGATTTTAGTTCTGCTTATGATAAATTGGAGTTTAAAGATAAGGAAAAATATGATATTCAATTCTCTTTAATTAAGGAACAAATGATTGTTTATATGAAATTGGAAGAGTTGTTAATTTCTATAAAGTCTGATGACATGAAATTAATGAGGGCTAGTCTTGATTTTATTTTTGAATCTATGGCAAAATTAAAGGGCAACTCTAGATTGATGAGCTTTATTGATAGTAAATATAGTTCTTGTTCTAGGATTTATAATTATAAATTATCTAAAACTCAATTCAATGATAAACTTTCTGAACTTTATCATCTCATGGATGAAGGTGCCTATGATTTTGCTTTGAAAGAGTTCGATCATTTATTACATTATTTTAAAAAAATGGAGAGTTATTCAGGTAAGTATGATTCTGATCTCTATGGGAAACTGATGGATATGAAAGAAGATATAAAACTTAAAATGTTGAAGGATCAAGCTTATTCTGAAGAGGCTAAATATACTAGGGTGAAAAAGAAAAAAAATGTTTAATAGTTTGAAAAAAAAGTTGAAGGGAGCAGTAGATAAAATCAGTAAGAAAGTAGATGAGGCTCCTGAATTAGAGAGTGTTTCTGAAGAGATCATTGAGGAAAAACCAATTAAAGAAGAGAAATTAAAAGAAGAAGAAACAAAACTTGAAGAAAAAGATAATAAACCTGGAATTCTTGGCAAATTAAAAAAGAAAGTTGGTTCAAAAAAGATTTCTGAAGCAGAATTTGATGAGATATTTTGGGATCTTGAATTAGGATTGTTAGAAAATAGCGTTGCTGTAGAAGTGATAGATAAGATTAGAGAGAGTTTAAAGATTGATTTGGTAGATGTTCCAATTGATAGGAAAAATATTAAAGATATTATTAGCAATACTCTTCATGAGAGTATTTCGGAATTATTTAGTTCTAAAGAGTTTGATTTAATTGAAGTTGTTAAAAATAATGATGGCCCTTATGTCATCCTTTTTTTGGGAGTAAATGGTAGTGGTAAGACTACTAGTATTGCGAAGATTGCTAAGTTATTAAAATCAAATGGATTAAAAGTGGTTATGGCAGCTGCAGATACTTTTAGGGCTGCTGCAATTGAACAGTTAGAGATCCATGGCAAAAATCTTGAGATTGGTGTGATTAAACACAAATATGGTTCTGATGCTGCTGCTGTTGCATTTGATGCTATTAAACATGCTAAGGCTAAAGGTATTGATGTTGTTTTGATTGATACTGCAGGTAGATTACATAGCAATGCTAATTTAATGGGTGAGTTGAAAAAAGTTGTTAGAATTTCTAATCCTGATCTAAAAATATTTGTTGGTGAATCTATTACTGGAAATGATTGTGTTGAACAGGCAGTTGCATTTAATGAGTCTGTAGGTATTGATGGTATAATTCTTTCTAAGGCAGATGTTGATGAAAGGGGTGGAGCTGCAATTTCTATAAGTTATGTTAGTGGAAAACCTATTCTTTATTTTGGAACTGGTCAGAATTATGGAGATTTAGAGAGATTTAATCTTGATAAGTTTTTTTCTAATCTTGGATTGTGATTTTCTTTTAATAGAATTATTTATAAATAATGATATTACTAATTAATTCTATGGTAATGGATAAACTTGGTTCTGCTTTGAAAGATTCACTGAAGAAAGTTGCTAAGAGTTTGTTCTTTAATGAAAAATTAGTTGATGAAGTAATTAAAGATATTCAGAGGGCCCTATTGAGGGCTGATGTAAATGTTGAGTTAGTTTTTAAATTAAGTAAAGATATTAAAAAGAGGGCACTAGATGAGAAAACTCCAAAAGGAATCAGTCAGAAAGAATATTTGATAAAAATAGTCTATGAAGAGTTGGCAAATTTTCTTGGTGGTGAACGGAAGGGTATAGTTATTAAAAAGAAAAAACCTTTCAAGATAATGCTTGTTGGTTTGTTTGGTAATGGTAAAACTACTTCTTCTGCAAAGATTGCTAATTATTATAAAAAACGGGGATATAGTGTTGCTCTTGTTGGTTTGGATGTTTATAGACCTGCTGCAACTCAGCAATTAGAGCAGGTAGGTAAATCTGTAAATGTTCCGGTTTTTGTTAATTCTGAACAAAAAAATCCTTTAGCTGTATGGAAAGAATTTGAAGCGGATTTAAATGGTTATGATATTGTAATCGTGGATACTGCTGGAAGAGATGCATTGTCTGAAAGTCTAATTGATGAAATTAAAGATTTGAATGATGAAATTAAAGCTGACGAAAATCTATTGGTTATTAATGCAGATATGGGGCAGACTGCAAAAAAACAAGCTGAACAGTTTCATGATAGTTGTGGAGTTTCTGGAGTTATAGTTACTAAAATGGATGGTACTGCTAAAGGTGGTGGCGCGATAAGTGCCTGTGCAGCTACAGGATCTCCTGTTAAATTTATTGGTGTTGGTGAGAAGTTTGATGATTTAGAAGAATTTAATCCAGAAGGTTTTGTTGGAAGATTATTAGGTATGGGTGATCTTGAAGCATTATTAGAGAAAGCAAAAGAAGTCATGAGTGAAGAGGATGCTAAAGATATGACTGAAAAAATGATGAAGGGTGATTTTAATTTCTTTGATTTATTTGAACAGTTAAATGCTATGAATAAGATGGGGCCTCTAAATAAAATTATGGAAATGGTTCCAGGTATGGGTGGAGCTAATGTACCAAAAGAGATGCTTGATGTTCAAGAAGATAAAATAAAGAAATGGAAACATATTATGGCTTCAATGACAAAAGAAGAACTTGAAAATCCAGATTTAGTTTTTAATCGTTCTAGAATAGATAGGATTGCAAATGGTTCTGGTACTACTGCTCGTGATGTTCGTGATTTGCTAAAACAGTATAGGCAAGCAAAGAAGATGATGAAGATGATGAAGGGTGTCAAGGGTATGAAAGAAGGCGATATGAAAAAAATGATGAAGAAATTCGGCATGAAATAAATATGGCAAATCTAAATACTGTTGTCACACCTAGAGTAGAAGTTATTACTGGTCCGATGTTTTGTGGAAAAACTGAAGAATTAATCCGGCGAGTTATTAGATATGAAATAGCAGGTTATAATTATCAAGCTTTCAAACCAATTATTGATGATAGATATTCTTCCGATTCTATCGCTTCGCATAGCGGTTCTAAATTAAAAGCTACTTGTGTAGATTGTTCTTTGGAAGATGTTCTGAGAAATTTGGATGGGAATAAACGGGTTTATGCCTTTGATGAAATTCAATTTTTTAATGATGAAATTCTGGAGTTTTTTTATGACAGTAGATTTGTTGAAGATAAAATAATTCTTGCTAGTGGATTGAATCAGGATTTTACCGGAAGACCTTTCAAATTTAAGGATTCTAATAAACATATGGGAGATCTTTTAGCTTCTGCAGATGAAATCACACATTTAAATTCTATTTGTACATATATTAGTGAGAAGAATATTTGTGGTGCTCCTGCTACAAAGACTCAAAGATTAATTAATGGGATTCCTGCAAGTATAGATGATGATCTAGTTTTAGTTGGTGGAGATGATAGTTACGAAGCAAGGTGTAATGTGCATCATTTTGTTAGATATGGTTAAAAAAATAATTCAACAGGGCGCTGAAGCAATATTGTATAAAGAAGGCAATATTTTGATTAAAGAGAGAGTTCCTAAAAAATATAGGCATCCTGAAATTGATATTGCTAAAAGAAAATATCCAACTCGGAGTGAAGCAAAGTTACTTGTTAAGGCTAAAAATGTAGGGATTAATGTTCCCGAATTAATTGATTCTGATGATGAGTCTATGAAAATTAGTATGGAATTTCTTGATGGTGATGTTTTGAAAAATAAGTTAGATAAATATTCAAAATCTAAAAGAAATAAAGTTTGCGAACTTATTGGTGAGCAGGTCGCTTTGATGCATGATGGTGAGATTATTCATGGAGATCTTACAACTTCTAATATGATTTATAAGGATGGGAAAGTTTATTTTATTGATTTTGGGCTAGGATTTGTTTCAAATAAAGTAGAGGGTATGGCAGTAGATATCCACTTATTGAGTCAGGCATTTGAGAGTAAACATTACAAGGTTTCTGATGAACTTTACAAATATTTTTTGAAAGGATATCACAAGAAAAAAGATTATAAGAAAGTTCTTGAAAGGTTGGAGCAGGTTGAGAAAAGAGGCAGATACAAAAATAAGAATTGCCATTAATCTGTTTATAATAATTTTTTTTCAAACAATAATATTTAAAAAGGATGTAGTAACTTTATTCTCAAATAGTCCCGTAGTCTAGCGGTCAATGATTCTGCCCTTTGGAGGCAGAGACCCAGGTTCGAATCCTGGCGGGACTATCAAAAACTTTGAATATTTAAGATCTCTATATTCTTTTAATATGGTAGAAGAAAAATTAATTGGGAAAGTTTTTTCTTTTTTTGACAAAATATGTATTATAAAAAGATTTATAAACTGAGATATTTTTCTTGGATGGAAGGGTAAGGCGGTCAAAAGCTTACTTATACTGGAAATAGATATTTTTTTCTGTTTCTGAGGACTTATTTAAAAAAATGGCAAGAATGTATTCTAGAAAAAAAGGAAAGAGCGGAAGTACTAAACCGAGTGATATAAAAAAGAAATCTTGGGTTAAGTATGATGCAAAAGAAATAGAGGCACTAGTTTTAAAATTGACTAAAGAGCTAAATAAACCTAGTAAAATTGGAATGATTTTGAGGGATAGTTATGGTATTGCCGATGTTAAGATTATAACTGGTAAAAGCATAAGTAAGTTATTGGAGAAAAATAAAATTGCTCCTGAACTTCCTGAAGATATAGCTTCTTTAATTAAAAAACAAGTATTTCTGTTAGATCATCTTGATAAGAATCATAAAGATGAAACTGCTAAGCGTGGATTAATATTGACTGAGAGTAAGATCAATAGGTTAATGAAATATTATAAGAAAGCTGGTAGACTTCCAAAGACTTGGAAATACGACAGAGATAAAGCTAAATTACTTATTAATTAATTTTTAAAAAATTGACCTTGAAAAAGGTCATAGTTTTTTTTATTTATATTGAACAGTTAGAAAGTTCTGCTAGTTTTGATAGTGTTTGTGTACCTGGCAATAACTCCCCATTAGGAAGTACCCATGATGGATATCCTTGGATACCTTTTGTCATACACCATTCTCTTTCCAGATCACAATTGTGATAATCTATATATTGAAATGATTCTCCGAACATTTCTTTTTGTGTCTTACAGTGTGAACACCATTCTGTTCCAGCCATAGAAACTCCTTTTTGTGTTAGACAATTAGCGAATTCTTCATAATCTTTAGATTGCGAAGAGAATATCAAAATTAATATTGTTATTACAATTATTGCACCTATGCCTACTTTTTTATTTGTTAGTTTCATGTTATTGGATTTTTTTATTTGTTTTTAAGTTTTTTTATTTGTTTGAATAATAGAAAGGTTTATTAATAGCTTTTAGGTCAGTTTTGTTTATGGCTAAAGGAAAAGTAAAGAGAACTGGATTAAAAAAGAAAAAGAAAGTTTGGTTTAGTGTAATTTCTCCAAAATCTTTTGGTGGCATCGAGATTGGTGAGACCTTAGGTTATGATCAAAATGCTATAATTGGTAGGAAAATTACTATGAATCTTAGTTCTGTTTCTAATATTATGAAAAAACAAAATGTTGTTGTATCTCTTTCTATTAATGAAGTCAAAGATAATAAAGCGCAAACTGAATTAGTTGGATATAAACTTGAGCCTGCATTTGTTAAAAGAATGGCAAGGAAAGGTAAGAGTAAAATTTCAAATACTTTCAAATTAAAGACAAAAGATGATGTTTCTATTGATATTAAACCAGTGCTTGTTACTAGAAATAAAGTTAATAGGGGAATTCGTGTAGCTCTATTCAATTCTTGTGAAGAGTATGTTAGTTCAAATGTTAAAAATTTAACATTCGATAAACTTTGTGATTCTGTAATTAGTCAAGATTTCCAAAAAGAGTTAAAAAAAGTAGTTGGAAAGATCTATCCTCTTGGTGCAGTAGCAGTAAGAGAGATTAAGAAAAATTAAATTCTTTAGAAAACTTTTTAAATTGGGTAATTGTTTTAGATTTTATGCCTCCGTAGCTCAGTGGCTAGAGCAGCTGCCTTGTAAGCAGCAGGTCGTGGGTTCAAATCCCTCCGGTGGCTTATTCTTTTTTATTAAATAGATAATTATAAAAATGATTTTCAATTAATCTTTTTATGAGCCCGTGGTCTAGTGGTAGGGCGTCGCCTTGACTTGGCGAAGGTCGGGAGTTCGATCCTCTCCGGGCTCATCTAAAAAATGATAAAAGGAATTGTAAATTTATTTGATGAAAGAGAATTGAGTTTGGATGAGATAGTTGATTTTAATTTTGTTGAAAATCATTTAAATCTTTTAGATCAAGAGGTAGATATTAATTTATATAATTCTCTAGATAGTAGAAGAACTGTAGTTGAATCTACTCCAGAAAAGACTCTTAATCGTTTAAATCTATTCAAACCATACGAACAGAAAAAATATGAATTTGTCCATCAAGTATATAGTGGTATTAAAACTGAAAAACATTATTTCGAATTAAAATTTGGTGATTCTTTAAGTTTAGAATTTAATTATCTTATTGAATTTGATTAAATTTTATCAAAAGTTTTATAAAACAAATATGCCAGTATTATTTGTATGAAAAAAAGAGGTCAGGTAACTATTTTTATAGTCTTAGGGATAGTAATTTTAGCATCTATTAGTTTCGTTTATTTAGTTAGGACAGATTATTTTAAATCTGAGTTTGAAAAAGAGCGAGATAAGGTTAAAATTCCCGAGCAATTGGCTCCTGTAAATACATTTTTAGAGAGTTGTTTAAATTCATTAGCTTCTGATGCTATTAAGATAGTTGGGGCGAATGGAGGTTATTATTCTAATGCTCCAAGTGATTTACTCCCTCGTTCTGTAGTGAATCCATTTTCTAATTCTTTAGAAGTTTTTAATGGTGTTGAAATTCCTTATTGGTTTTATGAAAGTGTGAATGGTATACAAACTACACAAATTCCTACAAAAAGAGATATGTCAAAAGAGGTTTTAAATTATGTTGATGAAAATTTTTATGAGTATTGTATCACTCAATTGAGTTCATTTGTTGAACAAGGTTATTCTTTAGACTTGAGAGGATATGGTGAAGAAAATATTATTAATATTGAAGATACTCATGTAGAGGTTATTTATGATTTTCCTATTTTTGTTGAATTGGGTGGAGTGGGAATATTGATGGAGAAACATTATACAGATGTTGAAATAAATCTTGGCCAGATGTATGATCTTGCTACAAAGATTATTGAAACAGAAAATAGTAATTTCTTTTTGGAAGAAAAAACTATAGATATCATGTCTGTATATGATGAAATACCTTACTCAGAGGTTGAATTTAGTTGTGATAAAAAAGTTTGGAGTAAAGATAAAGTTGTTTCAGATTTTAAAAGGATAGTAAAGGATAATATAAGGGCATTAAAATTAGATGGAACTGGTTTTGAAAGAGGAGGAGATATTTATGATTATTTTGTTGTTGATGTAGGGAGTGTTAAAAATTTAAATGCTGCTACATTTTATTATTCTGAAGATTGGCCTTTTGTTGTTAATGTTCAACCAGAAGAAAATGGGATTTTAACTGGTGATGCTATTACTCAAAATGCTGGAGGAAAGGTTGGAGATTATCTTTCTAATATATTATGTATTAATAATTATCATTTTGTTTATGATGTAAAATATCCTGTTCTTATAACATTAGTTGATGAAGAGGGATTCGTATTCCAGTTTGCTAGTATGGTTATTGTAGATAATAATCAACCTAGAGAGAATTTACTTGGCATCATTAATTATGAAGATGAAGGAAATCTTGGAGAGGCATATTGTGGGAGTGCTATAACTGAAACTAGTGTTGTTGCATTAGATGCTTCTAATATGGATGAAATTGTTGATGCAGATGTTTTCTTTAAATGTTTTACAACTGAATGTAATATGGGTAAAACTGAATATGATGGACTTTTGGTTTCTAATTTCCCACAGTGTATGAACGGTTTAGTTAGTGTTAGCAAGGAAGGTTATTTTAGAGGAGAAGCAATTTTATCTACCAATGTTGTTTCTCAAGCCAGTGTTTTACTTGAACCTTTATATGATATAGATTATGAAATAAAAATTATTGAACAAGATGGTTCAATAAGAGAGCTTCTAGAAGATGAGGAAGTAGTATTCACATTAGAAAATGAAGAAGGTGGATTCAGTGTTAATATTGAAGGGGCTAGTGGGAATGTTGCTTTAATTGGTGGAGATTATTTGGCTAAATCATATTTGATAAAAGAGGCAGAGTTTGAACTTGAAATTTCTGAAGGTTCTGCTAAAAAATGTGTCAGTGTTCCTAGAGGGGGATTGCTGGGAGTATTTTTCAAAGAAGAGAAATGTTTTGATTTTGATTTTGATGAAACTACTTTAGATGAAGCTATGGTTGGTGGTGTAGAATTTGGTGTGAGATTTGAGAGGTATTCATTAGATGAAGGGGACCGAATTACATTTTATACTGTGTTTGATAAGAATCCTTCAACTTATGAGGAAGTAAAGGAGATACATGATTCGATTGAGTTCAATCATTTGTTAGGTGAATTTAGATATCCTATTATTAATTAAAGATGGAAAGTAAAAAACTAATTGCAGTATTTTGTATGGTTTTGATAATCGGTTTGCCGTTTGGTTCTTTAAGTGTTGCTGCACAGGATCCAATTAATCCTCGTAAAAGTTTAGGTGATGCTCTAAATCCTTTTGTTGATGAAGTTGATGTAGGAGAAGCAGTAATTGTTAATGTTGATGGTTATGAACCAATAACAATCAGTTCAGATTATTTACAAAATCAAGATTTTCCAGTCTATGTTTTTTTGAAAGGTATGACTGCAGGTAGTATTCTTTTTGGAGATGATTCTGAAGAGGGTTCAGATCCTTTATTTGGTGGTATAAATATCAAACGAGTGGTCATTACTCCTGAGAATATGTCTTTGAGATTTATTAATGGTGCTCCAGTTCATATTCCTCCTCAAGATAGATCTTATACAGTTAGTAGTGATGGGTTAATTGATTTTGGATATATGATTGTAAATCTGAGAAAAATAAAAAATGAAAACGATCTTCCGGATAGTATTGATTTGAATATGAGTGCAAGAGTTTATTTTGATAGTGATGCAGGAATTGGAGGGTTGTTTGGTGCCCAAGATTTAAATTTAAAACCTTATTCTGATGAAAGTGATTGGCTTGAAGATCCTAGTGCTCAGGCTAAAAGTAGTTTTTGGAGTGGAAAAGGATATATTAGAACTACAAGTATTGGTGATGATTATGTGACAGTTTCTATTTATGATGGAATGCGTAGAAATGTAGTTTCCAATTTAAAATTAAATCTTAATTCAGAACCTTCGGCCTTTACTCTCCCTGGATTTTCTTCGCTTTTTGGTGAAAAATCTAGAATTGATTTGAAGGCTATAAATGGTGCTCAAGATTCTGTAAATCTTTTGATTAAAACAAGTGTTAACTCTGATCCTTATGAAACAACTTTAGTAAAGGGTATGCGTATTTTCCCAGGTAGTGAATGGACTATTTATAGTGTTAATGGAGATAGTGTAGTGATCTCTGATAATAGTGGAAATAAAAGGGAGTTAATTTATGGTACTGGTGATATTGTAGCCGATCAATGTAAGGATTTTGTCACAGTTTCAGATTCAGATCTTTCAGATTCTTCTATACCTAGTGCAAAAATGAGACATTATTGTACTGCTATATCTGAGGCAAAAAGTGCATTAGGTTATGCATTAAGTGCTCAGCCTTCTAGCGAAAATACTGAACTTCTTAAAGAGATTTATGGTCATTTGTATAAGTATTATAATGAAATTGGAGATTATGCTAATGCTTTAGAAAATCTTCAGAAAAAAGAGAGTTTAGAATTTACTACAATTGGCCAAAATGAAATTAGTGCCTTATTCAATTCTCTTGATTCTGATGGGAAAACAATTCCATTAGATAGTGGAGCCTCAATTACTTTACTTAAGATAAATCAAATGGAAGAGGTCGCTAGTGCTAAGGCAAAGGTTGGAGATTCTTTAGATTATGTTGAAATTAATGTTCATGATCCTTTAATTCATGGAATCAGAGAGGGAGATAGGACTTATGATTGGGTTGTTAGTAGTTTAAGTGAAGATAGAATAATGATTAGAAAGCATTATGATGATGGTGAGTGGGCCGATTCTTTTTCATTAGATGAAGGATATAATAATGTTTATGGTACATCTGTAACTATAAAAGATGTTGATACAAAACAATCTGCATTATTAAGTATTCTCCCAGGTTCTGGTAGGGCTTTTAGTGAATCTAATTTCATGGTTCATTTACCTATTGAAAAACGAGCTATTCAGTGGGTTCCTGAAGAGATTGATAAGAAAATTAATTCTACTACTTCAACAATAGCAAAATTGGAAAGTTCAATAGATAACTTAGAATCTTTAGTTAAGGGTTGGAAGATAGCCTGTTTAAGTGTGTTTACTTTTTTAACTGTTAAAAATTCATTTTTTGGTAATCCTATTGCTAGGCAGTTGGTTATGAGAGATTGGAAAGAGACTTGCAAACAGAAATATGTTGGTGGACAGTATTCTAGTGTTGATGAATGTTTGGAGTTTAATAGTGAAATTATAGAAGATCAAATTGATAATTCTGGTGATGCTGTTGATGTTGTAAATGATGTTATGAAGGATTTTAAAGACTTTGATGATAGTGATTCTAGATCTGCTATTTCGAATGCAATTGGTAATGATTTGAATGAATCACAAATTAGGTTGTTAGTTGAATATGGTGGTTTTGATTTAGAAGATGCACGAAATATGATTTATTTGAAAAATTTTAATGATACTGTTTATAATACTAGATTAATTGAGGTTGGAGAAGATCTTGATCTTTATTCTGATATTGATGTGGGATTAAGTTCTATAACTGATGAAGATGCGAAAAGATTATATGTTTTCTCAAAGTTTCATGAAACTAGTATGACTGATCTTCGTACTTATGGTGAATCTGCTGATGCATGGGCTATTGAATATCTTGAAGGGGAGTATGGTGCATCTGCTGTGTCTGGAGTTTATAGGGTTGAAGAAGCTACTAGAGATACTAGTACATCTTCGGGAATTGAATTTTATACATATTATAATGGTAATAAAAGAAGTGGATTAAGTATGGTTATGGATGATGAACAACTTCCTATTTCTGTGGGTGGTAAGTCTGTTTTCAAAGATAATGATGATAAACTTTATTTAGTGAATCGTGGATCTATGTTTGGTAATGAATACAGTCGCGATTTCTTTCCGAAACCAAAGATTGAATACACTGAATCTGGAAAACCTTGGATAATTCCTATGAAATTAAGGTCAGGTTTATTCGAACATTCTGAATATGCAAATTATGTTCTTGTTGGATTTGATTCTAGTGGTAATCCTGATTCTTATCAAATCTGGAATGTGGGTAGTGATGGGAAAGCTGATGTGTATAAGGCAAATTATGAAGAGAGTGATGATGTTCTAGTTATGCATGAGAGTATTTTAGAATCTAATCCTAGTGTTCTCGGAACTGTAACTAGAACATATTCTACTGCTAATGTTAAAGTGCAAGAAGGTAAAAAAGTTCCAGGTACAGATTATGCTGCTAGTTATGCCGCTTCAAAAATTCAAGAGACTTCTCTTGAGTGTATGGATTTTATGAGTAAGGGAGATTGCGATTTATTGTTCGGTGTTTGTGATCCTGTTATGTGTCCTGTATCTAGATTTGATCTTGGAGGGCATTGGAAAGTGGATAGTGTTGTCCAAACTGGGATTGTAGGAAGTGTATTTTTAGGATTACATAATTTTGGTATCAAGGAACCTTTACCAGTTTGTTTGACTGGTATACTTGCTGGCCTTCAGAATATCAAGACTCTTTATCAAGGTTATAATGAGTGTTTGAATACTGCTAAAGTTAGTGGAGAATCTGTAGGTATTTGCAATACTATCAGATCTGTTTATGTTTGTGAAATGTTGTGGAGGGAGGCAATAGCATTATTCAGCGTTCATGGGAAAATTTTAAGTTTTGTTTCAGAAAAAATATTTGGTAAGAGTGATGGTGGTGGAGAGTATATGGCTTGGCAATCTAGTTGGAAGAATCTTGAAAACTCTGTTACTTTCTTCACAAGCGATTATGCTCAAAGTGCGTTTGCTTCATATAGTTCAAGAAGTACAGAAGAACTAGGTAATGAAGTTTGTAAATCTGCAATATTTGCAAAAGCTCCAGGTGTTGGAGATTTCTTTTCTCAGTTAACAAAACCAGAAAGCCCTCCTCAATTTACTGCATGGTTTGATGAATTAGATTATACTAGTTCAGAAAAAGTAGGATTTTTAGATAAACAATCCTTGTATAGAATTTATTATCATATCTATGCTGGTGAGACTCAAGAATTACAATATACAGTCTATTTGAAAGGACCAAATCTCTATAATCTTGTAGTGACTGATCCTGAGAAAAAGATGAATCGAGCTTATTTGAAAGCTGGTGAATTCGCAGACAAAAGTTTCACAGTTAGTGGGAATAGTGGATATAATGAAGTGTGTGTAGAATATAATGGAATTACTAAATGTGGCTTTGGGAAGACTACTAGTGCATTTTCATTGAATTATTTGAATGATATGATTGTTAGGGATGAAGTTAATAGGCAGATAGATAGTGCTGATATGTGTATTCCTGATTCTCCTAGGGTTGGTCCTAGTTTGGGTAGCTTGATTACTCCTTCAAATTATGGATTGCTTAGAACTGGAATAGTTAGGGTTTGTTCTGTCACAGATCCTGATGATAATAGTGGTAGTGATAAATGGGAAGTAGTTGGGAGTTGCGGTATGGATAGTGTTGGAAGGTCTCTAGGATATTGTTGGTTAGATTCTTCTACATTTCAACTTAATGATGTTATTGATAGGGAAGAAATATTGGCCCAGGTAAGTTCGGATTATGTTGCAGACATTAGTACACAGGCAGGAATGTTATCTGCAAATGAAGCGAATGTTATGATTGATAATAATGCAAATACTAATTCACTGAATGAGTATATTCACAATTTAAGAGAAATTATGAAATACTCCAATGATAATCATATAAAAGCAAGAGGACATACTCTTATTTCTTGGAAGTATTTTTCTGAAGGTTTGAAAATTACTGGACCTGCATCACCTAGTAATGATCTAAATTGTATCGTAGAATATGATTTTGATATCGGTTGGTTCAGTGGCGATACTTTAATTAAATCTCAACATTCTATTGTTGCTAATAATCTTGATTTTAGTTGTGAGTCCGGATCTTGGTTTGTTAGATGGGATAGTTTATTTGATAGTGGAAACTGGCATAATTTGGCAAGCTTATCTGAATGTGGTGGCGATGAAAATTCTGCAAATAGATGGTTTTCTGTTAGTGATAATAATTTTTTAGAAATGTTGAAATGCAGGTATAGGTTGATTCTTCCTACAAGCGGCGCACATTCGAGTTTGTTCCAAGATGATAAAGATGATCTTCCTTTTGTATTTAATACATTAATTCCTCAAATGTCTTATGCGACTGATTGTGATGAAGGTATTAAAATTTTAGTTAATTTGGCAAGAGAGGGTCCGGGTAATGATGATGAACTTCATGTTATTGTAGGTAATGATAAGAAGACTTTTAGTAGTGGCGATTTACAAGACCGGACTGAAAGAACATCTGATGATATATATAATTTATGTACTGGTTTGACCTCACCTAATGATGGTTATTTTGTTCTTCCACCTTATGGTCCATTTTGATTCTATAAAAATTAATGCGGGGGACAGGACTCGAACCTGCGTAGACACTAAGTCACTAGGTCCTAAGCCTAGCCCGTTTGACCACTCCGGCACCCCCGCGTTATAAATTTTAATTAAATTTTAGTTTATATAATTTACTGTTAAGTGAATATTTCTAAAATATCTAAGTGTTTTAATTTATGATCTTTTCCAACTATCTTTTTTGTTTTTACATCTATTGCCTTGATAAAATTATCTCCGAAGTCTGAGTGCAATCTGTATGCAAAATTTAAAGCTGTTGAACCTTCTGGTAATAAGAAACAGTCTGGTAGCACATTCCCTTTTGAGTCTTCTAATTTATTTGCTCCACCAGGATGTATTGCGATGTAATCTAAAACTTCAAAAGTTATTGTGTCTAAAATTTTTTGTAATCCTGTACCATTTTCATAAGTTAAAACATTCTCTTTTATGAATTCAAGTGCTTTTGTTTGTGCGGCGCTTAATTCGCCAGTTATCTTGAAATTTTTCTCTCCAGGAGTATATTCTATTAATTCATGTTTTGTGGCCTCTTTTAGTGCTAATTCGGATTCTGCCGAGCAACCTATTATTTTGTAGTTAGGAAATTCTTCTTTTATTCTTTTGAGATTTTCTTCTGCTCCAGGTATGTCTACCTTATTTGCTGCGATTATTATTGGTTTACTCAGTTCTCTTAATCTTGTGGCTAATTGCCCTAGTTCATTATCTGTCCACTCTCTTGGATTACTACTAAAATCTTTTATTGATTCTTTAACCATATCTTCACTAACTCTTAGTCCGGAAAGTTGTTTTGCAATTTCTTTATGTATTTCTTTATTTACCAATGATCTTGAAAATTTTTCCCAACCTTTTTTCATAATTCTTAAGTACCACATATCTAACTCAAATTCTAAAAATCTTACATCTTCTGAAGGATTGTAACTTAATGCATTCACAGAATCTCCTTTTTCATTTGTTGATCCTGAAACATCAATTACGTGAATTAATGCATCTGCTTGATTTAAGTCATCTAAGAATTGATTGCCCATACCTTTACCTTTGTGAGCTCCGGGAACGATTCCTGCGACATCTAATAATTCTATTGGTACAAATCTATTATCTCCAAGAATAAATCCTTCTCTAGGATTTGCAGTTTTATCAAATTCTTTTGCAACATCTTTTATTTTCACATAACCAATCCCTTGATTAGGTTTTATTGTTACGAATGGATAATTTGCTATTTCTATATCTGCTTGAGTTGCAGCTTTAAAGAATGTAGATTTCCCACAATTTGGTTTCCCAACAATTCCGATTAACATAGTTTTTATTGTTTAGAATGTTTTTTAAAGTATTCTGTTTTAAAAGTGTCATGTTAAAAGTAGACTTACATTTACATACAAAAGAAGATAATTATGATAATCTAGATTATAGTGCAAAAGAACTTATTGATAGAGCTGTTGAATTAAAGTTTGATGTTCTTGCTATAACTCTTCATAATGAAATATTTTTTTCTAAAGATTTAATTTCTTATGCTGAACAAAAAGGTATATTATTAATTCCAGGTGTCGAACTTTCAATAGAGAAAAAACACGTGTTGTTGTATAATGTTTCTGAAGATGAACTAAAAGAATTAAAGAAACTTGATGATCTTGAAAAAATTAAAAATGAAAAGAATCTCATCATTGCTGCCCATCCTTATTATTTTGGGTCTAGTTGTTTGGGGAAAAAGTTAGATAAATATTTTAGATTTTTTGATGCAATCGAATATGCTCATTTTTATTATAAATTTTTTAATCCAAATAAGAAAGCTATTATTACTAGTAGAAAATTTCACAAAACTCTAGTAGGTAATTCTGATTCTCATAATTTATATCAATTTGGTAGCACCTATTCTTTAGTTGATTCTAAAAAAGATATTGGAAGTATTATTGCTGCAATAAAAAAAGGAAATGTTGAAGTAGTTAGTGCCCCATTATCTTTAAAATTGTTTTTGAAAATTCTTTTTTTCAATTTAAATCCTAAAAAGATATTTAGAAAGTTATTTTAATTATGAATATTTAGAAAACTATTTAAATTATATTCTGCTGAAATTAATATGAAAATGGGTGTGATATCTTTAGTTTTAGCATTGCTTATAATTAGTATGCCTGCAGGTTATTCTTCTGATGCTTTATTTAGTAAGATTGATGTTCCTAAAGTTAGTGTTGAAAAAGATTCTGAAAGAGTTTCTTCTGAAGGTTTGACTCGTTATGTTTATGGTGCTGGTTTGGTTGCTTCTGTTAAGGATTCAGAGATTAATTATTATCACTCTGATAGGATTCAGAGTAATCGATTAGTAACTGATTCTTCAGGTGTTGGTGCTGTTGAGAGAGAATTCAAATCATTACCTTTTGGACAGGAAATTTCTAATTCTGGAGTGAAGTATGCCTTTGCAACTGGAAAGGAATTGGATGAATCCGAGTTGTATTATTTTGGAGCTAGATATTATGATTCTAATTTAGGTAGGTTTACTTCTGTTGATCCGGTTAAAGAAAATGAACCTTATAGTTATGTTAGAAATAACCCTATGAATATGATTGATCCTAGTGGTATGGATGAAATGTCTTGGGTTGATGAAGATGTATTTAATAGTGTTGATGAGAATTATGGGTCAATCATTTCTGAAGTTGGATCTCAGTTAAGTCTTACTGATGGCCAGATTGCTGGAATATTTGGGTCTATATATTCTGAACAATTGAGAAGAGATAGTGGAGGAATAAAAGAAACAAGCAAAAAATATCTTCGAAGTGTTATGGGATTTATGGGATTTGAAGATGATTTAAAAAGAACAAATAAATATGGGGCTGGTCCTGGACATATACATAGGGATGCTGCACTTGATGTATGGAATTATTACTCTTCACATAAGGATATGTTTCCGAAAGATTATATAGATAAACCTTCTAAGTCTTTAGAGAACATTGATAGTGCCGAACAAAATATAAAATATATGGGAATTTTATTTATTAAATTTGTTAGAGATTGGAATACTATAGGTGCTGATATTTCAAATCGTCCAGGAGTATTATCTACTTTTTATAATCAAGGTTATGGGTCGAAAGGAATTAGTGAGAGGGAATTAATCCCTGGTGGAGTTGATATTCAAGGAGTGGGATTTGGTGTTCATTCAGCTAATGCAGGAAGACAATTTAATGATAATGTATTTTTTGAAACTAATATAGTGGAGCCATTTTTATTATCGGTAATGTTTGAGTAGTGAAAGAGTATGTCTATTCCTTAAATCAAAGGTAAAAATTATTATCTAAATATAGAAACTTTTAAATAGGAATTTTTAGTTGTAATGTTGTGCGGGCCCGTAGCTTAGCCTGGTTTATAGCACTGGTCTTATATGACAGTCTTTGGTAACTTGTTGCCAAATTCTTGCTAGGAACACCAGAGGTCGCCGGTTCAAATCCGGTCGGGCCCACTTTTTATTTTTATAAAATTTGGAAATATATTTAGTTGTTTTTTTAAATTTATTGATAGAATTTAATTTATTTGAAAAAAGTTATATTGATAGATTATAGCAAACTTTAAAAACAATTAACTTTCTCAGATTATGTTATGCTCCTTTGGTGTAGTCCGGTCAAGCATTTCGGCCTTTCGCGCCGAGGACCCGGGTTCAAATCCCGGAGGGAGCATAAACCTTATAAATAGAAGTATAAGAAGGTTTACTCAATGAAACGAAGTTCGAGAAGATGGAAGAAGAAAGGTCAGATGCGCTGGAAGTGGCAACGTAAAAGGTTGCGAAAAGAAAAGCGAAGAAGACGAATGAAGAAGTAATAATCAGAAGCTTTATAAATCATCGAATAGTGATTCATTGACAGAAGAAAGTTGTCTTCTGATTTACATTTCATACAAGTTCGTTTGAAATGTTTTGTGAGTACTTAATATTGTTATTGAGTATGATGTACGAATAAGAACAAAGATAGTGATATTGTGTCAATTTATCATTAAGTTTTGAATGCGACAATTTTAATTCCCGTTGATCCTGCGGGAGGCTACTGCTATCGGGTTTCGAATTAGACATGCAAGTTAGAGATTCTTAGGAGTCTCGGCGAAAGGCTCAGTAACACGTCGATAATCTGTCCTTAGGTTCAGGATAATCTCGGGAAACTGAGGATAATACTGAATAGGAGAAGAATACTGGAATGTTTCTTCTCTGAAACGTAAGGCCTAAGGGTGAGTCGGCGGCTGAATAGGTTGTTGGTGAGGTAACGGCTCACCAAGCCGATGATCAGTAGGGGAGATGAGAGTCTTGGCCTCGAGAAGGGCACTGAGATACTGGCCCTAGTCTTAAGGGATGCAGCAGTCACGAAACCTTTACAATGCACGAAAGTGTGATAAGGGGAGCCCGAGTGCCTTGCCTATGGTAAGGCTTTTGTTAAGTGTAAAAAGCTTGGCGAATAAGTGGTGGGCAATACCGGTGCCAGCCGCCGCGGTAACACCGGAGCCACAAGTGGTAGCCATGTATATTGGGCCTAAAGCGTTCGTAGCCGGTTTAGTAAATCTTTTGTGAAATTGTTAGGCTTAACCTAACAGCGTGCAAGAGACACTACTTTACTCGAGACTGGAAGAGGACAGAGGTATTTCATGGGGAGCGGTTAAATGCTATAATCCATGGGGGACCACCAATGGCGAAGGCATCTGTCCAGTACGGTTCTGACGGTGAGGAACGAAGGCTAGGGGAGCGATCCGGATTAGATACCCGAGTAGTCCTAGCTGTAAACGCTGCGAGCTGGGTGGTACATTTTTTTCGTGAACATGTACTTCCTGAGTGAAGACGTTAAGCTCGCCGCCTGGGTAGTATAGTCGCAAGGCCGAAACTTAAAGGAATTGGCGGGAGCTCACTACAAGGAGTGCGGCGTGCGGTTTAATTCGAATATACACAGGAAATCTCACCAGGAGCGACGGCAGGATGAAGGTCAGATTGAAGGTTTTACCTGACGAGCCGAGAGGAGGTGCATGGCCGTCGTCAGTTCGTGCCGTAAGGTGTTCGGTTAAGTCCGACAACGAACAAGACCCACGTTCACATTTGCCATCATCATCTACGGATGGAATGGGCACAATGTGAAGACTGCCTTCGAAAGGAGGAGGAAGGTGTGGGCAACGATAGGTCAGTATGCCCCGAATCTCCTGGGCTACACACGCGCAACAATGGTAAGAACAATGGGCTGCGACCCCGAAAGGGGAAGCTAAACCTCGAAATCTTATCCTAGTCTAGATTGAGGGCTGTAACCCGCCCTCATGACAATGGAATTCCTAGTAATCGGGTCTCAACATGGCCCGGTGAACACGTCCCTGAGCTTTGTACACACTGCCCGTCAAGCCATCCGAGTGGGGTCTAGGTGAGGTTTGGTTATTTGACTAACCCGAATCTGGGTTCCGTGAGGCGGGTTAAGTCGTCACAAGGTAGCCGTAGGGGAACCTGCGGCTGGATCACCTCCTTTTTATTATAATAAAATCGCAGTATCACTATTGTTCAGATTATTCGTACATTTATACACGGGCCCATAGTCTAGTGGTAGAACAGGGCGTTTGCAACGCCCAGGCCCGGGTTCGATTCCCGGTGGGTCCATAGCACTTTTATTAGTGCTTATCGTGCAACTCGTTTACTTTAAAAAGTGGCGAGTGAAGGACTTTATGGTTCATAAAGTTAATTTATGTTCATATGGTTGTGCATAGGTGAATATGCCTTAAAGCTTTTTTAAGCCATTAGGTGAATGACTTGGCTCGAAATGCCGATGAAGGTCGTGGCAATCTGCGATATGCCCAGGTGAAATGCATGCAGTTATTGACCCTGGGATTGCTGAATGGGACATCCTATACTTCGGTATGACCAGTAATGGTCGGGAACGCGGGGAACTGAAGCGTCTTAGTACCCGCAGGAAAAAAAATCAATTGAGATTCGGTAAGTAACAGCGAGTGAAAACCGAACAGAGCAAACTGAATCCCTGTTAGAAATAATAGGGAGATGTGGTGTTTTAGACTGTTTTTTCGTCCTAGTTGACTGATTCAAATATCTCTGGAAAGAGAAACCATAGAGGGTGATAGTCCCGTAGAAGAAGGTCAAAGGATTTAACAGGATCTAGAGTAGGATTCATTGGAAATTGGGTCTGAATTTGGGGGCCATCAATCCCCAACTCTAAATACATTTCGAGTCCGATAGTGTACTAGTACCGTGAGGGAAAGTTGAAAAGTACCCGTAACAGGGAGTGAAAAGATTTGAAACCTAATGGCGATAGTGTGATGCGGCTCTTAGGAGTTGCATCGTACGTTTCGAATAACGGACCAGGGAGTGTGCTTAAGTGGCGAGAGTAAGAATCAACGATTCGTACTCGAAGGGAAACCAATAGTCCGCAAGCAATGAGGGACAAGGTGTGAAAGCGCCTTTAGTCATTTGAGTACTACCCGAAACCGGGTGATCTATCCGTGGGCAAGGTGAAGCGAAGGTAAAACTTCGTGGAGGCCTGAAGAGGTTCTGTGGACAAGCGTTCTTCTGACCTGTGGATAGGGGTGAAAAGCCAATCGAACCCGGTAATAGCTGGTTCCTGCCGAAGTTGGCTTCAGTCAAGTCTCCGACGAGATTGTAAAGGTTGTAAAGCTACGGATTTGAAATTAAGGGGAAGAAATTCCTCGGTTTCTTGTCCAACTCAAAATGCCTTTACATTGTAGACTCGGGGATACGGCGGTATGCGGTAAGCGCGTATCGCGAGAGGGGAACAACCCAGACCATAGTTAAGGTCCCAAAATACTGATTAAGTGTTAAAGGGTGAAGAGTGTATATTAGCAAATACAGATAGGAGGTAGGCTCAGAAGCAGCCATCCTTTAAAGAAAGCGTAACAGCTCACTATTCTAGCTAATATGTCTCGAAAATGGACGGGACTAAATCAGTTACCGATACTATGGACATCATAAATGATTGTGGTAGGCAGGTGTTCTGCTTGAGAAAAATTTTTTCCGTAAGGAGAAGTGAATCGAGTAGAAATAAGAATCCTGGTGGTAGTAAGATCAATTTGCAGTGAGAATCTGCAATACCGAAAGGGCAAGGGTTCCTTGGCAATGTAGATCAGCCAAGGGTAAGTCGATCCTAACTCAACTCGTAAATCGAGTGAGGGGAAAGGGAAAAAGGTTAAAATTCCTTTACTATCTAAGTACCCGGCAACGAAAGCTTTATTTCTGACGTTTCAGGCTAGGTCAATACTTACTGTCGTGAGTATTAACTAAAATAAGTCGAGGGAGTATCTTAATGGTGAGAACTCGATTAAATTTAGGAATAGTGTTCCTTAAGGAACATTTGGCCAATGCCCGGAACCCATGAAAAAGAAATAAAGATGAATCTTAGATAATCGTACCCAGAACCGACACAGGTGCCCCTAGGTGAGAAGCTTAAGGTATGAGAGAGTAATCCAATTAAGGGAATTCGGCAAATTAGTCCTGTATCTTTGGTATAAGGGATCCCTGCGATTGTATTTGTATAAATGCGATTACAGGGCTCAGTGACTAGAGGGGTCCGACTGTTTAATAAAAACTTAACTGTTCGCTAGCCCGCAAGGGTGTGTATGGACAGTTACGTCTGCCCAGTGCCAGAACTTGAAACTTCTTTTCAAGGAAGCTAAGAGCTGGTAAACGGCGGGAATAACTATAATTCTCTTAAGGTAGCGAAATGCCTTGTCGTTTTATTGACGACTTGCATGAAAGGCGTAACGAGATCCCTACTGTCCCTAATTGGAACCTCCTGAACACTCCATACTGGTGCAAAGGCCAGTGACCTCCAGTGGGAAGCAAAGACCCCGTAGATCTTTACTACAGCATGTTGTTGCGAAGTGAGTTTTGTCGTGCAGTGTAGGTGGGAGTTGTTAAAACTTGAACGCTAGTTTAAGTGTAGACATCAATGAGACACCACCCTTCAAAATTTACTTTGCTTACTTTGGAAACGAAGGACATCTATATGTGGGTAGTTTGGCTGGGGCGGCACCCTGCTGAAAAGATATCAGCAGGGCCCAAAGGTTGGCTCAATCGGGTCGGAAATCCGATGTAGAGTGCAAGAGCAAAAGCCAGCTTGACTGTGTTCCTAATAAAACGGAACTCAGCAAGGAAACTTTGGTCTAGCGAACCCTTACACCTTCTTGATGAGGGTTAAGGATGACAGAAAAGATACCTCGGGGATAACTGAGTGGTAGCGCCTAAGAGTTCATATCGACGGCGCTGTTTGCTACGACGATGTCGGCTCGCCGCATCCTGGATGTGCAGAAGCATCCAAGGGTAGGGGTGCTCACCCATTAAAGCGGCTCGTGAGCTGGGTTTAGAACGCTGTGAAGCAGTTTGTTCGATATCTAGTGGAGGTGTTCAATGTCTGAGAGGAAGGATCATTTAGTACGAGAGGAACAGTGGTTCGGGGCCTCTGGTGTATCGGTTGTCTGATAAGGCAGGCCGAGCAGCTACGCCCCAAAGGATAAGAGCTGAAAGCATCTAAGCTCGAAGCCTACCTCGAAAAGAGACATTACAATCACTCGCAAAAGACGAGTTTGATAGAAACGGCGTGTAAGTATCGAGGTAACGAGATATTCAGCGTGCGTTCACTAACTGATTGGACCTTGTTTTAGGCATATTCACCTATGTACAACTTATGATTTTTTTATTTTTTTCGAAGTTTTTATATATGTAGAGAGATTACCCTTTTTACAAATGACTACTATCGTTGGATTGAAAACTAGTGTTGGACCTGAAGCTATAGTTCTTGCTGCAGATTATACTGCTACTTCCATTTCAGGAAATAGTGGAATGAATCAGATGGAATTTAAAAAATTATATTGTTCTAATAATTTTGCTTTTATGATAGCCGGAGGAATTAAACATCAAGCTTTTGATTTTTTAAATGATCTTAAAGTTAAGAATAAAAAGAGTGATAGATTTATTGATGTAAAAAGAGGATTAGAATTAGGTTTTTTTCCAGAAGTAAAATATCTTAATTTAGATATGGGTGCTGATTCTGATAGCGTTTATGATGCTGATAATCAATTACGTTTCATCTTTGCAACAAGATTTAATAGAAAATTAGGATTGCATTATGTTTATCCTATGGGTATGGTTGATGAACATCAAGATTATGTTTGTGAAGGTTCTGGTTCTGAATTTATCGAAGACTTATTGAAACAAACTTATGCTCCTAACTCTTTAGAGGGAACTAATATCGATTTGGAAAAGGCAGTTAAATTAGCAGATGAGTGTATGAATTTAGCTAGGCAGGATTTGTTTAGTGGAGGAAGGATTATTGATTTTGCTATTATAACTAAAAAATCTATTGATTATTATGGTGATAGTCTTAGAGAAGATCTTGAAAATTTCCGTAAGCAAAAACTTGATGATATTATCTGTAAATATATTTAGTATTTTCTAAATAGTTAATTTTATAAACTAATTTTTTTTATTTTCTATGTAGGTAGGTACTTAACTATCCTGTCAATGGGAGGAAAGTCCGCACACTATAAACGGTCGCTTACGTAAGTTAAGTTGGAGAAATCCAAGGCAACCGCTCAGAAACGACACGTCCTTATATTGTTATAAAGATGTGGCATGCGAAGTTTTCCGCGAGGGAAATGAGTTAACCTGCTGAATAGATATAGGGGAACGATGAAACGGCGAGTCCCGATTTGTGCAAGTCAGTGAGACGCTTAGTTGAATGTTAAGGTGGTCTGTTCGATTACGAAGACCAACAAGATGCGGCTTATTCCTACCTACATTTTTAGTTAATTTTATAAGTATTTAATGTTAATATTTGTTATGAAAATAAATAAACATGTATTTTTCGCCTTGTTTCTTAGTTTGATTTTTTTATCTGGAGGTACTTTTTATTTTCATAGTGTTGAAAATTGGTCTCCTGTAGATTCATTTTATTTCTCTACTATGACTCTAACAACTATAGGGTATGGGGATTTTGTTCCAACTATGGATGAATCTAAGATTTTTGTTTCAATTTATGCTATTTTAGGAGTTGGAATTATGTTATATTTACTTGGGAGTATTATTGCTGCATTTTTAGTTGATCAGGAAGATAGATTTTTCAAAGTTGTATCAAAACTTGATAGAAGACAAAAGAAGAAGAAGAAATTTTCATAAGGCTATATAAAAAACTTTATAAATCAACTAATTTCTTTAGTTTTTATGGCACAAGACAAAATGCAAATGCCTTCTGGTATGGGCGGACTAGTAAGATATTTTGATGAGTATAAAAGTAAGATTACTTTTAAACCTGGGACTGTTTTATTCTTTGTAGTATTGGTAATTTTAATTGAAATATTTTTACATAATTATGGTTCAGGGATATTCATAAAATGATGCCAAATTTAGATCCTCGAAAAATGCAGAAGATGATGAATAGAATGGGGATTAAACAGGAAGAGATTGATGCTGTTGAAGTCATAATAAAAACTAGTGATAAAAATTTAATTATTAAAAATCCTAGCGTATTAAAAGTTGATATGATGGGTAAAAATACTTTTCAAGTAAGTGGAGAAGTTGAGGAAGAAAGTTCTATTTCTGATGAAGATATTAAAACTGTTTCTGAACAGGCTGACGTTTCTAAAGATGAAGCTAAAAAAGCTTTAGAAGAAACTGATGGTGATTTGGCTGAAGCTATAATCAATCTGAAGAATTAATTTTAGTTAATTTTATATATATAGTTTATATTTGTTTAGTATGAAAAAGAGGTTATTATGTTTAGTTTTAGTGTTTCTTATAATTGGTATGTCTTTTGGTTATTCTTCTGATATTTTATTTAGTAATGTTGAAGTTCCTAGAGTTAGTGTTGAAAAAGATTCTGAAAGAGTTTCTTCTG
>JABHIB010000012.1 GCA_018671245.1 archaeon
AAATAATAAAAATATAAACCAATTAGGAATCCATTTCCATAGAAAAACTCAAAATGTCTCAGAATGGAATTTGAAAGAAGAGTTGGAAGATTCGATTAAAGATTTTTCTTCAATAGATTTAATTAATATTGGTGGAGGGATCCCTGCAGAGTATAAGAATTTCAGAAAAGAAGTGAAAAATCATATTTTTAATAAAATCAGGGAACTTAAAACATTCTTAAATGAAAAAAATATTAAAATGATAATTGAGCCTGGCAGATTTATTGCAGCACCATCAATTAAATTAGAGTGCGAAGTGATTAATGTTTATGATAAAAATATAATAGTAAATGCATCCGTATATAACTCTGCGATGGATACTTTTGTGGCACATATCAGATTATTAGTTGAGAATGAGAAAGAAGATGGATATTGTTACACAATCAAGGGGTTCACACCAGATTCTTTAGATATTTTCAGATATAAGGTCTATTTTGATAACGAATTGAAAGTAGGAGATAAGATTACTTTCATAAATGCAGGAGCATATAATTATTCAAGCAATTACTTTAATTTAGATAAAATTGAAACAGAAGTGATTAATTAACTATTTATTATTTTTTTCTTAAGATAATTTGTGAGAGTTTGACCTGCTAGAAATCCTCCAAAGAAATAAGGTCCAGATACATCATCTTTCATGTTATATCCCTTTAATAATTTATGAGATAGCTTTTCCACAGCAAAATATCCAGTAGTATATGCAAATCCTTCAACAACATTCTCTAATCCACTATCAGGTCCAGATGCAGATTCTTCGAACACTCCGATTGTAAAACCAAATATTGTACTACGTACATTCCTAAAATGGGCATTAACCAATTTTTCAAAATATTCCTTATTTGGCTTAGATTTCATAGAATTGGGACAATAAAAAGCTATTTAAGGATTGCTATCTCGGATTTAGCATGAAAAATTTCATGAATTTACCGGATCAACTATCGAATATTGATACCTCTAAAGTAGAAATACTGTTAGTACCTCATGAGGAAACTACTTCTTATGGAAAAGGAACTAAAACTGCTCCAAATTCAATAATTACTGCATCAAATGAATTAGAATCTTACGATATAGAAACCGATTCAGAGCCTTACAAGGTCGGAATTCACACAGCAGAAGTGGAAAATCCAAAAAACATAACAAAATCTGATAAATTTAGAATTGCAATTGGAGGAGAACACTCAATAACTCCAATTTTGGTAGAAAAATTAGATCAAGATAATCTATCAATTCTCCAAATAGATGCTCACGCAGATCTTAAAGACGAGTTTGAAGGAAGAAAAGACAGTCATGCCTGTGCAATGAGGAGAGTTCATGAGATAAATCGAAATATCGTACAGGTTGGAATAAGAAGCTTAGACAGAGAAGAATCCGAATTTATCAAAGAACATCAGATTAATACTTTTTTTATGAAAGATATAGGGGGAAATTGGATCTCTAAATTAGTTCCAACTCTGAAAGATAAAGTTTACATAACCATAGATATGGATGGGTTCGATCCTTCTGTTATTCCTGCAGTCGGAACTCCTGAACCTGATGGATTAAGATATTCACAAGTTATAGGATTATTAAAAGAAGTTTTCAAAGAAAAAGAAGTTGTAGGTATGGATTTTGTCGAACTTTGTCCAAAAGATGACGATTTAATATCTCCATTCACAACAGCAAAGTTAATTTATCAATCTATTGCCTTAAAATTCAAATAAATTCATCAGAACTTCTACTACTAATTTCGCCTCTTAGGTTTTCAACCATTCTCTCAGCAATATATTTTTCATTCTGACTCAATAACCATGCTAATTTAATAAATGCAGTTTCAGAAGTCATATCTTCACCAGAAATAACAAATTCTTTAAGTTTTCTACCTGTAGAGTAAACATTCAAATTAACTCTACCAAATCCTGTCTGACTACACATGATTATAGGCGTTCGTTTACTCAATCTTTTAATTTCATTAAATATCCTTTTATGTTTACTAGTAAAACTATCTATATCATTAACAGGGGCATGCCCTAATCCAGTTCCTTCAATAATTAATCCATCAAAATTTAGGTAATTGGCAATCTCTTCAGGGATCATATTTGGATGAGTTTTCAAGATCCCTATTTTAAGATTTTCTTTAAATAACTTTAAATCTAATTTTCCTGCATCTCTTTTAGAAAAGGAATTATCGAAGATTTCTATTTTGCCTTTCTCATCAACACTTGCCCACGGGCTAACATTAATAGATTTGAATGCACATCTTCTAGAACTATGTAGTTTTTTAGTTTTCAATCCTGGGAGGATTACACATTTATTATCGTCACTATTTTCATGCATACATATTCCAACTCCTGCAAAATTACTATTTATGATGAATTGAGTAGCACAAACTAGATTTAATCTAGCATCGCTGCTTCCTCTATCTGAGCTTCTCTGAGCACCAACAAGAATTACTGGAACTCCTAAATTTCCAAGAGCAAAACTTAGGGCAGCAGAACTATAATGCATAGTATCTGTACCATGTGTAATAATCACACCATCCACGCCATTCCGAACCTCTGCTTCAACCGCCTTTGCTAGAATATTATAATGGGGGAATCTAATATCTTCTGAAAACATATTTCCTACCAATCTGCTCTCTATGTTTGCTAAATTTTTTAACTCAGGGAACATATCAATCAATTCTTCTGGGCTAAATCTTGAGATTACACCTCCAGTATCATAATCCACTTTTGAGGCTATTGTTCCGCCAGTATGGAGGATAGAAATTGTAGGAAGGTCCTTGTTCCCACCAATCTTTTTCAATTTTTTAGTTTCAAGAAAACCTTTTTTTATCAGTTTAATTTTTTTAACTCTTTTTTTATCAATTCCAACATTATAACCGCTACTTAATTTAATTATAAAATTATTATTTGGAGAATCTGGCATCAATATTCCTTTGAAATCTTTTGAATCAGTTATTATTTCAACACTGTCTCCAACTTTAGCTTTTGTCATACCTATAACCAAACAAACTCCTATAAAAACCTTGTCATAAAAAAATTGATAAAATTCTATTATATTGTCTAAACTATATTTTCGACACTAATAACATTTATATATAAAATTCCTAATAAATAGAAATAGATTAAAAAATTCACTTCGTTTGGGCAAACAATCTGAATTTAATCATACAAAATATCTAAGTTTTTCGGGCATTACTTAGACGGTTTTATCTAAGATATTCAATCGGGCAGATCAAATAACTTTTTCTAGAATGAAAATTAATTCCAGCATTTATAAAAATTATTATGCTGGAGAATATAAATGGGGGCTAAAAAAAGATGGAATTTATTATACAAGATGCATTAAAAAATGCAGAACAAAATGATGTGATGGACGTAGAAGTTGGAAAGGCAAATATACAGGTTATAGGTGTAGGTGGAGCAGGTAATAATATGGTTTCCTGGCTTTACAAAAAAGGAATCAATGGTGCTGAAATAACTGCATTAAATACCGATAAACAACACCTTGACATCTCGTCATCAGATACAAAGTACTTAATTGGAAAAGAACTAACCAGAGGACTTGGATGTGGTGGATATATTGATAAGGGAAGAGATGCTGCAAGAGAAGATCTTAATCAACTACGTGATATAGTTAAAGGTGCAGATATGACATTTATTTGTGCTGGAATGGGTGGAGGTACAGGTACAGGTGCAGCACCAGTAGTAGCACAACTTGCAAAAGAATCTGGTTCTATAGTTATTGGAACTGTTACAATGCCGTTCAATATTGAAAGGGCACGAATAGATAAAGCAGAATTCGGATTACAACAATTAAGAGAAGTTTCAGACACTGTAATCGTAATAGATAATAATAGATTAGTAAAGATTGCTGGAGAATTACCTATTAAACAAGCATTTGCTGTTGCAAACGAATTAGTTTCAACAATGATAAAAGGAATCGTAGAGATAATTGCAGTTCCAAGTTTGGTAAATCTTGATTATGCTGATGTAAAAACTATCATGACTAATGGTGGAGTTTCAGCAATAGGTATCGGAGAGTCTAGTACAGAAAATAGAGTCGAAGAGGCAGTAAATCGTGCACTATCAAATCCTTTACTGGAAGTGTCTTATACTGGAGCAACAGGAGCACTAATCCACATAACTGGTGGAGATGATTTCAAACTAGAAGATGTAAGTAAAATCGGAGATATGATAACTTCATCATTGGATCCAGATGCAAATGTTATCTGGGGTGCAAGAATAGAGAAAGGTATGGAAAAGAAACTGAGGATCATGACCATTATAACTGGAGTGACCTCTCCATACATACTTGGAAAAACAGATCCTAAAGCTCAAAAAACTGAAGTAGCAGAAATGAGTAACGAGTTAGGGATTGATAGCATACTCCACTAAATGGGTTAATTTGAACATTTTTTAACCCCCCTAACAAAGGTTAGCCCATTGTTCAATAGGAGAATTAATTTTGGGGAAAAGAGGTGATATGATTTTCCCCCTTTCTTTTTATTTTCAACTTCACCTAATAGTGCTCCACTCATTGAAATAAACAATTCTTCTCATATCATATTTTTCTGGCACTTCACCATCTTCATCAGAATATCCCAAACTAATCACTGCTTCAATCTTCAAATACTCTTTATCGGGTATTTTAAGAATTCCAGTTATTTTTTCTTTATCAAATCCTCCAATCCAACAGGTTCCCAGACCTAATTCATGAGAGGTTAATAACATATTTTGAACAGCAGCGGAACAATTTTGGCTAGAATACTCTTCACCATCTTCTCCAAAATGTCTCTTTAGATCTCTAATATCACTACAAACAACTATTATTGTCGAAGCTGTCGAAATCCAATTTTGATTAGAACACGCTTTAGAAATATCTACCTTTTTGGTTTCTTCATCAACAACAACAAATCGCCAGTTTTGAAGGTTTCCTGCATTTGGAGCAGCTGTAGCGGCATCTAAGATTTTCATTACATCTTCTTTACTAACAGCTTTATCTTTATATTTTCTAATTGAACGTCTTTCTTTCATGCATCTATCAAGTTCCATAGTATAATCACTAAATTAATTGTAATTTATAAAGATTTATAAAAATAGAATTTGAACGGTCGGTGCGAGCACCAACCTATAATTAAAAAAATTTTCTGAATTCAGATTATTGGTCTGATTTACTCTTCTTTTGGTTCTTCTTCAGATGCCTCTTCTTCTGAATCTTCACTAGTTTCTTCCTCTGATGTTTCTTCTTCAGCAGGTTCTTCACTAGTTTCTTCTTCAGGTGCTTCTTCTGAATCTTCACTAGTTTCTTCCTCTGATGTTTCTTCTTCAGCAGGTTCTTCACTAGTTTCTTCTTCAGGTGCTTCTTTGCTAGATTCATCAGATTGAGCTCTAATTTCACTACCTTTTTGAAGCAAAGCAACATTTTGAGCTTGCTTACCTTTATCTGTGTCAGCAGCCTCAAAAGATACACGATCATCTTCACGTAAAAAAGTTCCTTGTTCTAAAGCGGAATGATGAATAAAGTAATCTTCTCCATCTTCACCGTTTACAAAACCGAAACCTTTTCGCACATTAAACCATTTTACTGTTCCTTCCATTATGTTCCTCCTAACAAATAATACAAAATACTAACTATCTGCACTATTTTTACTCAGCTTTTAGCAAATAATTCAATATTTAAAGGTTTTGGTGCTCAGAAATAAAGAAACTAACCATTACATTTTAACAATAGTCACAACTAATTTTTTTTACAAGCATGATAAATATTTTCAAATAACTCTTCAAGTAGGTTGTATGGTGTAGCAGAAAATGCAACTCTGAGCAATCCAGGGAATGCTATTGTACCTGTATCGTATTTGTCAAGTAAAATATTTCTAATCTTTTCAGGATCATGATTCTTCAAAACTATGCACATAAAATATCCTGAATTAAAAGGTAGCGCTTCAAACTCATCTCTATATTCAGGATGTTTTTTCAGTATTTGTTTAACTTTATTAGCCCTTTTTTTAAGAATTGCATATTTTTTGGCTTTTTGAGAGTTATATTTTGAATCTTTAAATGAACTCAATACTAAGGATTGAGATATATTTGGTGCATTAGATATATTTCCCCTAACAGCCCCTCCAGTTTTATCGGCAAGAGCAGAATAAAGCTTATCGTTTCCACTTTTTATACCATAACTAACAAATCCTACTCTTAGTCCCCATGCATAATCTTCTTTTGTTACTCCGTCGATTTTTACAGCTAAAACATTTTTATGAACTTTACAAAGTTCTGAGAATATTGATTCTTTATACACATTATTTTCATAAATCAAACCAAAATATGCATCATCTATAAGGACAACAATTTTCTTCCCATTCTGTGCAGCAGTTTTAATAGTCTTTACAATCTTAGGTATATCTTCTTCTAAGGGTGTATAACCTGTAGGATTATTAGGGAAGTTTAATAATAAAACTTTTTTTCTTCCTCTTTTATTGAGGATCTTTTTCAAACCCTCTACATTAAATCTTCCACTATCAAAGATTGGAAAGTTAACAATTTTTGAACCATAAGCATTATCAAAGATAAATCTATAATTTCCCCAGAATGGAGAAGGGATAATTACCTCATCTCCTTTATTCAAGAATAAATATCCACACATCGATAATCCATGAGTGATGGCATTAGTAACTACTGGCAAACTGATTTTTTCACCTTTCAATGAAGGGTTTTTTTTGAATATCAATTCTTGCCATTTTTTTCTTAAATTAATTTTACCATAACTAGGCACATAATTAAATACTTCATTTTTTGGAAGATTAACATTTGAGGATATACTATCTAAGCATAATATCTCTCCATTTTCTTCCAATGCTATACCTATAGTGGCATTAATTTTTTTTCCCTTTGCTTCTGCCGCCTGTGCAAGAATTCCATGGCTGGGATAAAACATCTCTCTACCCTTTTTACTTAGAATATCGTAAACAATAGAATTACTAGCTTTTATATCTCTATTAAGTTTTTTAGCTAGAGGATTCATTTTCTAACAACAGTCCCTCTAAACTCTTCACCTTTTAACATTTTACTAATCTCTTCTTTCCTACCAATATGAAGAGTTAGATTTTTCCTTAGATCATAACCAATTTTTGCAGCCTTTGGATCAAAAGGAGTATTTAGTCCCGGAATCCATTTACTTCCGACTAAGTTAGTTAAATTTTTCCAAGTCATATTTTCTAAATCTTCAGAATTCTCAAGGATATCTTTAATCTCTTTAGTTGATTTTCCAAGAAGCTCTGTAGGTTTAACATTTTTAACTATCTCGAAATCACTGATTTTAATGACTTTATTAGCTTTGAAGTTTTTTGCTAAAAGCATCATATCAGTATCGGTACTATGCCCTGGTTTCCAGCCCCCTACAAAATAAACATCATAAGAATCATCTACTTTCTCAGTAGGATCTATTAAAATTTCTGGAAATATTTTTATTTTTTTACCAAGATATTTTTTAAAGTAGTTCAAAACATAACAAGCATTAATTTTAGTAGTCGCAATACCTATTTCATCTCTAGCGGAGTTTTTCTGTTCAGATTTTGGGCCTAGTGCCTCATCTAAAAATTGTTGAACACTATCTTGCATAAATCTGCAAATTTTTCCGCCCCCAACAACAAATATAAATCTTTCATTAGATCTTTTTACTAAATCTGCAAACTCTTCAATAATACTATCATCATATTTTCCATTAGGATTAACAATAGATCCACCAAATTTAATTATATTCACTTTTTTCACCTCAGTCTCAATTTAAGCAGAATCTAGATATCTATCTAGTTCCCACTCACTAACTTGGATTTTAGATTCATCCCATTCAAGTTTTTTTGCTTCGTAATATTTTTCAAAAAAGTTTTCACCTAAAAACTCTTTCATAAATTTACTCTTTTTGAAGCTTACTAGGGCATCGCCAAGTGTCTCAGGCAATGTATCTATCTTAAGGTCCTCTAATTTTTTATCATCATAACCAAATACACTTTCTTCAATAGCATTTGGAAGTTCTTCATTATTCGCAACTCCGTCTAATCCAGTTCTTATCATGGCAGCAAATGCTAGATAAGGATTGCAACTTGGATCAGGACATCTAAGTTCCGCTCTTACTGATTTTGGAACACCTTCAAATGGTTTTGGAACTCTAATTAATGAACTCCTATTAGTACTCCCCCAACAAATATATACTGGGGCTTCATATCCTGGAACTAGTCTTTTGTAAGAATTTGTAGTAGGTGCAAACAAAATGCAACTCTCTTTAATATGATTCATCACTCCAGCCATAAAACTTTTCCCAAATCGGGATAATTTATAATGGTCATTTTCGTCATAAAACAAAGGTTTCCCTTTTTCATCCATTACACTAAAATGCATATGCATTCCACTACCATTAACTCCAAAGAAAGGTTTTGGCATAAATGTTGCATGTAATCCGTTTTTCTGTGCAGATGATCTTATTACTTGTTTTAAGGTTATGATTTTATCTGCGATATCTAAGGCCCCTCCATATTTGAATCCTATTTCATGTTGACCTATAGCGACTTCATGGTGTGCAACTTCTGCTTTCCATCCCATATCTTCCATTATCAACATTATTTTTTTACGAACCTCGCTCGCCTTATCATAAGTTGAGCTATCAAAATATCCTCCAATGTCATTTGGAACTGGGATCATTTCTCCGTTCTCATCAGATTTTAAAAGGAAGAATTCTATTTCTGGACCAAATTTGCAATCGAAACCTAACTTTTTCGCATTTTCAATCTCTTTTTTAAGAATGTGTCGAGGATCACCATCATATGGATTACCTTCGGGAGTATATATCTCGCAAATAAATCTAGCAGTCTTCAACTCTTCATTTACTGGATACAATATAGAGTATGTGCTCAAATCTGGTTTCAAATACATATCGCTCTCTGCAAGTCTTGCAAATCCTTTTATGCTCGAACCATCGAACCATTTTCCTTTATCTATTGCAGATTCTAATTCATCTACAGCAATAGTTACTGCTTTCATTGCTCCAAATATATCTGAGAATTGAAGTTCCACAAACTTGACATTATCGTCGTTTATCTTCTTCAAGATTCCATTTTTAGTTAAAGTTGCCATATCTGATTTTAGGATAAAAACTATAAAAAGTTATCTGTTTAAGAGAAATATATAATTAATTATTAAATCAAGATTAATAATTAATTTAAAATAAAAAAAATAAGGGAGATTTTACTCCCCTTTTTTTAATAAACTTTATTTTAACCTATACAATTTTCCTTTTGTGGATCCTTGCACTCCATTACATTCGGGAATAATTTCTTCTATTACTTCAACCCCTAGTCTCTCAAGCAAGGCATCTATGAAACCAAGTGAATTGTATTCATCCGCCTTGTAGTCAGTAAATCTCGTAATTATTTGATCTTTACTAAGGACTGTATCTGGATGTAATGTTTTGCTACTCTCACTAATCTGATATACTGGTTCTTCAGTAAATAATCTGCAAGTATAGCAAAAAGTACCATCGGACTGATGTCCAAAAGTAGATTCAGTAATGTATAATTCATCAACTTTCTCAGATCTCATAGCATCCATTAATTCTAGAACAAAGTCTCGCCTGAAATCAACCCTTACATGATCTCCTATATCTCCTCTTGGAAAATCAGGGTCTGCCCTTATGGTTTCTTCAAGACCCCTAATTTTTTCTTCGATTGGGACTAATCCCTGACTATACATAGGATACAACTCCCAAAGGTCTTCCCCTTCGAAACTTGGTTCGTAGGCACTTATCATTTGTTCAACTTTTCTATCTAATATATATCTCATTTTATTTTTCTCCTTTTTTAACAAGTATTCTTGTTATAACTTTATAGTGGTGTTTTAACTATATTAAACCTTTTATCAAAACTTTAGCTTTTTTACAAAAGATTTATAAATAACTAAGAATAAAGATAAATATGGTTAAAATAACCAAAACTGATGAAATCATACTTTCTAATTAAAATAAAAAAATAAGGAAGATTTTACTCTTCCTTTTTTTTAATAAACTTTATTTCAACTTATACAATTTTCCTTTACCATATTCTTCAACTTTTTGATGTCTTGCTTTTTTATCTGATTCATAGGTAGGAGTTAATCGTATTGCATCTATTCCTAATCTACGTAACAAAAGATCTACGAATCCGAAATCAGACATTGTTGCTTTATACTCTGTTAATCTGGTAAGGATCTTATCTTTATTTAGTACAGTATCTGGGTGCAAGGTATTTCTTCCGCGACCATAAAAAGAAGCATCATCTATATCTTCATATTCTGGCTCCCTTTCAAATAATCTGTAACTAACACAAAATGTTCCATCGTCCTTTTCAAATTGTTTTGCAAAACAAGATTCGGTAATATAGAGTTCTTCAACTTTTTCAGATCTTATTGCATCCATTAATTCTAGAACGAACATGTGTTTAGAATCCACCAGTACATGATCCCCTATACTCCCTCTTGGAAAATCAGGGTCTGCCCTTACAGTCTCTTCAAGTCCACTAATCTTTTTATCAATCGGGCAAGGACTATCTTTTCCCTCACATTCTATCCTTTTTTCATACATAGAAATTACTTCTTCCACGCTTTTTGGTAAACTATACATTTTTATTTTCCTCCTTTTTTAACAAGTATATGCTTGTTATAACTATATAGTGGTGTTTTAACTATATTAAACCTTTTATCAAAAATTTAGCTTTTTTACAAAAGATTTATAAATAATTAAGAATAAAGATAAATATGGTTAAAATAACCAAAACTGATGAAATCATACTTTCTATGTTAGAAGAGGACTCGAGAGTGCAAGAAAAGGAAATAGCAAAACAGTGCAAACTTTCCAAGGATTCAATTAGAT
>JABHIB010000006.1 GCA_018671245.1 archaeon
GTCTATTATGAATACTCCGTCTAATTGTGAGAATTCTTTTATTGTTTCTTTTATATCAGGATCTGTTATTTTGATTTTTGTTTCTGTATTGTAAAATGGATTTATTATTAATTGTCTTAAGTATTTTGAAATCTCTTGCGATTCTCCTATGATGAATGCTGTTCCAATCTTTTTTCCCTCTCTTCCTTCTATGCCAATCTCTGATGCTAGATTTATTACTGATTCTATAACTTCAGAACCTATTTTTTCTGAGAGTTTATGTTTTGAGATTTTGAAGAATATTTCATCAACATCAAAAATGAAAAGCATCCCTTTGTAGCCTGTCCCTAAACTGCCATCCTCTACGCAAACTATTTTTTCTCCTTTGGTTATGTATTTTTTATTTATTGCTTCTATTAGAATCTCTTTTATTGGGATGATTGATCCCGATTCTATTTTACGTATTTTTGTTTTGTATTCTACCTTATTGTAAATTTTCGGTTTTATTTTTCTGAAGATGCTGACTTGAATATTTAGTTCATCTAGTTCTTCATACTCTTCTTTTTTTATTTTTTCTATTGAGACTATAGCATTAGCTTTAATTTCTTTAGCAATTTTTGTTGCTGCTGCTCCGATTGAATTTTCTATTGGTGGCATGCTTTTGGTAAGTTGGATTTATTAAAAAGTGTTTCTATAGTTAATTATTTAAATGATTGAGGTTGAATTGTTGTATTAAAAATGTGATTAGTCTAGTTATATTGGTGATGGAGGTATTATTCTTGACCGGATGTATTAATTGATGGATAAATTTATATATTTGATTTGGTGAAATGTAATTATGAAAAAGAGATTGATATTTTTAGTTTTAACGTTGATTATTAGTATACCTTTGAGTTTTTCTTCTGATGCTTTATTTAGTAAGGTTGATGTTCCTAGAGTTGGTGTTGAAAAAGATTCTGAAAGAGTTCCTTCTGAAGGTTTGACTCGTTATGTATCTGCTGATGGTTTGGTCGCATCTGTTAAGGATTCAGAGATTAAATATTATCACTCTGATAGGATTCAAAGTAATCGTTTAGTAACTGATTCTTCTGGTTCTGTTGAGAAAAAATTTAAGTCACTTTCTTTTGGACAGGAGATTTCTAATTCTGGAGTTAAGTATGCTTTTGCAACTGGAAAAGAATTAGATGAGTCTGAGTTGTATTATTTTGGTGCGAGATATTATGATTCTGATTTAGGGAGATTCACAAGTGCTGATCCAGTCCCTTCTGAACCCGCTTATCAATATGTTAGAAATAATCCGATGAATCTTGTTGATCCTAGTGGGAGTCTTCCAGTTGGGGCTTTAACTGAGAAATGGGCACAGCATACATTTCCTAAAGATTATGGTTCTCTTAAAGATAATTTGATGCATTATCGTTATGCTTGGAGTGATTACGGATTGTTAGATGTTAGTGCACATGTAAATGCTAAATTTGCAAGAAATACAATTGATTCTGTTTTTAATGCCTATAGTGAAGGAATAAATAGTGGGAAAATGAAAACTTTCCAAATTTCTATGGGAGGTTCTGGTTCTGAATCGCTTAGATATTCTATGCAAGTTAAGTTGGATGATTCTTTATTGGGAGAGGGCATATCAAGAGAGGATTTATTAGGTATTGCGTTCGGTATGTTTACTTCTTTGTCTTATGGATTTGAGGATGCACAAGGTGAACACGTAAGTAATTCAGGACATCGAAGTTCTAGTTATGCTAATGAAGATATGAGAAGTAATTATTTATCTTTTTTTATCTCTGCCAATGATTTTGATAGTTCTGAGGTTCTTGAAAAGTTAGGGGCAAGACCAATTGATGAGATTGATTCTCCTATAGAGAAAAAATTATTTAGTGTTTTCAAGGGATTGTTTATGTCTAAATCTCATGAGTGGCCAACTAATTTTCCTAGTTGGATAAACGATAATATGCCTGAAGAAAATTATGATAATTGGAAAACTATCGAGAGCGATAGTATTAATTAAGTTCTAGTTCGAATTTTTTGTTTTGTTTTAATGCACTTAATACTGTTTTACCTATCTGAGACTTTTTATGTATTTTGATTCTTCCTTTTGTGTCTGCCACTCCGGAGAATAAGAATTGTTTATCTAAACTGATTTCTATTGTTTGATTTGCATAGTCTCTTGGAACAGAAAGGGCGATGTATTTTTTTGTTTCTATTATTTTATAACTTAATTCTTCTCTTGTTCCTTCATACTCTTTAACTGTTAGTTTTATTCCAACTTTTTTTTCTATATTTTCTATTCTTCTACCTTTTGTTCCAATTATTGAGGGAATATCCTTTTTTTGTGCATAGAGTATTGCACGGTTTGATGAGATTAATTTTACCTTGATTGAATCTGAGTATTTTTTTAGTTCTCTTTCTAA
>JABHIB010000014.1 GCA_018671245.1 archaeon
ATGATAGCAAATTCAGATATATAAAGATTTCCAATTACATCATTTTTAGATCGCCACTAACACTATCTACTTTCTTAACCTCATCTGGGCCAATAGCCAGACAGGTAATAGTTCCTGGATCCAACTGAGTCTTACCAGCATCTCTAATTAATGCACTAACAACTCCAACATCTTTAGCAAATTCTTTAAATTTAAAGAGTTCAGACTCTTCCTTAACTTTCAAAACAACTTTTTTCATACCTTTATTCCGCCAAGCTTTAACCTTTTGATCATCGCTCTTTAAAGTCGCTTCAATAGAAGCATGTGCAACCTGTGCTGCAGTTTTTCCCTTGCTCATTTTAATATCTGTCCTAACTAAAATTACTTGTTTATATTCCATTTAGTGATTCCTGACTTTGTGTTTTATATTATTCTCGACTTTTTTCAAAACTTTATGTAATGCAGTAGATAAAATCCAATCTCCATCTTCAACATTAACAAGATGATCCGGTAATTGAACCTTTGCATGGAAAGAGTACATACATCTGCCTCCAACCTTATCATGCTTTTTAGCGTGTAGAACTAACTTACACGGAATATCTCTCTTAATCTTCTTATGATAATTTTCAGAATAACTTAGTATTTTCTCTCTCTCTTTTTCATCAAACCCTTCCATACCTAAAATTTGTATATTGTCGGTTACCATAACTAATTATTTTAACTCAGAACTATTTAAAGTTTATCAATACCTATCAAATATATTTCTTTACTCTTTTTCCTACTAGCTTCGGGTTTTATAGTTTTAAGTTTCCTGAAATTTTTTTTAACTTCTTTGTGAAATTCATCAAAATACTCTCCCTGAAAAATCTTACAGATATAATTACCCTTTCTTTTCAAAACTTTTTTAGCTATATCTAATGATCTAGAACTTAACTTAAAAGAATTGTAATTATCACTATCTAGTATTCCAGTAGTTTTTGGAGCAGCGTCACTCATAACAAGATCATAACCAGTTCCAACTTTTTCAAACAAAACATCATCAAAAATATCTGCTTTGATATATTTAACTTTATGCGCATTAACACTCTCAATATCAACAGCAATAGCAATAGCACCCTTCTCCACAGCATACTGGCTCCAACTTCCAGGTGCAGCACCAATATCAAGAACCCTATTTCCTTTTTTAATTAGATTGAACTTTCTATCCATATCTCTCAGTTTGAACACGCTTCTTGCTTTATATCCTTCAGACAAGGCCTTTTTAGTAAATTTATCTTTCATTTTAAATGCAACTCAATAATATCTCCCTCTTTTAATATATGATTGAAACCAACAGTTTGTGCATCGAACTTTGCACTCGCTCCCCAAACCTTAGCAAAATCAAAGTTCTCAACAAAATCTTTGTGAACAACTCTAGCTAAATCTCTGACATTGGACCCATCTTTTAAAGAAACTGGAGGATGATCTTTTCCTCTACCAATAGATTTAGTATAAACATAAATCAAACCCAATTTACTCCAAATTTTCTTCTTAATCTTCTCTGGTTCAAGAGTAGATTTAACAAGAACTCCTTTAAATCTTATTCCCGCATCTCTTAATTCTTTTTTAACAAGAGCAACATCACCCTTAGAACTATTCATAATAACAATCAGATCAGCATGCCTAATTATTCCAAAAAACATAGGACCCTTTTCCCTCTCTAAAAAATCCCCTATAATAGCAGGAATCTCCACAACCTGAACAACAACTCCTTCATAATCCATACTACCCATTTCAGGAATCTTTGTTGTAAACTCATAATCTGCAATCAAAGGTTTGGCATTTGTTATTTTACTTAGAACTGTTGACTTTCCAGAATTTGTAACACCTATAATGACAACCTGTGCTGCACCCTCCTTCTTAATGGATATGCCTCTCCCTCCACCTTTAGCCGCTTTTTTCTCTTTCTCTAATAAGGTCTTGTACTTTACAATACGCTTCTTAATCCCATTTCTCAGCTTCTCAGCACCCTTATGTTTAGGACCTACCTGCAACATCTTTTGTAAAATCCTAATTTTTTCCGAAACAGATTCAGCATGCGCTAAATCATCTTCTAATCTCTGAAATTCAAAACCTGCATTAATTGGCATATTCACAAAGAAAAATCAAAAGTTAAAAAGCTTTCTAAACATAAAAAGCAGTAAACTATATAAACAATCTAAAGAATGAACAACTTATGAAAACATATGTACTCGACACTTCTGTAGTAATAGAAAAAATAACATCAAAACTAATCAAAGATAAAGAGATTTCTGGAACAATAATAATTCCAAACGCAGTTATGGCAGAACTAGAGGCCCAAGCAAATAAAAGAAAAGAAATAGGACTCATAGGAATAGAGGAAGTTCAAGAGTTACAAGAACTAAAAAAAGGAAAAAACATAGAAATAAGATTTGCAGGGTTAAGGCCTACTCCTGCTCAAATTAAATTTGCAAAAGCTGGTGAAATAGATGCTATGATTCGTCAAATAGCTTACGATGAATCTGCAACACTAATAACTGCAGATAAAGTGCAATCTGAATCAGCAAAGGCATTCGGACTGAATGTTAGATTTATAGAAACTCACACCCCTAGAGGAAAACTCAAGATAGAGAAATATTTCGATGACAAAACAATGTCTTTACATCTGAAAGAAGACTGTATTCCTAAAGCAAAAAGAGGGACACCAGGAAATTGGAAACTAGTAGATATAGGAAAAAAGAAATTAGGATACAAAAAGATTGACGAACTAGCAAAAGAAATAGTCGAAAAAACTAAAGTAGATCCAAAATCATTTATAGAAATTAGTAA
>JABHIB010000015.1 GCA_018671245.1 archaeon
TTCATAATTTAATTGAAGATAAGGACATATTTAAGGGTTGTCCACAATGCTGTTGGCACAGTTGCCTATTATCGCAACAGGGTTAGAAATCACGCAACTAAAGTTTCGGATATTGGATCAAAAGTAAGAACGCCAACGCCCCGCGAATTACTCAACGGGGTTGATTTTAATGGCAGGAACAACTATTTCTTCTTACTTGCCTCCTTGTTTTTTAGTGGTTTTGAATTTTTCTTTATATCTTCTATCAATCCATTAATTACTATGAGAGTTTCTTTACAAAATTTATTGTAACCTTTTTTTTTGTTATATTTTGACATATTAAATAATTCATAGGTCCAAAATGCTTTTAATAAATCTAAAAATGCCAAAATACTGCTTGATTTTATACTAAAACACTTATCTTTGTAATATTCAAAATATGTCTCCCAATCCTGGTTTATTTTTTGATTGTCATTATAAATTAGATATAATAACGCAGGGGGGATATATTTTGTTTCTTTTAAATCAATTTTTTTCTCTTTAAGGTTTTTAATCATTTTGTTGCTGACAAATCTTAAAGAGTGAACCCATTTGTCATTTAAAGGGTTATTAATATTAGTTTTACAATATATTGAATTTAAGAAAAACCAATGCTCTTTTTTATGATAATAATATGAAAATAACTTCTTGAAAGTATTGCTATCTTGTTTTAAACGATACATCTCTCTTGAAGAGAAACCATATTTTCTACCTAATTTCTTATTTAGAAAATCTTTTTTGTTTAAGTACTTGAATTCACTAATTTCTAAAATTTTTTTTTCTTCTGACAAACGGTTCTTTAAATCCCTTGTCTGTGCAACTGAAACCAATGAATTTTGTTTAATAAAATCAACTGTGACCCATCCCTCCTGAAAAAGAGGGATGTTGGTTGGTTCTTTCATAGTACTAACTTTTATTCTTTTTTTCCAATCACTAGGTGCATACAACAAACAATTTACAATTGCTTCTTGATTTCCCCCAAGTGTTAATATTTTGCTCATTAGTACAACTTAAGTAGAACTTTTATTTAAACTTTTCTAAAAATAATCCTTGAGGGATTCTAATTGGATTTTACTAATTATAAACAGACCTACATATCTAGAACTTATGTCATTATCAACTGTTAGAAAAACTACTGCAGCAGGAGGAAGTCTCCAAGTCACAATTCCAGCAATATGGGTTAAGCATCATAAGTTAGTGGCTGGTTCTCCTTTAAATGTATTTCTAAACGACGATGGCAGTTTAACATTGAAGGTGGAAAAATGAAAACAAAAATGGTACAGTTGCCAGAAGAAGTAGAACAAAAGTTTCCTGAGGAAATTAGAGTATTTAGAGCTTTTGTTTTTAGAAATTTAAACGAGGAAAATAGAAATGAAATGTCAAAAAATAATTTACAAGAATCTTGGACAACAAACTAGGAATAATGTGTTGTTAGGGATAATTGTCCATGAAGATGATAATTTCATACACTTCAGAACTGACAAAAGAAAGTATACGATTTCTAAAAGTTTAGTGTTGTCAATAATTGATACCGACGTTGAGTTTAGAGGTTACAAAAAATGAACTCGGCAGAATGGAGTAAACTACATAATCTTAGACCTATAGAAAAAAATGAAGCAATCTTGGAATTTGATTTTTTAACTAAAGATGAATCTGGCCCAGTATTTGAACAATGTCAAGAGTTAGCTGCAGAGAATATTAGAAAGCTAAAGGAGTATTTTGTTAATGCTAATGCCTCTTTTTATATTACAAGTCATGGGGGAAAATCTGACCACTTAAGGCTGAAAATTGATGGGTTACAATATTATGGTTCCTCCTATGCTTTGCAATATAAAAATATTTTTTTAGACAATTTGCTTGCTAAAATTAATTTTGATGGAGAAGGTTTGATTAATATCGACAGAGGTTGCATTAATCATAATCGATTAATCTCCATTGAAGGAAAACCACACTACAAGGCAAAGTATAATGGCGCTATTGAAAAAGAAATTTTTAGACATGAAGGCAATATTATTCCAATAGATATCGGATTAATGGACAAAGTTATTGAAAGTTCAAAGAAAGATAATGAGTTGAACGTTCAAAAGATTGATATTGAAGATGTTAATAAGAAAAAGTTAATCTCTTTCTGGAAAAAGTATTATACTGCAGGAGTAAGAAATAAATTAATTCTTGCTTTAGGAGGCATGTGTGTTAGGTCTGGATTAAACTTAGAGGAATCATCTGGATTACTTCATGAACTATTAGAGATAGTAAGTGAAGCGAATGCTTTTGAAGAAAGAATTGACCAGTTCAAATATTCATTTGATATGGGTCCAGAAGAAGTTGCAGTTTATTACCACATTAAAGATGCTTATCCTGGACATGAATATGAGGTATATCAAGAATTACTCTCTTGTTTTAAAAATGAGTTAGATTCTAATGATGTTGTTACTCTTAAACATATTTTTGATGTTGGTTTTCCACCATTAAAATGGCGAGTTCAAGATTTAGTCCCTGAAAGAGGGATTACTATGTTGGGTGGCGCTTCTGGGTGTTATAAGACTTGGGCAGCAATGCAAATTGTTTTATCTGTATCATCTGGAAATCATTTTTTAGAGGTATTTGAAACATCTAAATGTAATGTTCTTTATGTTGATGAAGAGAATGGTGAGGTCTGTTTGCCAAACCGATTTAAGATGTTAAGTCAAGGTGATTATTGTTTTGATAACATCTTTATTTCAATATTTAAAGGAATAAAACTAGACTCTGATGAGTCAATAGAGTTTTTGAAGAAAACAATAATCAAGCATAACATCAGGCTTGTTGTAATTGATTCTATGGTTAGGTGTATGAATGGTGAAGAAGATAAATCAAAAGATGTGAGGGTTTTGTTTGAGAACTTAAAATCAATATTTAAAAATTATTCAGATTTAGCTTTTTTAATTTTACATCACACTACCAAATCAGGTAAAGGGATTAATTCACTCAGAGGTTCAGGTGATTTTATTGCTGCAGCTGAAAGTATATTGATGTTTGAAAAGAAACGTCCTGGTTCTGTTATGGTTGAGATTGGTAAAGCAAGGCACATTAGTGAGGAAGATAATAAGTTTGGCATCTCCTTTGATGGTAGTCCAGAATCTATGTTTTTAGAGTATAAAGAATTACATAAAAACACAAATACTCTTAAAGAAAAATGCGCAGATAAAACAATATGTTACCTCCATGAAAATAACCTTTCTGAGTTTAAATCTGGTGAATTAAAAGAGGTGATGGAAGATAAGGGTTATAAGAATAATACATTCTATGCTGGATTAAGAATTTTAGTTGATTTAGGTAAAATAAAACAAGAATCCAAGGGGAAATATTCTGTTATAAGGGGTGATTCTATGAGTAAATAAACAAAGCAAATGAAGTAAATAATGGTCCATAATATTCAGAGAATTAATCATGTAAACAAACCATTAGTTTGTTTACTACTATTCTCTATATGGATAAACAAAACAAGCACTTTACAAGCTTGTATAAAAATTAGAGGATAAATAAAAATGAAAATATTAGATAATTTAAAAGAAAAATTAAGCTTACAAAAAGCGGAATTAAAATATCATGAAGAATTGCAAAGGAGTGTAAATGATACTGAACTTGCAATCCAGGAAGAAGAACGAAGTTTAAAAGCAGAACATAGAAAAAAGGTGCAAGATGAACGAAACATATTGCAAAAAAAGGTTTGTTCTGAACAACAAGCCTTTATGAATTGTGGCAAGTGCAAAAAGAACATACCAATATCAAATTGTAAGCACATAATTCATGACCACAAGAATATGATAGTACTCGAAGCAGTATGTCCAAAATGCACTTTTAAAGTGGAGCATCCAGAGAATTCTAACTTTAGAAATAAGGTGAATTATCAATTACTGGAACAAGGCCCATCATTCTATAAGTTAGTAACAAGGGGGTATGTATGATGTCAAATGATAAGGGATTAGTAATTAAAAAAGTTAAAGAATATAAAAGAAAGATGTGCTTATCTTCTTGGATTATTAATGTCCGGTTTGATGAATTGCCCGAAGAAGTACTTGCAAGAACTAAAACTAAATCAAATTACTTAGAAGCTACAATCACTTTTAATGAGCTAATGTTGGTAAGGTTTAGGATGGACCAAGACTTACTTGATAAAACAATAATGCATGAATTATTTCATGTCATAGATTCTAATAAGCATAGACTTTATCTTGATACAGTTGAGGTCCTAATTTCTGCTCTAAGAAGCTCTTTTAACAAAAGATACTCTTCAGCTAATGAGCAGAGTGCAACTATTTTGAGCACAGTCTACAGTGAAGGTTTAAAATCAAAATGAACCCTAATTTAATCCCTACAGGTGAAAGAGACCCTGAATTTTTTAGAGAGATGCCATTAAAGGAAGGGGATACCCCCCTCCCCCTATCAATAAGAGGGAATGAAGACACTGCAGTTCAATGTAGAGATAAATGTTTAGAAATGTCAAATAATAGTTCTAATCCAGACGAGATTAGAAAATGGTTGAAGTTAGTTCTGTATGCATGTCAGACTGTCAACTCAATTCAAAAAACAGTACAAGAAGAAAAAGTAAGTGCACAATTGGAGGTGTTGAAATTTGCAATTAAGAAAAATATTTGAAAGATTGAATGGAGAGCAATTAGCAGAATACCATTATCAGTTAATGCTTATGAAGTTTGATAAAAAAATAAGTGAAGAAGACTATGAAGAACTCATGATTAAAAGTTCAGATTCTGCTAAAGATTCATGGATTAATGAGAAAGTTAAAACTTGTTATAATTCATATTTTGTTGAAGAGATTTTAAGTTACTTGAAAAAAAGAGATGAATTAAGGGATGAATTTAGAAATAATCGTTTAATATCTCCAGCATTTGTCTTATCTTTGATTGAAGAATTAGAACGATTGGAAAAGATAAGTGAAGGTAACGTTCAAATAAATATTGTGCCATATGAGGATAAATGAACAATTATTTTTTTTAATTTAATTTTTTTCTTTGCTTAGTAAAATTAGCTTTAATATCCATTAGTCCCTTCAATTAAATACACTGTTCCTGTAGAAGAATTGTATGCACCAATTAAGATATCATCTAAACCATTCCCCGTTACATCGCCTGGGCCAGAAACATCATGACCTGCCACATCATAAGCATTACCAATAAACTTTGCATCAGCCGATGATAAATCAATCTGCCCACTAATTGGTCCTGTTACAAGATATACTGTCCCAGCATTAGTACCACCTGAATCTTCACTATTTGCACCTACAATAATATCATCAAAACTATCTTCATTAATATCTCCAACATATGATACTGAATGGCCTGCTTGGTCTGTAGTCCTTTCACCTAATAGTTTTGCATCAGCCGATGATAAATCAATCTGTCCACTTACAGGCCCAAGAACCAAATATGCTGCACCTGATTTGTAGCCATTAGTGTCATCTTCTCCAGTACCAATTATTATATCATTATGACCATCGCCATTAATATCTCCAGAACTACTTTTGTGTTCACCGACATAATGATATTCATCTTCCCCAATAAGACTTGCTTCTGCAGAAGATAAATCAACCTGGCCGCTCGTAGGTCCCAGCATTAAGTATACTGCCCCTGCATAATCCCTCACTGTGCTTTGATTAGATGAACCGATTAATACATCGTCAAAACCATCCCCATCCATATCACCTGCTGCTGAAACTGTATCTCCTGCAAAATAATTTGTGTCTTCTCCTAGGAATTTGACATCTGCAGATGAAAGTTCAACTTGACCAGTAACTGGACCAAATATCAGATATGCTGCTCCTGCACTAGAACCATTGGTATCGTCACCAGTTGCACCAACAAGTAAATCATCAAATCCATCATAGTTAAAATCTCCTGCATTTGAGACAGAATAACCAGCCTGGTCATTTGCTGCTTCACCCAACAATTTAGCATCAGCTAGAGATAAGTCCAAATTACCAGTAACTGGTCCTGATACTAAATATGCTGCACCTGCATAAGAACCATTGGTATCATCACCATATGCTGCAATCAATATATCGTCAAAGCCATCGTTGTTAACATCCCCTGCACTTGATACGGGATTTCCTGAAGAGTCAGATGTATCTTCTCCAATAAATTTTGCATCAGCAAGAGACAAATCAACATTACCTGAAGTTGGACCAAGAACTAAATAGCTAGCTCCGGCAGAACTACCTCCTGAATCTTCACCATGAGCACCAATTAAAATATCATTGATGCTATCACCATTTACATCTCCTGCTCCAGATACTGAGAATCCAGCATAATCAGAACCATTTTCTCCAGTAAACGTTGAATGAGAATCAGATAAGTAGATGTCTCCAATTAATTCACAATCATTAGGGGTGCCATCGCAATCATTATCAATCCCATCATTACAAATTTCTTCTAAACCAGGATTAGCTAAAAATTCAGTATCATCACAATCTGAACTATTTCTAACATAGCCTGAAAGTCTTCCACAATGATGTACTCTTGTTGAAATATCACCAAAACCATCTCCATCAGAATCTAAGTATTGTCTTAATGGTCTCCTAATAAAAGGATTGGTGTCATCACAATCTGAACTATTTCTAACATATCCAGATAAAGGTGTACAAGAAGGAGTCATACTTGAAGAATCACCAAATCCGTCTCCATCCGAATCTAAATACCACCTTAATGGAAGCCTAATTCTAGGGTCAGTATCATCACAGTCTCTAAATGCTGGAATTCCATCCCCATCTAAATCAACAGGTGGTGCAGCTAAAGAATTTGGTGCTGTTAATAATGAAGTAAGTAATAATGGTGCAATCTTTGTAAATCTCATAGAGTATTTCAAAGTAAGTCTACATTAAATATTTTACCTGGATTTATAAAAAACTACCAAAAAGTTTATATATTATCTCTTGTAACACCATGTTACATGGCAAAGATACTAGTAAATTTATCAAAAGAAGAAGATAAAATTGTTGAAATGTACAAGATTGTCCACGATTTAAACTCAAAACAAGACGCAATTAAAGAGATGGTTAAATTTTTTGAAGCAGATGTCAAACCTAAAAATCTTAAGAAGGAGGAATATTTCAAATGGTAGACTTAACTGGAAGAAAGGATGCTAAAAATATTAAAGAGAGATATCAACATGAGATTAATCAAGCTCATGGAAGAGTGAAAAGTAAAGTTGAATGGCTTTACAAGATGAATCATAAACTAAAATGGGCAATGTCTGAAACAGAAAGGTTAGGGAAAGATATAGTTGCAAATGAAGAAGAAAGAAAGAAATTGTATGAATCTTTGAGCAACTTACTAAAAGAAGAAACTAATTTTGAAGAAAAGATGTGGAAAACCACTCAAAAGGGGAAGAAAGTTAAAGCTATTACTATAAATCAAAAATTTAAAGATAGTGATATTGAAGAAGCAAGATATAGTGATATGATGGATTACTTAAGAAGATATCCAAAATACGCTTCTAAATCAAGTTTCAGTACTATTCTAAATAAAATCACTGAAATTGAAAAAGGGATTAAGAAAACAAAAAATGAATTTCATAAAGCCATTTCTGATGGTACAAGAGAAATTTCTTATTTTACTAGAAATCTTATGGAAGCCAAAAATAATATTAGAACCTATAGAAGAATATTAAAAGAAGGAAAGGAAAAACTCGAAGATATGAGATATCGGAAAGGATTTTTCTTTAAAATTTCTAGTGAGACTAGTAAATTAGGGGTCTCTTTAGACACATTAAATCATAAAATTGATGAAAAGGAAGATACAATAAAGCAGATTGAGAAAGAAGTTAATGATGCCAAGAAAGAATTAGCAAAACTTGAAAAATAAAATGGATATTACTATAATTAAGGACAAGCTATTTGAAAAATCAAAACAATATGATTTTGCATTATTCAATGGACTCCCTTACACTGAAAACCAAGATTTAGAGTTTGCTAAATTTAAATGGGAAGGAAGTGATATTGAATCATATCTTGATTTTGCCCATAGATTAGGTATTAAAATTGTTTATTATAAATTTGCAATTGAAGAAAACAAAAGCTCACAACATTTTGATAAACCTAAGTATCTGATGGCATATTTTAAATTCAATGATAATTATTATAGGTTCTGTTGGATGTCAGATTGGTTTGCTAATGAGTAGAAAATGAGATACGGCTGGATATTATTTTTGATTTTAATCTTAGGATTCATATTCTGGGGTGACATACAACCTTGGTTTGAATCATTAAGTGAGGAAATAAAAGATTCAAATGGCAGTATTCTTAATAGTGTTGTAAAAGAGTTTAAGAATATTGATGAAATAGAGTATAGTATCTCGGGACCAACAGTTGAAGAATTGTATTATTCAGGAAATAAATCTGTAACTTATACTTATAGAACATATGGCCAACCACATGAAGTAACTTTTACAGTTTATGATGGCGTAAACGATTATCTTTCAGGATTATCTAGATATATAAGTTATTATCAAAACGAACCAACTACAGAAGATTTTCTCTTAAAAAATATTGATAATGAAATACAAATTGAAGCAATACAACCATTTGTAGATTTTATTGAAGAAAATGCAGAAACAAATAATGAAAAAGCAAGAATGGCAATTTCTTTAGTCCAAAACATTCCTTATGACTATAATGGTTTTTATGGTGATGATTTAAACTCAAAGTATGCTTATGAAGTACTTTACACTAATACCGGAGTATGTGGAGAAAAATCAGAATTATTAATACATTTACTGAGGGAGTTAGGTTTTGGAGTGGCATACTTAAATTTTGATAGCCAAAGCCATGCAGCTGTAGGAATCAAATGTTCTGAAGAGTATGATTACTTGGATTCAGGATACTGTTTTGTAGAATCAACTGTTCCTTCAATGATTACTGATGACCAAGGAGATTATATTGATACTGGAAAACTAACTGAAGTAGAAGAGATTATTATTGTATCAAATGGTTTATCATTAACTGATGTTAAAGAAGATTATAATGATGCGATTAGATTAAATCAAATTCAAGCAATGGGATTATTTTTAGATATGTCAACTTATAATGAATGGGAAAATTTAATTGATAAATATGGAATTATAGTTGGTGAATAAAAATGGTTAAATGTGAAAATTGTGATAAAAGGATTATCTTTAAAAAAAAGTATTATGAATATCCAGGGAATAAGAAAGGTTCTTTTGAAATAACTGAACATAAAACATATTGTAAAAAATGCTTTGATGAACTTTTTCATAGTTCAAATGAAAATACCGAAGATACTGGTAAACTAATCATATTAATGCATGAAGAAAAATTTAAAGAAGCATTACAAGATATCAATAAAAATTTTAATAAAAGATACAAATGTGATTGGTATAATAAGGGGAATATCTATTATAACTTAAAAAAAGACCAAGAAGCAATAAAATGTTATGATGAAGCAATTTATTTAGACACTCATTATATCAAAGCATGGTACAAAAAAGGCATGGCATTATTTGAATTAGATGAATTTGATAAAGCTACAAAATGTTTTACCAATGTTCTAGAATTAGAGAAGAACTATATCAATGAAGATAGTATATTAGTTCATCATTCTGAAAAAGGATTTAGATATGAAACAAATGTATGGACTTTTGCTTCGTTATTAATGAGAGCATTATCTTTTATGCAAGAAAAAAAGTTTGATGAAGCTGATGAAACTTTTACATTAATTTATCGAGTAGTGAAACATCTCCCCCCATTTAACTCAATAGAACAGGATAAATTCATTGAATTCTGTGTTAAAAATTCTGTAGAAATCGTGGGTTGGTTTACACCAAATGTTGTTGCTTCATTTTCAAGTATGGGAAATAAACATTAGGTTTAAAGAACAATAATCTTAAGGTTGAGGCCTATTTCTTTTTCTCCCATTCAAAACAATAACTATTCATTCTTTTTTTACAAGGACCAGCTCTACCAATACGTCTAAACTCTGAAGAAAGTTGATTGAATTTTAACTTAATAGATTTTAATAAATCTGTTTCTCCCTTATTCAGATTTAGCAATAACTCAAACATAAAGTTTTTTAATAATAGTATGGCATAATTCAACTCTTCAACCTTATATTCTTTACCACTAGTTGAATATATCTTGTCTGATTTTTCGTCAAAGAATAAATTTGCATGTGATATTTTATTTCTAATTAACTTATTTTTATAAAACATTGTTTCTTCCTGATTACTAATAAAAGTAAGTCTTTTAGCTGTTTGAATTGTTTTTCCTATAGTGGGGTGCTCCTTATCTTTAAAACATCTAGTAAAATCAGTGAATTTTTTGTCTTTATTTTTATTTTTTATTTCTGTAAGTAAGAATTGGGCAATTGCATCACAACTTAATTCTATCATTACATTAAATACATATAATAAAGAAGATATTTCTATTATTTTTGGTATCTCTTTATTAGAACTTAACGTATCAATAATTGAAGTGACATAAAAAACATTCCCTAGGTAATCAAAAAATAGATTTGGGTCAATATTAAATACTAAGCTTAATTTTTTGATAAACTTAATATCCTCTTCAGATATTTTTCTTTTTTCGTTTAATTTGGATGACAATATTGAAAATGGTTCTGTATCTAGGTATCTCTCAAAATTTTTATAAAAATATGAATATAAATCAGGATTTTTAGTTTTAATAAACTTGTCTAATGTATTTATTCCTTTATGATTAAATATACAAGAGGGTAATCTAATACCCCTTTCATATTCTATCTTCTCTAGGTAATGACGAGATGGTTCCACCATAAACACAAAAATAAGAGACGATATTAAATAATTTGTTCTTTAAATTTCATAAAAGCATTTAATATTTCTGGGTCTTTAAACATTTCTAACATTTCCTTTACAGCTTTTCCAGTTTCTGATTTAACAATCTCTTGGTCCTGCAATGCTGTTTCAACCGATAATGGGTTGCCGCACCTGAAACAATATCTTGAGAAACTATCATTAATTGTTCCACAACCACACTGTTTAGGTAATTCTTTTTTCTCTACTTCTTCAGCTAATCCATTCATCTTTAGAAATGCATCTTCAAGTTGTTGCGGGCAAAGGTGCAAATATGTTTTAACTTGTCTTGAACCTATTGTCCACCCCATATATTTACATAACAAGGATTCAGGCAAATGTGGTGCTAACAAACTTGCTCGACTATGTCTAAACCAATGAAAATTATGTTTCTTCTTAATACCAGAACGTTCAAAACACCTATCAATCATTTTCTGAGAACCACGATGTATTAATGGTTGATGAAGCCTATTTGGACTTTCCCCCAACCAAAGAAAAGAGTCATTATCGTCTTTAAATGGATGAGATTCTAACCATTGAACAATGTAAGGCATGCTTCTAGTAAATTGTACTGCCCTTCTACCTGTTTTTCCATCAACATAGGCCACTCCAATATTCTTCTTAATTTCAATATGTTTCAAATGCAGATTTAACATTTCTCCTGCACGTATCCCAGTTTCATGTAAAAATTTGATAAAAGCTTTTTCTTTTATACTTCTACATCCTTTTCTAACTACATTCTCAATTTCTTCATCAGATAAGATTGTTGAAGGGTCAATTTGTTTTTTTTTATAAGATATACTTAATTCTTTTTCAATATAAGAATACAATTTCTTTGCTTCAATTCTGTCATTTCTATCTTCTGAATCAACCCTAACGTCTTCTTCTTGAAACCATTTAAAGAATTGTTTGATACATCTTCTATAATCACTTTTTGTAGCTTCAGATAATCTATCAATCCTATTAATGTATGCAACAATATTGAGAACATCTTTTCTTGTTACATTATCTAAATTAATGGAAATTACTTTTCCATTAGCTTCCTTGAAAGAAAACATATTGATAAACTGTGCAGTTAATTTTGCAACTCTCTTTTCTCCAGACCCGCTACTAAATAGATAATTTTGAAAATCTCTTATTAATTGTTTATTTATTTCAGAGATATCTGCCCTACTTAACTTTTCATTTGTTCTTTTAAAGTATCCTCTCTTGCTTGGATACAAATCAAACTCTTTTGTTTTCATGTTTATGTTTCAGTAAGAAATAGTCATTTAAAAACCATTAAATCCAAGCTCACAAAGAGCTGGATTGTATATGGCTTTTAACCCTGTCGGGTAATACGCCAACGCCCGGATTTGAACCGGGATATCCCAAGGGAAACAAGAGTTCCAGTCTTGCGCAGTACCAGATTGTGCCACGTTGGCAAAAGTAAATTACAACTTTTTCTCATGCTATATAAATATTTTGTCAAAATAAAGAA
>JABHIB010000003.1 GCA_018671245.1 archaeon
ATTATTCAGTAATGTGAAGATCCCTAGAGTTGATGGGATTATCTCACCAGTAGAGCTATCTGAAGAAGGTTTGACTCGTTATGTCTATGGTGCTGGATTGGTTGCATCAGTGAAAGATTCAGAGATTAATTATTATCACTCAGATAGGATTCAAAGTAATCGTTTGGTAACTGATTCTAGTGGAAGTGTTGAAAAAGAGTTCAAATCGTTGCCTTTTGGACAGGAAATTTCTAATTCTGGAGTTAAGTATGCCTTTGCAACTGGAAAGGAATTGGATGAGTCTGATTTGTATTATTTCGGAGCTAGATATTACGATTCTGATTTAGGGAGATTTACTTCTGTCGATCCTGTTAAAGAAAATGAACCTTATAGTTATGTTAGGAATAATCCTTTGAATCTTGTTGATCCTACAGGGATGGATGAAGAGATGGGATGGTTTGGTAAAACTGTAGATTTTTTCCTAGGATTAGTTTCGATGGATAGGGAATCTAGAAGGTCTAGACACCAAACAAAGGTGGGTGACTCTAAAGATTACATTATGTCTTCTGAGGTTCTCGGAGGAGATTATGGAGAGAGTAATAGTAAAAGAGGTATAGATAGTATTGTTGATCAGATGAATAAAGAAGATAAAAATATCTTCAAACATTTAGTGGATGAGAAATTTGTCCAAGGAGTACTTAAAGAATTAGTATCTGAGGGTTCGATTGAACATGGGTGGACAGATATAAAAATTAGTGATAAAAATGCACATAAAATTTTAAGAGGAGATTATGACGATGATGAGTATTATGATCTGTTTTATGGAGGGAATGAATACTATCGTTCTACTACTATTTGGGTCGAAGAGAGTATTGAAGAAAGAACTCGTTTTGAGATTATTAAAGCTACAAATATACTTGGAAAAATAAAACAGTGGATTAGTGGTGATGAAAGAATGAAAGTTATAGAAACTGAAGTTATCCCTGCACATAAAATAGGGGGAGTTCATCGATTGAACAATGTTCCACCAAATGACAGAGATTATCAATTAGCTTTGCGTAATGCATATAGTTCTATGGGTATTGATGATTTAGATTCTGATTAGTTTATAATTTTAATCCTGTAAGTGAATATATTATTGCTTTTGGTTCTTCGATAAACCAATAATTCAATTCTGCTTTTGTTTTTGTGTCATGATCACAGTGTTTATCATAAATGTGATAGAGTTCATGCCTTACTATTTTTCTGTTTGCAAGTAATCCTCCAATGTAGATATATTGATTTTTTAGATCTCCTCCATATATAGATTCTCCTGCGAGTTCATTTAGAAGTTCACATTTTATTATTTCTGGGTCCATTCCTAAGGTTGTTGCTTCTTCATGGACTATTTCTTCTAGTTCTCTCTGAGATTTTATTTCTTCTAATGCGTAATTGGATAGTATATCTGTTGCAAATAATGTAGAATATGCTATAGTTCCGGCTAATAAAGTTCTCTTAACTCCTTTCTTTATTTCTGATATTGTCATAGTTAGATTACATATTTTTCTTTTATAAATGTGTTGTTTTAATCATTGAACAGTAATAACACATATTTACCAAACGTTTTTATAACTCCGACATTAAATAGGGTTATGCTCAAAAGAGGGATTTCACCATTAATTTCTACAGTCTTGCTAGTCGGATTTACTATAGTCCTTACAAGTATTATTTTTTTATTCGTTCAGAGTGTTTTTGATAATGCAATTGAAGATAATAATGTTACTAGTTTTAGTTGTACAACTGATGTTAGTTTGAGTTATCAAAATTTCTGTATTGATAATGAAACTGTGAGATTAAATATTGAAAATAATGTTGGAACCCCTATAGATAATTTTATTTTTTTAATTTTTGATAGTTTAGGAACTAGTTCTATAAACACTTCTGTCGGACTTGGCCCATATAATTCTGCTAACTTTTATTTCCCATATAATATAACTAAAACTTACGATAAATTAGAGATATATCCTATCTTATTTAGTGACGGAGAGGTTTTGTCTTGTTCAGAAAGTCCGATTAATATAAGTAGTTTAGATATTTGTACTTCTTCTATTGTTATTTGTGGAGATAATTTTGTTAACCAGATAAATGAAACTTGTGATGGTGTTGATGCTGGAACTTGCGATACTTATTGTGCTAGTTTTGGTGAAACTTATGATTCTTGTGATGATTATGATTCCGATAGCGATGGAGATCTCTGCGAGTGTATTTGTTCGGGAGGATTTCATGGGAGTCCACCGATAACTTTTGAAATTTTAGAGGGCAATCTTGAAGAAGACTTTTGGTACCCTCTTATGCTGACTATTAAAAATAATGATATCACAGACATCCAAGGTTTTAAAATTTTAATTAATGGAGATTCTGGTAGTGATGAATATTTTCACACCAGTGGAGTTTTCTCTGGAGAGACAGAAACTCTGAATGTATTCCATAGTGCCAAGATTGGAGATATTAATTATGTTGAACTAACTCCTGGAACTAAGGAAAGTTTGAGTGATGGTTCGGTTGATTGGACTTGGTATGACGATGATAAAGAAAGCTATTCTAGCATTACAGATAGTTCTAATTGGTCGAATGTCCTTGGTTATTGGACCTTTAAAGAGAGTTCTGGATACGATGTTTATGACCATTCCCCTTATGGTTCTATTTGTAGTATTGATCCTGCTGAAACGCCTGTATGGAAGGTGGATAAGTATTGTTTGTTTGGAAGATGTTATTATCTTGATGGTGCTAACGAGGGTTTGAATTGTAGCGCTCCAACTCATTTTGATACAGAGGTTAGTGACGAAATTACTATTGAGGCAGTGATTAGGCCTTGGAGAATAATGGATGATGAAGGAGTTGCCAAAAATAGATTAATTGCTTCCAAATATTATGATGATGTTCAGGGTGAAAGGGCGTGGGTGTTTAGATTGGATGAAGATCTTCAAAATTTATATTTTAGAATTTATTCTGAAAACTCAGAAGGTTTAGAAAGATCTAGAACTATTGAATTAAATATAAGTGATGGAGATAGTTTGTTAACTATCGGGGCAATATGGCACCATGTTGTTGCACAGTATAGTAATAGTTTGAATATTATGAAGTTTTATATTGATGGAGAACTAGTAAAAGAACAATCTTTTGGGAGCTATGATAGGCCAATAATTGATTCTCCTATCTCTGCTGTTATGATTGGAGATTGGCAGAATTGGGGAGGAGATACATTTAATGGACGTATGGAATCTGTTGCAATTTATAATGAATTTATTGATGAAACAAGAATAAAAGAACATGCAAATTCTTTGTTTAATTTAGCAAACTGTCCTAGGGAAAAACGAACAAATGAACCTGATTATTGCGAACATTTGGGACACTTTGGGATAAATGATTCTGTAAATATTAATGATCCTAGTGGAGAGTGGTATGTGGAAGATAGTAAATATTATGGATTAAAGGAGTACATTAACTTCTCAAATCCTTCAAATTGTGATGTTGCAATTATGGCAGTCCATGGAGGTTCTATGGAAATCGGGACCGAACAAATGGCTAGATATATCTATGAAAACTTAACAAATTCTGGTCAAGATGTTGCACTTTGGGTCTATGGTTCAAGAAATACTGGATGTAGTATGTGTGGTTCTGGTTGCGAAGAATCCTGCCATCATGTTACTAGTGGTGCGATGAATCCTAATTGTGATCCTTATCTGAAAGAGATTTTAAGTGAATGTAAAATTGGTATTGCTTTGCATGGTTGTGATAGTGGTTGTCAGGCTGGAGAGAGTACTAATTATTTAGATCCAATTTTAATTGGTGGAAGATCAGATTATGCATTAAAACAATATGTTGTTGATGCATTGGATAGTAATGTTGGTGGAGATTATTACTTAGTGAATTTTGATGATATCCAAGATTGTAAGTTTTATTTTGATGAAGTATCTTGTTATAGAGGTGCAGATCATTGTAACATAGTCAATCAATTCCCTAAATTTAATGAACTTTATGGTTTACCTGGCATACAGATTGAAATGCCTCCATCTATACGAATTAACGCCAGTGTTCTTTTAGAAGATTCTGTGTGTGATGTTGCTAATCCTCCTGCTGGATGTTTTAGTAGATTTGAGAACGAGGATATTTGGGGAGATACATTGCTTGCCGCTGATGCATATATTTCTGCTGTTAATAATTACATAAGCTATAAGGGTTGGTAGATAACTTTTTATATCTCTTTTTTTATTTTATTTTTATGGGTCACTATGTCTATATGGTCGAGTGTCGGGATGGATCTTATTATACTGGTTATACTATAGATCTAGATAAAAGAATGACCAAACATAAGGAAGGAAAGGGATCTAAGTACGTCAATTCTAAGGGTTTTAAGGAACTAGTTTATTTTGAGAGCTATGAAGATAAGGTAACTGCTATGAAAAGAGAGTATGTCTTGAAAAAATCTCCAAGATATCATAAGAAAGAGTTAGTTAGAGAGTTTAGTTTTACTAATTTAAGATAGAATCCATAAATACTCTAAATTCTGAGCATCATAGGAAAGTTTTATAAGAGTTTATAGATTCCCTCGCATACTTTATAGGGTTAAAAAAATGAAAAAAACAATTATTCCAGTAATTTTTATGATGATCTTTATGATATTTGTTTCTGCGGGCGAGAGCGCCATGGTAGTATCTAAAGATAGTAAAGAAATACTGAAAACAGTAGACAAGAAAAGTAATAAGGTATTTGATGTATTGGCTGATTTAAGATACGATTTCAATCCAGAGATCTCAGTAGTTTTTACAAATACTTATAATTTACAATCTCCGACAATACTTATCCAATACTCTCAAGAAGGAGTACAAGAAGATCCGATAGGGATTACAATGGAATTCCATAGTGGATCCATTAGAGAAGAAGTTTATTCTATGGGAGATGTTATTGGTGAGGGTCATGCAACTTTTGCAAATGGTACTTATTATGTAGATTATAATTTGTTGTGGGGAAGAGTTAATGGGGATGCAAATCAAATTGATATGCAAGTAACTGGTACAAATTTTTTACCTGCTCAAAGAGCTACTATGACAATAGGTACAATTTTCGAAATGGACGATTCAGTTTTTGTTAGACTTGGACCTCTTCCTAATTTTGATGGTAATAATCTAACAAATGGGTTAACAAATTCAATGGTTATATACGAAGGATTGTATTGGAATCAAGCTGAGGGAGAAGTAGAAATAAGATCAACAATTACTTCTGAACTTGGAACTATTGTACTTAGAGAAACAATAATCGATATCAACCAATATGGTGCTTCATACTGTGATTTAATGTTTGGAGATTACAGACATAATGAAGAACAGATTGTGAATGGAGATAATGGACATCTTGATTTAAATGAAGATGGATTGATTAATCTTTCAGATATTGTTTTATTTGCAACAAACAGAAATGACGAGCAATGGTGCGCATATCATATCGCATCAACGCTTTAATTTTCTTTTTTTATTTTTATATTCTTTGGAAAAATATACCAGGTTTTCATATCTTCTTGAATTAGATTATTATCTGTTGAAAAATTCACGAATTTTGTTCGATCTTCTGCTAAAACATAACGATCTTTAATCCCGTCGAAATCAAAATCTTCTTTGTAAAGGCCTTCAATACCTTTGTGATTCTTTATAATATAATCTGCTAAAAAGTACGGACTATCTGTTTTTATAGAGTATATATCCCCAGAATTGGTTTGTATAGTGTCTGGTTCTGAAATTGTACATTCTTGGCCAAAATATTTTTTAATAGAAGTGAAAGTGTGATCTATTTTTGTATTATCCTCTGCTATGGCCGATGCAGATATAACTGCTATTCCTAATCCTAGTTTTGTTATTAAATTCATCTTAAGTATTTTATGCCTCGAACTCTTAGTTCATTAATTAGAGAATCATATTTTACTTGATAGTCTCTATCTTTTTCCATTCCAAAAAAGAATCTAGCATTATCATTGTTTACTACCTCTTCTAATAAGGTTTTAACTTCAGAGTTTAGCAAACTATATACTCTATTTTCTTCAAAGAAACTTTCTTTTGTTAAGTAATGTTCAGTTAAATAATTCTCTCTTGCTAAATTAGTAGTATATTCTGCACCTTGAAGGTTCATTTCTCTAAATCTTTCTCTCATCTGATCGATATCCATGATAATTGGAGTTATAAGGCATTTATAAATTCAATTCCATTTCCTTAAAGCACCATAAGAATTTCCATCGATTATCATAGATGCGGAAGTTTTTGTATTTACAAATATATTTCTTGGATGCACATCATACACACCATTAGTAGTAGCTTGATAAAATACATCCCAAAAATCTTGAGTTTTTCCAAGAGCATCCCCTCTAACCCAAGAAGGTTCGCCAAAATATTTTTGAAACATATAGCTTCTCCCACTAAGGATTCCTGAAGGTCCCTTGTTTATTGCTACTGGAGCGCCAGCATCATCAAGTTTTTGCAATGCATGCTTCGTATCTTTCATATTCCTTTAAAAATAAGTTCCCTCTTTCCCCAATAAGAGAATATAATTTTTCATTTCTCTCCGAATCCCTCAGAATTGAATAAATATAACTCGAATTCAGAGTTATAGAATATTTTTTTTTTGCAAAACCTATCCTTTTTAGGATAGTTTGCCGAGTGTTCACCAAAGTATCATCCATATCAAAAAATATTTTAGAATAATTAAGATTCATGTTTATAATCCACACTATGATTTAAAGAAATAGTATCAAAATCTCCTTTTGCTTTCATCAAGATATCTGCAAGGATTCTCGGCCGTATGTCGATCTCATCGAGTTTAGAAATATCTACCCATTCAACTTGTTTAATTTTTCCACCATCATCAGTTAAATTATTTTTTCTTATTGAAATGGGTTTAGCAAGAAAGAAGATTGTTAATGATCTTTTATTCCAGTCATTAGAATAGATGAATTCATTTATATGAATTAGCTTTTCAATTTTAATTTCAACTCCTGTTTCTTCTAGTGTTTCCCTAATTGCACCCTCTTCAATAGTTTCATTCGATTCAAGTCCGCCACCTGGAAATAAATAATAATCTCCATCAGAATATTTAGAATTTACAAGTAATAATCTATTATCTTTTATAACAATTGTAGCCGTTCTAATGCCAATTTTTTCAGCCATATAAAAATAATAATAATAATAATAATAATAATATGGCTTTATATATTTTTTCATGGTTTAAATATATGAGAAACTTTATCGGATCTTTTTTTACATAAAATAATATCAATAAGACTTAAAAAAGTTTTCAATCTTTAGAAACTGGTTCTAAACTTTCTTTTAAAATTTCTAATTTTTTATTAAATAAATCATCATTTTTTTTGTAGTTATAATCTAAAATATGATATGTAAATATCTCTGCAAATTGTTCACTTGTATTCATTAATGCATAATCCTTGCCTATATTTTTGCTATAAGGTACCTTGCTATAATATGAAAGTAATGAAGGATGTCCATAAATTTTTTCATCATTTTTTTTATAGGTTTTAGAGTCAATATATTGAAATTTTGCTAAAATATTTATTTGTTTTTCAAAATCAAGCATATCAAAATATGTGTGGCCTATATTGTGAATAACGTTTCCAACCATAGGTAATTCGTCTTGTACAGAAAATCTTTCATCTAATGGCCTTATTTTTTTATCAGGATAGTGTGTTTGAAGATATGAATCTAGCCCTTGTTTTTGAATATTTTCCAGTATTATCATATACTCATTATACTTATATTCATAGGGTTTGTTTATTTCATTAACATTATTTGTTGTTAATTCTGGAAATTGTTCTCCCAATACAATATCTATTTCTTTAGATATTTTTTCACCATATTCTTCCTCGATGTATATTATATCAGGTAAATTGTATTTCTCAGAAACTTCATTTTCTGCTATCAGAATTGCACAAGCTCCTTCTTTAGAAAATCCCCCAACTATATGTTCTATTCCTTGAGGAATAGGAGGTTCTAGTTTGTTTTCTATGTTGGTCTTGGAAGGAATTGTTAGTGTTGCTGCCAGTATTGCCGAAAGAATTATTTTTTTCATATGTTTGGGAATTGATTAAAATTTAAAAAGATATCCTTATGATTATTTTTTAAAGAATTCAACTAATCGTTTTGCAATTGATGAGATATATTATTTCATAGTAAATATTAATTAATATACTCGCTAATCTCTTCAATTATCTCTTCGGGAGTTTTATTTTTTACATAAATTATTTTATCACATAATTCTTTTAAGGATCCAGGAAATTTTTTGTAATTTTGATCCACTTTTTTCATCAATTCTACTTTATCCATTTCCCTAAAATGCACCCTTTTTGATTCCCGTTCAAATAAAAATTCAATTGAGTTTTCTATATCTTCGGTTGGAAGTAATCCAATTATGAATTTCGATTTTTCTTTTGCAATTTTTTTAACTTGGTTACTTACCTCTTCAAATTTTGTAGAAGAAATTGATCCTCCTGAAAGATCAAAAACGAAATTATCCAGCTCATACTCTTTCTTGATTAATGAATAAGCATCTTTTTTTATGAATTTATTTATGATGCCAGATTTAATTGCCTTATCTAATCCTCCAAATTCTTTCATGGCTTTTTCTCCAATTTCATCAGAGGAAGTATATTTTAATTTTAATTTTTTAGCTAGAATTTTTGATACAGTGGATTTTCCTACTGATCTTGGTCCGGTTATTGTGATTATCATTTCTTCTTACCAATATAATAAAAATGAGGAAACTTAAAAAGATTC
>JABHIB010000009.1 GCA_018671245.1 archaeon
AAGATTGATATTCCAAAAGTTGGTGTTGAAAAAGATTCTGAAAGAGTTTCTTCTGAAGGTTTGACTCGTTATGTCTATGGTGCTGGATTGGTTGCATCAGTTAAGGATTCAGAGATTAATTATTATCACTCTGATAGGATTCAAAGTAATCGTTTGGTAACTGATTTTTCTGGTAGTGTTGAGAAAGAGTTCAAATCTCTACCTTTTGGCCAGGAAATTTCTAATTCTGGAGTTAAATATGCTTTTGCAACTGGAAAGGAATTGGATGAGTCTGATTTGTATTATTTCGGAGCTAGATATTATGATTCTGATTTAGGAAGATTTACTTCTGTCGATCCTGTTAAAGAAAATGAACCTTATAGTTATGTTAGGAATAATCCTTTGAATTTAGTTGATCCTAATGGTAAGGATCAGGAAGAGAGTACTGGAGAACAACTTTATAATTGGGCAGAAGAACAGATAGATGAATCTGCATTTGTTTTCGGAGGAAGAGGAGAGTATTATTATGATAAAAATAATAATTGGAAAAGGGAAAAAACTCCTGCTGGTTTAAAAGGTTATGATTGTATAGGTCTTCCTATTGTAGGACTTAGCAAGATATATAATTCTAAAATTTCAAATTTTCCACCTAATCTTAAACTTATTGAAAAGTTGGAACAGGATTATGGATGGAGTAGTTATATTGTTGAACCCTCTAGTGTTAATGGAGAGGCAGCTACAACTAAAGATATTGGAAATATTCCAAAAGGGTCTATTGTTTTTTTAATGCATGATATTTATGGAGGTAGTGAGTCAATTGAGGGATATGAAGAAAAAAAAAGGGATGAAAAATTTTATACTCATGTTGATAAAGAAGGTAATAGAAATGTATTGGAAGTAGGCCATACTTTGATCAAAGGTACAGGAAATTTGTTTATTAATGCTATTCCAGGTAGTTTAAAATATACTCCATATGAAGCATATGAATATAATCAACAATCCAGTACTATGCTTTTTCAAGGGCCTGTTCGAGTAAAGGGCCTGCTCCCTAGACATGATCATCTTTTGGTTATAGCACCTCCAAGTAATAATGAATAATTTTATTCTACAGTAACTGATTTAGCTAGATTTCTAGGCCTATCAACATCTATTCCCTTTAGATCTGCTATATGATATGCTAATAACTGTAGAGGTAGAACATTAATTATCGGAGAAAGTTCGTTTATAGTTTCTGGAACTTTGATTGTATAGTCTGCTAATTTTTTGACTTCATAATCATTGTCGTTTTTTATAGCGATTATTTTCCCTTTTCTAGATTTTACTTCTTGCATATTACTCATTATCTTTTTAGATAGGTCAGATTTTGTTGCCAAGAATACTACAGGCATATCTTCATCAATCAATGCTATAGGGCCGTGTTTCATCTCTGCTGCAGGATATCCTTCTGCATGAATATATGAGATCTCTTTAAGTTTTAGTGCACCTTCTAGAGCTACAGGAAAGTTTATTCCCCTTCCAAGATATAAGAAATTCTTTGAATCCTTGAATTCTTTTGCTATCTCTCTAATATTATTTTCAGAATCTAAAAACTCTGATATCTTCTTAGGCAAAACTTTTATCTCTTCTATTAGTTCTCGTTTTAGTGGCAAACCTTTCTCTTGCCTTAAATATAATGATAGTATTGCTAAAGATAATACTTGTCCAGTAAATGCTTTTGTTGAAGCCACACCTATCTCTGGTCCTGCATGGATATACATCCCTGATCCTACTTCCCTAGATATTGTTGATCCTACCACATTTACTATCCCTAGAGTCTTTGTCCCGTATTCTTTTGATTCCCTTAATGCAGCTAAAGTATCTGCAGTCTCTCCAGATTGAGAAATTGCAATCACTAGATCACTGTCATTAATTATTGGTTTTCTATATCTGAATTCAGAAGCATAATCAACTTCTACTGGAATTTTTGCTAAACTTTCTAAAAGATATTTCCCAATTAAGGCAGAATGCCAGCTTGTTCCGCATGCCAAGATTATTATTTTTTTAATCTTTTTTGTATCAAAATTGAGAGTTAGTTTTATTTCTTCTGTTATTCTACCACGAATTGTATTTTCTAGAGATCCTGGTTGCTCAAATATCTCTTTTAACATGAAGTGTTTATAGCCCTTTTTTTCGATATCTTCTAAGGACCACTTTATCTCATGGATCTCTTTGTCTATATCAGTTCCATTAATATTCTTTACTTTGTAGCCATCTTTGGTGATTCTAGCTACCTCATTATCATTTAGATAAATTACTTTCTTTGTGTGATTTAGAATTGCTGGGACGTCTGAAGCTATGAAGTTTTCTCCATCTCCTACTCCTAAAATTAGTGGAGATCCTTTTCTTGCAGCTATTATCTCTTCATGATCTTCATGTAATACTGCCAAGCCATACGTTCCTTCTATCAGTCCTAATGCTTTTATCGTTGCTTCTTCTAAATCTCCAGTGTAAAACTTTGAAATTAAATGTGCTAAAATCTCTGAATCAGTTTCGGATTTTAGATTATACCCTTCTTGTTCTAATAACTCTTTAAGTGCTGTATGATTTTCTATTATTCCATTGTGTACTATTGATATAGAATTATTTTCATTTAGATGAGGGTGAGAATTAATCTCATTTGGTTCCCCATGAGTTGCCCAACGTGTGTGTGCTATCCCTATAGTACCTTCAGGATATTCTTGCTTCTCTAATTCTAATATTCTACCTGATTTTTTTATTGTTGTTAAAGAATTATTTAAAACTGTTAACCCTGCAGAATCATATCCTCTATATTCTAATTTCTTTAAGCCTTCTATCAGAATAGGTGCAACTTCTTTGCTCCCAATATAACCAATTATTCCACACATAATATAAATTTGTAGTTTGTTTTAATATATAAATCTTGGTAAACTTTATAAACTAATTTAGTTGTCAAATTGATTATGCCGCGATCGCATAACCTGGTATTGCACCAGCCTGGAAAGCTGGGCCCTTATGGGCATCTGGGTTCAAATCCCAGTTGCGGCGTTTTATTTTCCATGATAGTTAACCTTATAAAGCCCCTTTATGAGTATATTATATTAATTTAGTGAGGTTACAAACAATGAAAGGAACAGTTAAATTTTTCAATGAAATGAAGGGTTTTGGATTCATTGCTGCTGAAGACGGTAAAGAGTACTTCGTGCATCAATCAGACTTAGAAGAAGGTCTTAGATTGAGCGAAGACGATACTGTAGTTTTCGATGTAGAAGAAGGCGACAGAGGCCCAAAGGCAACAAATGTTAAAAAAGACGATTCTGCTGAATAATTTTTAAAATTATATTATTAGATAGTTTATTTTTTTTCTATTTTTTTTCTATTTTTACTAAAAACCAATACAAGACATATGTTTTTTCATTCCTTTATATTTCCAAAGTAATTTTGCTTTAGATTTTTCTATAGAAATACTCATTCCACCATTATTCATAGCTTTTGTTATCACCCTACAAAAATTCCTACTATTAAGTTCAGCAATATAATTTGAAGATATACCTATAATAAGATCAGGATCTTCAACAGTTCCTTCGTATATCTTTTTCTCAGTTATTACGAAACTTTTTTCCCATTCTCTTTCACCAGAATTAAAATTATAAAATTTCAAGATTATTTTTGAGTTTTTTGGCAAATCTTTAATTACTGCATTTCTAGCTAAATGATCTGCAAGATTTCCATAATTAACATCTACTGCAGGAACCGGATTAACAACTCTTCCAGTCTGTGGCCTAGCTCCTGGACCAAATGGAACATCTTTTCCGCTAGAAAACATACTTAGTCCAAAAATTATCATGAAAATAGCCAACACCCCTAAGAAAATATATTTTTTCATAAAATTAACGAGAGTAAATAATTTATATAAGTTTCTAATAATTTAGATTAATTATCTAATTTTATAAAAACTATTCAAATATTTTGAAAGATAATCATATTCTCTAGAGATATCCTCTGCCCCGGAATAACATTTAGGGCACAATTGTCCTGCACCATCAACATAGAATGATCTCTCTTCAATAGCAATGTCTGTTTTGTATTCAGTTTTGATTTCACACATAACACATAGGTCAAAACCATCTTCAGACACATATTTTTCAAGATTATTTTCATCTACCATGTATAAAGTGTAAATGGAAGAGCTTAAAAGATTAACTGAAAGCAGATTATTTTGCAAAATTGTGAATTTCTGGAGCTCATGATGGACTTTTTCAAGATATAATACTCTCTTAAATTACCTCAGAATTAGAGATTTATGAAGTTTTTGTTAAAAATAGGGCAATTGCAAAGGTTTATAAACCCGAATTTTGACAAAATTAATTAGTATTAGATGGAGAAAGAAAAAGCAGTAATTAAACTTACACACTTTTTCTAAACAAAATTTAAAATGAAAACATTTGAACAATTAAACATAGAGAAATCGATATTAGACGTAATAAAAGAAGAAGGTTTTGATAAACCTACAGAAATTCAAGAGAAAACTATACCTCTAGCAATTGAGGGTAGAGATATTTTGGCAGGTTCAGCAACTGGATCTGGAAAGACTCTTGCTTTTGGAGCAGGAATCATACAGAATACTCAGAAAGGAGGCGGAATACAGGCCTTAATCTTAACACCAACAAGAGAATTAGCACAACAGGTTAAAGATTCATTAAAAAAGTTTTCAAAGAATAAGAAATTAATAATCACTTCAGTTTATGGAGGAATGCCAATACGGGGACAATTTAAGAGATTAGAAGAAGCAGATATTGTTGTTGGAACTCCTGGAAGGATTTTAGATCATATCAATAGAAGAACTATAAGATTGAAAGAAGTAAGAACCTTGGTTTTAGATGAAGCAGATAGAATGCTTGATATGGGATTCATAGATGATGTTGAGAAAATAATGAAGAATCTTCCAAAAGATAAGCAAACTCTATTATTTTCAGCTACAATTCATGGTATGGTTGCACATATGATTGAAAAATTCTTGAATAATCCTGTAAAAATAGAAGTAGAATCTAATGTAGATCCTGCAAAATTAAAACAAGGATATTATGATGTACAAGATAATCTGAAGTACTCATTGTTAGTAAACTTGTTGAAAAAGGAAGAATCAGGTTTAGTGATGGTATTTTGTAATACTAGGCACAATACAGATTTTATTGCAAATAATTTGAGTGGAAACGGCATAGATGCAGAAGCAATTCATGGTGGATTTACTCAAAAGAAAAGAAATAGAATACTTGAAAAATTCCATACACAAAAAGTTTTGACTTTGGTATGTACTGATGTTGCAGCAAGAGGACTAGATATACAAGATGTTTCTCACATCTATAATTATGATGTTCCTACAGATCCTAAAGATTATATCCACAGGATTGGAAGAACTGCAAGAGCAGGTAAGAAAGGGGAAGCGATTACAATACTTTCCTCTAGAGACCACGACAACTTCAGAAGAGTTGCTCAGGCGAACCAAATTAGTATCCCTAAGTTAGATACTCCGCAAATTGATAGAGTTAATTTAACTTGGAAAGCTAAACCTACTAAGTTTAGGAAAAAAAGAAGACGTTAAAAAAAATTAAAATAGGGGATTTTCCCCTATTTTCCAAAACGTTCCCCCTATTTCTTCTACTATTGGAGCTAATCCTACACAAGTACAGGAATCACATTTCATTACAGATTGGTGACCTCCACTTCCACTTTTACCACCTAATTTATTACACTGACTTGCTATTCCACTAGTACCACCGAATCCTATACACCAAGATTCACATGCAACTTGTGCCTGTGCTTCTCCAGCTGCATCTGCGGCATCCGCTGTTGGTTCTGGTGAACCACAACCATAGAAGTGTCCATCTATTTCTGTATTCATAGGACATTTACTCCATTTAAAATCTTCCCACCCATACGATGCACTAACTGAGATTGTGACAATCAATAATGTTAGTATTGTTGGGATAAATATTTTCTTATTCATTTTTAAGTACCTCCAAAGTCCTTAATATACATAATATGTGGGAATTTTCTTTTAAAGATACTTTTTTCAAGTCTCCACAAAGCTTTATGAAGCTTTAATCAGAATTAAAGTGATAGATATTGTCGATTATTAGAAAGCTATTTATAGAGTATTTATCAAATTATTTATATGAAAAAGAGGATTTTATCATTTGTGTTAGTGTTTCTTGTAATTAGTATGTCTTTTGGTTATTCTTCTGATGCTCTGCTTAGTGATGTAGATGTTCCTAGGGTTGATGTTGGAAAAGATTCTGAAAGAGTTTCTTCTGAAGGTTTGACTCGTTATGTCTATGGTGCTGGATTGGTTGAATTATGAAATTTTTAAAAAAATTAATCTTTTACTTCCTGGCGATTCAACTTATGAGGAGGAAGTTTTATTCCATGCAAAAAAGGTTAGTGGATATGTGTGGAATAAAGACTCTGGAATTGATATACCTGGTTATGAAGGCATTAAAATATATGATAGTTCTCGAGCAAAAGGAGATGGAAAGTGGGGAGACCCATATAAAATCAGTCCAACTACATTTTTAAGTAATATATTACTTTCAGGGTGTAGTGTTTGTTATGAAAAGAATATATTCGTAGCATATTATTTACAAGAAATGTTTGAATCCGAGAATCTAGAAGTTCAATCCAGATATGTGAAAACTAGGAGGGCGAAAAAAGATGGAACCGGATTTAGAGATGGATATCATCAAACAACCATCATTATCCTTTATGGTGAAGAACATATTATAGATTGGGGAAAGATAAAGACTCGTGAAGAGGATTTAGGAGATTATGATGAAGGAGGAGGTGGAAATAAAATCGTTGAAGATGTCGAATTTACTGAAAATCAAGACGGAATGATATATCATGGGAATAAATAAAATTATAACTTCAGTATTCTTTTTTTATCTCTACTTCTTTTAAATTTTTCTCAGAAATATATTTATTTAAGTACTTCATTGCTACTTCTACTACAAACTCGTCCCTTAGATAGATATGTAAATCTTTTTTTTCCCATAAACTATAGGTTTCATAAACAGATATTAGTTTTTTTTCATAACCTTCTACACGTGGTTGAAAATCAATAGTTTGGTTTATCTCTCTCGCACCTTTTTCCCAAATGTGTGAGCCCCATTTAAATTCACTTACAATTAATTCTCCTTCGTATTCTGGAGCTAATTCGTTAGCTATTTCTTGTAAAACATCTTCTAATCGTCTCTTTTTTTTCCAAAACATAAAGAATTATTGGGTTTGGTGTATAAAAAGTTAATTATTTAATATTTTTATAAGAATTCAGTTTCTATTTTTTTTCTTGTAATCTCTCTTTATTTTGTAGTCTGTTTTTATAAATTCAAATTTTGGAAGAGTTTTCTTCCTAATTTCTACTTTGTTCACTTCTATAACTTTCTTAAAATGATCTTTATCTCTCTCTGCAACTAGACTTATCGCTTTTCCTTCTTTGCCTGCTCTTGCAGTTCTTCCAATCCTGTGGATATAGAATCTCGGATCAAATGGCGAATCATAATTGTATATATGGGAAATTTCTTCCACATCCAACCCTCTAGCAAGTACATTTGTACCAACTACTATTGTTTTTTTACCTTTATTAAAATCCCTTATTATCTTATTTCTCTGTTTTTGGTCAACTCCGCTATGAAAAGAATAAACATCTAGCCCACTTAATTTCAAGTTTTTAGAAACAAAATCTACATTATTCTTAGTGTTACAAAATACTATAACTAATTTTGATTGTTCTTGCTGCAATAAATGGGTTAAAAGGGATAATTTTTGTTTTGTAGTTACCTCATAATATATCTGTTCTAGTTTAGAAGTATCTACTTTTTCTTTTGCAGCTATAGATACTGGGTTTTTCATATATTCTCCAGCTAACTTTTTTATCTCTTTTGATTGTGTTGCTGAAAATAATAGAGTTTGAATTTTCTTTGGTAAGTGTTTCATTATCTTTTTTATTGTTGGAAAAAACCCTAACTTAGCCATAACATCTGCCTCATCTAAGATCAGAGTTGTTATCCTCTGTAAATAAATAGATTTGGTTTTTGTGTGTTCTAGTACTCTTCCAGGAGTTCCAACAACAATATCTGCATCTTCTAAGCTTTTTACTTGCTTATTAAATGAAACTCCTCCGTAAACCGTGGCTACATTTAATCCCTTATATTCTGAAAATGTTTTGAAGACATCTGCAACTTGTTCTACAAGTTCTCGGGTTGGTACTAAAACTAATGCCTGCATTCCAAAATCTGGCTCAACCTTTTGAATTGTTCCTGCAGCAAAAGCAAGAGTCTTTCCAGAACCTGTTTTAGAACTAGCTATTACATCCTTATCTTCTAGTATCGATGGTATAGTTTTAACTTGTATACTAGTTGGTTGTTTGAAATGAGTCCCTATTAACTTAACTAATGGTTTTTCTAATAATAGATCTTCAAATTTAGTCTTATCCATATAGTTTAACTTAAATTTAGTGTTTTTAAATGTAATTAAAATGTATATTCTTCTAACTTTTTTACATTACCAATTGTACCGGTTTTCGTGTCCAAGTTGTATGAACTAACTGATTGAGGATTTCCATTTTCATCGATATTCACTTCCATGAAAGTTCCATAATCAAACTGACGGATAGGTTCTAAAGTCCTAGGATCTAGAAGTTCAAATCTTCCCAAATTTCCAGGATTTAATATTAGTGTATCTTCTCCAGTCTTTGGATTTTGATAAACTTTTACACCTTTAACTCCACTAGGATTATTGCCATTTGGTCCTGCTTCGTGTATATGGCCGGAAAGAACTAATTTAGGTGAGTAATCTATAATGTGTTGAGTTGTTGCAGGAGTACCTACATTTTGACCGTTAAACATATCATCACAAAAACCTCTTGGAGGATTATGAATCATGCAAATATCTGATTTTTTATTAGTTAGTAGACTATATAATTCCTGGTGATCAAAGTACTCAATCTCACCCAATCTTTGTAATAATTCTATATGTCCTGGACTTGCATCTGCACCGCCATAACCCACTACACTAGCATTTCCGAAGCTCATAGTCTTTTTATGTAAATTGCTTTCTCCGAATACTGCTTCTGAATCTTGAGTTCCATCATAATTTCCTGGCACCATTACTAAAGGTATTCCGGATTGATCGATTATTTGTTTCATTTCTCCAAGAACTTGTCTAGAATGATCCCTTTTAGCTTGTATAAACCTCTGTTCATCCCTTCCTCTTACTAATTGTTCTAGATCATTAGAAGTGTAAGGTCTAAGTCCCATATCGCCCAATATAAGAATTCTATCTGCACATTGTGCTTGAGCATAATCTACGAAAGTTTCTAATGCTTCTACATCATCATGGATGTCTGAACAAATTAATAATTTTTCAACCATTTTAGTTACCTCTTTTGTATTATCAGACAATCACTCTTTATAAACCTTTGTTTTATTAGTCCTAATGTAGTAGTAACAATATTTAGAATTAAAAAATTAAAAAAGGGAATTAAAGAATAACTCTTTAATCGCCCATACCATCAAAACAATCCATATTATCAAATATAGCCAGAAATCTTTCCACATACTCTTTATTTTGAAAATTTTCAGCATTTTTCCTACATGATTTGCCATTCCAAATACTATCAATAATGCCATGAATGTCATCACTGCGAAAATTTCAACTATGGAAAACACTTGGATCAAATAGTAAAAAACTATTGCTGCCAAAATAAGAGACATTGATTGTAGTGCTTTTGGTTTTGCATACATTTTCTTTGCCAAATCCATCCACGCATTTGGATTTATTACTAAGTAAATCATCTTTATTACTCCTAATGCAAGAAAAATCATTGCTATAATCTCTATTGGTGTATAAGTCATTAGTGCACCTCCTTAAGTAGATTTTAGGATTTGTAGTATAAAAAGTTTGTTATTAAAAAAAATAAAAAAAAGGGATTAGAAATTCTTTGCTACCCCTTCTTCCATTGCTTTTTCTGCGTTGTCTTTTGACATCATTGCGCACATTGTTGTTCCACAATCTGGGCATTTTCCTTTTGCCATAAATCCGCCTCTCGCAGTTTTGTTCATTGTTGGATCTTTCATATCTTGTCCTTTTTTCTTACATTTAACACAGTATGCTTGTACCATTTTAATTGTACCTCCTCTAATTACAGCATATAAAGAGTATAAAAATCTAACTATTTAGTAAAATTTATTCTTTCAGAATTTTTTCCATGTTTATTGAGTCTTGAATTGTGTTCGGACTCTCGCAGATTATCTCGCCAGAAATTTTATGTTTTTTCAAAGCTTTTGCTAGTTTCTTAAATTCCTTAACATCAATAGGTATGTGATTTTTTTCACCCTTTGGACCATAGTTTATTCCAGAATAATGCATATGAAAATTCTTATGACCTATCTCTTCAATTATTTCTTCAAAATCTATCACCCCTTGATTTCTAGCCTTTAAGTGTGCAAAATCTATACAGAATGAGGTTCTCGTTTCTTTAGATAATCTTAGAGTTTCTTTTAGTGAACCAAATACACTATTCTTTCCAGTTGTTTCATGAGAGAGCTTCACATCCCATTTATTTTTCTTGATTTCTTCTTTAAGCTCAATTATATTTGACTTTATTATTTGATAACTCTCTTCTTTGTCTTTCTTCCCAAAATATCCGGCATGAAAAACAATGTCTTTTGCGCCGAGATAGTGTCCCATTTCGCATGCTCCTAAAATCCTAATTTTACTCTTTTCTATCTTCGATTTGTCTTCAGAATTTAGATTGATATAGTATGATCCGTGTATACTTAATTGTATATTTAGTTTTTTTGCTAACTTGCCAATTCTGATTGCATCAGCTTTCTTTAAATAATTCGAATAAGTAAATGATACTTCTGCAGCATTGAAACCTAGTTTATTATATTCTTTTAAATTACTCTCTGCCTCTTTAACTCCGCCAATTCCTGCAGGACCTATTCTTAACATGTTTAGGATTCAGATGATAGTGTTTTTAATAATTTCTATGTTTCAAAAGATTTAAATATATCTAAATTAAAGTTTTAATTAATTAGGTGATATTTATGAAACGTGAAATCTGGGACCCATTAAAAGATATGAAAGAATTTAGAAAAGAGATGAATGATATTTTTAAGATTTATTGGAAAGAGGGAATGACCTTACCAAAGGGCATTAAGATCAGAGAACCTTTGATTGACATAATAGACAAAAAGAAAGATTTGATTGTAATTTTTGAACTTCCAGGTATTGATAAAAATGATCTTAATTTAATTATTGATCCTGATAGAGTAGAAATTAAAGCTAAGAAAAAAGTCGAGAAAGTTGGTAGAAATGAGAATTATTTTAGAAAAGAGAGATCGTATGGAGGATTCTACAAAGTATTTTCATTACCTGTCTATGTTAATCCTGATAAAACTAAAGTTGATTTTAATAAGGGTGTCTTAACTTTGAAACTATCTAAACTTAAAAAACAACCAAAGAAAAAAATTATTAATCTATCTGAGAAATGAAGAAATTATTCTTCTAACTTTTTTATTTTTCTTTCTAATTCAGAAGATTCTAGATTTTCATCTATTAAAGAATTTCCTGCCTTGTATCCAGGCTTTGATTCAGGTACCATAATATCATCATAAATCTTAAACTTGGTAGATTTCCCAGTTTTTTTATCGATTATATAATGAGGTTTGTACCTAAAATAACCAAATTGGTAGTTCTCCATTCTTATCTCCTAGATTTTTTTTGAAAAAATCCTAAGTATATCATTTCTAGTATTGCTGCTGAACCCAATACTAACATTACCATGAACCAACCTTTTTGTTTGTTCCTTGCAGATTTCCACAAAGCTACACCTTTCCAAGGAATTGTCCAAAGAAGTAATATTGTCATAAACCACGGATTTGTTATAAATTCAAATAACATTTTTTTGCCTCCAATAAATATGTAGATGGTTTGAAGTTTTTAAAGTTTGTTTTTAAAAATTAGTCTAATTCTAAAGCTTTTAATATGATATCTAACTTTTTATTGATTGATTCTAACTCTTTATTTGATTCACCAGATCTTTGAGATTTTGAACTCCCATTATCTTTGAAACACTCATTACAGAAAATTGGTTTACTTGAAGTTGGCTTAAACGGAACTTCACAATTCTTTTTACATTTATCACAAACAACTTTTGTCATTTCTATTCTATCAGAACCTCTTCTATCAGAACCTCTTCTATCAGAACCTCTTCTTCCGAAACTCCCTCTATCAGAACTTCCCCTATCAGAACCTCTTCTACTATTATCTCTTGAACGACCTGAACCTCTTCTAGATGAATTTCTATCTTTAGTGAACTCTTCAAAAGTTTGAGATTCCCTAGAGTTTCTTCTTCCGTTCTTTTCTGTACTTACCATTAGGTGATTTGAACAGTGTGTCCCTTTATAAAACTATGTAAAATTGGCCAAATATCGAGGTTTCCTTAAAAACTCAAAATTCGAGATAATAATACAAGTTACTATAACTTAGTAGTGAAAATATAAAGATTTATATAGCCTAGATTATTAGAGATTGTATGGTACAAAATTTAATTTCGAAATATCTTGCGTATGGTTCTATAGCCTTAGCACTATCTCCATCAAGCATTTTAGGAGAAATTAAAACTGATTCTCTTGAAGATAGACTCTCACAAGCATTTAATGAAGTCAATACTCAATTCGAATTAGATGAAGGAGAGGATGTACTAATTATTGACGGCGAGACTCAGAAGATATACTTAGTAGATGAAACCGATGGGTTTAGAATTAACAGTACATATGATATTTCTACAGGAAAACCAGGTTTTGGGAATAAATCTGGGAGCAATAAAACTCCCTTAGGAATTCATAAGATAAAAGAAAAATATGGAGAGGATGCACTTAAAGGATCCATTTTTAAGGCAAGACGAAATACTGGAAAACTTGCAAGAATCTACACTGAAGAGTATGATTCTCCAAGAGATTTTGTAACAAGCAGAATTATGTGGTTAGATGGCTGTGAAAATGATAATAAAAATAGTCATTCTAGATTTATTTATATTCATGGAACTCCTGAAGAAGGTTTAATTGGTAATCCTGCATCCCATGGTTGTATAAGGATGAAAAATGAGGATGTAATCGAATTGTATGAGATAGTAGATCCTGGAACTTATGTTAGTATTATTAATTCTGAAGAATGATCATATGCTGGAGCCAAATGGCAGGCTGACCCCAGCGATAAATTGCACTTTTTGGAGGCGTTATGGTTGATATTTGTATAAATTTGATTAAACTAATCCTGCTTCTACCATTATGCTAGCTAACGTGATTCTTTCACCATTATACTCTTGTTCAGCAAGTTCTAAGTACCACCTTTCAATATTATATTTTATTTCCATTGTGATATTATCTTATTTTATTTGTTTATATGTGAATTGGGAGTGTATGACAACCTGTCAAAATGTCAAAAAAAGCGAATATCTCCAAATTAGTTAAACTTTTAAGTGACTATTTTTTGAGTTTATAGGTTAAAATGAATAATGCTAAAGAATATTTGGATAATCTCCTTGATGGATTGAATAAAAGCATAATAAAAGAAGATAGAGAAGCTGCTTTTTTCTATGTTAGAGAGTTTCCTTATTCAGTGATTAAATATGTAGATAGTATTTATACTGAAGACGCATCCAAACTTACAAAAGATTATTTGTTTCTTCTTGAATTATATTCACTTAAATTTGAGAAAGAAAATAATGAAACGAGACTATCTTAAAATGGAAAATTATCCAAATCTAAAAGAAAACATCGAAACCTTGTTAGGAGATGTTCAAAATCTTGAACATTATAAGGCCTGGATTTATTTAGAATGTGAAAATGAAACTCCTGAATCCAAGAGAATTTTATTAGATGTTTGTAAAAATGAAAAATATTGTAATGCATTGGGAATTAATTATGATAATTTAGATGAAAAAGATTTAAATAAAATAAAAGTGTTTTCGATATATCTTTCTAAACAAAATCCGGAAATTGTTCTTCCAAATCTGTAAATTAAGCTAATCTATTAGGATCATCTATTTGTTCTTCCAGACCTTGTGGAGCTTCTTGAGCAGCTTGCGCTTCTGCAGCTATATCAACTCCAAGTTTTTTTAGTTCTTCTGTGTGTCCTTTCATAAGTTGATCCACTATAGTTATTATTCTGTGCAATTCTTGCCTTTCCTTATATAGTGTTGATAGAGAACCTTTGTGAAATCCAATTATTTCTTCATTTGCCATTATATTATTCACCCCCTTGATTAAGTTTTGAAATTTGTTTGATTATTGATTGATTTATGAAATCTTCTTCATCTGAAAACATTTTTGTCTGTTCTATTGTATTTCTTATACTATCCATTAATTGTTTTGGTAATTTTACAGTTTCAAATTCCATATTATCCCTCTATTTTCTAAATTATAATCCCTTAGGATTACATCCCTACTAAGAAATCAAAAGTATATAAAACATTCGCTAATTTTCTAAATAATTGAGAAATTATCTATGAGTTCTAGCTCTTCTTTTAGTTCGCTTTTTAGGTAGCTTTTTGGTACCATCCTTGTTAAATTTACCGAGATATACAAATTGGTCCCTCCAATTATTTGGTCTCCAATCTGGAGTGTGTAAATCGCTAACTTGGAGAAGCTTCCCTTCAATTGTCCTTACAACATATTGATTTTCTAACTCTGGGTGATAATATACTATTGCTAATCTGTGCTTACCCTTTTTTTCTCTCGACAGGCAAACTTTTCTAGAACTTCTTATTGTGTCTTCTATTGATTCTTTATTCCACCCTCTACTAGAAGCATATCTTTTTGAGGTGTGTTCCCCATATCTAAAACTAGTTTCTCTTTTTGGCAACTCCTGGTCTATCTTATATTCTAAACTTGTTGCCATAAATAACATTAAACTTTCAATTATAAATATAACTCCAAAAATTCCTTGAAAGGTAGGAATCATCGAACTTCCAATAAATGCCCCAGTAATTGTAGTTTTAGTTCCTGCCAATAACAAAATACCAGCAGTTAGTACTTGTATAGCTAATATCCCTTGGAGAATTATTTTTTTGATTTTTTCTTTCTCCTCTTCTTTTTCTTTGTTTTTCTTTTCTTCTTCGGTTGTTTTCTTATTAACAAAAATAATAGAATGATTATAACTATAAATAATGCTAGAATAGTTTTGTACAGTTTAGAGTAATCTTCTTTTGGTTCTTCTATAGATATTATTCTTTCTTCTGTTTCAAATAGATCGCTACTCACTGCGACTTCCCCATAATAACTTAATACACATTGATACACATAGTAATCTAATTTAGCGGCCAAAGGAATGGTCATACTTCTGTTCATTGCAGTTTGTTCTTCTACAGCAAGGGTCTCTTGGAAATAATCGTACATAGTTCCATTCATATCTTCAAGAGTGCAGTCTATTACAACATCTACAGGTTTTAGAGTACCCATATTATACATTACTATATCTGCCCAGATGTCTTCTCCTGGATGAGAAATTTTTGATTCATTAAATAAATCAACCTTTATATCGAATAGTGCATAAGGAGCTGTACCTCTAGTCTCAGCTATAATTGGTTCTTCTCTTGTTCTGAATTTTATTATATCTGATTCTGTTGCAGCATTATGTTCATCTATTGCTCTAATTTTCCAATAGTAAGTTGTTGAATAATCTAATCTTGATATTGTTATTATCTTATCTTCTTGTCCTGATGAGATTGGAACTGTAAGATTTGTTGAATTGTCCAAAAACACATCATAACTCATATCATCTCCCTCAGGATCTTCTACAGACCAAGATAGTGCTAGATTAATTGGTAAATTTATTGAACCGTATTCTGGATTGAAGTTAGTTATGCTTGTTGGAGGACTATTTGGCCTTATTCCAGTTGTGAAATTCCAAATCAATCCTTCGGTTTCATATTCATTATCTTTTGCAATAATCTTCCAATAGTAAGTTGTCGAATAGTCCAATTCTTGGATGACACCATAACTAGGTTCTATTTGATCTTCTAAGAGTTTATGCAGTCCTGAATTATTTGTTCCGAAATAAATATCATAAAACAATTCCCCATCATCTGAGCAAGTCCAAGTCAGAGTTGGGAGAAGATCTACCTCTTGGGCACCATCTACAGGAGAAGGATTTGAAGGTTGTTCCGGAGGAGTGTTAGGTTCAGGTTCTGTTGTAAAATGCCAAGTTTGTCCAACCGTTGCATCATATCCATCACTTATAATAACCTGCCAGTTGTATGTAGTAGAATAATTTAGTAATTCACTAAAAGAATAATTTGTTTCTGATTGAGTAGATATTAATCCTAAACTTTCCACTCCAAAATAAATATCATATTCTAATTCTTGTTCAGAGTTCACATCTGATCCAGTCCATGATAATTCTGAAGAAATTAATACATTTGTTTGAGAATTTGAAGGACTTGGATTTGAAGGTTGTTCCGGAGGAGTATTGCAAGCTGTTGCTTTTGGTATACATCTTGATAAACATCTAACAGGAGGAGTTTTACGTGAATTAGATCCACCACTTGAACTAGATGTAGATTGAGTTGATTTTTCTTGAGTCTCATCTCCAGAAGTTTCTCCTAAACTCTCTTCAATTGATTCTTCTTCCCCTTCTTGAATCTCTTCTGCAGGTTCTTCTTTTGGTTTCTCTTTGGGTGCTATATCCAACCCCATTTCTTTTGGTGCACTAAAAAGAGGTTCATCTCCAATTGGAAGATTTTGTACATCAGGATATACACAACTTCTAATTTGAGTTAGTTCTAACTCTGAACAGTTATATTCTTCTAAACCGCACCCTATTGTTTCCCACTCTGTACACTCTCCACAGTTCTGTTCTTGAGAGAGTCTTAAGTTTGGAAAAAAGATAGTTAAAACTAATAGTGATAATACTACGAATGCTATTACTACCTCTCTTTTTCCTATTTTCATTTTATTTGAAATTATGCTCTTTTAATTTTGCATCAAAAGGCCATCTCGTGTGACCAAATTGAACTATTAAATCAATCTTAAGATTTTCTAAACCTACTGGGACATCACAAGATCCATAACATGAACCTGCCCATATAAAAATATCTGCATCTACTTTGCTTTTTATTTCGTCCACTACTTTCGTAGCTATTGGTTTTAAACCATCTGGGAATTGTAAACAAACTCGCTTTGCTTTATTCTTCTTGATTTCTTCTATAACCCTATTTATTTCTAAATCATATTCCACTAGATTAACTGAGAAGTTTTTACTTTTAAAGTTTACTTATTTTATTAACTTAAATAGATCTGTTAAATTTAACTCAAATGTCGAAACAGGGACTTCTAAATTGAAATTAGATAGCACTTCTGGAGAGATCTCCCCAATATATGCAACTGGTTTTCCTTTTACTATTACTCTTCCAACTCTTCCAGGAATATATGAATCATGGACACATTCTTCTATTGAATATTCCAGTCCCAAGATTGTTAAAAGATAATCAATTATCTGTTTTGATTCTGTATAGTCTGCAGTTTTATGTGCTAATGCAACAGCGAGTCTGGACTTTTCTTTTGGAGTGAATACATCCCCTATCTCGAAAATTCTTTGAGGATATTCATGATGTCTATTATTTTTTAGGACTTCTAACAAACTTGGAGTTATTCTGGCCCTTAGAACATTATAATCCTCATTTAATGCATTTTCTAATTCAACAATTTTCATCTTTGTATTCATTAATTTTAATTGTTTTACTTTACTAGTTAGATTATAGGTATTAGTTTCAGTTAGTCTAAATCCCACCAATATTTCTGCAATTTTATTTTTGAAGATTTCTAATTCATCTTCTTGAGCTATTGTTGCGACTCTTGGTATTTCTGGTTTAAAGTTTTCATAACCATAAGCAATTGCTATATCTTCGACCAAATCTATTTGACTAAATATATCTGATCTATATACTGGAATTGAAACATAGGGTTGAGTATAATCGAATCCCATTTTTTCTAAAAGCTTTTTTACTTCTTTCTGATTTATTTCCAATCCAAGTATTCTATTAACATATTTTAAATCCAATTTTAATTTCCTTGGAGCTAGATTAGGATAATTATTCTTCTCAACTTTCACAGAGTATATATTTCCACCTCTGTCTGCGAGAGAGGTTATAATCATGTTTAGAGTTTGTTCAATGGTTTGGAGTTCAGTTCCAGTCACATCTATAAACAAATTTGTTGTTTTTTCTGTAACTTTTGTATTTTCTGAGTTGATTATAGGTGGCATTGAAAGTACTTGATTATTTGCATCCAACCAGATAGGAAACTCTGAAAATCCATCTAGCAGTTTTGAATAGTCTTTTCCCTTAGGATGTTTTTCCAAAATCTGAGAAAGTGTTAATTCGGATCCCATCTCTAATGGTGTGAATTTGAAACCTTTTGATTTGGTTGTATAAGTTAATGGAAATTCTATTTTATCTAGATCGTAAACTCCTATTGATGCTTTTTTTCTATTTCTTCCAAAAGTGGTGTGCAGTTTCTCTTGAACTTGCATTAGTGATTCGATAATTGGTTCGTTTAGTTTGATTCCCTTTATTACTGCTGCAACAGCATAAGGTCTAACTTTTGAAACCTTCTTATCTATTTTTAATGAGTATTTTGATGAATTTACTTTATACTGCCTTAGCCCTGTTTTATTTCCAATAAATGAAGATAGTGCCCTTGCAAACCCTTCTGAAGAAAGCATATCTGGACGATTAGGGAAAATTTCTACCTCTATTTCTTTTGGTGTGATCCTTTCTAAATCTGTTCCAATCATAGAAATTCTATCTTTTAATTTATCATCAGATAGTTTCTTTCCTATTTGATTTAACAGATCTTTTTTATCTAGAGTTATTGTTGGCATTTTATCTCAAAACTTTCTTCTCCCTTAGTTGTTTCAAATCATTCTTGTAAAGCTCTCTAATATCCTTTATATTATGGGCTGCTTTGATCATCCTATCTAATCCTGGGCCCCATGCTAATACAGGTACATCTAATCCTAGAAGAGGTTTGACTACTTCTGGCCTAAATATCCCTGCAGCTATAAATTCTACCCATTTCTTGTTTACTGGATCAAATACATCACCTTCTAGACTTGGTTCAGTATATGGGAAGTGTGCAGGCCTGAATCTTACTTTATCAAAGCCCATTTTATTTGCGAACTCTGTCAAATAACCTAACAGATGTTTAAAATTTGCATCCTTATCTATTACTATCCCTTCTGCTTGATTGAACTCGAATAAATGTGACCAGTCTAACGCTTCATTCCTATAATTTCTTCCAATTGCGAAAAACTTTGCAGGAAGATCATCTTCCTTTAATTTTGATAGGGTTTTTACAGAGAGTGCAGTAGTGTGAGTCCTCAGCACTAATCTTTCTGCTTCTTCTTCTGACCAGTTATAATTCCAATTCTTTTCTTGCTCTTTTTTAATTTTATTTGTTAGCCCTTTTGGCAGCTTTCCTTTCCCTTTAACGAAAAATGTATCTTGCATCTCTCTAGCAGGATGATCTTGTGGAACGAATAGTGCATCAAAATTCCAAAATGATGAATTTATTATGGATCCTGTCATTTCCTTGAACCCCATATCTAACCAAACTCTTTTAGCATATTGTTTTGTTTCATTTAGGAAATGTCTCTTTCCAGGGTAGACTTTCGGAACATTAATTTTTACATCATATCTCCTGAACTTTTTTTTCTTCCAAGAATCATTTCTTAACATTGCAGGAGTTAGCGTATCCACTATACCTGAGAAATCTAATTTTTGATTTGATAATTTTGTCCCGATAGCAGTCAATTCTATACTCTTTTCTTTTATTATATCGGATTTTACTAATTCTTTCCTAGTTTTGAGTTGATTGAATAATTCTAATTGAGAATCTGTTAGACTATCTTTCTTTAGTATTTTTTCAGAAAGCAATTTTAAGAAAACTTCCTCACCAGATTTCTCATTATTTAATTTCTCTCCATTTTTTGTTAGATTGATTTTACCCTTATCTAAATTTATTATAGATTTCTTTTTCAAAATACCTAAAGATACATTGAATTCTTCATTTGTTAAACCTGATACTTTTTTTAGCTCTGAAATAGAAATATCTTTTTTTATTGCGTCTACCATTCTCTTTTCTGGTAAACCGGTTTTTACAACCTCTTTCCCGACTTTATCTATAGATATGACTTCATAAGTTTTAGTATTAATTTTTAGAATTTTTTTATTTTCTAACCATTGTAATGCACGCATTATCTCGACTTCTTTCATTTGAGGTAAAGCAGATTCAAGTTCTTCAAGAGTTTTATTATCTTTTAGAGCTGGTAGAACTTTCCTCTCTAACTGGTGCAATGATTCTATGATCTGTTTCATAATAAATAAAAAGAAAAAAGAGGTTTAAATAATTTACTATATTTTTTATCTATATCGAAGTGAATCAACATGTTCAGATATATTGTTTTTTATATAGGATCTTACTAAACCGTTTAGATCTGACCAATTGTTTAATATTTCTTCTTTTCTAACATCTGCTCTTTTGAAATATTCTTCTTGCTTTCTTTTTGACATCTGCTCAAATATGTTCTCCATACCACTTGTATGATGTGGTTCGAATCCTGCAGAGATTGTATGAACTAATCTGTTAGTGTAGTTCCTAGTATCAATACTCATATGATCAAAATCACTACAGTATTCAGATATTTTATTTAACAATCCCTTATTTTCGTTTTTTTCTGTCAAAAAATGTAACCAACCATCTTTTGTTGGCCACGCAGGACAATCTCTCCAGATATGTCCTTCGCAATTAGTCAGAGTGTGTACATCAGGAATTCGGTTTATGTCTATTACTAGATTCATTATCCCTTCATCCAAATGTTTTAATCTTATCATTTCTGGTAACATTTTATATAATTCCATGTTATCATTTTAAAAAGCTTTCTGTTTTCACCACCGTTTGATAATAACAAAACGGAAAAGCTTATAAACGGTATTTTTATCATAACTTTACAATGATATTATCTGAAGATTTTTTAAAAAAGTTAAAAGGATCATTCTCTCTGAATGAATATGAGGTGAAGGTTTGGACAGCTTTACTATCCAAAGGCATAGCTACTGCGGGAGAACTATCAGATATTAGTGATGTTCCTAGATCTAGAAGTTATGATGTACTAGAGGCTCTTGAGAAGAGAGGCTTCGTTATAATGAATGTGGGTAAACCTATCAAGTACATTTCTGTTGATCCTCATGAGGTTATTTCTAGAGTGAAAAAGGAAATTAAGAATAAATCAGACTCTAAAATTAAATCTATTGAAAAATTAAATAATACAGATGTTTTTGATGAAATCAATACATTATTCTCTACCGGAATAGAACATGTTAATCCTAATCTTATTTCAGGTTCAATAAGAGGTAGAAAAAATATTTACAATCAGATTGAAGAATTACTTAATGGTGCTGAGAAAAGCATAACTATTGCAACAACAAAATCAGGAATATCAAGAAAACTTGCTTCTTTTAGTACTTTAATTAAGTCAAAATCAAAAAAAGGAGTTAAAGTAAGAATTATGGCTCCAGAAGTTGAAGATATTGAAAATATAAGTAAAATTGCAAGTGTAAAAAATGTTAAAAACCTTAATGCTAGATTTATTATGGTAGATGATAAAGAAGTCTTATTTATGTTGACTGATGATGACGTGCATGAAACTTCAGATAGTGGAATCTGGGTTAAGAGTCCATTCTTCGTAAATGCTATGTCAAATCTTGTTGAATCAACATGGAACAAATAAATAAATATATTAAATATATTAAAACATTAGATAGTGCAGAATTAGAAGAGATTATTGAGTTTAATGCATTTGAATTTCTTGGTAGTAAAATTGAAAATAATGAAAATACCTTTGTGTTTTCTAGAATCTATAAGGAATTATTAGAAGATCCTAGAGTTTATGAAGAATTTGGATTTGGAGTTAGGACGAATTCTGATTTAACAAGAGAAGAGAAAGATAAAATGTTCATTCTTGCATACAGACTGGCTGAAGAAGAGAGAGGTATCTAAAATGAAAGATCTGAGTGACAAAATTAATGAATTGAAAAAAGAACTTAGTATATTTGATACTTCTAAGATTGGTTTAGTTAAATATTTGGACAGAACTTATTGGATTGATCCGACATCTTATTCTGGTGAAGGTGAGATTGCTGAGTGGTTTGCATCTACAACATATGATGGTGCAGATATCTATATTCATGATAATGCCATTGATGAATTTAAAAAACCTTATATCTTGCATGAAATAGTTGAGTCTTCTTTAGTTAGAGATGGCCTAAGTACTCATGCTGCACACCTTGTTGCAAAACATTTTGATGGAGAGTATGCCAAAGAAATCTTAAGTGATTCAAAGTATGAAGAATATGAAACTCTTAGATTAAAATTAGAAAAATAATTATGATTTTAAAAATTTTGGTAATAGTTTCTTTGCTTTCTCTCTCTTCTTCTGATGTTCTTTTAAATAGTCTTGAGCTTTCTTAATAGTGTATTTCTTAAGATCACCAGTTGTTAGCTCTCCTGACTTATATGAATCATGAATCTCTTTTAGTTTCTTTTCATCATCTTCTAAAAATAAATCGAGATATTGGTAACAAACATCTACATCAGGATTTCCACCATATTTTCTATGTTCTTCAAGAGTTTCCCTTCCGCCAGAAAATGATTTTTTTAATTTCTTTTCAATATCCTTCATTGAATCATCCGAATATATTGCAGAATTAGGATTTGAAGCACTCATTTTTGAAGTTCCTTCTAAACTTGGGATAAATTTTGATAAGATATCGCCAGGTTTTTGTAATTTTAATTTATGTGCAATATCTCTTGTTAATTTTATGAAAACATCCTGGTCAACACCTATTGGAACAATTGTAGGTACTCCATATTTTAAGGTAGGGTAGAGAATATGTGCTGCCTGCATTGCAGGATAAAAATTAATCCCAACATTCTTATCACCTGTGAATCCGAATGCTGATCTAACTGTATTATTTGTTAAGGTTTTTGCACACCTCATTGAAAGATTATAAAGTTCTTGATTCATATTCTCAAAATCAATTATTATTTCCGTTTTCTTCGGATCAAAACCTAGCGCAATTATATCTAAAGCATTTTCATAAGCTAATCTTTTTGATTCTTCATAACTTAATTTTTGATTGAATAAGAATTTTTCATCGTCTGAAAATGGTATGAAAACTCTGCAACCAAATTTATCTTGCATATCTTTTACGAACTTAAATATTTGTAAGTGAGCTAGAGTTATTTTTGCACTTGGACCTCTTCCTGATACTATTGCAAACTCTTTCTTTAGAATCTTATCTAAATCTCTATGTGCGAAAAAAATACCTTTATCAATTAATTTTAGACCTGCTAGTTTGGCCTTTAATTTCTCATCAATTAAAGAAGCTCCAAACTGTTTGATTACCTTGTTGTAATCTATTTCTCCTTCCACTTCATAAGGTGTAAGTTTCATAAGTAGAGATTTGGAAATCTAGTTATATAAAAGTTTCTAAAAAATGAGGACGGAGGGATTTGAACCCCCACCTACCGGGTTGGAGCCGGCAACACTAGCCAGGTTATGCTACGTCCCCTCATGATGATATAACTATTGACTTGTTTAAAAAACTTACTTATTTAGATAATATTTCCTTTTTTCTTCTTCAAACCTTTCTATAGAATATCTCAACATAGTTCTTGGCATCATATCTACATACTTATCTAAGAACGATTCTAAAACTTCTTGATCCCTCTTTCCAAGCTCTCTCAACATCCACCCACATGCTTTGTGGATTAGATCATGTTTGTCTTTTAATAATATTTGAGTTACACCAATTGTCTCTCCAAATCTGTTTTGTCTGATAAAATGATAGGTTGAAACTATCGCAATTCTTCTTTCCCATAGATTCTCTGAAATTGCAAGTTGTTGTAATGTCTTTTTTGCAATAGTTCTTGACTGATTGTAAAGATATTCTCCAACAATATGTGGTGCAGATACATCAACTAGATCCCAATTATTTATATTTTTTGAGTTTTTTAAATAGAATTCATAGATTTCTTTTTTCTTTTTTCTATCTGATTTTTTATATTCCTCTACTAAAATTATCACTGCTATAAATCTGTAAGTATGTATTTTATCATCTAATAATATCTGTAAATCTTTTAATGATAAATTCTGATATTTTTTTGCGATATTTCTTAGTACTGGGACTGGGATTCCTAAAAAAATTGAACCTTCCCCATATTCTCCTTTCCCAGTCTTGAAAAATCTAGAGTGAATCCCTGCCTTTTCTTCATTTGCTTCTTTTTCCAGAACTGATTTCAAGCCTTGTAAACTCATTTTGATTTCAAGTGTTTTATTCTTCTTTTCTCTTCTAATGGAGTTTCATTCTTAAAACCGCATTCCTTACAAGAACTTACATAGTACATTCCGTCTGCAAATTTATGTTGCCCCTCATGGAGTTTCGACCCACAATCTGGACATATTCCTTTAAAATCTTCTTTGATCATTTTATTAACTTCTTAATATCTTTTATTGAACTATCTGTTTTAGTTTTTCCTCTTTTTATTAGATCTTCAACTCTTCCAAAATCAAATCTTGTGAATCCTTTTAAATTTGGTTTGATTACATAGTCTGCAGATTTTAGTGCACTTCTACTTAGTTCACTAGTCATTATACTAAATGAATTTGAAGTAATTGTTAAAAATTCTGGAATTCTTAATCTATGTTTTGTAAAGTATTCAATTAATGTCTTTGGCCTATTCAGTACAGCAGTAACTCCTTTTAAAAACCAAGGTATTGAATCTTTGTGTTTATTAGTATAATTATTTATTTGGTTTATTTCTTGTTCAATCAATTTTTTTTCAATCTTCTTTAAAAACTTTTTATTCTTTTTTGTTTTGGAATTTATTACAACATTTTTTACAGGTACTGATAGGTCTGTCGCTATTACAATATCTGCACCCATAGATTTTGCTATATCGACTGGAATAGGATCAACTATCCCTCCATCAATTAGAACACGGTTATTATATTCGAATGGAACAAAAATATTAGGTAACGAAATACTGGCCCTCACTGCACTTGCCACATCTCCCTTCTTGAATATTATCTTCTCACCATTGTAGATGTCTGTTGCAACTACAGCTAGAGGAATGTTTAAATCTTTGAATTGTTTATTTTTCAATAAAACCCTTAGAAATTTTTCAATCTTATCTCCAGAAAGTATTCCCCTATCAGGCAACTTGAAATCAACTAAATTTTCCCACCTTGTTGTAGTTGTGATCTCTTTCATGTCCCTTATGCTCATACCTGATGCATATAGTGCTGCAATTACTGCACCCATACTTGTTCCAGAAAGATAATCTATTTCTATTTTATTTTTTTCTAAGCTTTCAAGCACTCCAATATGTGAGAATCCTAATGCTGTTCCACCACCCAAAGCCAAACCTACTTTTTTCATATTAGCTTTTATGAGATTTATTATATAAAAGGTTATCTAAATTTTATACAAAATTATTTAAACTAGTTTATTTATTTTTGAATTATGAAACACAATTTTAAAGTTAGTTTGATTATTATCTCATTGTTCTTAGTAGCTCATTTAATAGGCCTTAGTGTAACTGAAAAATATCTTGTTGGTGAGGAATTACCGATGGGTATTGAAAGGCCAGAAATTAATGAAGAGAGTGGTTATGTCCCTATTTTGATTGCCCTATTAATTGCTACGTTCTTAGTCTTACTTTTAATTAGGCTTAATGCATTTAGAGTGTGGAAGATTTGGTTCTTTGTCGCAGTATCTTATGCCTTGTTAATCAGTTTTGGAGCTTTTGTACACCAATATCTCGCTTTATTTCTCGCAGTGGGATTTGCTAGTTTGAAAACACTCAGACCTAATGTTTTATCTCACAATTTTTCAGAATTATTTATTTATGGGGGCTTGGCAGGTATTTTTGTACCTATCCTTGGACTTCTTTCTATTAGCTTGTTACTCATCTTTATCTCAATCTACGATATGATCGCAGTTTGGAAAACTAAACATATGGTTAAGATGGCTAAATTTCAGACAGAATCTAAACTATTTGCAGGACTATTAGTTCCTTACGGAAAAAATAAAGTTGCTATACTTGGTGGAGGAGATATAGGATTTCCATTATTATTCTCAGGAGTTATATTGAAAACTAGTGGTATGTTTGAAGCATATATTGTCAGCGTTTTTGCAGCTCTAGCACTATTGTTATTGTTAGTATTTAGTAAAAAGAAAAAGTTTTATCCAGCTATGCCGTTTATCTCTGCTGGATGCTTAGTTGGTTGGTTAATTACTCTTCTTGTTTAGGTTTGTAATAAACTTCAGTATAATCAGGCAGACTAAAAATTCTCATATATGCAGTAGTTTCAATTAAAATTGGAAAATTATTTTTGAATTTTGCATAATCTTTTGCTACTGATTCTAATTTCCATCCTTCTTTATTTAGTCTTGTGACATTTTTTTGATATTTTTCTTTTGTTTCGCAAATTATTTTTTCTATTCCCATTTTTTACCCTTAATATAAATTTTCAGAAAACAGCTCATCACTTTTAGATGGAGACTCATTGATAATTTGATTGTTTTCTATTGCAATTGTGTATGCTTCTTTTCTATCTACGAATCTATTTTTGCTTGTTAAAAAACCTTGAATATTATTTCTTAAACAAGCTATTCTTTTTTCATCTGAATCTTCTAATAATTTTCGAACCCTGGCAATTTCCCCAAAACAATCGCAGTGCCTTAAACCAACATAAATGTGATCATACTCATCATTAACTCCTTCAATTTTTATAGCTGAACAGACTATCTTTTCTATTCCCATTTTAGTATATCACTCCAATTAATATATATTTTATTTTGTCGAATCTTATTTTTCCAGGATCTGTAAATCTAGAATTATCTCCTTTTGTTATACAGTACCATCCTTCATCATCTTCTCCAATGAATATGATTCTATGTACAACTAAATTACTATTCCAATCTGCCTCATAAGTGATTATATCCCCTATTTGTAGATGTTCTTCTGATTGAGGAATTATCTCTAATCCGTTTGCCCCACTATCTAATAGTGGATCCATAGAATTTGTATCTGCATAACTTACTAAGTTTGCTCCTGAAACTTTGATAACTATATAATCTTGATAAACGAAGATCTGATTTGCATTAACCCAGTCTTGTGGAGAAATCAGATCCTTTGTTGTGAAAATACTTGAAGGTTCTTCGAAATCTATGCTATAAGCACTATTAGAAAGCCAACCAAGCATAAAAATTAATCCGATTAAAATAACTGTCTTTTTCATACGTAATTAAACAAATTAGTAGTATATAAAGTTAACTATTTGTTGTTACTGTACGGTAATGATTTTATACCAATCTTACAGTTTCTAGATTCTTTGGTGCTACTGTCTCTATCTTCATCATCTTATGCAAAGAACTAGCTAGATCAAGACATTTAGAACTCTCACCATGTACCATAATTACTTTTTTTGGCCTTGGAGATACTCTTCTGAAATAATTCATTAGTTGATTTCTATCACTGTGCCCAGTAAATGCATGAATTGAGTAAATATCTAATTTAACATTAACTGGAACTTGTTTGCTTCCTTCTCTAAAAAGTATTTCTTTTTCTCCTTGTTGTAACCTTCTACCCAATGACCCATCTCCTTGATAAGAAGTTAATATTAATGAGTTTTTAGGATCATCTGCCAAGTGTTTGAAATATTCTACAGAAGCACCACCAGTCATCATACCAGAAGTTGCCATGATTATACAGGGTCCGTGTTCATCTACTATGTTCATCATCTCTTTATGAGATCCGACTCTCTTGAATATCTTTGATACAAACGGATTCATATCTTTATGAAAAATATCTTTTTTTACTCTTGAATTGAAAAAATCTGGATAAGTTGTGTGAATTGCAGTAACATCCCAAACCATACCTTGTACGAAAACAGGAATATCTGCTAATCTTCCCTCTCTTATTGCTTTCTCAACAATAAGCATAACTTCTTGCGAACGACCAACACCAAGAACTGGCATTAGAATCTTTCCACCTTTATTCACTGTTGATTTTATTATCTCCAATAAATAATCTTCTGCTTCTTTTCTTGTTGAAGTAATATCATCCCTTCCACCATATGTTGATTCTATCATTAGTGTTTCTAGTCTTGGGAATCTTGTTGATGCTGCAGGTAAAAGATTTGATACCTCATAATTCATATCTCCAGTGTACATGAAATTGTGTAACCCATCCCCTATATGAAAATGGCAAAGTGATGAACCTAAAATGTGTCCAGCATTATATAAAGTTAAACGAACATCCGGAGTTATATCAGTAACTTCTTCATAATTTAGAACTATTGTGTGTTTAACCATCTGTTTTATATCAGATGATGAATATAGTTCCTTTTTATTTTCTCCTTTTTGAATTGATATTAAATCTAAACATAATAATGCTGCAATATCTCTTGATGGAGCAGTACAATATAGTGGTCCTTTGTAACCATATTTATACAATAAAGGTATTACTCCAGTATGATCTAAATGTGCGTGAGATAGTATTACTGCATCTAATTCATTAATTTTTAATTCTGAAATATCTAAATATGGATATGCGCTGTCTTCTGGCGCTGCAACATTTATTCCACAATCTATTAGTATATTTGATTCTTGAGTTTGTAAAAGATAACATGATCTTCCAACTTGTCTCCCTCCACCTAAAAAAGTTAACCTAATCCATTCTGTTTTCTTATTCTTTCTAGTTGGCCCATAAATTCTCTCTCCAACTGAATGTAAGAATTTTTTTCTATAATCATCATTTGTGTATAACACTTGCCTAATATTCTCAATAATTTTTGATTTGATTGAAGGGACACGTTTAACAAATGGTGTCCAATTAGTCTGTTTTTTTATCTCTTTTAGAAGCTCTCCTTCTTTACCGATTGCTAAACCTGGTTTTTCTGCTTCTAGGATTACTTGTGATCTTTGATGATCAAATATTACATTGATCTTTCCTGCTTCCTTAGGAATTACTTTTCTTACGATCATCTCTGTTTTTTCTGATTCTAAACATAGAAGAGGATCTGCCCTTAATTCTACTCTTTTTTTAATTTTTCCAACTATCTCTCTAATAACGCCTTTATTATTTAAGAAAAATTCACAATTTTTTGTGTAGAGTACTATATTCGCTCCCTCAAATGCTACTTGAGATATATTTGCACTTGAAGGCAATAACTCATTTATGGATTCTATTATCTTTATTACCATTTTTTAAAACAAAGAATTTATTATTCTATTACTTTTTTTACTTTTTTTGTTTGGTGTTGTTTAACACCTTCTGAAGTTATAGTGATTATATCTATACCATCTCCAGTAGGCATATCCCTTTGGATTGCCGCTTTTATGGATTTTAATGCTATTTCTGTTCCTTCCTTTACTGTAATCTCTGAATTATATAGAGTTTCTAAAACACCATATGCAAGTGGAGAACCAGACCCATTAGAACAGAAATCATCTGTTGGTGTAATTGATCCATCCATCCCTAATTCATAGAGGTGATATCCATTTTTATCTTTCCCTCCAAGTAAGAATCCTACGATTCCTGGAACCATTGAAGGTTTTCTGATATTTTGATATAAAATGTTTGCTAATTGATTTGCAGTTTCTTTGATTGAAGGATCCCTTATAGTCCTTATTTTTTTCAATCTTATTTCTGCTTTGATTAATTTAACGATAAGTTGAGCATCAGATACCAAACCTGCCATTGTTACTGCGGCATTGTCAGATATCCTATGAATCTTATCCATCTTTTTGTTAGATATTAAGTAACCTGCACTTACTCTTTTGTCTGCTGCAAGAACTACTCCATCTTTACAAACTATTCCAACTGTAGTAGTACCCTTCTGAATTGAATTTTCTATATTTTGTTCCATTTAATAAACCTCTTTAGAACGAGTTAGTCAATATACTCTTGAATAATTTATAAACTTTTTGGTTCTAGTCGAGTTACCTTAATTTTATATTTTTAAGCTTTTCACTAACATTTTTTTGTTTTATTAGATAATTCAGGATATCTTCTGATTTAGTGAATCTTCTTTCTTGAATTATGTAGATCCCTTTTATTCCTTTGTGGATCTTTTGTTTTTTGTGTTTTTTCTTAAAAGCTTCGATGTGAGTTTTTTTATCTTTAGTCGGACCGTAGTGTTTTTTTGTTTTTGATTTTGGAGATTCTATTTTAAACCAGAAATATGCCTTGGTTTCCCATTTCCAACCATAATCAATTACCTTGAAATCATTTAGTTCTAACTGCTTTTTTATGTACTCTAAAGACTTTAGTAGTTTTGCCCCAACTATGTCTTTCTTTCCTGTTAATGGGGTTATTGAAAGGATATTATATCCCTTTAGATCTTTTAAGTCAACTTCTTTTTTTCTGAAGAATGCATCAGAACCATCATAGATTTTTGCTAGATTGATTAATTTATTGTATACTTTTTTCCCTAGTGCTGCAGCAGCATTCCTATCTGGCTGAACTGGATCAATTAATATTAGTGGCGAGACCTTAGAAGGATTAAGTTCTAAACCTATCTCTCTTTTTGATTTATAGTATTTTGCAGGATCTAGTACAGTTTTTTCTTCCCACAACTTTACAGATTTTATTAATTTATTAAATGATTTATAATGAGATATTAATATCTCCAACACATAACCTGAGAATCCCCTTATATAACTCTCCGCACCATACAGATCATTAGCTTTGCAAAAATGTTTTAAAATCCTTATTTCATTTTGAAGCTTTTTGTTTGTATGTTTTTTTATATATTTTACATGAAATGCTGAGACATCAGTTACATTCTTTGCTTCTTCTGGCTTTTTTATTTCCAATACTGGAACAACTTCGAATATTGTTTTATCAATATCTATATGATAATAATCTCTTGATCCATGAACCTTTGTGAATTTATATTTTTTTGAAAGTAAGTCTCCGAGTTCTTTAGAGATATCTTTATCTTTGTAAGTCTTATAATCGAATCTTGCAAAAACATCTATATCTGGATTTCCAGATAGCCAAGTATTTTTAGCATATGATCCTCCAACTACAAATTTTACTCCTTTTGATTTTTTAAATGATTTAAGAAATGAATTTACTTTTTTCTTTAACTCTTTTTTCTCTTGTTTTGTTGGAGAAATTTCTTTTAAGATATCCATTTTAAAATCCTGCAAAATTGAATAGTATTTTTGGTAGTGTTGATGTGGAAATAATGTTAAGTTTTGCTACTCTTCTCGGTTCTATCTCTCCAGGAGATAATTGAATATGGTTAGTTTCGTGATAACTTATTGAGGTTATTCCATCTCTTTTTTCTGAGGAAACAGTTAGTTCCTGTTCTTTCTCAAACTTTTTACTTAATAGGAATGATTGTGATTTTGATGGAAGAATCCCGAGAATTACTGCATTTATATTATTAAATAGATTTATTTCTTTTATATTTAATCCGTATTCTACTTCTAATTTCTTCTTCTCTATTATATCTTTAACTTCTTTTTGATCAGTTATATCTTTTGTTGCTTCGATTATTTTATCTTGAAGATTTAAGTAATCTTCTTGGCTATTCTGAGTTCCATTAGTCGCACAATCTTTTTCACAATTTTCTGAACCCTCACAATATCCATCACCACATATATTAACTAATCTGCAACAATCATAATATCCCTTTGGACAGTCTTGTGCACCACCTTCAATTAGTTCATATTGTTGTATATTCCCCAATCCATTTCCCATACAACTCCAGGTTGATCTAAAACATGCTCCGGCCATATCTGAACAAGTAGGATAACATTTTGAATTTCCACTCCCATCATAATCATCCCAATCAAAACATAATTCATTTGTATTACAATCGGCTTGTTTACCTAAACAATCTTCAACACAACCTCCACAAGTCTCTTTATCATCACAAATTCCATCATTATTACAATTTGTACATGTCGAAGTATCAATGATACAGTTATCAGTACAAGTCAAGTTCCCATCAAGAAATCCTTGTGAAGAGCAAGTTTCTTCTCCAAAATTTGAGCCATCACATTCTTCTGAGTCCTGATTTATTGAACCATCACCACAAACAGGATCTTCACCTCCTCCACCTCCTCCACCATTAGGTGAGGTACATTCACCACCACCTTGACATTCTTGTCCAGAAGGACAACCGCATGATTGACAATCTTGGGAGAAAGTACATACATCTATATCATTTATTGGATCGTATTCAGTCTCACATAACCAAGGTTTCCCATACTCTTCACTAGAAGAACAGTGGCCAGGACTGGTCCCATCTACACATGGACAATCTCCTTCAAAACCTGGCCCACCTCCAGCTAATCCAGTAATTAAATTATCGAAGAATCCTATAAAATCATCCCAAATATCATCAATTGAATATGCGTGGGCTGGTGTTGATAGTGCCAATACGAATATTATTGATAAAACAATTACCCCTTTTTTCATGGGTTTAATTTAAATTCGATAATTTATAAAGGTTATTGTAATATTTAGTCGTTAATTGTTGTTCTAAACTGTATAAATATTTATATATTGTGTTTTTGATTAGTTGAAGTACACAATATCTTGTGTTTTTGATTAAAATGAAATGTCAATTTTGTTCATCTGGAAAGTCGAAGGTTATAGATAAAAGGAATAATTCTAAATTAAGTTCTATACGTAGACGGAGAGAGTGTTTAAAGTGTGGGAAAAGATATACAACCTATGAACGAATTTCCCAAGTGAATCTTAAGATAATAAAAAGAAATGGTAAAAGGGAACCATTTGATAGAACTAAACTCCTTTTAGGACTATCTCTAGCATGCAAAAAAAGGCCGATTAGTGAAGAAGATTTAGATATGCTGATTTCAGATATTGAAGCAGAATTAAGAAGTAATGATACTCCAGAAATTAATAGTAGCATATTAGGAGAGATGGCACTAAATAAGTTGAAAAAACTTGATAGTGTGGCATTTCTCAGATTTGCTTCATTACATCACGAATTTGAAGATGTTGAATCATTTAAAAAAGAGATTGGAAGGATGAAAAATGAAAATAGAACGATTAGATAAAGAAATTATGTTGCCAACATATGCCCATGAAAATGATGCAGGATTTGATTTGAGATCTGCAGAGAATTCTGTTTTGAAACCTGGGGAAAGAAGAACTATAAAAACTGGAATAAAATTAGCAGTCCCAGAAGACATGGTAGGTTTGATTTGGGACCGTAGCGGTCATGCACATAATAATGGACTACATGTCTTAGCAGGAGTAATTGACTCAGGGTATCGTGGCGAAGTAGGAGTTGTTCTTAAGAATCTTGGAGATTCTGAGTTCATTGTTGAGAAAAATATGAGAATAGCTCAGATGTTAGTTCAACCAATTCATAGAGTTAAAATAGAAGAGTGTGAAAATCTTGGTGAAACTGTAAGAAATAGTAGTGGTTTTGGTAGTACTGGAAATAAATAAAAAATAAAAAGAAGCGAATTATTCTTCTTCGCTTTCTTCTTCTGAATCTTCTTTTTCTTCTGAATCGTCAAATGAAGTTTCTTCACTAGTCTTTTCTTCTGAAGTTTCTGTAGATTCTTCTGAAGTTTCTTCTTCTGAATCTTCTGTAGATTCTTCTGAAGTTTCTTCACTAGTTTCTTCTTCTGAATCTTCTGTAGATTCTTCTGAAATTTCTTCACTAGTTTCTTCTTCTGAATCTTCTGTAGATTCTTCTGAAGTTTCTTCACTAGTTTCTTCTTCTGAATCTTCTGTAGATTCTTCTGAAGTTTCTTCACTAGTTTCTTCACTAGTTTCTTCTTCTGAATCTTCTGTAGATTCTTCTGAAGTTTCTTCACTAGTTTCTTCTTCTGAATCTTCTGTAGATTCTTCTGAAGTTTCTTCACTAGTTTCTTCTTCTGAATCTTCTACTAACT
>JABHIB010000005.1 GCA_018671245.1 archaeon
TATAGTGGTGTTTTAACTATATTAAACCTTTTATCAAAACTTTAGCTTTTTTACAAAAGATTTATAAATAACTAAGAATAAAGATAAATATGGTTAAAATAACCAAAACTGATGAAATCATACTTTCTATGTTAGAAGAGGACTCGAGAGTGCAAGAAAAGGAAATAGCAAAACAGTGCAAACTTTCCAAGGATTCAATTAGATATAGGATAAAAAGATTAGAAAATAAAGGAGTAATCAAAGGTTATAGTGCATTTGTAGATTATACCAAGATGAACAAACATTTAGTAAAACTATATCTTTCAATAAATTCTCCCATAGCAATAAAAGAAGATTTGATTAAATTTGCAGAAAAAAAGAAAGAAACATTCACCATCTACGAAAGTATAGGAGAGTGGGATTTGTGTGTGACTTTTTTTGTAGAAGACCTAAAACAATATTATACCATAGAGAATGAAATACTTTCAACATGGGGAAAATATATTTCACATAAAGAGTTTCTAATAATGTTAGAATCTAAAGTTTACAATCATAAAATGTTCTTAAAGGATAGAAAGAATAAAACAAAAAAGATTTTTGGACCAAAAACAGATTATAATCTAAATGAATTAGATCAACAACTTGTTTTAGAAATGATAAAAAATTCTAGACAGAGTATTATAACTCTAGCTAATAAATTCAATAAAAGTCATATAACAATAACAAATCACCTAAGGAGATTAATCGCCCAAGATATAATATATCCTCGAACATCGATAGATTATGAAAAACTAGGTTTAAAAAATTACAAATTATTTATAGAGGTATCAGAATATAATACTCAAGTAGAAAATAAGATTATGACTTTCTTAGAATTACTACCAAATACTTTCAACATAATAAGGGTAGTTGGAGATTGGAAATTAGAAGTTGAAATACTAACTAAAGAATACAAAGAAGTTGAAGAAATAACGAGAAATCTTTATGACAATTTTTCAGAAAACATAAGAAATGTCAAATTATTTGTCATAAGTAAAGAACAGTTTTATCCGGGGATAATTAATCAATAACTTTATATTAAAACAAATCTAACTAACCTCAATGAAATATTCAATCTTAACAAAAACTTATCAAGAATTAGAAGCGACTACAAAAAGATTAGAAAAAACAGAAATAATCTCAGAACTTCTTAAAAAAACTAAAGATTTAGAAAAAGTAATTTATTTATTGCAAGGAAAAGTTTTTCCAAAATGGGATGAAAGAAAAACAGGTATTTCTTCAAGATTAGTTCTAAAAGCAATTAATTCGGCAACAGGAGTCTCAACAAATAATTTAGAAAAAGAATGGGTAAAAAAAGGAGACTTAGGAATCGTAGTTGAAGAACAAATAAAAAAATCAAAACAAACCTCACTATTCAAAACAAAACTGACTATGGACAAAGTTTTTGATAATATACAAAAACTGGCAGAGTTAGAAGGAAAGGGGACAGTAACTAAAAAAATCCAGCATATAATTGAACTACTAACTTCTGCAGAACCAGAAGAAGCAAAATATATTGTAAGAACACTAATTGAAGATCTAAGAATTGGGGTAAAAGGTGGAGTAATAAAAGATTCAATTGCTAAAGCATTTTCAAAAGAATCAAAAGAAATAGAGGTGGCATACAATCTAACAAATGATTTTGCAGAAGTAGCTATAGCAGCAAAAGATAATAAATTAAAATCTTTAAAGATGAAAACTGGGAAACCCATAAATCCCATGCTTGCAATTCGAGTAGAATCAATAAAAGAGGCATTTAAGGCAGTAGGGACTCCTGCACTAGTTGATCAGAAATTAGATGGGTTCAGACTTCAGATCCATAAAAAAGGGGATGAAATAACTCTATTTACAAGAAGACTAGAGAATGTTACAAAACAATTTGAAGAAATTCTCCCAACAATTAGAGAAAATATAAAACTAACCGAATGCATATTGGATTCGGAGTTAGTAGGGTATGATCCAAAAACAAAAAAACACTTACCTTTCCAAACAATTTCTCAAAGAATAAGAAGAAAATATGATATTGAAAAATCTGCAGAAGAAACACCTGTAGAAATAAATCTGTTTGACATAATAAGTAAAGATAAGGAATCTCTATTGACTATGTCTCAGAAAGAAAGAAGAAAAGTTTTGGAAAAAGTTACAAAAGAAGAAACTAGAAAAATAGTAATCACAAAAAAATTAATAACAGATTCGGAAAAAGAAGTTGAACAATTCTACAAGAAATCTTTGAAAGATGGGCACGAAGGAGTGATGATTAAGAGTATTGAATCAGAATACGTTCCAGGAAGAAGAGTTGGAGGTTGGGTAAAATTAAAACCAACAAAAGAGAATTTAGACTTAGTAATTCTAGAAGCAGGTTGGGGAGAAGGAAAAAGATCAAATTGGTTAGCATCTTTTACTTTAGCATGCAGAGATAAGAATAATTTATTAACAATCGGAAAGGTTGGAACTGGTGTGGCAGAAAAAGAAGCAGAATTGACTTTTGAAATGTTAACAAATGAATTAAAACCTTTGATAATCGAACAAAAGGGTAAACAGGTGACATTAAAACCTAGAATAATTTTAGAGATAGGCTATGAAGAAATTCAGAGATCACCGACGTACAAAAGCGGATTTGCGCTAAGATTTCCAAAAGTTATAAGACTAAGAAAGGATTTAGGATTTGAAGATATAGATAATCTAGAAAGAGTAAAAAAACTTCATAAATCTCAAATAAAATAATCACTTAACAATAATAATCTTTATATATCACCACTTTGATATAGTACTTATCGGTTGTAATACTTATAAAAAGAGGGGTGTTACTCAGGGGTTTAAAATAAATGATAGTTAAAGAAGATTTTCTCAACAAGTTACGCCAATTTTTTGGGCTAAACTTATATGAAGTTAGAATTTGGACAGCACTTTTATCACGAGGAGTTTCAACAGCAGGAGAGTTATCCGACATCGGGGATGTACCTCGTTCAAGGACATACGACGTTCTAGAATCATTGGAGAAAAAAGGTTTTGTAATGATGAAACTTGGAAAACCTATTCAATATTTGGCAGTCGAACCTAAAGAAGTTGTTGAGCGTGTTAAAAAATCTATAAAAGATGACGCTAATAAAAATATTCAAAAATTAAAAGACCTATCAAATACTGATATACTAACGGAGTTAACAAACCTCCACACACAAGGTATAGAATTTGTTGAACCTACAGATCTTTCTGGTTCCATAAGGGGTAGACATAATATTTATACTCATCTGGAAACAATGGTTAAGAAAGCAGAAGATTCTGTAACAATTGTGACTACTGAAAAAGGTCTGCCAAGAAAAACAGAAGCACTATCTCATTTATTTGCAAAGCTAGCAAAAAAAGGAGTTTCAATAAAGATTGCGGCACCAGTGTCTGAAGAAGATATTGGAAAAATGAAAGATATAACAAAACATGCCGAAGTTAAAAATGTTGAAAATCTTGATGCAAGATTTGTTGTTGTTGATGGAAAAGAAGTTCTATTCATGGTAACAGATGATGAAGCAATACATCCTTCTTATGATGTTGGAGTATGGATAAATGCACCATTTTTTGCTGGAGCACTGGAATCACTAACTAAAACTACTGTAGACAAGTAGATTTATAAGTGAAACCAACTTTTTATTTTTATGGTTAAATGTACTGAGTGTAAGGAAACTATTGAAGAAACTTTTTTAGGAAAGATTAGTGGAACTTATATAAAAGGAAAACCTATCTGTAAAGTGTGTCAAAAAAAGAAATAAATTTAGTTCAAGTCAATAAATCTCTATGGTAAATTTTTTAAAGAAACTAATCTAATATCTAAATAATGAGAAATAAACAACAAAAGTTGGCGATAGTAATATCTAGTATTCTTGTAGCGCTTGTTGGGATTATAGTAAAACTAGTTGGAGATACATTACATCCATTTACATTCACATTTTATAGACTATTTATTGGGACAATATTCTTATTTATTGTACTGCCTCTTATAGATCAAGATTTTTATAAAGTTAGATTAAAAGATTTCAAATTATTCGCAATTTCGGGATTCTTTTTAGCTGCATCAATAAGCTCATTTGTTTATGCAGTAAATTTAATAGATGTTTCAAGTGCAGTTTTGATTACCTCAACTTATGTATTCTTTGTGGTACTTTTTGCATTTTTATTTTTAAAAGAGAAACTTAGACATAGACAAGTCATATCAATGATATTAATTTTAGCGGGTTTAATGATATTAAATCCATTAAATCTAGCAGGAAGTTTTAAGGGAGTATTAATAGCTATTCTAAATGCAATATTTCATGCAGCACTATTGGTATATATGAAATTCGCTGGCAAAAATCACAGGTCTAGCTCAATAGCATGGTCTTTATTATTTGCATCAATTTTACTTGCACCATCATTATTAATATTTGGAACTGGAGAAATTATATCAGTAATCCCTCACATGATGTTTGTAGGAGGAGTTTTGACAGCGATACCTTACACACTTTTAGCATTTGGACTAAAAGATATCAGTACAGATACAACTGCGATAATACAGCTATCTATTACTCCTGTTTCGGCAATAATCTTTGCAGCAGTTTTCCTTGGAGAGAAACTGACTGAGCAGACCATAATGGGTGGAAGTTTGATTGTTGTCGGTGGTATAACTCTTATATATTCTATATCTAAGTTCAAAAATTTTCTAAGTGCTCATTTACACGCACATCATCAATAATCAGTAAATCTTATAAACTGTTTTCAGATTATAATTTACAACATGAGGAGGTGCCGGAGTCTGGTCAAACGGGCAGGACTTAAAATCCTGTGGCTTAGTGCCTACGAGGGTTCAAATCCCTTCTTCCTCATTTTATATTTTTGCCTCGGTAGCTTAGTTGGTAGAGCACTACATTGGTAATGTAGAGGTCGTGGGTTCAACCCCCATCCGAGGCTTTTTAAAACAAAAAGATATTTATATAAGTGAAATTAATAATTACTCTATGAACAAAAGGGGACAGTTTTACATAATCACAGTTTTAGTTTTAGCTATGGCAACATATGCTATTACAATGGAATCAAACACTCTAAGAAAAAGTATACTCTTTGAGGATTTTGATGCACTCTCTCAGAATTATATAACTGAGTCTACAAAGATAATAAATTATGCAATAGAGAATGAAGATGTTGGAAATATTGAAGATCAATTAGATAATTTTACGAAGTCATTTTTAGAGTATGCAAAACAAAGAGATCCAAATGTTGAACTTGTTTATATCTTTAGCAATGGAACAAATGTAACTGTTTCTAATTATTTTGATGAGACTAATATAAATTATGGCAATTCTACAATTTTCCCAACAAGCCAAGTAGTTAACCAAACAATAACTCTAGAAGTTGGAGGAAAAGATTTCGCTCATCAGACTCCTATCTCTGTTGGAGATCTGGGAAAAACTTGGTATACTCAATCTGGAGCTACAGGGGAACAAATGAATCTATCTATTAGCGGTTTTTTACACAATTTCGATTTGAGTAGTGGGCCCGATTTTAAGGTTATAATAAGGACTTCTTCAGGAGAAGAAACAATAGATCTAGGGGCAGGCGATGAAACTTGGACACCTAGGTCAAAATTAAGAGGAGGGGAAGAAAATTTTGGAGAGAGATTTATAGGAGTGCTCCAACAGATTATCTTATCATAAAATGAAGAAAGGAATATCGCCACTAATCAGCTGGATATTATTATTTGGGTTTGCAGTATCTATGGGGACCGGAATAAGTATTTGGATAATAAATGAAATGGAGACCATAAATATAGGTGGGCCTGGCCCAGAAACTTATTGTAAAGATGTGAGACTATCTATAAATGAGGTTTGTAGGGCAGCAGATAATAAAACTATTAATTTCAATGTAACAAATACCGGAAACTTTAAAATCTGGAGATACACAGTAGGTAGGGAGACAACAACTATACCCGAACAATGGTGTTTGGACCTTTATGCAGGGCCATCAACTCAAGGTTTAGAACCTGGATTGTCAGATCAATTCAATCTAAGCATAGCTGGAGACATGAGCCCGATAATTGGAACAGATTCAATGATCTACAAAGAATGTTATGATGTCGATTTAAATATATCAAGCGATGTAGTAAATAAAGTAAATATAATATCTTGGATAAAGATAGATGATGAGGTGATGTACTGTCCTGATCAGAAATTAGAAATTACCTCTTCAAATCCTGATTTAAACACAGCATGTTAAAATGACAAATAAAAAAGCGATAAGTCCAATGATTGCAACAGTTCTAATGGTAGCCTTTGCGATAGTACTAGCAATACTTGTGTGGTTTTGGTACTCTGGAGTAATAGATGATTACACAAACAAACTCGGACTAACAGGTCAACAAAGTTGTGCACAAGAAGTAGACTTCACACTTGGAGCTGCAACCATTATAGGGACCGATATCTCTTTTGAAATAGAAAATAAAGGTTCTGTAGATATAAATAAATTCAAAGTAATAATCACTGGAGACACTATAGCGACAGAAGATACAAGTACCGGGGTTCTAAAAGCATCAACAATTCCACTGTCTATACCGTTTAATGTTACTGTAATAGGAACTCCCACAAAAATAGAAGTAATGCCAATAATAGTTATACAAGGTCAGGTAACAATCTGTGATGAAAAGATAGAAACCTCGAGCGTAATTTAATAATTCTACCAAAACCCTTAAATACATACTAAACAAATTTTAGACTAAGATCATAGTTATAAAATGATTAAAAGAGGAGGTGAAGAGAGAGTGAATAAGAAAGCGATATCCCCATTAATTGCAACAGTTCTAATCGTAGGATTTACAATATTACTTGCAGTTCTAGTTATAGGTTTCATTGAAGATATAACTAAAACAAGAATGTGTGATGAAGGTTGTAAAATCGAAGCTAATACTGGATGTATGCAACTAACTAATTTTGATGTGACTGGAGTAAATGGAACTGGTCTTGCAAACATAAGTATAACAAACAGAAATACTGCTGACACTAGTTATGCAATTGCAGTTTATGATTTAAACGGAGCATCACTAGAAGTAAAACAAGGAAATTTAACGTCTTTTAATAATACTGTTGTAGAATTTACAGGATTATCTGGAGATCCAGTTTCTGCTAAGTTTATACCGACAGTTGAAGTAGTATACTCACAAGAAGACTTAGACAAAGAATGTAATTGTGCAGTAACATGTGGTGAAGGGATAGAAATAACATTCTAATAACTTCATCAATTTTTTATTTTTTTAAAATGAAAAAGAAGAAAGGACAAATTTGGATATCTGCAGTGCTATACATGGCACTAGGAATAGTAATAATCACTCTAATTTTATCAGTAGGTATGCCAGTTATAGAGAAGATGAGAGATAGGCATACACTAATTCAAACAGAAGAACTTCTATCTAATTTAGATGGAGTAATAAGATCAGTAAACAATCAAGGCCCTGGGGCATCAGATGTAATAAGTATGGGGATTAGTGAAGGGACATTTGACATCGACACAGCTGGTGAGAAAATTAAGTGGGATATGGAAACCTCTGCACTCCTATCAGAACCAGGTATCACTATTGAGCATGGAAATTTAAGATTATTAACTCTAGAAGAAGGGAATCATTACTTAGTTAGTTTGGAGCTAGACTACTCTACCACATCTATCAATATTACTTATGGAGGGTTTCTTCCAATTTCTGGGAAACACAGAATAGCTATCCAGAATAAAGGGAACAATGAAATCCACTTGGAGGATTTATCATAATGAAGAATTTACCAAAACTAGACAAAAAAGAGGAAACTATATTCAAATTAGATCTTGTACCAAAATTACCTGTTTTCAAAGATGTTGAAAAAGAACAAATTGATATTAAATATGCACTTATTGCACCATATGCGTATGCTCATATCTATTGGGATAAAAAACAAAAAGAGGTAATCTACACAATAGAAGAACCTGAGTTAGCACCCAAAGAGAAAAAAGTTCTAAACCTAATTGAAGAAGGTGTTAGAGAATTAATTAATATAAGTTATTTAGCTGTCAAAAAAGGAGAGGCAGTGATAGAGTATTTAGAAAAAAATGTTAGAGTGCTTCTAAATGAATTACGTATAACTCTAACTAAAGAATCTTATTTGAAGATAATGTATTATATTTATAGAGATTTTGTAGGACTTGGAAGAATAGAACCTTTGATGCAAGATCAGTTAATTGAAGACATAGAATGTAATGGTGCAGAATTCCCAATTTATATAGTTCACAGAAAATTTAGAAATTTAAAGACTACTGTACAATATAATAAAATTGATGAGTTAGCATCTTTTGTTGAAAAACTGGCTCAAAAATGTGGACAGTATGTTTCATATGCTACTCCTTTGTTAGATGGTGCACTACCTGACGGAAGCAGAGTAAATGCGACTTTCACTGAAGACATAACTTCAAGAGGTCCAACTTTCACAATCAGAAAGTTCACAAAAAAACCTTGGACACCAACACAATTAATTTATTTAAGGACACTACCTCCTGAAGTACTAGCTTACCTTTGGTTAGTTATAGAGTATGAAAGAAACATAATGATTATTGGAGGAACAGCTTCCGGAAAAACAACGCTATTAAACGCACTAACTTTCTTTATCCCTCCTGCAGCTAGAGTTGTATCAATTGAAGATACAAGAGAGTTAAATCTGGAACATAGTAATTGGCTTCCATCTGTAGCTAGAGCAGGAGTAGGATTATCAAATTTGGTTGGACAAAAATATGGGGAAGTAACTCTATTCAATCTTCTTAAAGAGAGTTTCAGAATGAATCCTGATTATGTTATTATCGGGGAGATAAGGGGAGAAGAGGCATACATCTTATTCCAGGGTATGGCTTCTGGACATCCTAGTTTTGGTACAATGCACGCAAATAATGTAGATACTATGATAAAAAGGCTAGAGACACCTCCGATAAATCTATCCCCTTCTTTGGTAGAAACTATGGATACAGTAGTTGTAATGACTAGTGCAAAAATGGGTGGAAAATCAGTAAGGAGAGTAAAGGAAGTATCTGAAATTATCTCGATATCTGATTCTGGAGCAAAGATAAATAATCCTTTTGTATGGGATCCTAGGACTGATTCATTCGTGGCAAATTCAGAAAGTGTAGTATTCAAAGAAATCTCATTACAACAAGGAGTTAGAGAACAAGACTTAATAGCAGAATACAATAAGAGGTCAAGACTGTTATCAAAATTATATGAAAAAAGAGTATTCGAATTTTCAGAAGTTCAAGATATCATCAGCGAATACTATAAAAATCCGAACGCAGTTCTTCGGAGATTTGGGGTGGTCTAATTGTCTATTGAAATGTTACATCAAAATGCTGAAACTCTAGACGAAGTTATAAAAAAATATTCTGTTTTAAAACAAAAGAGGCAGATGTTATATGACGAGATTCTAAAGACAAAAAATAATAATCGCAAAAAGGAATTAAAGGAAATAAGCTCTAGTTTAGACAAATTAAAGAATTACATTTTAGCACTTTTGACAAGCATGCAAAAACAGATAGATTCAGAAACGAAAAAATAATGGAAACAGATATCAAACAGAATTCAAAAAGGATATTGGAATCTTCAAGAGAGGCACTAGATTATTCTATAAAAAGAAAGAAGGAAGTTGCATCTGGTGGAAATAAAGAAGATTTAATAGACTATGATAGGAAGATAGAGTTCCATCTATTGAAAATAAAAGACAACCTAACTGAAGTATATTCTGAGATTAAACAAACTCCAACTGTAGAAGGGGCAAAACAACTCACTAAGCAACCTGGAGTAAGTGGGCAAGCTTTCAATACAAAGCTATCATTCACATTAAGAAAATCTTTTTTAAATGATCTGAATTTAACACCCGAAGATTTGAAGAAATTTATAAAGAATCAAGAAAAATCAAAAACTCCTGAAGAAGAAAAAGGATACACTACTTACAAATCAAATGCATATGCGAAGATATCGAATGCTGTTGTTGAAAGAATAACTGCTTCTGTTATTAAATCTCATAAGGATCAGTTCAAATCACTTTTCTCTGCACTAAACTCTGCAAATATGAAGATATTTTCTAGAAGCTATATAGATATGATGGTATTTTCCGCATTTCTAGCATTTCCTGTTTTCACAGTTTTAGCATTTATAATATTAAACAAGATATTATTGTCCTTATTATTAGGGGTTCTTGCTATGCCTCTAACTTTTTTAATGATGTATGGATATCCTTTCTCTGTAGTTAACTCAAGGAAACGTCAGATAAAAAGAGAATTAGTATTTGCAATAATTCACATGTCTGCTGTAGCTGGTTCAGGGGCAGAACCTTCTAAGATCTTCAAGCTACTAATCAAATCAAAAGAATACAAAGAACTTGACACAGAGTTCAAAAGAATTATGAATTATATGAACCTTTTTGGTTATAGTCTTTCTACATCTCTAAAAGCTGTTGCAAAAACAACACCATCTCCAGAATTTGAAGAACTTTTACATGGTATTGTTTCAACAATAGAGACTGGAGGAGATATAAAGAACTATTTATCAAACAAATCTGACGAAGCATTGGTACAGTTTAGTCTAGATCAAAAGAAGTATTTGGAAGCTATTTCTGCATATTCTGATATGTATACAGGATTATTAATAGCTGCACCATTACTATTTGTTGTGACTTTGGCAATCTTGGAAAAAATCTCTCCAGATCTTGGAGGAGTTCCGATAGCAACAATATCCTCATTAGGAGTTTTTGTACTAATGCCAATTTTAAATGTTATATTCGCACTATTCTTGGAGGCAAGTGGATCAGAAATATGAGATTAAAAATTAAAGCTAAACATATAGCTCTTGGAATCTTAGGTATAGCAATCATAGTTCTAGCCTTTACGCCAATTCTTGCAGGGACGAGATGGCAAAAATCATCAATAGCAATAGGATTACTGTCAATTGCAGCACCATTCATATCAGATTTAGTTAAAGAGAATAAGAGACAACAAGAAGTAGAAGAAAAATTCTTAGAGTTTGTTAGGGCACTATCTAACTCTGTAAAGGCTGGAATACCTATTCCAAAATCAATAAAGATGGTTTCAGAGGCAGATTATGGTGCACTGACTCCTCATGTAAAAAAATTAGCTAGACAATTAGAGTGGGGACTCCCCTTAAGGGATGGATTGATGACCTTTGCAAAAGATACAAAAAATAAATTAATAAAAAAATCAATAGTTATAGTTATTGAAGCAGAAAAAAGTGGAGGAAATATACAAGATGTTCTTTCTGCTGTAACCTCTTCAGTTTTACAGATGAAGAAAATAAAAGAAGAGAGAAAATCTATGGTTTTTGCACAGATTTTGCAAGGATATATTGTTTTCTTTATATTCATTGGGATAATGATTGTTCTAATGGTTTATCTTCTACCTCAGTTAGAAGGAACTGGAGGTATGATAGTTGGTCAGACTCTAGGAGATACTGGAGGCGGAATGATGGGACTTGAAAATGATTTAACAATTGCCCCATCTCAATTAGATTATGATGTTATTTTCACAGCATTAATTTTAATTCAAGGGTTCTTCGCAGGATTGATAGTTGGGAAGTTCTCAGAAGGTGAATTCAAATACGGAATAAAACACGCACTAATCATGATTATGGGAGGGTATCTGCTCTTCGCAACAGCAACAGGATTATAAAATGAATAAAAAAGGACTATCCTATATTGATTGGGCTGTAAGCTTTGGAATTTTCATAATTTATTTATTAATAGTTTTCATACTAATAACTCCAAATCTTGCAAGAGATTATGATAATGATTTTTTAACATCAATAATAAAAGAGGGATTGGAAGAAGACACTTATTTAGAACTTTCAATATATCCTTTATTTGTTGAGCCAGCAGGACATATGGAGGATATAACTTTAGAACTCCCCAACTCATACACTTTTCTTAATAATACAAATATGATTATCTTGGATCAATCCTCAAATAAATTAGAAATGGATGTTTCAGGAAGATATCTAAGTTTTATCTATTCCTTTGAAGCATCAAATAAGTTCACAATAATCTACTCAGATGAACTAGTCTATCCTAATGCTATTTCGAGCATGAGTCCTGCTGAGGATTTCAATTACACAATTGGTGTTAAGGGATCATTAAAGGGAATATACTTTCCATTATTCAACACACTCCCTTCAAATTACAGAGATTTAAAATCTCAATGGAATTTTCCGACATCAAAAGAGTTTGCAATAGAGATTTACGAAGGGGTGAATCTATCTAACCAGATACTAAATTACACAAAAATAGAACCTAACCTAGACTCAACTGTAAGGGTACTTAAATGGAGCGAGTGGCAAATACATAACGATTCAAAAAGAGAGCTAGTAACAATTTTGGTGAAAACATGGTAAATAAAAAAGCATACATGAAAACTCTGGAAGCTGTAATAGCGCTAGTAATATTTCTTATGGCCATAACCTTCACAATAACAGTACATGAATCTGATCAACCTGCAGTGCCTCAAGACATAGAACTCTTACAGGATACAATATTGAATAAAATAGAGTACAATGAAACTCTAAGGGCACAAGCATTCGCAGAGGACACTGTTCAAATGGATTTTTTCATAAACAATACTGTACAAACAAATATAGCATATAATTTTACACTATGTACTGACACAGCAGTATGTACAATCCCTACATCAACTTCAGAGATAGTATATTCGGACAGTTTAATAATGGTAAATAATAATTCAGATGTAGTGTTAGTAAGACTAATTCTTTGGAAAAAATAAGTTTTTGTCGAAAGGTTTAAAAGTATAAACTAATTACTTCATTCATACAATTAAAGAGGGGTGCTTAATAATTAAAAAATTCAAAACATTTTTTTTAAAATACTTTTTCAATGTATTTGCAAAAAGGAAGGAAATGAGTCTAGGATTCTATGGTCCTCCTAATGCAGGAAAAACTACTCTAGCTAATAAGATCTGTATGGATTGGCTTGGAGAAGAGATTGGAGTAGCATCACACTTGCCGCACGAAACAAGAGAAGTGCAGATGAAAGAGGGTGTCGAGATAGAATCTGATGGTAAGAAACTAAATTTTAATATAGTTGACACACCAGGAATTGCAACAAAGATAGACTATGAAGATTTTCTAAAATTCAAATTATCAAAAAAGAAAGCTAAATCTAGAGCAAAAGAAGCAACAAAAGGAGTTATAGATTCAATAAAATGGTTAGATAACGTTGATGCAGTTATTGTTGTTTTAGATTCAACACAAAATCCTTATTCACAAGTTAATATTACTATAATCGGAAACCTTGCAGCCAGAAATATACCTGTATTAATAGTTGCAAATAAAGTAGATCTTAAAAAATCAAAGATAAAAAAAATAGAGAACGCATTCCCTCAATACCCAATAATTGGGATTTCTGCAAAGAAAGGGAAGGGAATCGATGAGTTTTATAAGGAGTTGTTTAAACTAGTAAAATGATAACTTTCCAATATATCCCATACAGAGAGCATTCTGGATTAGAAACAGAAGCGAAGCTAAATAGGATAATAGATGTAGTTATGGATGAAAGAATTGTTTTGTTAGAAGGAAGGCTTAGGCCTGATGAGGAAGCACAGCTAATCGAGAAGACAATGGAAGTAATCACAAAGAAATTCAAAGGAATCTCTTTCTGTACAATTAATCCTAATCAAACACAAAGAAAAAATGGTAAGAAAAAAGAAGACCCATTTTCAACAAAATTAAAAGATGGATTCTATAAAATTCTAATGGGTAGAAGGGAAGGACTAACTATCATAGGTCCCGCAACTATAATAAAAGAGATAAGAAAAGACCCATCTAAGATAGAGTTACTAACTAAGGCACCTCGAAGAAGGAGAAAGAAATAATGCCTCATCAGTGTGTAAGATGTGGTTCAATGCTTGATGACGGTGCAAAAGAATTATTATCTGGATGTTCTTGTGGCGGAAGGTTCTTTTTCTTTATGAAAAAGGAGAAGATTAAAGAGGCACAAGAGATGTCTACAACCTTAACAAAAGAAGATAGGGTACAGATAGAGAAGGATGTTGCAGAAATTGTAGGTGATCATGATCCTGATCAACCAGTATTTTTAGATATTGAGTCAGTTAGAGTTCTAAAACCTGGCAAATATGAGATTGACCTTGTTGAATTATTTAAGGGAAAACCTGTAGTTTACAAGGTAGAAGATGGGAAATACTTGATAGATTTGGACGCCACACTTAATTCTAAAAAAGAAAGAAAGAAATACTAAAAATCATCCTAAAAATTACATCATATTTTAGAGGATTTGTTGTCACCACAAGGTTTATATACCCTTCCCTACTAATTGAGTACAACAACCTTGACTAAGGAGGGGTTAATAAATGAAAGGATATAAAATAATGACTGCAATGTTACTAGTATTAGTTATTTTACTAGGATTTGCGGGAACCACAATTGCGAATAGCGTAGAGAACACTGATAAATCAGCAAACTATTCTATAGAAGAAGTATCTATCAATGGATTTGATTTCGATGAAGAGGACTTTGTATTCACTCTGGAAAGAGGAGATACATTAGAACTTGAAGTTTTATTGAAAGCAGATGGAGCGGTAGAGGATGTTAGAATTGAAGCTACTTTAGAAGACAGTGAATACGATCTAGAATCTAAAACATCAAAATTCGATGTTGTAGAAAACGGATACTACGTAAAGACTTTAACAATTGAACTACCTGAAGATTTGGAAGTAGGTAATCATAGTTTAGATATCGAAGCTTACAATTACGATAGTAATAATAAGCGTGAGTACACTTTATTCAGAGCAACAATAAATGTTGAATTAAGTAATACTTTAGAGATCTATGATCTTGTTTTCACACCAAGAGATCTTAACGTTGAAGCTGGCGAAATTATGTTTGCTAGTGTAGGTGTAAGAAATCTAGGAGATTTACAAGATGATGTGAGAGTTTACATGAGTATTCCAGAGTTAAATTTGGAAGACTACACAACTCTATTTGATCTATATTCAGAAGAAGATTATAACAATGATTCTGATGATGACTACAAAGTTCATAAAGATTTAGCAATGTTAATACCTTCTGGCACACAAGCTGGTGAGTATGATGTTGTAATCGAAGTTGTTTACGATGACGGAGATGAAGTAGTTACAGAAACTGAAACTATTGTGATTGGTGGTGCGGCAGCTACAACTGATGATGCTATTGTAAGCATTGATGTTGAATCCCAGAACATAGTACGGGGTAGCGGTGCAGTTTACAGATTACTTTTTGCCAACCTTGATTCAGGTGCAATAACTTACACTGTAGAAGTGGAAGATATTAGTGCTTGGGGAACAGCAAGAGCCGATCCTTTAACTTTGACTGTAAGTTCAGACGACAGTGGAGAAATGTTCATATATGTTTATGCAAACGAAGATGCAAGTTATGAATCAAATGAATTCACTGTTAAAGTATTGTCTGGCAGTTCTGTAGTCAAAGAATTCAGCCTAACAGCTAACGTAATTGAATCAGTAAACACTTCTGGTTTGGATGATGTTAGAGTTGGTCTTGAGATCGGATTCGCTGTTTTGTTAGTCATTCTAGTAATTCTAGGAATAGTTCTAATGGCTAAAAAATTAGGCAAAGGTAATGATGGTGAAGAACCATTAATCGAAGAAGGACAAAGTTATTACTAGTTCTTCTTTCTTTTTCTTTTTTTTTATTTTTTTTATTTTTTGTTCATTTCTTTTAAAAACAGTTTATAAATATTTATAAATAAATTATAGTGAATCATATACTTTAAATCTCAATAGTGTTTTTATATAAAACTCAGTTTCTCCTTTTAGTGACAAAAGGAGGTCTACACAATGAGTAATAAAAAAATAATACTATTAATGTTAATGACATTTATTTTGCCGTTAGTTTTAGCAGGCGGTAACTTCAATGTTTATGAGGGATCCAATATGGGTCCAGTATGTCCTACATCAACAGGACTATTTACAGACGCGATTGAAAATACAGGAGACACATTTTTGGATTTCACTATAACATCTTCTGGAACAGCAGCACCTTTTTCTACAACTGTTCCTCAGGGATTCACACTTGCACCAGGGCAAGTTAAAAATATATTCACTTATGTAACTCCAATGTCCTCAACAAATATTGGACAATATTCACTTTCAGTTTCTTTAGATTCAAATGAAGGGTCAAAAACAATTGTACATCCTATAACTGTGAATGATTGTTTTGATTACACTTTCGAAGCACTTGATGAGGCAAAACATGTTTGTCCGTGCGAATCAGAGAAGTTTGACTTCCAAATAAAGAATATGGGAGAGCGTTCTGAAACTTACTATCTTTCATTAGAAGGTCCTTCAGCTAGTGCAGTAGCACTAAGTGAAGAAGTTATCAGTTTGACTTCTGGAGAATCAAAATTAATCTATGCATACATAACTTCAAGTTGTGGTCATTCGGGCGATTATGACTTTACAGTTATTGCAACTCCTTCTACTGGTTCATCAGTAAAATCAGCAGGAGCTAAACTAGTTGCAGATGCATGTTATGATTTTGATCTCCAAACAGAGCAAGATTTAATTTCCTTTTGTGAACACGCTCAAGTAGCCGTTCCTGTTCAGATAGAGAATGAAGGTTCAACTGAAAACACATATTATTTTGATGTAAACGGTCCAGCATGGGCAAATGTTGAGAATAATAAATTAGATATTCCTTCAGGACAGAGTAAGACAGTTAATTTAATCTTAACTCCTGATTACGGCGTAGAAGGTACATTCGAAGTAAATTTCGAAGTAGATTCAGAACTTGGAGATGTAGACCTTAGAAATACATTCAATGTTCAAGTAAAGAATTGTTATTCTGTAGCTGTAGATGTTTCAAGATCAGAAGATAAAATCTGTAATGCTTTAGAAAATACATATGGTGTAACAATAAGAAATGATGGAGAGCTTACAAAATCATATGCTTTAGAACTAGAAGGTCCTAATTGGGCAACTCTAGACGAACACAGAGTAGATCTAGAAGCAGGAGAAGAAAAGGAAGTAACTCTAACAATAAGTCCTACTTACAATACTGTTCCAGCAACTTATAATATCAGAGTAAAGGCATCAGCAACAGATAGTGATAAGATAGCTGCAGAGAATGAAATAGAAGTAACAACAGTATCAGAAGAAGAATGTTACCAAGCAAAGATAGGATTAGAAGAAACAAAAGTAGAAGTTTACTATGATGCTAGTGCAACTGTCCCAGTAGTAATAGAGAATATGGGAACTTATATGGCAACATATGATGTTTCAGTAACAGGTACTGCAGCAAATTTCGTTTACTTAAATCCGTCTATTGTAGCACTAGACGAATCAAAATCTGAATTAATTTACTTATATGTTGCACCTTCAGCACAAGTACCAAATGGAGATTATTCAGCAACAATATCTGTAAGATTAGGAGATAGCACAATACTAGCTTCAAAGACTATAAACATAAAAGTCACAGATAGTGGTGCAGCAATGCCAACAGGGGCAGTTGTTGTAGGAATTGGATCAGAAGGAACATCAGTATTCCAGAAAGTAGCAAACTTTTTCAAATCACTATTTGCAGTAAAAGCAGAAACTGAAGCAATAATTGATGCAAACTTGGATCTAGATGCAGAAGAGACTCCAGAAGAAACACCTGAAGAAACTCCTGAATCTGAAGAGTTAACTTATGAAACAGTAACAGCTTTAATCGGAATAGATGAGCCAAATACATTCAATCTTGGAGAGGAAGAACATACAATAACTCTAACAGAAATTGTAGGTGAAACTCAGATAGTAATAACTATTAATTCAGAACCGATACTGATTGCATTAGATATTGGGGAAACCAAAGAAATAGATATGAATGAAGATGGTGTAATTGATGTAATTGTAAGATTTGACGGAATGGTAGGAGATAAAGCAGATATAACTTATGAATACCTAAATGTCGATACAGCGGTTACAGATATCACTGGTGCAGCAACAACAGATTTAGAGAAAGCAACTAGAGAACCTTTGTTTGCAGGACTTTCAAGCATGTTCGGTTCACTAATGGGTTATTCAAATTACTTAATTGGATTACTAGCAATAATATTAGTAATCTTGGTAGCAATGAGAACTAACTTCCATAAGAAAGTTGCAGACTTCTTTGAAGAAGAAATCGAAGAAGAAGATTACAAGGATCTAACTGTTGAAGAAGAGCCAAAAGAGACAGAAATCGAAATCGAAGAGCCAGTAAAGAAAACAACAAAAACAGAAGCTCCCAAAAAAGAAGTAAAAAAAGAAGAACCAAAGAAAGAGGAGCCAAAAGAAGAAGCTGACGAAGAAGATGACGATGACGAAGTAATAATAGAATTTGATGACGAAGAGGAGGAATAATTTCCTCTCTCTTTTTATTTTTATTATGGGTTTTAAATTTTTTACAAATAATTCTTGCGAATATTTCCCCTGTCATGATTTAGATGAAGACAATTTTAATTGTTTATTTTGTTACTGTCCTTTATATAATCAAGACTGTCCAGGAGATTATCATGTCTTAAAGAATGGAACAAAAGATTGTAGCGAGTGCATATTTCCTCATAAAATGGAAAACTATGATAGTTTGATAGATCTATTAAATAAAAAAAACAAAAACTATATATAGGATCAATTCAAATTTAAGATTAAAATTGGAGTGTGATAAGTAAATGAAAAAAATTATTTTAAGTTTCTTAATTTTAACAGTTATAGTAATTTCAGGCTGTAATCAACAAATGAGTCCAGAAATGGGATTAAATATCCCACAAAAAGGAACAGGTCTAGATAAAATTTGTTCAGATTTTGATGGAGATGGATTTGGAGAAGGATGTTCTCTAGGGATAGACTGTGCAGAAGAAGATCCAACAAGATGGTTTTGGAGACCTTTCTATTTAGATGAAGATCAGGATTTTTACGGTACTGGCGAGATAATGCATTTTGAGTGTTGGGGAAATTTTGAAAACTCAGAATATCCTTTAGATGAGAGATCTTTCAACTCATTAGATTGTGAAGATTTAGATGCGAACATTAATCCTGGAGCATTAGAAATCTGTGGCAATGGAATAGATGAAGATTGTGATGGATCTGATCTTAGATGCAATAAAAATTAATTTTTTTTTATATTTTTAAACTAACAACTTTAGAGACACCTTTGTCTTTATTCATGGTTACACCATAGATTTGATTTGCTTCAGAGATAATTGCATCATTGTGTGATATAACTATATACTGTGCATGATTAGCATATTTACTAAATAGTCTAGATAATTTTTCAGAATTATGTTTATCTAACGCTGCATCCACCTCATCCATCAAATAAAATGAAGCAGGTTTATGCTCTTGAATTGCAAAAATGAAAGATAGTGCTGCAAGAGTTTTTTCTCCACCACTAAGGCTACGGATATCTAAGTACTTTGACTTACCAGTTTTAACACTAATACTTGCTCCTCCATTTAAAGGTTCATTAACATCCTCCAAAACAATAGAGGCCTCACCTTTACTATATAAATAACCAAAAGTAGTCTGGAATTTTTCATTCAGATCATCAAATGTTTTCATAAATTCCACAGTCTTTTTCTGATCTATCTCTCCAATCATCTCAAGAACATCCTCTCTTTCAGATTTTAGTATGTTGACCTTATCAAGCATTTTATCATACTCTTCCTTTATATGGTCATAGACTTCCAATGCCCTCATATTAACATTACCTGCATTTCTCATGATTCTATCATAGCTTCTTATCTCTTCTTGTAATTTAACTAAGTCCATCCCTCTTTTAATAATTCCATCTGCAAATTCTTTATACTCTTCACTATGTGCCTCAATTTCAGAGACTGTTTTAGCTCTATTGATTGAAATGTTATTTTTTTTCATCTGAACAACACCCACTTCGCTACTATTTCTATCTATTTTTTGTTGCATTTTCTGAATCATTTCAGTCAAATTATTCCTTTTAGCAGATAATGCCCTATTTTTTCCATAGAATTCTTCTTCTAACTTCTCTTTCTTCTTCAAAGTTATTTTCTTTTCTCTAACAACTTTCTCAATATTCTTGCTTTCTTCAATAAATTCTACCTTATCTTTAATAGAGGCTTCCACAATGCTATCGAATTTACATCTCTCAGAATCGACCATCTGGATTTTTCCATCAATGGTTTTAATCTCAGATTCAATTTCGACTCTCTTTTTAAATGCTGCATTATATTTTTCTTCAAGTACATTAATTCCTGAACTCTCTTTTTTACTAATTCCTTCTCTAATTTTAATTTTAGATTTTTGAAAAGTTTCAATTTCTTTCTCGAATTTGGATAAATCTGAATTTATTTCAATTATCTCTTTATCAATTTCAGATTTCCTATTATTGAGGTTTTTAATTTCACTTTCAAAATCATTAACATTAGATCCTATTCCGAGACTTTTCTCTAGTTTGATTAGTTCTCCTTCTAGTTCTGATTTTTCTACATTAACTTTAGAAATTTCTTCCTCTAATTCAGATTTTTGTGAATAAATGCTTGTAACTAATTTATCTAGATCATTTCTATTACTCTCGAGTTTTTGTAGTTTCATATCAATTTTTTTCTGCGAGAACCCTAATGCTGATTTACGTCTATGTCCTCCAACCATCGCTCCGCTTGGCTCAAGAAGATCTCCATTAAGTGTGACCATTCTAGCACTACCTACTCCAATTTTTCTAGCAGTCTCTATATTTTCAACAACAACAGTACTTCCAAATACATAACTAAAGACTTTTTTAAATTGTGGCTGGAAATTAATAAGATCTATAGCAAGGCCATAAACTCCTTTTTTATTCAGTATTTTATCTACTCCAGGATTTTTAGCTCTAGCTTTTATTTTATTTAATGGTAAAAATGTAGCAATGCCTAATCTCTCTGATTTTAATAATCTAATATATTTTGCAGCAGTCAAATCGCTATCAACCACAATACTTTTTGTCCTCATACCTGCAGCAACTTCTAATGCAAGAGAGTATTGGTCCTCAACCTCACCAAGTTCACTTACAGTGCCGTAAATTCCCTGTCCTTTGTCCTCAAGAACTCTTTTGACAGCAAAGTCACTAAGGACTTTTTCTTGTGCTCCAGCATGCTTTGCTTTTAGTCTGGCCAATTCTTCATTCGTTTCTAAAAGTTTACTACTATTCCTTTCTAACTGTCCTTCAAAAACTTCCACACTGCTTCGAAGTTTGCTAAGCTGTTTAATACACTTAGACATATCGCCTTTAATCTGTTTAATCTTGGCCTTCTCTTTACTCCCAGAAAGTTTAGCAACATCCTCATTCAATTTCTTTATTTGGAATTCAATAATATTTCCTTCTTTAGATAATTCTTGTTTTTCTTCTATAGCAAAATTAAGAAGATCTCTTTTCTTTTCTATCTCTGCATCTATTCCTTCAAGTTTATTGCCGAATTCCCCAATTTCACTAATTCCATATTTTTTCTTAAATTCACTAATCTCTGCATTAAGGGATTCTTCAATTTCAGAGGTTTCACCAACCTGCTTTAGAGCTATATCTTTTTTCTTTCTCAATTCAACAATCTCTTTACTATAGCTCACAGATTCAGATTTAATTTGCTTAACTTTCTCTTCTATTTTAATTAATTCATTTTTTATTGTTTCAGATCTAGAATTATATCTAACTATGTCTGAGTTAAGGTCAGATATCTCAACTCTCAAAACCTTTTGCTCTTGTTCACCTTTTTCATCAAGAACTTCATTTATTTTCTTTATTTCATTATTTTTAGACTCGATTCCTTCCTTAAGTTCTCCAATCTTATCTCTAATCTTTTCAAGTTGTGAATCATATTTTGTTATTAATTTATCAATTTCTTCTCTTTTACTCTCTTTTTGTTTTATTTTCATATGTAAGAAAGTAGCCTTACTGTCTTTGAATTTCTTTTTGACATCTAAGAATTTTTTAGCCTGATCTCTATCTTTTCTAAGCTCTCTAAGATTAGTCTCTCTTTCAGTTAATATTATATTTATTTGATTTAACCTTTCTTGAACTCTCTCAAGTTCTCCCATAGCCTTTTTCTTTTTATCTTCGAAGACTGAGATTCCTGCAACCTCTTCAATAAGTTCTCGCCTATCTATAGGTCTCATTTCCATGAATCGAACTATATCTCCTTGCAAGACGATACTATGTCCATCAGGATCAATATTTGCACTACGCAATACATCCACAATTTGTTGTCTTGTATGAGTCTTATCATTAATTTTGTATATAGAATTACCTTTTTTCTTCAGAATTCTACTTATCTTAACTTCTTTAGAATCTATTGGAAATTCATTATCGTCATTACTGAACCATATACTAACTTCTGCTTCTTTTGCTGCCTTCCCAGTTTTACCACCATTATATATTAAGTTTGCAGATTTCTCGGCACGTAAACCTTTTGCAGAACTTTTACCTAAAACAAAACATAATGCATCCATAACATTCGATTTACCAGATCCATTAGGACCAAGAATACAATTAAAATTATTTCCGAAATCTAGTTCAGTTTTATTAGCAAACGATTTAAAACCATTAGTTGTAAGCTTTAGTACAGTTGTCATTATCACCCTCTTTATTGAAATCTAACTTAAATACTTTTTGTAATGTTCTTTCTTTTTTAAAGGTTTTCTAATCTCAGAATTAGTTAAGTTTATAAATGATATAAATTGTTTGAAAATACGATGAAAAAGATACATACTAGAGCAAAGAAGAAGTTAAGGCTTGGAACTCACACACAACACAGAGCAAGATTAACTGGGGCTAAGAGAAAAAAAGGTCCAAAGACTTTCAAGAGTGAAGACTCTGCTAAAAAGTATGCTGAAGAAAATGGAATTAAAAAGTTCGAATTAAAGAGTGTTAAAAAGAACAAAAAATTCCAAATCGTTCAATTAGACGAATAATTGTCTTAATCATTCAATTCTTTTTTAATTATTCCTTCTGCTGCTAATATTCCTGCAACTCCTGCACCAACTATTCCTCTAGATTTACCTGCACCATCTCCTGCAACAAATAAATTATTAACACTAGTCTCATTAGTGTCTTTTAGTGTCAGGTATACAGTATCACAAAGTTTTACTTCTGGAATATATAAAATAGTTGAAGGATGAGCCACTCCAGGTATTATCTTATCCAATTGAATTATCATTTCTTTTATGGCAGAATAAAATCTTTCAGGATATGCTATGCTGATGTCTCCAGGAGTAAACTCTGTATTCATTGTTGATTTAACTCTATCATATCCTCTTGCAACACTATCAAAAGTTTCTTTTTTAGATCTAGAACCTCTTATCAAATCTCCCCACCTTTGAGCAATAGGTTTTCCTCCACCATTCTCATAAGTATTAATAACAGATCGTATAATATACTCCTTGGGATCACTTTCAGGTTTAGTTAATGGCAGGGTCACTAAGATTGCAAAATTTGTATTTTTGCTCTTCATTTTTGAAAGTGCATGACCATTAACTGGTTGAAGCATTTTTCCTCTATAGGGTATCCCATTTTGAGGAGGTTCAAGTGTTACAAATCCTCCTGGACACACACAAAAAGTTCGAACACCATCATTGTGGCTCAAACTTTTGAATAAAAATTTGGCATCATATGAAACATCTGTAATAGGTTTCAATGTTTCAACAGGCAGTTCTACTCTAACTCCCATCTGAATAGGCCCGTGTTTATACTTTATTCCAAGTTTATCTGCTTGTTTTCTCCACCAATGGGATCCTCCTCGTCCAGGACACACTAAAAGATATTTTGAGTCAAATTTTTTCTTATGGTTTGTGCTGACAACAAAACCTTTTTTTTCATTATTAACTTTTTCAACACGAGTATTCATAAGGAAATCAACACCTCGCAGCCCTAACTCTTCTTTAAATTTTTTCATAATTTTATGAGCATTATCTGTACCCATATGTCTTGATTTACTAAGAATAAAATTTAATCCATATTTTGCAGCCCTTTTTCTTATTTTTTCTCCTCTGACTGCATCTATCCCAGAAACTTCTGGAGGGACTCCAAGTTTTAGAAAATAATTCTCTATGTAATGGATTATGCTGTTTGCTTTTTCTTCATCAATACTAAGTTCATCTAGCTCCATACCTATCCTATTGTCAAAAATTAGTTTACCATCAGTTAATGCTCCTGCTCCTCCAGGGATACTCCTCTCATCAATAATCAAAGTTTTAAGTTTTTTCTTAGAAAGAATTTTTGCAGCAAACAAACCTGCGGGTCCAGCACCAACAATAATTACATCATATGTCATATTAACTTTAAGAATCAGATTTTATTAATAAACATATCTGTACTCATAAATATAATTTTATAAAAAACTATCAACTTCTTTCTTAGTCAACTTTCTGAATCCACCTTCTTTCAAGGTACCAAGACTCAGACTACCCATCTTTATTCTTTTCAAACTTCTAGTTTTCAAAGACAATACTTCGAGCATTCTTCTAATAACTCTATTTTTACCTTCGTGAATAGTAATCTCAAACACACAGTCTTCCAATTTCTTAACTTTAGCAGGGGAAGTTTTTCCATCTTCTAATTTAATTCCCATTTCAAGTCTTCTAATCTCAGAACCTCTTATAGGTTTGTTTATTCTAACTAAATATGTTTTCTTTATTTCATATCTAGGGTGCATTAATTTGTTTGCAAAATCTCCATCATTTGTAAAAAGAAGTAATCCTGTGGTGTTATAATCAAGTCGCCCTATTGGGAAAACTCTCTCTTTAATTCTAATCAGTTCAATAACAGGTTTATGATAATCATCTTTTAGAGCAGTAACATATTTGGCAGGTTTATTCAACATCAGATAAACTTTATTTTCTTTAATGACATTTTTACCATCAACAGTTATTTCATCAGATTTACTAGCTTTATCACCTATACTAATAGGTTTCCCATTTACTTCTACTCTTCCTTCGATTATTAGGGTTTCTGCCTTCCTTCTGCTACAATAACCATAATTACTTAACAACTTTTGAACTCTGTCCATAAAATTGAAACAAAATATGAGATTATAAAGCTTGCCATCATGCTATATTTGTAAACATAAAAGTATATAAGTAAAATTAAAGTCTCTTAATCATGACTGGAACAATAGTTGTCGGAGCCCAATGGGGAGATGAAGGAAAAGGCAAAGTTACAGATATTCTAGCAAAAAATAATGAATTAACAGTCAGATTTCAAGGCGGAAATAATGCCGGACATACAATAAAAGTTGGGGAAGAGGAGTACAAGTTTCATTTGATGCCTTCTGGAGTTTTATATAATAATCCTGTAGCGATAGCTCAAGGGGTTGTTCTAAATCCAAAAGTCTTGATTGGGGAAATAGAGAGTGTGAAAAAAACAGGCTTAGATCTAGATTTGCATATAGATCCAAGAACTCAAATAATTATGCCATGGCATATAGAACTAGACATAGCAAGGGAAAAAGCTAGGGAAGAAGAGAGTGTAGGAAAAAATAAATTAAAAATCGGTACAACTAGTCGAGGTATCGGCCCGTGTTATGAAGATAGAAAAAATAGATCAGGAATAAGATTTCATGATCTACTTGACAAAGACTCACTAGAAGGAAAAATAAAAAATAATCTAGGAATAAAAAGAAAACTTCTTGGATTATATGGATATGAGACCGGTCTAAAGGAATCAGAAGTTTTGGAAGAATATTTGGAGTTTGGGAACAAACTAAAGGAACATAATTCAGATGTTTCATCTCTAGTCAATCTTTATTTAAATTATAATAGGAATGTTCTTTTTGAAGGTGCACAAGGAATAGGATTAGATAATGATTTTGGAACATATCCTTACTGCACAAGTTCAAATGTTTTAGCATCAGCAGTTTTTCCTTGCGTAGGACTTCCTATTCAAGAGATGGATGTTGTTGGAGTAACTAAGGCATACACTACAAAAGTCGGTCCAGGGCCATTTCCTGCAGAAATGGATGAAGGATTTGCAGAGATAATAAGAGAGAAGGGAAATGAATATGGAACTACAACTGGAAGGCCTAGAAGAGTGGGTTGGTTAGATTTAGTACAACTAAATTCCGGGAGTGCATTAAATGGCTACAAATCCTTAGCTATTACAAAATTAGATGTTTTGGCAGATATGGAAAAAATAAAAGTTTGTACAGCTTACGAACATCCAACAAATGGGAAGATTGGATGGTTTCCTTCAGAAGCAAGCCAAGCATTTGAGTGTAGACCTGTGTTAAGGGAAATGGAAGGTTTCTCAGGAGAAGAAATAAAGAGGGCGAAGACATATTCTGAATTACCATCTGGAGTAAAATCTTTTATAGAATTAATAGAAGATCATATTAAAACAGAAATAAAAATGGTCTCAACAGGACCTAGAAGAGAAGAAACAATTTATAAATAATTTTATTTAAAATCATCAAGAGCACTCTGTTCTTTTTTCTTCACTTGATTTTTAAATGTAGCCCAGCTTTTTCTAAATATCTCTGGATGTTTTTCGAAGTTTTCTTCAACAAACTTTTTAGTAATAGGATTCGCAGGATAACCTGGACCTACAGCACCATATTTAATTTTAATTTTTTCCATCTCTCTTTCTCTAACAACTTTTGCTAATATAGAACCTGCACCCACAACAGGGTAATTCAAATCAGCCTTATTCTCGGAAATAATTTTAACATCTTTATTATTCAAAAGTTCTCTAACATAATCTCCATATTTTTCAGGAACAGGATGTGGTGAATCAAGTATTACAATATCCGGATTAAACTCGTTTATCATATCAGCGCTTTTCTTAGCTTCTAACCAATTAAGATTCATCTCCTTAGATTCTACAGCCTTATCTATTTCATCTGGTTCAATAGTGATTATCCTAGTGCTTTTGGCAACATCAATAATCATATCAAATAATCTCTCTCTATTTCTTGGAGGAACAAGTTTGGAATCTTTAACTCCCATTTTAACAAGTCTCTCTTCTTCTCCAGTGTTGATTAGAACTCCTGCTATTACTAATGGCCCAATTACTGGACCTCTCCCTGCTTCATCAATACCTAATACTGTTGTCATAAATTATAAAGAAAAATGTACGTTTTTAAGCCTTTTTATTAAGAAAAATGAATAGCGAGAGAAGGATTTGAACCTACGACCTCCGGGTTATGAGCCCGACGAGCACTCCTAACTGCTCCATCTCGCTAATAAGATTGAGAAAGAATTCTTTTTTAAATGTTATGTTTTACCGCCTAACTAGTTTTTTACTTAACTTTTTGAAAGGACCTTTATTATCGACGATTAGTTCACCAATTATTGCAAAAGGAATTGTAACTGCAATAACTATCCAAATAACTTTCCAAGTTATCTGAGCATCTGTAGCTAAAACTACTGCAAGTAAATCTTCTGCAACTCCCATAATAACTCCAAAGATTAAGAACTCTAAGAAAATTTCTAAACGTTTATGCCTCTTTAATTTATGCAGCTTCATATATACAATCTGAAATTGTTCATATTTAAAAGTTTCTAAATTAGAAATCTTTAAAAACAGGTTTAGTTATCCTCAATTATGCCGAGATCGCATAACCTGGTATTGCACCGGACTGCTAATCCGGGCCCTCTATGGGCGTCTGGGTTCAAATCCCAGTCTCGGCGTTTTTTATTATCAGATAAGATGGAAAAAGACCTGATAGATTATATGGTAGAGAACCCAACAAAAATTCCAGAAGAAGTTGGTAGGTTGCATGAACACTCTCTAGAAGAACTTTGTAGATTAAAGAGAGAACTAAATAGATTTATAGGAGTTTGTCCTGATAACCTTCAAAGTATGCCTGAAGAAATAGAATCTTATGTAGAGAATGAACATGAACTATTGAACGAAGTAAAAGAGATGGTCCAAATAAATCTATACAATATGTACAACTAATCTCACCAATATCTTTTTAAATTCTTTAATCTAATTTAGATTATGATCTTAATATCACTATTAGCGTTACTAGGACTGTTTGCAGGAGTTATAATTGCTAAGTTTACAAAAGAGGAACTAAAGTCTGGGAAAAAATATTTCATAATCTTCTCAAAGACTATGTTATTCATTATCACAATATATCTGTTATATCTTTGTAACCTAAATTGGATGCTATCTGGAGTTTTAGTGGGCGCAGTTCTAACACTATTCATAAAAAATATATATTTATATCTTGGCTTGGCAATGTTTTCAAGTTTAAATGCAAATCTTGCCCTATTCATATTTTTATTTGGATTACCTCACGGAACACTAATTCACTCAAAAAAGAATCTAATCTTAACAAGTTCAATACTATTTTTGATTACATCTCTGATAATGGTAATCAACATCCCACAAACTCTCCTACTTTCAATTTCAGCAGGGGCAATATTCTCAATATTTCTAAAGAAATAGTTACCAAAACCCTTAAAAATACATTTTTCAGAATTTCTTTATGGCACTATATATGATTGGAATAGGATTGAATGATGAAAAAGACATATCTGTAAAAGGGTTAGAGCTAATCAAAAAAGCAGATAAGGTATATTTAGAAAATTATACATCTGTCCTAGACTGTTCAATTCAAGATCTTGAAAAGTTCTATGGGAAAGAAATAATCTTAGCAGATAGAAACATGATAGAGAATGGAATCTCAGACATTCTAGAAGAATCAAAAGAACAGAATATCGCTGTGCTAATTGTGGGTGACGTTCTAGTTGCAACAACTCATATAGGGATCCTATTAGAAGCAGAAGAAAAAGGAATCGATGTAGAAGTTATACACAACTCCTCAATTTTTAATGCTATAGGTGATGTTGGTCTATTTTCTTATGAATTCGGAAAGATAACTTCTATACCATTCGGATACCAAAATGTAGAAGTTCCAATAAGAGTATTCAATGATAATTACAAATTAGGATATCATACATTATTTTTACTAGATTTAGATCCAAAAAATGACAAATATCTGGAGATCCCAGAAGCTGCAAGATACTTAATAGATAAAGGTATAGATCCGGAATTAATCTCAATAGGGTGTGCAAGAATGGGAAGCAAGAATAAAGAGATTAAAGTTGCAAAGTTAAAAGATCTAGCAAAATCCACATTCAAACAAAAGTTACACTGTTTGATAATTCCTGGAAAGATGCATTTCATTGAAGAAGAGGCAATTGAAAGGTGGAAAGAACAAAAATAATTGTAAGAACTAATGCAAATGAGAATTCTATAAAATTTGATAAAGATTTTGACGCCTACAGAGTTTCAGTCAAATCATCTCCAGAGAAAGGCAAGGCAAATTCAGAGCTTGAAAAATTCCTAACAAAACATTTTAAAAGAAAAGTAAAAATAATTTCAGGTTTTAAGGCTAAAAGAAAAATTATCGAATTCTAAATTAAAGAGGTAAGTTTACCAATAAATAGGACATACAATATTATTAACATAAATCCTTCCCACCTTGTAACTTCTCTATCTTGGGTTGTAAAGAAATATGTTAGAGTTGCTAAAATCATCACAGGAAGAGAAAATGTTAAGATTGAACGAGGAATGATTAAAGTTCCGAGAAAAGTAGGGATTCCCATTACTGCTAATGTATTAAAGATATTCGAACCAAGAACATTACCGATTGCCATTTCAGGGTTACCCTTTTTAGCTGCAGTAAATGATACAAATAATTCAGGTAATGAAGTTCCCAATGCAACCGCACTAACTGCAATTATCTCTTTAGCTATATTTAACATAGAAGATAGTTGAATAACCGATTCGATACAATACTTTGCACCCAACATAATAAAAATAGAGCTTATTCCAAGACTAAACCAAACTTTTTTATCCAATCCTTTTGGCTTTTTAACTTTATTTCTCTTCTTAATTTCTTTTTTAATCTCTTTATCCGGTTTTTTAGTTGAAACAGTATATGTGATATAAACTCCCAATAAACATAAAGAAAGTATTGCTTCTCCAATTGTAAATAATCCATCCCATATAGATATACTGAACAATACGGTTGCCCCAAATAACATTGGAAGGTCAACATTACTCAACCTATACTCAACTTTCAATTTTTTCCCTAAGATTGCAGCAACACCCAGAACCAAGAATATATTTGCTATATTTGATCCAATAACATTTCCTACAACGATTTCGGAAGAGTTTCGCAAAACTGCAAAAATAGAAGAAACTAATTCTGGAAGAGAAGTACCTATGGCGACAATTGTAACTCCTACAATGAATGCAGGCATTTTGAGAAACAAACCAATTTTCTCTGCAGCATCAGTAAAATAATCTGAAGCTTTAATCAAAGCGACCAAGCTTGCTATAAAAACTATGATCCATATTGTCAAATTTAACATTAACTTAAATTTAAGAATTATCCTTTAAATATCTTTCTTATTTTTTAAAATTCATAATACTTTCAAAATGTTCTTCAATAATCTCACCAGTTATTGCATTGATTCTAACATTAAGAACATTCAGTGCTTTAGTAACATAAGTTACATTCCAGACTGGAAATTCTTTTTGTTGTATGATGATAATTTTATTAGCTTCTTCTTCACTGTTATATTTTTCATCAACTAACTTTTTAATTAATTCATCAACACTCTCTATTTTAATATCTTCAAGACGAAGTTCATTAATTTTAGTTTTTTCTTTTCTAAAAATTTCATCACTATCTATAGAAATAACATCATTTTCAATATTAAATACTGCCATCACATCATTAGCAGGATCATAATAATGGGTTTGCCACTCACCTATTTTATTATTATAAAATGCACTGACTAAATATCCTTCTTGATGTTCAGATTTCCAATTAGCAAAATCTTCACATTCTTTGACTTTTTCAATAGTGTTTTTTAGTTTTTTTAACATTTTACTCTAATCTTTCTTCTTAATTTATATTTAAAGTTAACTGAAAAGTCCATATAACTCTTACCAATAAACTATTTTAAGGCAGATTTCATCTAGGTGTACAGATATTTTCACCAAAATTATAGAAGTACTAAAAAAGATTTAAATAGTACTTCTGTTTTTTATCAGTTCTTATAGTAAGGAATTATAAAAAAATGAATTGGGAAAAATTTAATCCATTAATGTTTTTGATGGCTCTTGGTGCCGGAGGAATATCTGTAATACCTTTTGCAATTTTTCAGTATACTACTGAACATGGAAAAGGATTAGTTACACTATCTCAGATGGGGACAGATAGTTTAGCATTTATTAGTGAAAAAGAGATGGAATCTGTACTCGGAATTGATAATAAAGCTTCTTTAATTTTAGTTAAACTTTCTACGATTGGTACAGAAGATAAATTTCGTAAAGATTTTGCCGAACTCGGAATAAGCGAGGATATGAAAACCTGGCAAGAGAAAATTGGCGGCATCATAGGTACAATTGCTGGAACATTCAATCTTCTTACTATGATAACTACTTTAGTAAGTTTAATTATTGCAGCAGTGATAATTTTAGTAATAATATACATTAATACTGTTAATAAACGGAAACAAATCGGCATTTTGAAGGCCATTGGAATTGATCAAGAAGTCATTATTTTTTCTTATATCTTTCAGGCATTATTTTATTGTATTGCAGGGATATTTTTTGGGTTACTCCTCATATGGGGATTAACAAATATTTTCACTCAAAATCCAATTCCATTCCCTATGGGAGAAGTTTCACCAATCATCACATTCCCACTTTTAGCCAAAAGTTCAATAAGTTTATTATTAATATCGCTTATCGGAGGATTCCTTCCATCTTGGCAAACTGCTAGACAAAGTATACTGGATTCAATATGGGGATAAAATAAAATGATCGAGATAAAAAATTTAAAGAAAATTTATGATATGGGTGCAATAAAGGTAAAGGCATTAAATGACATATCAATAAATATAGAAAAAGGTGAGTTTGTAGCATTAATGGGGGCTAGCGGTTCTGGAAAATCTACATTTTTACACCAAGTTGGATTATTAGATAGTCCTACTTCTGGAGACATCATAATTGATAATATTAATGTTTTGGATTTATCGGAAAAAGAAAAAACTCTTTTCAGATTAAATAAATTAGGTTATGTATTCCAAGAATATGCAATTCTTGAAGAATTAACTGCACTAGAGAATGTATATCTTCCAGTTTTAATGATGGGCAAGAGTAAACAAGAATGTATAGCTGCTGCTAAGGAAGTTTTAGAAAAAGTAGGTTTGGGAGACAGGATGGACCATTTTCAAAAAGAATTATCTGGAGGTCAACAACAGAGAGTAGCTATAGCTAGGGCACTTGTTAATAAACCAAAGATTCTTTTTGCAGATGAAGCTACTGCAAATTTAGATACCAAATCTTCTATACAAATCCTTGAACTATTCAGGGAATTAAATAAAAAGTATGGACAAACAATAATCATGGTAACTCATGAAAATTTCCATAAAAAATATGTGGATAGAATCATTTATTTAAAAGATGGCAAAGTCATCAAAAATATGGAATAATAATCTTACTTTTTTTCTTCAATCTCTTTCTTCAAATCTTTAACAAATTTATCTATAGAAACTCCGAATTCTATCTTTCCATCTCTTGTTCTTATAGCTAATTTTTTGGCTTCAACTTCTTTCTCGCCAATTGTAATCATATAATTTATTTTTTGATTTTGAGCATCTCTAACTTTTTTAGAAATTGATTCATTTCTATCATCTATTTCAACCCTAATATCATTTTTTTCTAATTCTTCTTTTATTTTATTAGAGTAGTCCAACACTTCATCATTAACATTCATTATCTTCACTTGTACTGGCGATAACCATAATGGGAATTTCCCAGCATAATGTTCAATAAGTATACCAAAGAATCTTTCTAAGCTACCTAATAAAGCACGATGAACCATAACTGGCCTATGTTTTTTATTATCTTCTCCAGTATATTCTAAATCAAATTTTTCAGGCATAGAAAAATCTACTTGAATAGTCCCACATTGCCAAGATCTTCCAATAGAATCCTTTATATGAAAATCAATTTTCGGACCATAGAATGCGCCATCTCCTTCATTCAATTGATATTTTAATTTTAATGTCTCTAATGCATTCTTTAATGAATTTTCTGCACTGTTCCACATTTCTTGAGTACCAATTGATTTTTCTGGTTTAGTAGAAAGTTCTAATTCGTAAGTCAATCCAAATGTTTTGTAAATCTCATCTGCCAAATTAATTATCTTAATTATTTCTTCTTCTAACTGTTTTTCAGTACAATAAACATGGGCATCATCTTGCGTAAAGTTTCTAACCCTAAATAATCCATTAAGTACTCCAGATAATTCATGCCTATGGACTAATCCTAATTCAGCAAGTTTTAATGGTAAATCTCTATAGCTATGTAATCTATCTTTGTAAACTAAAATTCCACCAGGGCAATTCATTGGTTTTACTGCATAATCCTTTTTATCAATTTTAGTAAAATACATATTTTCTTTGTAATTATCCCAATGTCCAGATTTTAACCACAACTCCTTATTCAAAATAATTGGAGTTTTAATTTCCTTATAATCATGTTTTTTATGGACTTCTTTCCAATAATCTGTAAGTGCATTATATATTACCATTCCATTCGGATGAAAGAAAGGAAAACCTGGACCTTCTTCATGGAAAGAAAATAAATTTAATTTTTCTCCTATTTTTTTATGATCTCTTTTCTTAGCTTCTTCTAACATAAATAAATATTTTCTCATCTCTTTTTTATCATAGAAGGCAGTACCATAAATTCTTTGAAGCATTTCATTATTAGAATCTCCTTTCCAATAAGCTCCTGCAGTACTTAGAATTTTGAAAGCTTTAATTTCTTTAGTTGATTCAACATGAGGTCCTGCACAAAGGTCAATAAATTTCTCTTGTTCATAGAATGTGATTTCTCCCTTTAAATCCTCCAATAATTCTAATTTCAAAGGTTCATTTTTTAGAATTTTCTTAGCCTCTGCTCTAGAAACTTCTTTTTTAACAATTTTAATATCTTTTTTAATAAGTTCTTTACATTTAGCTTCTATACTTTTCAAATCTTCAGGAGTAAAACCTTCTTTTTTGTCAAAATCATAATAGAATCCGTTCTCAATTGAAGGGCCAATACCTAGTTTAACTTTAGGAAATAATTCTTGTACTGCTTGAGCAAGAACATGACTTGCACTGTGCCTAAGTGTATCTAAGTCTTTTTTCATATCTAATTTATCTTTTAATTTATATTTAAAGTTAACTGAAATTTCTATTAATTTTTTTCTTAATATAATGGATTTCTATTTTAGAATTATTTCTGCAATACTATTTAGGAATCCAATAATCAAACAATATATATATATACTTTTCTTCATTCTAATTTTTATGGAACAATATTGGATGTCAAAGAAATTTGATTTTGTAAATTTAAGAAATTGTTTAGATTGGTATGATGCTTCCTCTATTTATATTAGGGACTGTGGAGGAATTAGAGAAGATGGAAAATATAGTAACTACGGGCTTACCAAGGTAAAAGATGATTTAGAAGGCAAAACTCTTGATTTTCAAAAAGATGATTCAGGACTACACATAATTATTGATTCTGATAAAGTATTCCATTTTCCATTAAAAAATTATAATAAAGGATTTAGTTTGGCGTATGATAGGATTGAAAAAACTGGAAAAATGATTATATTAAGTCATGGTGTTGATCCCTATGATGAAAACCTTCCAGAACCAAGGGAATCTTTTTTAAGAACTGTTTTTGATAATCATCTGATGGAAATCTCATTTTCAGGAAGAATAAATTTAAAATTTCATTCTTGGTGGCATAAGCCTCATTTTAAATATTGGATGATAGATAAACCTTGAAAAAGTTTTAAGAACTGTTCAAATCTGGAATGGGACAGTTATAGAAGTTACGGCGGATAAAAACAACCTTTAAAGAAGTATTTTATGTCTTTTTACGATTAATTACAATTTCAGAAACTTCCATGGTTTTAGGTAAATCTAAAATGTCCATCATTAATGTTGCCAAATCTTTGGATTCCATATATCCTTCTTTAATTATGCCTTCTCTGAGATTTGAATTAAAACCACCAGGATGAAATCCTATCACTCTAATGGGTTCATTTTTTAATTCAACTTGTAATGATCTAATAAATCCTTCCACTGCATGTTTGCTAGCACAATATGTTGAATGTTTGTCAGACCCTTTTAATGAAGCAGTAGAACCTACAAAAACTAAATCTGTTTTATTCTTCTTAATTAAAGTAAATAATTCGTTCACTAACTTGATGGTTCCAACGATGTTTATTTTGAATAAATTATCTATATCAAATTCAATTTGTCCAACTTTTTCTAATGGCATAATCCCTGAATTCAAAATTAATATATCAAAATCTGGGTGATTCTTTTTTACAAATTCAACTGTTTTTGAAATACTTTCATTGTCAGATAAATCAACGATAATATCTTGGAAGGGAGATTTATTTCTTGATAAATTAATCACCTGAAATTTCTTTTTTTCACACAATTTACCGATTTCTAATCCCAGACCACTACTTGCACCTGTAATTAACACCTTTTTCATATAAACTTCAATTATGTTTGAGTTATTAAAAACTTTTTGATTTTTCAACCTAAAGCGAGTTCACACAATTAATATATTTCATAATCTTTTAACTAAAACTTTATATAGATTCATAACTTTTTTCTTTATATGATTTTTGATGAAAATATTGTTTCAATTATTGAACCAACTCGAGAATTATCAGATTTATTTGAACAAATTAGAATTAAAATAAGTAGTTTAATACCAGGTGCTAAAATTGAATTAATCGGATCTCTCGCAATTCCTATGAAAGGGAAACCTGAAATGGACATTCTAATTCAAACTGAGGATGTTGAGATTACTCAAGATAAATTAAGCACAATAAATTTTTCAAAAGGTCCAATAATTGAAGAGGAGGGTTTTTGTAAAAATAGAGATTATAAAATTCTAATAGAATTACATATAGTTCCCTTTAATCATAAAAGAATACATAAATACAAACAATTAATTAAACTTCTTCAAGAAAATGAAAAATTAAAAAAATCTTTTGAAAAATTAAAATTAAGTTACGAAGGGAAATCAATTAAGGAATATAAGGTTGCAAAAAATTTATTTATGGAAGAAAATAATCTTCTAAATTAAAAAACTTCGCAGCAAAATCTTAGATGGTAATCTGATCACAATTTGGTTCTATTTAACTCTGTTCAGTTCAAGGCACATAACCTTCATTATATCTAATATAATTTGAAGTTCCAAAAGAAATGAGTTTCTAATTATTGAATTTATGCCTCATGATCTTTAATCCATCTAGAGATTTTTTTTGTTTTTGGAAAACCCCATTCTTCTGCAGTTTTATCTGCATTTTCTTCTAACCTCATGTCATCCTCTTCTTCCCAGTTTCTATTTTGTTTTACATGTCCCAATTCGTGAGCAAGGACAAATCTTAAAACATCGATTGGAATCTTTTTGGGAAAAGTAATTTGGAGAATCTTAAATTTTGATTTTATGGGTGGAAAATGCATAACTTGACCCAAGGCACCTTCGTGCAAGATCATCAAAATTAAATTCTTAGTTATTTTTTTATAATCCTCATTTGACATTTTCAATAAAACATCACTTAATGCTTTCTGAACTTTCTTATAGAATTGAATACTCTTTTGAGATTTTATAAATTTATTAACTTCTTTTTGTGATGGCATAAAGAATAAATTATCTGAGTGTTAATAAGTGTTAGGGTATTTCAAATCAACTCTAACTTCTTAGATGCGATAACAAACATAGAATGTGACCAGCAAAGTGGAGATACCGAACTTTGAATTTTGTTATTAAAAACTTGTTCTGGAATGTATTTACCTTTCATATCGTCCAGGACTTTATTATAAAATTTCAATGCCTTATTTTTGTTGCCTGATTCCCCATAATAAATAGCCATCCATAAATTTAATAACGGCCAGTATCCTGCACCCTTCTTACGATGTATATTTTTTTTATACATCCACCCGTCATACTCATCATTTTCATATCTATAAACTCCAAAATTTTTAACAATTTTGTCTTCAATCATTTTTACAGTTTTCTTTATTCTTTTATCTTTAGCAGAAACTAATTTTGCAGGCCATACTAATCCTAATAAAGATGCATCAATTCGTTTATCATCTATTTTTCCAAAAGATCGATAAAAATTATCTTTAAAGTTTTTTAATAATACTCTCTCCATTTCTTTTGATGCATTTTCCCATTTTTTATTCGGGATCAATCTATTAGCACAGTCTAATCCCTTTGCACAAATAGCTAGGGAGTATGTAAAATTATCTTGTAAATCTGGGAAACACAATCTTTCCTCCCATAAATCTTGAGTAATTAACTTGAAATGATCTTTCTCCCAAATTTTACACAAACCGTTTGCAGAATTTGTAATAAGTTCTTCAAATTTTTTTGATTCAGCCTTTTCATCTTTATAATGTTCATAAACTGCAATCAAAACACTTCCAGTTTGATCTGGTTGAAAATGGTGCAAGGCCTTCTTCCCATTAATATAATATTTTTCATAAAATAATCCAGTTCTTTTCCAACCTTCTGCATTCATGCACCAGTTGAAAAATTTTTCATGAATTTTCAATTCCAATATATCTGCTGCGATACATGCATACATTGCATCTCTCGGCCACACAAATTTGTAATGTTTTGCTTCTTTTGGAAAATAAGATTTGGTAGAATTTGCAGCCACTATTGCACCATTAGGTAAACAACAATCTTGAATGACTTCCTTACTGACATTCAATAATTTTAATGTATGTTTATGCATAATTGATTTATGAATATGCTCATTTAATAAATTTTCTAATACAATTTTGAAAGTTCTTAGGAAAAGATTTATATACATCTAGATTAATTTCATATCATGAAAAGAAACATATTAATTGTAGATTGGCTATTAATCTTAACATTCATATTAATGGTTTTATCGAAATTTATCACTCTACCTTTCACAAAAATTATTCAACCAATCTTTTTAATTCTTATTCTAATACATATCATTCAACACTGGAAGATTCTTCTCTTCTCTCTAAAAAAATTAAAAAAGAAATAATTATTTCTTCCCAGCTAATTGTCCGCAAGCACCAGAGATCTCATCACCCATACTACGTCTAATGGAACATTCAATTCTATTTCTATCTAAAACATTTTTAAAATTACTAACAACAGATTGGGAAGGTCTCCCAAACTTAGCAAAATCATGAGGATTGTAAACAATTAGATTAACATGAACTAATTTCCCTTTCAATAATTGCACTAATTCCTTTGCATCTTTTTCAGAATCATTAACATCTCTAATCAATACATACTCATAACTAACTTTTTTATTAGTTCTTTCTGTAAATTGATCACAAACCTTAATCAGATTTTTCAAAGGATATTGTTTATTTATCGGCATTAACGAAGATCTCAATTCATCATTTGCAGCATGTAAAGAGATTGCAAGTCTGACTTGTAAATTTAAATTCATAAATTCTTTTATTCTTGGAATAATTCCACAAGTCGAAATCACAATGTGCCTAGCACCAATATCAAACTTATCACGATTATTAAATATTTTTATAGATTCAATAACATTATCATAATTCATAAATGGTTCGCCCATCCCCATATAAACTATATTGGACACTCGTTCATCTTTCTTTTTCAAATATTGGGAAATGAATAATACTTGTTCCACTATCTCCTCAACTGTTAAGTTTCTTTTGAAAGGTTTGGCCCCAGTTGCACAGAACTTACAGCCCATTGTACAAAATATCTGAGAAGACACACATACAGTACGCCTCTTATCATGAAGCATTAATACTGATTCGATATAATTATTATCTTCAGTTTTAAATACAAATTTAATTGTATCTTTAGTTTTTTTAGTTTCAATTAGTGAGAGTGTGAATAAACTAAATTTTTCATTTAACTGTTCTCTTAAATCTTTAGAGAAAGTAGTCATTTCATCAAAAGATGAAACAAACTGTTTGAAAACAAACTCTTCTAACTGTTTAATTCTAAATTTAGGTAATTTATTATCCTGAAAATATCGATTTATTTTTTTATACATACAAAATGCAAGATTTTAGTGTTTATAAAGGCGTATATATTGTTCCATAATTATAAAAAGGGAAATAAATCTATAACAATTACTAAAAAATAAAGATGAAATCAATCAAAAAATTATTTTACTCGGAAATAATAATATTCGTACTAATATTCTCGTATTTTCTAATTTCATTTAAATATGATCTAGCAAGAGTATATTTCTTAATATTAGCAATACTAGGACTAACTTTCTTAATCTTAGGAATTATTTTAACTATAAAGGCAAAAAAAGAGAAAGGAAACCTGAGAATATTTTTAATGATCTCTGGAATTTCTGCAATAGCACCATTTTTAGGAACAATTTTACACAACTTATTTTATGGATTAGCTATAGCATTTCAAAACTTTAAATTCTTTTTTGAAGCACTCCATGTAACATTTTTCATAATTTCATTAATTGTTGCACCAATACTATTTATAATAGGAATTTTGGGAACAATAATCGAATTTAATAAAAATTCTAACTAATCTTTAATGAATTTACCAAGGCCATTATTTCTGTAAATCAAAACGCTGCCCTTATCTTTTCCGTAATTAGTAACTCCTATGATATCAATGTCTCCATCTCCATCAAAGTCTGCAGCACCAAGTCCCATCGCACCCTTATATTTAGGAAGTTCAACTTCTGCGATATATCCTGCGGAGGAATAAGCCCCATCATCGTTCAAGTAAAGCATAACCATGCCCTTATCTTTTCCGTAATTAGTAACTCCTATGATATCAATGTCTCCATCTCCATCAAAGTCTGCAGCACCAAGTCCCATCGCACCCTTATATTTAGGAAGTTCAACTTCTGCGATTTTCTCATCAAGAGAAAAAGGGGAATTAATTACTTCTTTTTGTTCATTTTGACACCCACATAACGCTGCTGTTAATGCGCTAGCAAATACAATTCCTGTTAAATTTTTGTTTGATTTCATAAAATTAGGAATATGATAAATATTATAATCCTTTCTATTCGGATAAAATCCTTGTAAAAATTAGAATACCCAATACTACAATAATCGTGATAAATCCTGCTTCTATCAGACCGCCTTGTACAGGGCTCAATGAAGTAACCAGTGAAATATACTCCCCTAAAACCTCTCTCCAAGAAATTGCTAATAAAAAACCAAATGCTGCAACAATTGTAGTAAGTAATGTTTTCTTTAATTCTTTTTTATATGCACTATGTCCATCTTCTAACTTTTCACGGACACTAATACTTTTTTCTCTTAAAACCTTACCGAGTAATTTTCTTTCATTAGAAGTAAGTTTTTTATTCAATTCATCACGAGCATTTATTTTTTTAATCATATCTCTAATTTTGAAATTCAGACTTTATTAGTCTTTCCGGAGAAACATTTAAATAAAAATAGATAAAATACCAGATCATGATTCATTTATTCGGAATATTAAAAAGCAAATACTGTAAACTTGTTTTCACATTAACTTTAATTTTATCTTACTTCTTAATTCCAAATAAAGTATTTCACGGAATTCACAATCTCATCGCAATACTATTTATGGTCGTGTTTTCACTAACTATGACTTGTATAACTTATAATATTAAAGAAAGGGTAAAGTTAGCAAGGACCTACAAGAATTCTGTTCTAAGTATAATAGCAACAGCAGTCGGACTTTCAGCACTTCAAGTGTGTGGAGTAGGGGCACCAGTTTGTACAGCAACATTAGGGGCAGGAATATTAGCATCAATATTCCCTATAACTTTTGTTAAGTTAATCTCAGACTATAGTATACTAATCATATCTATATCTATATTATTTCAACTAACAGCACTATACCTAATGAACTGTTTTAAGAAAGTGCCATCCTCGAGAAACTAAGAAAACATTTATATATGTGTAGTTCATATAAAATACATATGAAAAAGAGAGATATATTATTATTGCTTTTTGTACTTCTTCCTCTAGCATCTGCAGAGGATTATACTGGGGTCTTTGAAATAAATAAAGAGAAGGTTCAATTGGGTACAGAATTTACACTAACTGGAACAGTTTTTGTCGATAATAATCCTCTAAATCAAGCAATAGCAACAATATATTTCAAGAATGGAGATATTTTCTATAAAACTTTTACATTAATATTAGATGGTGAACTTAGTTCAACAAATAGTTTTACATTTGATTCGGAAGGAAATTCAATGCCTGATGGAAATTACGAGGTAGAATTGATTATAGAAGATTCTTTTGATAATACTCTAAAAGAGTTCGATAACATTGCAGAAATAACTGTAGAGTCAGGATTAATACTTAACTTAGAATTAGAAAAAACTCAACTATCTCCAGGGGAAGTTTTGGAAATAAAAGGCACAGCACTAAAAAAAGTTGGCGGAGAAGAGATAACTTCGGGACAAGTAAAAATTCTTATTGATGGAGAGGAATACAAAACAAGCTTTTCAGGTGATGAATTCAGATACAACTTAGCAGTCTCTGGAATGGCAAAATCTTACTATCATGATCTTGAGATAACTATACAGGATGAATTTGGAAATTCCGATTCAGAGATATTAAAGTTCTATGTAGAGCCAATATTCACAAGATTAGAAATAAATATAGAGGGAGAAGAATTCTTGCCTTCGGATCAAATCAAAATAACTCCAATAATTTATGATCAGGCTGGAGATGAAATTTCAGAAGATATAGAGTTGAGAATATACGATTCGAACGGAAAAAGAGTTTTCAGAAATGAAGGATCAACAAATGAATTGATAAGTTATAATTTACCTGAGTTTGCGAGACCAGGAACTTGGGAAATAAAGGCAAAATTTTCAAATGATTTAAAATCAGAAAAAGTATTCAATATCAAAGAAGTTTATGGAGTTAATGTAACTCTAGATAACCAAGTAATAACCGTTACTAATATAGGTAATGTTGTATATCGTGAACTTTTTGGGCTAGATATATTCTCTAATGGTGAAAAAATCGACACGCTTTACAAAAGAACAGGATTGAATCCTGGAGATATGATTGCAATAGAACTTTACAAAGAGCTTAGATCTGGAGATTACAATGTTTATGTAGAAAATACCAACGAAACTTTCGAAGCTAAAATTGATGATACTAGAGGATTCATGATAAAATTTAAAGATTTCTTAGTTGGTGTAACAGGAGAAGTAGTACATTCATCTGGTAGTTCCCCATCAACAACATCCACGTATATATTATTAATATTATTCGTTGCAGCAGTAGTGACATTAAAACTCAAAATTGGACCATTAAGAAATTCTGATAAACCTGGGAAAAGAAAAAAGAAAAAACTATCTTTCAAAAAAACAAAAATAAAAGATAAGTTTGCTAAACATGCTAATAGAGTAAAAACAAAGAAAGAGAATGAAGATATAACTGATCTAAAGAAAAGAATACTAAGAGATCTAGACCAAGCAAAAATAAAGAAAGAAGAAAAATCATTTTCAGTAAAACCTATAGTAAATAATCCAGAACCAATGAAATCAGAAGAATCTTCAAAGACTGATATTCTGAGAGGATTACAACAAGCAAAGGCTGCAGCAAGAAAATCAGCTGAAGAATACAGGGCCAAAGCAATAGAATCAACTGAAACAGGATCAAAAAGAATAGAGTTCGATCAACCTCTAACACCAAACAAGGGAGATTTCGCACATCCTGAAAAACTACCTGTAAAGGAAGAGTCTAAAGAAGAGTCCAAGACAGGCGGACTATTCGGAATGTTCGACTAATTTATAAAAAATAATATCTTTATCTTCTTCAAAACTTTCAAAATCAGACAATAAGTTTCTAATATTCTTGAGGTTTTCTGATTTCTTCAAGATAGATATAGCGATTTTATTTTTAGCAATTCTTTTAATTTCAGAGATAGCTTCTTTATAATCTTTAACATTCTGAAGAGCAGTAACACTGATCACACAATCAAAACTATTATCATCAAAAGGTAAATCTGCAGCATCTCCAAGAACAACATTTGCTTTACTCAAATCTATCATTCCTTTGCTATTATCAATTCCAGTATAATCTACAAATAACTCTGAGTAAAATGCTGTGCCACATCCTACATCAAGAACACTTTCACTGTCAATATTAAGCAATTTAATTATTAGGTTGACTTTCTTAATTTGCTCTTCTTTATGCAATTCATTATATCCTTCTGCGATGTGATCATAATAATTCATACAATCTAGATAAATCGCAAATTATTTAAATTATGCCATCACTAAGTTTCATAAATGCGAGGATAGTTTAGTGGTAGAATATGACGTTGCCAACGTTGTGACCCGGGTTCGAACCCCGGTCCCCGCATACATAAAACTTATATATTCTAGATTAGATTAACAAAACATGAAAAGGGGAATATCACCATTAATTTCATGGGTAATTATAATTGGATCAGTCGTAGCGATGGCAGCATTTATGTCAACTTATCTAATAAATATATCTCAATCTTATTCTGAGAAACAATTATCACAAGCAGAACAAGTATATTGCGAAGACATTTCACTCTCTGTAAGATTCATAAATATCACACACGTAGAACTAGCAAATAATGGGTTATTTACAATAAGGGAGCTAAGAGTCCTCTCGGAAGGAAATCCTCCGTTAGCATATGAAATTGAGCTTAAACCTCAAAATAATTTAGAATATGCAGTAATATCTCCAGCAGAAATAATCCCTGCAATAAAAATAGGAGAAAAATTAATTTTTTGCGCAGATAGATCAGTTAGTGTTAATTCTCCTTAATAATTTTTGAATAATATCTGCAACAACTTCTGGATACCAGAAATTCATAAATCTGCTTGGTTCGACTTCTATAATTGTTTTATTTGTTGGGAATAATTTCCTTTTCGGACCAAAAGCAAGAGATCCATTAAAAACATGTTCTGTTGTAATCATAGGTGGAGGCGAATTTTTCAAAGCACTATTCACTGCATCTAGAAATGTATTCGGATTAAAATCACGCATTAATTGTCTAACAAAATTATCATCAGCATACTCTTTTATTTTTTCGATATCTTTTTCTATTCCTTCCTTTATCTCTCCACTGAGTTTATTAATATCAAAAGTTTTGAACGTTTTTATTGTATTGTAAATCAATCTTTTTTCTTCAAATAAAATCATTTTCTTATAATCTGTTTCTAGTTTTTTCATAAATGGTGCATACTCTTCATTAAGGTCTGCAACAATTTTTTCCACTTTCAGTTTATCAACTCCCTCGTTCTGGAATGTGATAACATCTATTATGCTAGGTATTGCTTTAACTCTTGGAAATGCCCTGTGTAGAAATACTATGGGATCTCCAGCATCAACATCTGCCCAGAAATTTTGATATATACTCAATCTATCGTAGTAATCTCCTTCATCTTTAGCAACCCATCCATATCTTTTCTTGTATTCATTTATCTTATTGGCATCACTCCTCTCACTGAAGAGTTGATATGCATTCAATGCTTCATTTAAAGAAGGGATATCTCTATTAAAATCGATTCCTAAAACTCTGTTTCTTGGCATGTTTGAAACGACGAATTTTCCACCAAATCTTTTCCAACAGATACTTCCAACAGTTTCAGAGTTGTCATCTCTAGAAGTGGGATTTTCAAGCGCAGGTCCAGAATGTGGAGTAACAGTAACAAAATTAGATCTAGAATTTTTATAAACTATGTAACCTCTCTTAAATCTTATATCCATATAATCATGAATCCAATAATCTATTTAAATCTTTCAATAAAAAGATATAAAAACCAAGAAGTTTAAACAAAATCATGAGAATTCAAAAGTTAGAATTTAAGGAAAAATTTATAGAGCGTTATTCAAAATTAACAGATTTCGAATTGTTCAAAGAATATAGTTCAAAACCTGTAAGGAAATCGTTTAGAGTAAACACACTAAAAGCTAACATTGCTCCAATCAAAAAAAGGATGGAAAAGAATTTTGAATTAGAGCCAATAAAATGGTGTAAAGAAGGATTCTTCATAAAAGATACAAAGAAAATAGCAGTAGGAAATTTAAAAGAATACATGTTAGGTTATATTTACATTCAAGAAGCTTCTTCAATGATTCCTCCAACCGTTTTAAAACCAAAAGCTGGAGAGTTTGTTTTAGATATGGCAGCAGCACCAGGATCAAAGACTACACAAATGGCCGCATTAATGAAAAATGAAGGCCTACTCATAGCAAACGATTACAAATTCAATAGATTAAAATCCTTATCCTCGAATATTCAAAGATGCGGAATAACAAATACAGTTATGACTCTCATGGAAGGAAGATTCTTCAAAGACTTACAATTCGACAAAATATTATTAGATGCACCTTGTTCTGGAACTGGCACATTAAGAAAATCTCCCTACACATTACAAGAATGGAACCCAAATGGTGCAAGGAAGCTAGCAGGAACTCAAAGACAGTTAATAAAAACAGCATTTCAAAATTTAAGGCCTGGAGGATCTCTAGTTTATTCTACTTGTACAATGGAACCAGAAGAAAATGAAGGGATAGTTAATTATTTGATAAATGAATATCAAGATGCTAAGGTCCAGAAAATAGATATCAAAGTAAAATCTAGTAAACCAATCCTAGAATTTGAAAAAAATAAATATGATAAGAGTGTAAAAAATGTCATCAGGATATGGCCTCAAGATAATAATACTGATGGATTCTTTGTTTCAAAGATAAAAAAGAAGAAATAGTTCTATTTATGCACTTCAATATATTATCTTTTTGTATAATAATCTTTATAAATATAAAACATGGCGAGAGGATATTATACCTTTGGAGGTAATTATGATGGAAGAAAATTTTCAAAATGAAGATATTAAAGAAGAAAAAGAAGAGTTAGTAGAAGATTCAGAAGAAGAAACTAGTGAAGAAACTTCAGAAGAATCTACAGAAGATTCAGAAGAAGAAACTAGTGAAGAAACTTCAGAAGAATCTACAGAAGATTCAGAAGAAGAAACTAGTGAAGAAACTTCAGAAGAA
>JABHIB010000002.1 GCA_018671245.1 archaeon
AAATTCTCAAGATTATTGGAGTTCTACAAAACTTAGTGTTGCAACTCCTATGGACTGGAATGTTAATAGTATTACTGCAAATGTTTGGGAAGGTTCTTTTGGTGATGAACAATTATATTTATTTGTAATTGATTCGGAGGGTGAAGTAAGTAATGGCGCTCCTATAAGTTTTGGTTCTACAAGTCAAACTCCATTTTGTGAAGATGGAATTTGTAATGGTGTAGAAAATTGTAATTCTTGTGAACAGGATTGCGAAGTTTGTCAAGAGTGTGTTAATGATCAGTTAATAACTGGTTGGTGTGATTGTAATGGAACTAATTATCAAATAGGTTATTGTTGTGAGGGAGTTTATCAAGTTGAGTTTTGTGGACAAACTCAGACAGAAGTGATAATTGATAATGATGATATAAATACTGATTCTAATGGTAATTGGTTATCTTCAACACATTATCCTCTTTATTATGGTGATAACTATCTCTATTCTACTCCTGAATCTCAGGAAGGTTTGTGGTTTGAGTGGAGTACAGATAATTTATATCCCGGATTGTATAATGTCCTTGTTTCATGGACAAATTCTCCAGGAAGGCCTTATGATGTTTCTTATGAAATTACTCATGCTGATGGTGTCGATTTAGTCGAGAATGTAGATCATAGGGTCAGTGAAACTTTATGGAACCAGATTGGTCAATATAACTTTAGTAATGAAGGTTCTGTTAGGGTAATAAGTGGTTCTACAGGTCCAAGTGAGGGTACTTGTGCTGATGCTGTCAAATTTTTTAAAGTTGATAACTCAGGCTGTACTTCGGATTCTCAGTGTACTGATTATGATATTTGTACTGATGATGTTTGTTCTAATGGAGTTTGTCAAAATAATAACAATGTTGCTCCTTGTGATGATAGTGATCTTTGTACTGAAAATGATGTTTGTTCTAATGGGATTTGTGAGGGGACCTTGAAAGATTGTTCTGGAAATGATTTTGATGAGATTGCTAGTTGTAATGGTGTTCCTGATGGATTGAACTTTACATGGGATTATCTTGCCGAGTTTGATTCTGTTTGTCAGACAGGAGTTTGTACAATTGGAGATAGTACATTGGAACATAGTTGCAACATTGAAATTTGCGGTGCTGAGTGTGAGAGTGATATTGGTTGTCAGGATACAAATCCTCTTACTGAAGATTTTTGTAATTCTAGTTGTGAATGTGAACATATATCTCAAGAAATTATATCTCAAACTATAATAATTAAATCAGGTTGGAATGTTATTTCTGTTAATATATCAACTAATTTACCCTCTTCTGAATTAGAACCTCATTTAGTATTATCGTATGGTGAGAGAGGTTGGGAAAGAGTTTCTGAAGTTTTGGAACCTTTAAAGGCATATTATGTTTATTCTGTTTCTAGCGAGGATATTATTTATCCTTTTGAAGGAATTAGTTTAGGTTCAGAATATAAGTATGGTTTGATTGATATGGGCTGGAATTTATTTTCTGTTTCTATTCCTGGAACATTTAATGGATTATATCCTGAGTTTGATGAGACTTTTGGATTATATGAAATTAACATTGTTGAAGGAGATTTTAGTTTTAATAGATTGAATGTTACTAATGATATTTTACAACCTGGCCATTATTATTGGATTGATACAGGGAGTGAATTAGGGTCTCCATTAGGGTATCAGAGTGGGATAGTCGGGATCATTCTTGAAGTTATTAGATATTTTAAAAATATAATATAAGATAGTTTTAAATAGAAGTTTTTTCTTTTTTATCTTTATGAAAACTATTTGTGTAACTGGTGCTGTTGGAACAGGTAAAACTGAGGTTTCTAAAAAATTGGCCAGACATTTGAAATTTGATTATTTAGATGTTACTAAATTAATAAAAAAAGAGAAAATAAGTTGTGGATATGATAAGGAAAATAAATGTGATATAATTGATACCAAAGAATTAAATAAAATTTTGATTAAAAAGATAAAGGAGTCAGAAGGATTAATTATCGATTCTCATATGAGTCATTATTTGCCAAAAAGAGTTGTTGATCTTTGCATTGTTACTAAATGTGATATTGAGGTTTTAAATAAAAGATTAAAAAAGAGAAGATATTTAAAAGCAAAAATAAAATCTAATCTTGAGGCAGAGATATTTGATGTTTGTTTATTGGAAGTTAAAAAGAAAAAACACAATGTTTTAGTTATTGATACTAGTAAGGGTATAAAAATAAGGGAGATTATAAATTATATAAAAAATGCATGAACTTGTATATATTTTGGGAGCTACACTTTTTGTTAGTTTAATTTCGTTTGTTGGAGTTTTTACTCTTGCAATGAAGAAAAAGGATCTAGAGAAATCAATATTATTGTTAGTTGCTCTTTCTGCAGGTGCTTTAATGGGTGGAGCTTTTCTACATTTGATTCCAGAGGCTGTTGAAAGTTCAGTTGGAGATAATGTATTTTTATTTGTATTGATAGGTTTTATAGCCTTCTTTTTTATTGAGAAAGTGCTTCATTGGAGACATTGCCACAAGGATCATTGCGAAGTACATAGTTTTGCTTATATGAATATTTTTGGAGATGGAGTTCATAATTTTATTGATGGATTAATTATAGCTGTAAGTTTTATGATAGATGTTCAAGTAGGTATTGTTTCAACAACTGCTATAATCTTACACGAAGTTCCGCAAGAAATTGGAGATTTCGGAGTTTTATTACACGGAGGATTTAGTAAGGTTAAGGCTCTTGTTTTAAATTTTATTTCTGCAGTTACTGCTATTGTAGGAGGAGTTGTAGGATATCTTCTGTCTGGGGTTGCTGAAACATTCACTTTAATTTTATTACCTTTTGCAGCTGGAGGATTTATTTATATAGCTGCTTCGGATTTAATTCCTGAGTTGAGACAGGAGAAAGACATCTGGAAGTCTTCGTTAATTTTTTTGGTTTTTTTGATAGGTATTTTCTTAATGTATGCAGTTAAGTTTTTAGAGTGATTTTAGTTAGTTTTTTAAATTAAAATTATTGTGTGTTAATTATGAAACAATTTGTTTTTAAACAGGATATAGGATTTGAAAAACATCTCGGTATAGAAACTGAGAGGATTTCTATAATTGAACCTCCTGTTAAGAGTTTTCATAATATGGTTAAAAAAGCTAAAGGGCCAGTTATTATTTTGGGTGGTGATGAGAAAATCAATAGATTGGCTGTTGAGAATAAGAAAGTAAGTATTTTATTGAGTCCAGAAAGAAATGATAGAAAAGATTCATTATTTATTAGGAGAAGTGGATTAAATCAAGTTCTTTGCAAATTGGCTGCGAAAAATAATGTTTCAGTAGGTTTTGATTTTAGTTCTGTGTTGAAAAGTTCTGAAAAAAAGCGAGCTAGGATAATTGGGAGAATGGCACAAAATGTTAAGTTGTGTAGGAAGTATAAAGTTGGAATAGTTGTTGCTAGTTTTGCTTCAAATAAATTTGAATTGAGAAGTAATGATTCTTTGAGATCTTTTTGTAAGGTCATTGGAATGGATACTAAACAAATAAAGTCGATTTTTGGAAAAATTTAACGAAAGTTTTATAAAGATTTTACTCAATAAGTGGTATATGGAAGAAGAGGTACAAATAAATTTTGTTCGACCTATGTTGGTTCTTAAAATTAGGGAAACTTATAAGGCTCCTTATCATAAGAATAAATATATTTCTGTAAAAAAACCTGATGTTATGGATAAGTCTGGTTTTAAAAAATTGATTCAGGGATATACATCAAATTGGTCTAGCGGGATTTATGATTTACAATATTTACAATCTAAGCGAACTAAGATGTTTAATGAGATGTATGCTACTTTTGTTAGATTCGATGTTAGAGATGGAAAAGTTGTAAAGTTTTGGAAGTTGTCGCCATATTCTAAAAAAGAATACCCTTGCTGGGAGTATTTCAGAGAGGGCCTAAGGAGAAGGAAGGAAATGAAAAAGAAAGCATTAAAGAAAAAAGCGGTGAAGAAAAAACCGGTTAAAAAGAAAGTAATTAAAAAAACAGCTGTAAAAAAGAAAGTGGTTAAGAAGAAGCTTGTTAAGAAACCAGTTGTTAAGAAAGTTATTAAGAAAAAACCGGCAAAAAAAACAGTTAAGAAAGTAGTAAAAAAAGCAGTAAAAAAGGCAGTTAAGAAAGTTGTTAAGAAGAAGCCTGTTAAGAAAAAGATTGCTAAGAAAAAAACTGTTAAGAAGAAGCCTGCTAAGAAAAAGTAAATAACGATCTTAAAATTGTGGTTTAGTTTTAAACCATTTTTATTTTTTTATTTTTTTATAAAAAACTATTTGTTATATTTTTTTAGAAATTCTTGTTCATTATTAAATTTTGGAAAATCTTTATGATGCCTTGGAGTAAGAAAACTTTCATCATCTTCATGTTTTATTCCACACCAATATATTTCACTCCTTCCTGCTATTTCTGTAGCATAGTTAAGTAATCCATTAGTGTATCCACAGTATGTGCAGTTAATTTTCTCAATTTTATTTAGATATCTTAGTTTCTTCCGGTCCATCTTTATATATTTTGATCTGTCAACTAAATCTAGATTACATAGTCTAAATCCTATATTGTGATAAAGCTCTAATGATATGTCCATTATCACTGCAGGAATAATAAAAGGATATAAAACTAGTGCAGTCAAACTATGTTTCAATTTCATATTTTCTTTTAGCTTGTAATCCATTTTATCTATAAATTATTCATATCATTTAAACTTTATTATTATTTTTATCAAATTCTAGGTTTTTTGGTATGTATTAATTATAGAAAATTTTATAAAGTGATTTATTTTATGTTTCGTTGAATAGAGAGAAGCAAAACACGGCGACTTCTCGGGTATATAATAATATGAAACCCATGCTGCCAACACTAAAAGAAAAGAAAAGATACATTGTGTTTGAGATAATTTCAGATGAAAAGATAAGTAGTATATTAGCAAAAAAAACTATTAGTGATGATTGTTTGAAATTTCTTGGAGAATTAGGTGTATCTCGAAGTGGTTTGATGATCATAAGTGACCAATTTAAAGATAATATTGGAATAGTTAAGGCCAATAATAAGTATGTAGATGAAGTAAAAACAGCATTATCTTTAATAAAAAAGATCGATAACAAAAAAGTCATAGTAAACACAATAGGAGTATCTGGCACATTAAAAAAAGCAAAAATCAAATTTATTGAAAAAATGGAGGCAAAATAAAAAATGCAACAAGGTAACTCAGTAACTCATCAAATGATGGGGTACGATAGGGCAAGTATGTTTAGTCCTGATGGAAGATTATTTCAGGTAGAATATGCTAAAAAGACAGTAAAACAAGGGACTGCAGTACTAGGAATGGTCTGTAGTGATGGTGTTCTTCTAGTAGCTGATAGAAGGGTTCTAGATAGATTGATAGTTTCTCAAACAGTTGAGAAAATATTTCAAGTAGATGATCATATTTCTGCTGCTGCTTGTGGTATAATGAGCGATGGTAGGATTCTTATTGAAAAATCTCAACTTTTAGCACAGCAACATAAGGTTACATATGATGAACCTATAGATGTTAGAAGTTTAGTTAAGGATATTTGTAATACAAAACAATCATTTACACAGTATGGTGGTGCAAGGCCTTTCGGTGTTTCACTTTTGTATGCTGGAATTGATGATAAACCTAGATTATTTATGTCTGATCCCACTGGTGTTCACTGGGAATACAGGGCAAATGCTATTGGTGAATATGAGGATGAATTAAAAGAAATTCTACTTAAAGAGTATAAAGAAACTATGACTGTTGAAGAAGGATTGAAGTTAGGTGTTGGAGCATTGAAGAGTGTTTTAGGAAAAGAGTTCAGTGTTGAAAGACTTGATGGATCATATATAAAATCTAATGAAAAGAAATTTCATAGGATCACTAAAGAAGGCTTTAAGAAAATTTTGAGGAAATAAAATGACTAATATTGAAGATGCAGTAATTGCTAGGTTAAAAACGCACGGACAAAATTTTGAGATTCTTGTAGATTGTGAAAAAGCTATAGCGTATAAACAAGGAAATGCTGAATTAAGTGATGCACTTGTTTCTGATGCTATCTATAAAGATACCAAAAAAGGAGAGCAAGCATCTGAAAGTGATTTAAAAGAAATTTTTGGTAGTGAGGATGTTAACCAAATCTCTGAAAAAATAATCAAAGATGGTGAGATTCAACTTACTACAGAGTATAGAACAAAGTTAAGAGAGAGTAAGAAGAAAGAAGTGATTGATTTAATAGTCAGAAATGCTATGGATCCTAAAACTGGATTACCTCATCCTCCTCAAAGAATTGAGAATGCGATGAATGAAGCAGGAATTAAGATTGATGAGTTTAAAAACGCTGAATCTCAAATAAAAGACATAGTTAAAGGCATGACTTCGGTTTTGCCTATTAGTTATGAATTGAAGAGAGTGGCTTTTACTGTTCCTGCAGAATTTACTGGGGCTAGTTATGCTGTTTTTAAAAGATATGGCACTATCCTCAAGGAAGATTGGCAAAATGATGGAAGTTTAGTTGTCCAAGTTGAAGTTCCAGCTGGATTACAAAATAAATTGTTTGATGACATTAATCATTTGACTCAAGGAAGAATTGAGTCACAAGTAATAGAAAAGAAAGAATAAAAATTATGGAGAAAAAAATGACGAGCAAATTATTATTTAAGGAAAGGGGCTTAGTTATACCGGGTCAAGAATTGGCTGCAGGTATGGACTATTTGCCTGGAGTTGGCACTCTTCGAAGTGGAGATAATATAGTGTCAACATCTGTTGGACTTGGAGACGTAAACGGAAAAGTTATTAGAGTAATTCCGTTAAAAGGAAAGTATATCCCTAAAGTTGGAGATACAGTAATAGGAAAAGTATCAGATATTCTGATTTCCGGATGGAGATTAAATATTGGTTGGGCTTTTTTAGCAGGTTTAAGACTTGCTGAAGCAAGCAGAGATTATATACCAAATGATGCTGATCTTTCTAGATATTTTAATGTTGGGGAATATGTTGTTTGTAAAATTACAAAAATTTCAGGCACTAAATTTATTGATGTTACTGCAAAAGGTCCTGGTTTGAGAAAATTAGGTAAGGGCAGAGTCATAAGTTGTCAATCAACAAAAGTTCCTAGAATTATTGGAAAGCAAGGTAGTATGATTTCTACAATCAAAGAAGCTACTGGTTGCAATATAACTGTAGGACAAAATGGAATTGTTTGGATTTCAGGAGAAGATTCTAAGATGGAATTTTTAGTTGAAAAAGCAATTAGAAAGATAGAAAATGAATCACACAAATCTGGATTGACTGAAACAATTGGTCAGTTCTTAGAGGAGAATAAGTAAAATGGCAAAGAAATTTCAAAGAAATGATAAAAGAAAAATAGATGAAATTAGGCCAATGGAAGCAAAAGTTGGAGTAGTTCCATCTGCTGAAGGAAGCGCTATGTTCAAAATGGGAAAGACTATAGCTATTGCTGCAGTTAGAGGACCTAGACAAGTTGTTCCTGCACACAAACAAAAGTCAGATAGGGGATTATTAAGATGTACATATGATCTTATGAGCTTTTCAGTTAATGATAGGAAAAGACCTGGTCCAAGTAGAAGAAGTAGTGAGATATCTATGGTAATTGAGAATTCTTTGTTACCGGCTATGGATCTATCAAAACTGCCTTATACTTCTGTTGATTTATATGTTTATATAACTCAAGCAGATGCTGGAACAAGATGTGTTGGTATAAATGCAGCTTCTTTAGCACTTGCAGATGCTGGAATTCCTATGAAGGAATTGGTTTCTGCTGTTGCTGTTGGTAAAGTTGATGGAAATGTTATTCTTGATTTAGATAAGTTTGAAGAAGATCAAGGTGAGTTCCCAACTGATATTCCTATAGCAATGATGCCTAAAGTTGGAAAAATAACTCTTTTACAGTTAGATGGAAAAGTTTCTCAAAAAGAATTGGATGAAGCTATGAAACTTGCTGAGAAGGGTTGTAAGGATGCACAAGAAGTTATGGAAGAAGCATTTCGTGTCAAATATGATTTGGATGGAGGGAAGAAAGAATGAAAAGTTACATAAAATCTTTAATAGAAAATGGTCAGAGAGTTGATGGAAGAAAATTAACTGATGTTAGAGATATTGTCATAACAAATGATGTTTCTACTAAAGCTGAGGGTTCAGCTAGAGTTAAGTGGGGAGATACAGAAGTAATTGCTGGTGTTAAAATGTCAGTTGGTACACCTTATGGTGATTCTCCTGATAAGGGAACTTTAATGGTTACTTCAGAACTTTTACCAATGGCAAATGAAGCTTTTTCAGCTGGTCCTCCTTCAATTGAGTCTATTGAATTAGCTAGAGTAATTGATAGAGGAATTAGAGAGTCTAATATGATAGATTTGAAAAAATTATGTATTAAAGAAGGAGAAGCTGTTTGGACAGTTTTTGTTGATTTATATATAATTAATGATGCTGGTAATATTCTAGATGCTGCTGCTTTGGCTGCTGTTTCTGCATTAAAGGATTCATTAATTCCTACATTGGAAGAAGGTAATAAAGTTGATTACGATACTCCAACAAAGAATAAGTTGCCTTTGATTGAAGATAGAATACCTTTAACTTCAACTGTATTTAAGAGTGGAAATAAATTATTTGTTGATCCAGTTTTAGAAGAAACAAGTGAAGTTGATGCAAGAGTAACGATAGGAATCTCAGCAAGTGGAGATATCAATGCTATGCAAAAAGGTGGAGCAGGTTTTTTCACAATAGATGAAGTTAATGAAGCTGTAAAGATGGCTAAGGTTGTCACAGATTCGTTGAGGAAGATTTTAAAGTGAAACACACAAAGTATGAAAAAGCAAGAATAATTGGTGCTAGGTCTCTGCAGTTAGCTGCAGGGGCACCAGTATTGATTAAATTGTCTAAAGCTGAATTGGAGTCTATTAATTTTAGTACTGTTAAAATCGCAGAACTTGAGTATGAAAAGAAAGTCTTGCCAATTAGTATTAAAAGACAGTTAGCTTAATTCATTTTTAAAGATGAAATACAAAATTGGTAATATCAACCCTATTGATTTTTCTTTTTTTATCGGAGGCATAGAGTTTTTTGCTTTGTTTTTAATGGGGCTTTTTATTTTCAATTTTGATATAATTATTAGTAATACTTTTTATGGATTTCCAATAGGTTTTTTTGGAACTTTTATGTTGTTAATTATTTTTAATTATTTTTGTAGTAAAACTAGATATGGTCTTAGATTATCTTGCTGTAATGAGAAAAAACTTGTTAAGAAAGTAGAGCCTTGGTCTGCTTCTATTATTGGAGGAATATTCTTATTTATTTTATTTGTTATTCAGAGTTATTACCCTTGGATTCCTAATTATGGATTTTATTATGGTAGAATTTTAATGGGATTTTTTGCAACTTTTGTTGCTGTTATCGCAGGTACTTTTCTATATAATTATAATCCCTTAAAATTTAGAATTTGGTTTGGAGATAAATTATTCATTCTAAATAAAGTTAGTGTTTTGAAGGTGGGTCTGTTTGTTTCTTTTATGGAGGCAATGATCTTGCCAATTATGTTTTTTTTTCTTTCCCATTCCCATTCTACTATTTTATATGCTTTTTCTGGATTTTTCGCAGGAGCGATTGCCGCATTTGTTAGCTCTTTATGTTATAATCGTTTTGCTGGAAAAAGGTTTCAGATTGAATTTAGTGTCTAAATCAACAAAATCTTTATAAGTAAATATTCTACTTGTTAATCTAATGATTATTAAAAAGATTAAAGCTAAAAAAATAAAGAATTCTCGTGGTGAGGAAACCATTAAAGTTATTATCAAATCTGATATCGGTAAGGGTGAGGGTTCAACTCCAAGTGGCGCTAGTAAGGGCGTACATGAAGTTGCTGCGTTTCCTGAAGCTGGTGTAGATTTTTGTGTTGATGCAATAAATAAAGAATTAAAAGATGGTCTAATTGGTCTTGAAATTAATTGTTTTTCAGATTTAAAAAAGATTGAAGATATAATTGATTTTAAAAAATATGGTGGAAATACTGTATTGGCTGTAGAGTATGCTGTGTTAAATTCATTTGATGCTGCTTGGGAAGTTTTAGATCAAAATGCTAAACAGGTTCCTAGGCCGATTGGAAATGTTATTGGAGGTGGCGCACATATTAAAGGTAATTCATCTCCAGATTTTCAAGAGTTTTTAGTATTTTCTTTAGATTGTAATTCTTTTAGTGATGCTGTGTTTGCTAATTTTAAGATACATGATCTTGTTAGAAAGAGAATGAAAAAACTTGATGAAAATTTTAATCGTGAAACAAGTGATGAAGGTGCATGGGTAGCAGATATTTCAAATTATCAGGCTCTTGAATTATTAAGGGGTGCAATTAAAGAAGTATCTAAGGAATTTGGGTTTACAATACATATTGGATTAGATGTTGCAGCTTCTAGTTTCTATAAAGATGGAAAATATCATTATCATAATTTTTCTGATGAACAAAAAATTAAAGTTTTAACGAGTGCTGAGCAAATAAAATTTATTGGTGAGCTTATTGAAAAATATAATTTGAAATATGTTGAAGATGCTTTACACGAAGAGGATTTCGAAGGATTTGCTAAGCTTCGTAAAGAATATAGTAATAATTGTATAATTGTTGGAGATGATCTAACTACTACTAACTCTACTAGATTGGATAAAGCTATTAAGAATAACTCTATAAGTGGAATTATTATCAAACCTAATCAGATTGGCGGATTAATAGAAACTAAAAAAGTTGTTGATAAAGCGAAGGCTAACAAACTAATTTGTGCTATGAGTCACAGATCTGGAGAGACTAAAGATAAGATTCTCGGACATCTTGCTGTAGGGTTTGGTACTCAGTTAATTAAGACTGGAATCTATGGTAGTGAGAGAGAAGTTAAGCTAAAAGAGATAAAATCTATAGAGGGCCAAATTAAATTAAAAAAATATAAGTAGAAAACTTTATATAGTCCTTTTTTTCTCGTTTCTTGATATGGCAGAAGAAAATTATATGGTTCCGTTGGATAAATATTTAGAAGCCGGAATACACATTGGAACAAAGACTAGAACTAATGCGATGTCTAAATTTATTTACAAAGTTAGATCTGATGGTTTGTCTGTTCTTAATGTTGAAGAGATCGATAATAGAATTAGAATTGCTTCTAAAATGATTAGTAATTATGAATCTGGTCAGATATTAGTTGCTTGTAGAAGAGAGAATGGTTGGAAAGCTGCTAAGTTGTTTGGAAAATTAACTGGTGCAAATGTTTTCATTGGAAGATATCCACCTGGAACTTTAACAAATGTTGATTTGGAAGATTTTGTTGAAGCTAAATTAATCATTTCTGTTGATCCAATACCTGATAAGAATGTTATTGATGATGCTAAGAGATTAGGTGTTCCTGTTATTGCGCTTTGTGATACTAATAATGAAACTTCTTATATTGATTTAGTAGTTCCTTGTAATAATAAAGGTAAGAAAAGTTTAGGAATAATCTTCTGGATTTTTGCTAAAGAATTTTTGAAAGCTAAAGGGATTATAAAATCTGATGAAGATATATCAAAAACTATGGATGATTTTACAAGCATATAATTGAGTTTGCGTAGAAATTCCTTTTATAATTAATTTTTATATTTTTATTCTTCTTCACTAGCCGATTCTTCTGTATATGATGAATTATAACCTGCCATAAAACCTTCTTCTTCTGAAGATATTTCGTCAGATTCTAACTTTTCTTCACATCCACCATCGCCATAGATTGTAGTATTTTCGAAAGTTTCTTCTTCCATATTATTTGTAATATTGAGTTGTTTTTAAGCTTTTTGCATGTAAATAATAACCATAGTTTTATATAAATTTTTCAACTATCTTTTTTTATGAGAGCGAGTGTATTTGATGGAAAATATTACAAGAGAAATTTTGAGGAATTAGATAATCAAATTCGCGAATCTTTCATTTCTGATTTTGGTCCAGGAGAGTTACCCATTAAAAGGGGTGAGGGCTTGGTCAACGGAATAATAGTTCCTAACTCATTTTATTCAATTGCTGGACCTTGTTCTGCATGGGCATATAAGGGATTAGGAGAGGCTAGTTTTGCCGAAGTTTACGTTGTTGTAGGCACAAATAGTTCTAGTTTTGGTAATATGATTTCTTCTGAAAATTGGTCTACTCCTTTTGGTAAGGTCTCTGTTGATGAAGGTTTTGGAAAGTTACTATTAAATTCCCTTAGTTTTGTTCATGTGAATGATATTGCTCATAAAAAAGAGTTCAATATTGAAGTCCAGTTACCATTTTTACAGTTTGTTTCAAAAGATAAATTACATGATCTTAAGGTGTTACCTTTAATCCTTAGTAAAGATTCTGATTATGAAAGATTGAGAGATATGGGTAGGATCATTGGAGAATCTGAGAGAAATATTTGTGTTATAGCTATATCAAATCTTTCACATCGTAAAAAATTTGATAGTCTTGATGTTGAAGTAGATGCTAGGCTTGCAGCAAAGCAGCTAGATAAGGGAGCTATTAGATTAATTGAAAATATGGATAGCAAAGGATTTTATGACTATGCTACTGGAAAGGGCCTTAGTTTTGATGGAATTGGCCCAATAGTTGTTGCTATTGAAGCTTGTAAACTTCTTGGTAGCAGAAGTTCTAAGTTATTGAGGCATTATTCTTCAAGAGAAATTAATAATAATTTTGATGAAGTTATTAATTTTGGTAGTTTTATTTTTGAATGAAAAGCTTTAAAAGAGATTTGGTTCTTGTTTAATTTCTATGTTATTCGATATATTTAAAGATAATTTAATAATTGCAGATCGTGCCTTGTATAAAAAGAATGTTATGTTTAAGGTGAAGGGTTTAATGTTTACTAAACCTCTAAAGCATGGTGAGGCAATAATTCTTGAAGCTAAAGATGAGGGAATTCTCGAAACTACTTTACACATGCTATTTGTTTTTTATCCTATTGATATTCTATGGTTAGATAGTAAGAAAAAAATTGTTGATATAAAACGAGGGGTTCTTCCATTCAGACCCTGGATAGTTCCGAAAAATCCTGCTAAATTTGTTATTGAGCTGAAGTCTGGTTCGACAAAACCTCTCAAGATTGGCGATGTATTGGGGTTCAAACAGTCTAATAATTTTTAGATATATAGAAAGTTATATAAACAAACTCCTTAAGTTTTAGGGTATATGAACGTAGAAATTATTGCACTTGGTGGTTATAGTGAAGTTGGAAAGAATATGACTGCTATAAAAGTGGGAGATGAAATTGTAGTTTTAGATTGTGGATTCTATTTACCTAGTCTTGTAGAGTTTCAAGAAGGCGGAGGAAATAAAAAATATTTGACTCCTAAAGGTTTACAAAAAATTGGTGCTATTCCTGATGATACATATTTAGAGAGTAACAAAGATAAAGTAAAAGCTTTTGTGGTTTCTCATGCTCACCTTGATCATGTTGGAGCTATACCTTATGTTGCAGGAAAATATAATGCGCCAGTTATTGCTACACCTTATACTATTGAAGTTCTTCGAACTTTAGCAAGAGATGATGATGTAAAAATAAAGAATAAATTAATGCCAACAAAAACTGGTTCAATTATCAAAGTTTCAAAAAATATTTCTATTGAATTAATAAATATGACTCACTCAACAATTGATGTTGCTTCTATAGCTGTTCACACACCTGAAGGAGTTATAGTATATACTAATGATTTTAAGTTTGATAATCATCCTGTAGTTGGTAAGAAACCTGATTATAAACGATTAAAAGAGCTTGGTGATGAAGGAAATGTTAGAGCTTTAATCTTAGATTCTTTGTATTCTGCTAAGGGTATGAAAACTCCGTCTGAAAAAGTTGCTAGAGAGCTATTAAAAGATGTTATGCTTGGAGCTGAGAATAAAGGCCATGCAATTTTCATAACTAGTTTTGCAAGCCATATGGCTAGATTGAAAAGTATGATCGATTTTGCTAAGAAGTTAGATAGGAAAGTTGTTTTCATGGGAAGATCACTTTCTAAATATACTAAGGCTGCAGAAAATGTTGGTTTGGTTGATTATTCTAAGGATGCTAATATTCTTACTTATTCAAGACAGGTTCAGAAAATGCTTAAAACTATCGAGAAAAATAGGGATAAATATGTTGTTGTTTGTACAGGTAGCCAAGCAGAACCTAATGCTATTCTATCAAGAATTGGAAATAAGCAATTACCTTTTAATTTTGTTCATGATGATCATATAATTTTCTCTTGTAAAACTATTCCTGTTGAACCTAATATATCTAACAGAGAAAAACTTGAGAAACAGTTGACTAGTAGAGGTGTTAGAATTTTCAGAGATATTCATGTTTCTGGTCATGGTTCTATAGAAGATATGCGAGATATGATTGATATGGTAAAGCCGGAGATCATAATTCCTGGTCATGGAGATTATAAAGTCGTAAGTAATATTGAGCAGTTGACTGATGTAATTGGTTATAAACCTGGGAAAAATTTGATATATTTAACTAATGGAAAATCTCTCAAGTTAAAATGAAAAAAATATTAGCTAGTCTAGCCCTTTTAATTTTAATTGTTAATTTAGTCCTGATGGTTTTAGGTTATCTTGATGCTTTGGTTTTTTGGGGAGTTTTGGGAGTGGTTGCATTGTTTGCTTTCAAAGGACTGCACAGAATTAAGAAGTGAATAAGTATGTAAAATTCATAAATTCATAAGTAATATAGTTAGTTGATTGTAGTGTCCTTTCAAGAATGTTTAAGTTCAGAATTTCTAATATATGATCTAGACTATAATTTAATCGGCGATTATTTTAGATATTTATTTTTTTTCAGTAAATTTTATATATAGGCAATCCTATATCTTAATATATAATTTCAAACTAAAAAGAGTGGGATAATAAATGGGTAATAAAATAATACTTGGAATTTTGGTTTTGGCCGTGATTATGATTTCTAGTTGTAGTCTCCAAATGAGCCCTGAAAGTAAAAGTTTGCAATTAAATGTTCCCGATATTAATCCAAATTATTTTTCTAAAGATCTTAATGGAATTATTCATTGTGGTCATGCTAGAGTGGGTTCAACTGGTATTGTTAAGAGTATTATTTATACTGCTGTAGATAATAGTATGTTAAGGAATATGGATCCAGCTTTAGATGATTATACAGCTATTTGTACTTCTCATGTGACCGATATGTATAGTATGTTTGATGGTGCTGATGATTTTAATCAGAATATTAGTGATTGGGATGTTAGTAGGGTGACTAGTATGGGGAATATGTTTAATGGTGCTGATGATTTTAATCAACCTATTGGTGATTGGGATGTTCCAAATGTAACTGATATGCAGAGTATGTTTGCTGGTGCTGATGCTTTTAATCAACATATTGGCGATTGGGACGTTAGTAGTGTTACTAGTATGGATCGTATGTTTTCTGGTGCTGATGCCTTTAATCAGGATATTAGTGATTGGGACATTAGTAGTGTCACTAATATGGATGGTATGTTTTTGGGTGCTGAGGATTTTAATCAACCTATTGGCGATTGGAAGGTTAGTAGTGTTACTAGTATGTGGGGTATGTTTTGGGGTGCTGAGAATTTTAATCAACCTATAAAACATTGGAATGTTAGTAGCGTGACAGATATGCAATATATGTTTGCTGGTACTGATGCTTTTAATCAACCTATTGGTGATTGGGATGTTAGTAGTGTCATTAATATGAGGAATATGTTTTTGAGTGCTGATGCTTTTAATCAACCTATTGGTGATTGGGACGTTAGTAGTGTCACTAATATGGACAGTATGTTTTATGATACTGGTGATTTTAATCAACCTATTGGTGATTGGGACGTTAGTAGTGTCACTAGTATGGATCGTATGTTTTTGGGTGCTGAGGATTTTAATCAACCTATTGGCGATTGGAAGGTTAGTAGTGTTACTAGTATGTGGGGTATGTTTTGGGGTGCTGAGAATTTTAATCAACCTATAAAACATTGGAATGTTGATAGCGTAGTTTTTTGTAATAATTTTAGGTTAAGTTCCGCTTTAATCTGCCCGAATATTCCAGATTTACCAATTTTTTGCACAAACTGTTAATATTTTTAGTTAACTTTAATAGTTTCTTTTAATTCTCTTTTTTATGAAGTTTGCACATTTGGCAGATTGCCACATAGGTGGTTGGTCTGATCTTAAATTAAAAGAGTTGAATATGAGGGTTTTTTCTAAATCTATTCAAGAATGCATCAATAGGGAAGTAGATTTTGTTTTGATTGCAGGAGATTTATTCAATACTGCTTTGCCTAGTATTGATTTGATTAAAGAGACTACTTTACATTTGAAAAAGTTGAAAGATAGTGAGATCCCTTGTTATATTATTCCTGGAAGTCATGATTATTCTCCTTCTGGTAAAACTATGCTTGATGTTTTTGAAAATGCAGGTTTAGTTGTTAATGTTGTAAAATTTTCTGAAGTTGATGATAAGGTAAATCTTAAGTTTTGTAGTGATAAAAAAACTGGTGTGAAAATTACTGGTTTGTTTGGTAAGAAGGGCGGATTAGAAAAAGGTTATTATGAAGTATTGAATACTAAAAATTTAGAGGATGAACAAGGAAGAAAAATATTCATGTTTCACACAACTTTAACTGAATTTAAACCCGAACATTTAGCTATGATTTCTTCTGAACCTGCAGCTATTTTACCTAAGGGTTTTGATTATTATGCTGGAGGGCACCCTCATTATATATTTAATGAAGTTAAGGAACCTTATGGCAAGATAGTTTATCCTGGTGCCTTGTTCCCTAATAATTTCGGCGAATTAGAAAGATTTGAACATGGAGGATTTTGGATTAATGAATTTGTTGGTGAAGAGATTAATTCCGAATATGTCCCTATTAAATTAAAAGAAGTTAAAAAGTATCGTATTGATCTTAGTGGTAAGGATTCTAGTCAAGTAAAAGATTATATTTTAGAGAAGATAGAGAGTATTGATGATTGCATTGTTTTACTAAGGCTTGTTGGAACTTTAGAGTCTGGGAAATTGTCAGATATTGATTTTAAATCATTATTTGATTCCTTAAGTTCTGCATTTATAGTTTTGAAAAATACTTCTGAATTAAAAATAAAAGAATTTGAAGAGTTAGATATTATAGATGAAGATAATGTTGAAGAAGAACTTGTTTCTAGACATGAAAAAGATGAAAATTTTGTTAATGGTCTAATTGATTCACTAAATACTGAAAAAATGGATGGCGAGAAAAACTTTGATTTTGAAAGTAGGATATTGAATGATTGTTATAAGGTACTAAATTTAGAAAAATGAAGATAAAAAGTATTAGATTAAGAAATATACGGAGTTATGTTGATCAGAGAGTTGATTTTCCAAAAGGTAGCATCTTACTAAGTGGGAATATTGGTTCTGGTAAGACTTCTTTATTATTAGCTATTGATTTTGCATTATTTGGTTTGAGAAGAGGGAATTTATCTGGCTCTGGATTGCTAAGGAAAGGTGCTGAAGAAGGTTCTGTTGAACTTGAGTTTGATATTTCTGATAAGAATATTTTGATAAAAAGAAATTTGAAGAAAACTATCAATGGTGTCAGTCAGAGTGCAGGTTATTATAGCGAGGATGGATCATCTGAAGACCTTACACCTGTTGAGCTTAAACAGAAGATATTAACCCTATTTAATTATCCAAAAGAGTTTTTGACAAAGTCTAAATCCTTGATATATAATTATACTGTTTATACACCTCAGGAAGAGATGAAGGCTATTCTGCTTGCGGATTCTAAAGAACGATTAAATATACTAAGAAGAGTATTTGGTATTGATAAATATAAATTAATTGTTGAGAATTCTAGGATATTAGTTTCTGATTTAAAAGGAAAAAAGAAAGAGTTTGAGATTAGAAGTTCTGATTTAGATAGTTTGGTTAGTGAAAAGAAAATTAAAGAATTAGAAATAAAAGATTTTGGTAGTTCTTTGGAGAAATTGAAGCAGTCTTTGAATAATGTTTCTGTCGAGATTGAGTCTAAAAAGAGAGAGTTGGAAGAGTTTGAAGAAAAGAGTAAGAGAAGGGATGGAGTCATGAAGAATCTTGATATTTTAAATAATATAATTGAGAGTCTTGCTGAAAATTTTAGTAAGAATAATAGTGAGATTAAAAAATTAAATGAGGATATAGATTCACTTGAGGAATCAATCGATGGGAAGAGTGTTGAAAATTCTGAATCTCTAAAAAACGAAGTTCTTGAGATAGAAAATGAAATTAGAGTTTTAGAGTCTGAGAATAAACATATTGTTAGAAGTATTGGGGAGATAGAGTTCGGGATAAAATCTTCTGAAAAAATAAAGAGTGAAATAGAAGTTATTGACGTTTGTCCTACTTGTAGACAAGAGGTTAGCGAAGCTCATAAGTGTAGTATTGATGAGAAAGAAGATGTAAATCTGAGGGATTTAAAGAGAAATTTAGAAGAACATAATAAGAAAGAAGATGAAAATGATAAACGTATGTTTGAGTTGAAAGAGAAGTTAGAAAGATTTAGAATTGTCCAGGGAGATTATAGTGTTTTAAAAATTAAACATGAAAATTTGTTAGAAAAAAGAGAGAGAGTTGCGAATCTAGTAGATGAAAAATCTCTAATGAAAAAAGAGATTGGTAGTTTTAATTCACAGAAAATTGATTTAAATAAGGTTATGGATAGTTTTCCAGATAACTTTGAAATATTTAATAGTCTAAAAAGTAGTGTTGATGAATTATTGAAAAAGAAAAATGAATTGAGTTCCCAATATAGTTCTGTTGAAACTAGGTTTGGTATGCTTTCTGAACGAATTGAGAATCTCTCTTCTGAGATTAGTAAAAAATTAGTGTATAGGGAGAGAGTGGTTAAATATTCCCAACTTGTAGATTATATTGAGAAAGAGTTCGTTCAGTTAATTCAAACTATTGAGAGATCGATGATGAAGAAGGTTCATTCTGATTTCGATGCTTTGTTTAAAACTTGGTTTGGGTCTCTGATCGAAAGCGAAGATCTTGAATTAAGTTTAGATTATGAATTTAGTCCAATTATTAGTCAAAATGGGCATGATATTGATTATGGTCATCTAAGTGGTGGTGAAAGAACTGCGGCAGCTTTGGCATATAGGTTGGCTTTGAATCAAGTGATCAATACAATAATGTCTAGTATAAATACTAAAGATATTCTGATTTTAGATGAACCTACTGATGGTTTTTCATCTGAACAGGTTGATAAGCTTAGATTAGTTTTGGAAAGTTTAGATGTTGAGCAGACTATTATTGTTAGTCATGATCCTAAAATTGAGAGTTTTGTTGACGAAGTCATAAGATTTGAGAAGAAAGAGGGCGAGAGTTTCATTTGTTGATGTTGGTTAAATTTATAAAACTGTAACAATTTATCTTATTATGGTATTAAGTGATTTTATATTGGATATTGAAAGTAATAAGATGATTTCAAGTTTTATTGTTGGAGCTTATACAGGTCTTATTGGTGAAATCGCAGATTTGGATAGTTTGGTTAAGGATAAAAAATTTATATCTGATAGTTCTGAAGTAAATGTTGAGTTTTCAAAAAATGTTATTAGTGGAGTTGTAGGATTGGGACATATAGATTATAGCGGCTCTTTAATTGGAGATTTTGGTGAATTATCTGTTTATGGTTTGTCTGCAAGATTAGGTTATAATTTTACAAGTAATTTGGTTAAGAAAATTAAAAATCATCAGTAAAGTTTATATATTTTTCATCATTCTTAGTTTTAAATTTTGGGGATAAAAATGAAAAAAATATTTACAATTATATTGGTCTTAGTTTTTTTGATGAGTTTTGGATTTGTTAGCTCTGGTGACGGCGATTTTATTAAAAAAGTTTATAGTTCTACTGCAAAAGAATTCAATGATTTTCGTGAAAGTGTTCCGTCTGTTTTGATAAGTTTTATAAATTGTTAATGGTTTAAGTTTATTATGAAGGTTAAGTTGGAAATAGTGTTTTTAGGTATAATATTATTATTTGGATTATTTATTAGGGTTTATAATCTGGGTGTGGCTCCTTTGTGGATTGATGAGAGTATTTCTTCAATTGCAGCTAAAGAAATATTGGAGAAGGGTGCTCCTGTTTTTGATTCCGGATTATTTTATTCAAGAGCTTTATTTTATCATTATTCTGAAGCATTCTTTTTATTGTTTGGAGTGAATGATTTTAATGCCAGGATTGCTTCAGTTATATTTGGATTGGCCACTATTCTGTTAGTTTTCTTCATTGGTCGCGAATATTCTAAAAGTGGCGGAGTTATTTCCGCATTATTTATGTCTGTATTTTATTTAGAAGTGTTTTTTTCTAGGCAAGCTAGATTTTATCAACTATTTCAATTAATGTTTTTCTTATCTTTGTATTTATTGTATAAATCTCGTAAGAATAGTAAATTGTTGTATTATGCTCTGGGGGCTTTGTTGATTGCCATTGATACCCATACTGCAGGTCTTGTTTTAACTCCATTTTTTATTGGATTTATTCTTCTTTATCATAAACCTAAGTGGTTAGCTTCTATTCCTGGGGCACTTTTGTTAAGGGATTTTATTAGTGCTTTGAGAGTTAGTACTTCTGGGGTTGGAGAATCCTTACGTGGAGTTTATTTTGAGAGATATAGTTGGTATCTTAGAAATATTCATTATATGTTAGTATTGTTTGTGCCTGGAGTTATTTGGGGGTTCTTTAAACAGAGATTGTTGACTCTGTTATTGGTTGTTCCTGCTTTGATATTATTATTTAGTTTATTATCTGTTAAAGTGTTCGCATTTAGATATATGTATTTTTCTATTTTTATTTTAGTTCTTTATAGTTCTTTATTGATTTCTTTTCTTTATGAGAAGTATGGTAAGATTGTTTTGATTTCTTTAGTTGCTTTGGTCCTTTTACCTTCTAATTTATTTTTTCCTTTAGCTGGTTCTATCATCTTAGATCCTGTTTCTACTTCTTTTGATGATCCTTCTGCCCCTTATACTGATTATAAGAGTTTAGATGGTTCTTTAGTTAATGATTTAAGATCTGGTGTATTAGTTAGTTTATTTAGTTCTGATGTTGAATGGTATATCAAGAAACCAGATTATGTAATTCCTTTTTCTATGAGTGGTATGGGGAATGATAGTATTAGTTTGAATGGTGTTGATAGGTATAGTGGCGCTTTGATTTTAGATTATTCCTTTGTTTCTGGATATGTGATTGCGGACGGTTTTTCTGTTTCTAAGTTGAATTCTTTACAGAGGGAAGAATTTGATTTATTTGTTAATGGATGTGAATTAGTTGAGAATAATCAAGATTTGAGAGTTTATTATTGTTCGGAAAGTTTAAAAAGTAAGTAAATGCATTGAAGTTAGTTAAAAATGGAAGAAAATAATAAAGAAAATATTGAACCAAAAACATTATTATCTAAAATACTAATTTTCTTTGCTTTTGCGATTCCCATTGCAATTCTTTTGTTTGCATTTTACATTAATTATCTTCCTTTTGGATATTCCGAGAACTATGAATTAACAATTGATAGTGAAGGGATTATTTCCCCGCTTTCAAATGAAATTTATATTACAAATTCTATTGGGAGGAGAATATTGTCTTTGCCAGATGGAATAAATGGGCAAGTGAACCTTATTGTTGAACCTAAAGTAGTACTTAATAATGCAATTGTAAATATTTCAATTAATGGGGATGAAGGCGTTTATATTGGCTCTTCCTTGAAAATGAATTTATCTGAACTAACTTGGGATTATGAATGGAAATTTAGTGAAGGAATTCCAGAATATTTAGAAGGAACGGCAGAGTATAATGGAGAATTGGGCTGTGTTTATTTTGATGCTATAAAAGAACAAACATTATACTTACCAGGTTCCTCCAGGATGTTTGAATCTGGGCCAATGTCCATTTATGTTAAATGGATGCCTTCAAAGACAAGCGAATTTCTTGGAGATTATCAAAGATTAGTTGGACACTATAATTGGGAAATCTACCAAGGATTAGGGGAAATTAAATTTAAAATTGGAAGGATGAATAATGTAACTGGAAGGTTCTATGAAATTAATTATCCCATAGGTGAAAAAATTTGGTTTGAAAGTGAACATGAATTATTAGCAATTTATTGGCCCGATGTTTCTGATAATAATGGCCATATTGAATTATTTGTTGATAATAATTTTGTTGAAAGAATTGATTTTGGTGAAGATATAATTTATACTGGGTATAATAGTGAAAATGATTTGGGTTTTGGTTGGAGTCCACATAGTTATGGGAAAAATCCTTTTTTTGATGGTTGCATTTATGAGGTAAAAATCATTAATAATAAAATAGAAGAAAAGAAATATATTGATTCTTTTAATTTCGATAGTTTTTTATTGGTAATTCCAATTGTTGGAAGGGGAAACCTTAGTTCAATAAATATCAGGATTTCACAATGAAACAAGGATTTTATTTAGTGGGGTTTCTTTTTTTTATTAATCTTTCAATAGCCTCTTTTATTTTACTTTTATTAAATAATTTTACTTTGCTTAAAATCGATTTCTTATTAAATTCTAAATGGTTTTTTTCTATTGGAACTTTTTCGTTATTACTCTCTTTATTATTGAAGTATAATTTTAATTTATTAAAACATAAAAAAAATAGATTTATAGAAAGTATTTTTTTAAGTTCCTCATATTATTTTTTATCTTTTTTAGTTATAATCATAATTAATCAATTTTTAAAATTAAATTTTTTAACTGGAAGGTTATTTTACTTCATAATTTTTGCAATCTTTTTTGGATTTTTGACTTTTTATAAAAATAGGGATTATGTTGAAAAAAAAATTGAAGATGAACAGATTTCAAAAAAGAATAAGAAATTCTTTTATGCTTTTGGATTTATTTTATTTCTTTTTATTCAAATATATAAAATATATTCTACGGGGATCGGAACAGATGAGGGAAATTTCCTATACACCACAAAATTGCTTTTTGAAGAAAATTCATTATTTTTAGATTTCTGGTCTAGAGAGAGCCTTTCACTATTTTTCCTCGTTCCTTATTTTAAACTCATCTCCATTTCAATAATTAATCTGAGATATTTTGTTTTAATTTTACATATAATCTTCTTTTATTTATCTTATTTAATAGTAGAAAAAATTTATCCCAATAAAAAATGGAATCCTGGAATTCTGACTTTTATATTAATTGTTTTTACATTTAATGGGCCGCTTGACTTTTTCCAAGGAATTTTTTACCAATTTTCTTACCTCTTTTATTCGTTAATCACTTTTCTGATGCTTTTTTATTGGAAACATTCTTCTTACAAAAAATTATTTTTAATTGGGTTTATTATTGGGGCTGGAACACTCTTTTATAAAGGAGTTGAATTATTTATAGTAATAATACCCCTATTTATTTTAATGGGGAACTCGCTAGATAAGAGGAGGGCCTATCTTGCCTTTTTTTGTTCATTTTTGATTCCATTAATTTTTTATTGGTTATACTATTCTATTTTCACAAATATTTTTCACATATATTCAATTATTTTAAAGGATGTGCTGCAAAAGTTTTTCATTATTGCTTTTAGTTATTTGGCATTATTTTATCTCAGTTCATTTACTAAAATAAAAAAAATTATTACCGAAATTAATTTGGTGATTATTTCAAATATATTCATTCTTTTAATAATTAGTTATCTTCTTTTTCAAGACTATCAGTTATTTTTTAACAGTTTTTATTCTGGAGCGATTTTTCAATTTATGATAATTATTATTTGTTTGCAATCATTAAATCTTGCAATCTTGAAAAATAATATCTTCTTAAAAATAATTTATCTCTTCATGAATCTTGGTATTTTAATATTTGGATTTGGAAGTAGGGGATTTTTTACAAATATTCCATTAAATTATCACATAATAATTTTTATTGCATTCTTAATATATACCTTATACCTTTTTATTCAAGGTTTTCAATTAAAATCTTCAAATTCTCAAATCAATATTCTTAAAATAGTAATCTTTGTTAATTTATTTTTTGCCATTTCACTAATTGGAGGATATTTGATGCCAACAAGATTTCAGTCTATTTTAGGAATATTTCAAATTTTAATTTTTGGATCAATTTTCATAACTAAGAAAAAACATATCCTTCTTTTCTTTATTTTATTCTCTTTATTTTTTTCGTTTTTCTCTTCAATTAATTTGTCTAATGATCTTACATATTATGATCGGCAAACATTTCAAGAAACTGTAAATTACTTAAATTCTAAACCTAATGTGGATATCTTTTCTGCAGATACCTCTATTTTATCTGAGATAGGCCATAATTCAATAATTTTATTCCATTCTCCCTTCCATTTCAGAGAGGAAAAAGATATTTATTTCTATGAAGGAATTGAAAAAAAATATTTTAATAAAGATATTTCTCTTTCAAAAAAAGAAATATTGTCCAAATTAAAATCTGAAAAACCAGAGATTATTTTTGGATCCTGGAGGGCTACATTTAGGTTATTTGAAGATATTGAATGGAGGGAATTTTTAGAAGAGAATTATCAAGAAGAAAAAAAGATTGGAAGAATAACAATTTATAGACTTATTTCTTAATCTTTAAATAAATGTACCCTATTATCCCTAAAATTATTGAAGGGATTAATATTAATAAATGATAAAATAAAATTTTTGGTAAAATTTTATCATAAGTGAATCCAAATAAAACTAAAAAATAGGTCCAACCTGCCTCAAAGATTCCAAAATTTCCAATTGTTTGGATTGGAAAAAGTCCAACTAAAAGAAGAGTTAAAGAAATAAATACTATTTTAATAAAAGATAAATCAATTTCTAAAAGAATGAATACTATATATGTTAAAAATATTCTTGATAACCAATAAATAAAAGAGAAAATGATTATTATTAAGAGTGTTTTTTTAGAAAGATCCCTAAAAGAGCCTATTCCCTTTTCTAAGAAATTAATTATTCTTTTCATTTTATTGTTTTTGAATTTTGTTCTTATTTTAATAACTGCCCAACATAATATAAAAAATATGAGAAGGGAGATTGTAAAAAGAATCGAAATTTTCCCAATGAGATTATTTTGGTTTTTTATCCCAATAAAAAAACTTGAAACTAAAAATAGAGTATAAACTACTAGATAATCAATAAATCTTAAACCCATTAATCCAACTGAGGTTTTTGAATAGGGCATTTTGAAATATTTTCTAAATCCTTGAATATATGAGAATTCTCCTGTCCTAAGGGGAAGTATACTTAACATCAAATTTGAGAAAGATAATAAACAAAATAATTTTGAACAAATTTTTATAGAGTAGATAAGTGAATATCTTATAGTATTTATTAATTTAATTATCATGAACATTAATAATGAAATAAATAATATTAAACTATTTTTTTCACTAAATAAATCAAGAAGGTTATAATTAATTTCTTTAAATAAACAAAATAAAATTCCAAAAGTCAGGATGACTGAAATAACTAATTTTAATATTTTTTTCATTTTTCTACATTCTCCCTATTAAAGTTTTTAAACCAATATTCTATTTCTTCATTTGAAACTTTTTTCGACAATTGAATTTTAATTCTCTTAATTAACATTCTTGGGATTAAAAATATAAACGAAAAGTGTGCCTTAATTAAAACCTCTATCAATCCGGCAAATCCTATATTTCCTCTTAATTTTTTTATAGAAGAATTATTTCCTTTCTTTGCGTATTCAATCTTTAATTTAACATTTGAAAAAAGAAATTTTGCAAATTTCCAAGAAGAGAAATTCTTGAATGCTGTTAAAAGAGTATTTCTTTCTGAATAATATGCTTTAAATTTAGATGCAGATCCTCCTGTTATGGAGTGTAAATGGATCAACTTTGCATTTACAGACAAATAAGATTTCCACCCCAATAATCTCCCCCTAAATCCTAAATCCAAATCTTCAGCATAAGCAAAATATCTTTCATCAAAAAATTCTTTATCTCTCCTATAAATCTCTTCAAGCATCTCTCTCTTGTATAATGGTGCAACTCCTCCCGGGACAAAAATTTCTTTGTCGGAATTCAAATTAACCTCCTTGTCTTTTTTTCCAAAACCAATTGATATCCCTCCTGGCTTATTTAGCTGTAAGGGGCCCTCCAAGCTTAGGCCCGCATTTTGTATTTCCCCTGTTTTAAAATATGCTTTACTGGAAACCATTCCAATTTTTTTACCTCTGTCTGCGGTTTTGATTAACTCTTTTAACCAATTTTTATCAACAATGGTATCATTATTTAAGCAAACTATATATTTCGTTTTATTATCTTTTAATGATTTTTTTATGCCCTCGTTCATCCCTTTCGCGAATCCTTTATTTTTATCTAATTGGAAAATGTTTGATTTTGGAAAGTTCTTTTTAACATGGGCTATAGAATTATCTGTAGATCCATTATCTATAAAATAAACTTCAAAATTTTTATATGTTTGATTATAAACTGAATTTAAACAATCTTTAATGAGGCCCTTTCCATTCCAATTAAGGATTATTATTGAAGCTTTTTTCATCTCATCTCCTTCAAATATATATTTCTTGCATTTTTTTACTTTTGTTGTCAGTAGCTTGACCATAATTTTTGTTTATATCTATTATTTTTACTTTTGAAAGTTTTTTAAGTTCTTTTAGAGAATTATCGGATGAACCATCATTAACATATATAATTTTATAGGTTCCTGAAAGTTGATTCATTACTTGTTTAATTTCTTTATCGAGAATTTTCATATTATCTTCCCCTTCATATATTGGAATGCCAACTGAATATTTTACCATTTTCATTTTATTTCATTTAAATATTTTTTAACAATTTTTTCATATCTAAAATTTAATTTATATCTTTTCCTTGAGTTTTTCATAAATTTGGTTAATAATTTTTCATTTTCTAATAATATTTTTAATTTATTTTTAATTTCTTCAATATTTTCTCTTTTAACTAAAAATCCAACGTCTTTTGATACTGTTTCCTTGCAGGCAGTAATATCTGAGGACAAGATTGCACAACCGCAACTCATGCCTTCAATAAAAACAATTCCTTGACTTTCTCTTTCGGATAAAAGTGAAAAAATTTTTGATTTGTTTAATAGATTTGAAAATTTTTGGCCTTTATTATTTATCCATCCAGTAAAAATAATATTTTTATTTTTATTTGCAATTTTTAATAATTCTTTCTTATATGGCCCATCTCCTACGATGTAGAGTTTCCAATTTTTTGGATCTAATTCATTAAATCCTTGAATTAAATATTGATAACCCTTTCTTTTTAAAAGCCTCCCAGAACTTAAAATGATATTTTCTTTTTTGATTGATCTGTTCAAATAATCCTCCGATCCATTTGGAATGGTTATAATATTATATCTCCCAATTTCTTTTTTTATTAGATTTGCTAAGTAACCAGAAGGAGTTGTTAAAAATTTTGATTCCTTGCAAATATTATTTAATATTGGGCCAGTGAATTTATGAAGTATTTTAAACCTATCTGGGTTATAATTTGGCACATCACTTCCATGGGCAGTTATAATATAGGGGATTTTAAATTTCTTTTTAACCCATAAAGCAACAATTCCAGTTGGAATAATAAAGTGGCAGTGACAAATATCATACCTATTATCTTTCAAATGTTTTTTTAAGAATTTTTTAGCAGAGATTATGTAAGTTAATTGTTCCCAAGGATGACATATCTCTTTTTTAGAACGTAAACATTTGACTCTATGGATATTAATCCCTTCTTTTACTTCAAAATGGGGTAAATCTTTGTAACCCATTGTCACAACATCTACCTTATGACCTAATTTTACATATCCTTTAGAAATTTCATATGAAACGGGTGAAGCTCCTCCTCCAAGGGGAGGAAATTCATAATTTAAAACCAATATTCTCATTTCCCTATAACTTCCCTGATATAATATCTTTTTTCATAAGGTGAACTATTTAACTTTATTTTTATCAATATATTTAGTATCATTCCAAATCCAAAAGATAATAGTGCCATCATCATAAAGAAAAATCCTAAGAAGAACCATCCATTTCTATTTAAACTTAAACCTTCAAATATTCTTTGATAAAGTGACCATAAGAAAGATAGTCCTCCAACAAAAAAGGCTCCAATACTAAAATATCCGAATATATGCAGGGGCCGTTGAGAATATTTTTGCATAAACCAAATATACACCAAATCAATTAAACCTCTAACTGCTTTAGAATAACCATATTTAGTTTCCCCATATTTTCTAGCATGATGATTGACCACTTCTTCACCTATCTTAAATCCTTTCCATTTTAATAACGCTAGAATATATCTATGCATCTCTCCTTGCAAATCTAAAGCTTTTATTGCCGTTCTTCTATAAACTCTCAGAGTACATCCAGTATCATGAACTTGATCTTTAATTATTATTTTTCTAAGAAGTCTTCCGATTCTAGTTAGTACTTTAATTCCAGGGGCATCTTTTCTTTTCTTTCTCCACCCCGCAACTACATCCAATTTATCTTTTTCTAATCTTTTTAGTAATTTTGGGATATCTTTTGGATCGTTTTGTAAGTCTCCATCTAAAGAAATAACAATTTCACCAGTACTTGATTTAAATCCTGCGTCCATTGCAGTAGCTTGACCATAATTTTTGTTCAGATCTATTGTTTTCACTTTTGAAAGTTTCTTAAGTTCTTTTAGAGAATTATCAGATGAACCATCATTAACATATATAATTTCATATGTTCCTGAAAGTTGATTCATTACTTGTTTAATTTCTTTATCGAGAATTTTTATATTATCTTCCTCTTCATATATTGGGATGACAACTGAATATTTTACCATTTTCATTTTATTTTAACCCTCTCAAGTATTTAAGCTTTAATAAATAATTGAAAACCAAACCTTTATAAACCTTTCTAAACTCCTCACTTCCGAGTAATAACAAAATAAAAAACAATTAGATTTATATATAGAAAACAAACTACAAAATGGCAATGAATAGCAATAAACACAAGATTTCAAGCATATTGTTTACGACTTTAATAATTTTCACATTAGTATTAATGGGCCCAGCGTCTGCTATTACTATTAATATAGGGGAACCTAATGATGCAAATCAAGGTGAAGATGTACAATTTCAAGTAAGTGTTGATTTAGACACGCCCGATATGTATTTGCCGATTGCCTATACAACTTTAATTTTCACAAATCCAGATAATACTCAATTCGAGTGTAGAGTATATAATGATGGATCAACTAATTGCGATAATATTGAGGTAATAGTAACATCTAATTTAACTTATGGACAAGGTATTCAATATGGTTATGGCTATGGTTATGGTTATGGGTATGAATACACTCATTTCGGATATGGTTATGGCTATGGTTATGCTGGTGAAAACGGGCAAATGACTTATGATGTAACTTTACATTTAGAAAGTGATTCCCAAATTGGAGATTATGCTGTAAGGGCAGAAACCTATGTTGCTAGTGAAGATTCAATTAATTCTGAATACTCTCCTTGCGAAATTATGTTGGGGATGTACAGAACACATTATGTTTTAATTAATCAAGAAGGATCATATTATGATCCTGAATTAGATTTAAATGAAGATGGAACAATTGATTTATCTGATATAGTTGTTTTTGCAACTAATTATTCTGGAGATGCAGAATTGTTTGGAAGATTCCAAGAGTTTATGAGATTTAATGGTGATCAAACTTTTAATCCTGCTTTGGATCTGAATGGTGATGGGATAATCAATTTATCTGATATTGTTTTATTTGCTAGTAATCAAGAAGAATCTTGGTGTGCAGTACAATTGGATTTAATAGATGAAGGTGTTGAAAGGACCTATGTTTCAGATGAAGTAGAATTTACAGTTTCAAGTGTGCCTGTTGAACAATCTCAAACTGGAAATTATGGTGGTGGGAGAAGTTCAGGCGGTAATAATCAACCTGTGGCTGATGTAGAGCCTGTTGAAGAACAAAATGCTGAAGAACAAAATGCTGAAGATTACAATAATCCAGAAACTTCAACTGGTGATAAATTAGAAACTTCAACTGGTGACGAGAATATAGGATTTTTTAGTGGATTTTTTAGTGCTATAACTGGTGCAGTAGTTGGTGCAGGTGAATCACTAGGTCTTGGAGAAACAATGTATTATTTGTTTGCTCTATTTTTGTTAGGGATGATAGTTGTTGGAATAGCAAGAAGATTCAGAAAAAAATCTGAATAATTTTTTTCTTTTTAATTAAGTATTAGATTCTATATATAGATAATTTTGACACCACTTCTTATATTACTCTCTTTTATTATGATGTTTTTGTTTTCCGCCTATATTAGAATAACCTCCTTGTCCTGTTTCTAAACTTATGTTGCGATTTATCCTTTTTTCAATTTTCCATATAATTCCATTAATGAAAGTTTTTCAGAAATTTCAATTAACATCTTTGTTTTTGATGATAGTGAAATAGATAGTATTTGGTTTAATATTACAAAGGGTTTGCAATTATATGAATGACAGGTTTATGCAAATTTATCCGAAATCTCTAATTATGAGTCCTGGCTAGGATTGTCAGGTTTAGTATGAGAAATGATGGACTTTCCATTTCCTTTTTAGAGTTTAGGGGAATTTCCAAAGGTTTATATATTTTTTATTATTCTTAGTTTTAAAATGGAAACTCTTGATGAAAGACTAACTGCAGTCAAATATGGTATAAGGGAAAGGTTACAAGATAAAGAAATGGTAATGTCTGAGTATTGGGAAACTACTTATAATCTTCTTTTGAATGAGGGTATTGTTGAAGCGCCTTATAGTGCTGTAGATACAATGACTATTAGTACAAGAATAGGTAGTGGCATGATTGATAATCTTGGCCTTAAGGAGTGTAGAGGAATTTATGGTAGATATGTTTGTAGATCTGATGTTAAATTATCTGAAGCTGCACAGAATGATGTTGAGGCACTGTCTGAGTTTAAGAGTAGTTTGAGAGATTATCTTGCTGCAGTATTTGATTCAAACTCATTTACGAGATCCGAGTATGATACTTTAGTTAGAGATTATGTTGAAAGTAGTGCTGATATATACGATTTCCGTGCTAAGTCTGAACTTACTGGAATTATGTTAGCAAGTATGGAATCTTGTTTTGATATTGAGGAAGATGGCCCTAGAATTGGGAGATATAATATTAAATTATTAGAAGAATCTATGAAGAGAATTTAAATAATTCTCTAACTTTCTTTTTTTATAAATTTCTTCCAGAAATATAGGTTATTATTGTATTTATGAAATTTCAAACTAATAATTTTTATGTCAAGGTTCAGAATAATTTTAATTCTCGAATAAATAAATTTATAATTAAGAGAGTATTTCTTTTTTTATGGTAAAAATCTTAACTTTTGATGAATTGAACTCTTCTGAGATAATTAAAAGAATGAAAGAAGGAGATATTTTTATTTATCCAACTGATACAATCTATGGAATTGGATGTAATGCCTTGAATCAAAAGAGTGTTGATAAGATTCGTAAATTGAAAAAAAGGGGAGGAGATAAGCCATTTTCTGTCATAGCGCCGACAAAAAAGTGGATTGAAACTAATCTAGAAGTAGAGAATAAGAATTATATAAAGAAATTGCCAGGTCCTTTCACTTTTTTGTTAAAAATTAAAGCTAGATCTATTGCTAAAAAGATTAATCCTGGTTTTGATATAATCGGGCTGAGAATACCAGACCATCCGTTCAGTAATCTTGTAAAACGGGCAAAAATTCCATTTATTACTACAAGTGTTAATTTATCTTCTAAACTGCCTATAAGGGATACTAATAAGATTCCTAAAAGTATCTTAAAACATGTTGATTTTGTTATTGATGATGGTTATCTTCATAGATATCCTTCAACAATTATCGATCTGACTGGCAAGATGCCAAAAATCATAAAAAGAAGAATGTGATTATACAAAGGTTTATATATTTTTTAAGATTCCCTATTTATGTAATGGTTATTACTAACAAATTATTGGTCGGAATATTTGTATTTTGTATATTTTTGTGTAGTACAGTTTATGCGGGAAATTCAATTTTAGTCGCTGAGGAAGAAGTGAAAGAGGTTGTCTTTGCTGGGGAAACAGCGGTGTTTAAACTGTCTATATCTAATAGTCAGGATTTTGATGATTCTTTCAGATTTTCAATTTTAAATATTGATTGGGAATTTGAAACCGATCCATTTGTGTTGAGTGTCGATTCAGAAGATATTGAAGTGGTTGAAATGAGATTTTCACCGTCTTCAAAATTAGGTCCTGGAAAACATGGAGTTACGGTTTTAATATATTCTTTATCTGATGAGACTGTATTTACTGAGCATATATTTGATATTAGAGTTATAGATTTTTATGATGTGATTAGTACAACTCTTGAATTACCAAATGATATTAATCCTCAAAAACAACTTGTTATAAAAGCAATTTTAGAAAATAATTATGATGAACATCTTGAAGATTTGACTTTTAAATTAGAGAGTGATTTTTTTCAGGATGAAATTAATTTTAGTTTAGCTGCTTATGAAACTCAGGTTAGTGAGTTTTCAGTTGATTTTGAAGGAGATGTTGAAGAAGGAGTTTATGATATAGTTTTGAAGATTTATAATGGTGAAGATTTGCTTTTGGAAAACACTGTAGAAATGCTTGTTGGATATTATCCTGATGTTGATGAGACTAGATCTCCGGAATCGGGATTTTTGTTGAATAGAATTTTGGTTACAAAAACTAATCATGGCACTTCAACTAGTCATGAACTTTATACTAAAAGATTTTCATTTTTTGAGAGGTTATTCACAAGTACTGACCCTCAACCTGATCAATTATTTAGTGAAGGAGGATATTATACTCTGCAATGGGAGTTTGATTTATCTCCTGGAGATACAAGGCAGATATTTATAGAAACAAATTATAGATTTTTTGCCATTCTAGTTAGTGTATTATTAATTTTATTATATTTCTTTTATAATTATTTTAAACGAGATGTATCTTTAACTAAAAAAGTTGTTACTGTTAAGCATTCTCAAGAGGGAATATCTACTATGAACATTTTATTGGTTTTGAAAAATAAGACTAATAAGACTTTAAAAAATCTTAAAGTCATGGATAACCTTGTCAATGTCGCTGGAGAGCCAACGAACTTTGGAACAATAAGTCCATCTGTTGTTAAGAGGGGACATTCTGGGGCTAGAATGATGTGGAATATTGAAAGTCTTGAAAAAGGTGCAGAAGTTATAATTTCTTATCAAGCAAAATGTAAGGTTCAAGTAATAGGCCACCTAAATATACCTACTGCTGTAGCTAAATATATTAAAAATGGCAGGCCTATAGTAGTTAAGTCTAACAAAGTAAAATTATTTTCATAGTATCTTGAGGTAATTAAAAATGGTTGAGAAAAAAAAGAAATCACCAAAAGTTGAGACATATATAATTACTTCTGCTCAGGCATCCTATTATGAAAACAAAGATGGGGATGTAGTCCCTTATGGTGGCGGACCTATCAAGGGTAAACCTCATAAAAAATTTCTTAGAGGATTGGAAGTTTGTGCAGATGAGTTGGATGCTGAATTGGTCATTGCTCCGATTGCTGGTAAGTCAAGCTTAGAAAATATTCTTCACGAAGATCTTGCTGGTTCTACAAATCTATTTGAAGGGACTAATTTATGGTTAAATAAAAATATTCAACTAAGAGATATTGTTGTTCCTCCTCAAAATGTTGATCCTACAACTGGGAAGGCTAGTCTGATTAGTAAATATAATTCATCTTTGATTATTCCTCATTCCAAACAGAGATTCTTACCAGTTCCTGTTTTCAATTCGGATTTACCTAGATATTTATTTACTACAGGTTCTGTAACTTTGCCAAATTATAATACTAAAAATCACAAGGGAGATACTGCTGAAAGAAATCACGTATTCGGTGGAATGGTAGTAGAAGTTATTGATGATACTTTTTTCAATGTTAGAAATCTCAGGGCCTTAAAGAATGGTAAATTTGCTGATCTTGGTCAGGTTTATAATGGTGATAGTGTTCCTAAAAATATAGGAGTTGATACACTTGTACTTGGTGATATTCACTGGGGTGATCATGATGAAGAGACTAGACAAGCAAATTATGAGATGATTGATTTTTTCAAACCTAAGAGGATATTTTTACATGATTTTTTTAATGGACATAGTATAAATCATCACGAAAGAAATAATTTTTTGAAGAAAGTTAGAGAGTATGATAGAGATAGACTTTTTTTAGAAGATGAATTTGAGGGATGTTATAATGAACTATGCAATATTTCTAAAGCTGCTGGAAGTAGAACTGAGATTAATGTAGTTTCATCAAATCATCATGCGTTTCTTCCTAGATATGTAAATAGTGATGCTTGGAGGAAGAGTGATTTATGGAATGCAGAGATTGGATCATATTTATTTGCCCAGGGTGTTGCTCAAGGAAGTGATGAAAAAGAAATTGATGATTCTTCATTTTTGATTGAAGAGGGATTAAAAAGACATGGCAAAATTCCTTCTAATGTTGAAATTTTGAGATTAAAAGATAATTATAGGAGACATGGTTATCAATTAGCTAGTCATGGTGATAAAGGTGGCCATGGGTCTCGGGGTGGAAGTGCAAAATCTAGATCTGTTACAGGTGGCGGAAAGAGTATTACTGGACACAGTCACTGTATGGAGATTTTCGGAGATACTTATGTTGTAGGAACCTCTAGTCAATTAGATCTTCCTTATACTGCTGGCGGAGGATCTGCTTGGATTGCTGCGAATGCTGTCTTATACCAAAATGGTAGTGTGCAGATGTTACCGATAATTAAGGGTAAGTGGAAAGCTAAAAGGTAATTAGAAAGCTTTTTAATTTCTTCTCAGTTTCTTATTTTTACAATGAGACTAGATACAATACTTGAATACTCTGATAGTAAGTTTTATGAGATTGGAGATAGTATAAAATTGGGAGATGATCTGTTTGAAGTCTATGGTATTATGGATATGGGCTCTGAATATCTTTATCATCTTTTTCCAAAGTTTGAGAGAGACGAATTAACTGATAACTTGATTAGTAATGGTTATTTAGATGATGTTGCTGATGTTTATGTAAATGCGTTTGAGAAGTTTCCTGTATTAGAAGATAACTTATTTAGTAAGGAAAGAAATGAATATATAGATATAAATCTTGGTCAGCTTAGCAGAATCTATGGATTAGATAATCGTTAATTTTATAAATCTTCATAGGGTTTATTTTTTTATCCCTCCATAGCTCAATGGCAGAGCGTTCGGCTGTAGATACTGTTTGATTATGTCGTATGACTAAAGATGATTAATAGTTAGCCGTCACCGAAAGGTTCCCAGTTCAAATCTGGGTGGGGGGATTTTAGTTAGTTTTTGTTCTTAAGGATTAACAATAATTTTATAAATTGGTTATAGTTGTATAGATTTGTTAAAATGAAAAAAGAGATTTTAAATAAAGCAATTTTAGTACTTGGAATAATTTTAGTAGTTCTTTTTTTGTTTAAATTAGATCTTGGAGAAGGAAACATGGAATTAAAAATAGAAGTTATTCAAGAAGGTAGTGGAGATCAAGAAGTAAAATCTGGAGATAGTATAAGTGTTCATTATACTGGTACACTAGAAAATGGTAAGAAGTTTGACTCAAGTGTTGATAGAGGTCAGCCATTTGATTTTACTATTGGAAAAGGAATGGTTATCCAAGGGTGGGAGCAAGGTTTACTTGGTATGAAGGTTGGAGAAAAGAGAAAGTTGACAATACCTTCCACAATGGGATACGGAGATAGAGATATGGGTTCTATACCTCCTAATTCAGTTTTATTATTTGATGTAGAACTGATTTCCATTAATTAAAAAATATTATAATCTTTTTTCTTATTTTTTTATCAATTAAGTAAGTTTTATTAATACACTAAACTGGTTTATTACTATGAATCATGAAGAACTAGGGGATTTGGATGAAGAAGATTCGTTTCTAAAAAAGATTTCTGTTATAGTTATTGGAGTATTTATGATTCTTTTATTGCTATCTTATTTTTTAACCACTCCTGCCGTGAGGAATGTTATTATTGGTATGGTTGAAAGTTCTAATCTTGAAGATGATTACTCTATGGATATAGGAGGGGGAAATAAATTAATTTTTATTAATAGTTCGTATATTGAGCTTTTGAATTTATACGATTCAAATTTGGATGTAGAAATTAAGGCTTGTTTGTTTGGAGAGATAATTGGTGGTGATTATTTTATTTCCGAGGTTGTTCAGCCAGTAATTTATTCTCAATCTTATGATCGAGTTGTTTCTGCACCTTGTTCAAATATTAGTCTTGTTAGTTTGCATAGTCATCCTCATATGCATTGTGCACCTTCTCAACAAGATCTTGAAAGTTTCTCAAAATTGAAAGAAACCAATCCAGACATTTTGATGATAATCATGTGTGAAGAAGATAGATTTAATGTTTATACTAATGTTCATAGTTAAGTTTAAATAGTAATGAATATGATTGAGATTATGGTTAAGAGAACTAAGTTGAGCAACGGTAAGGCTAAAACTAGTATGATTCTTGGAATATCTAGTATTATTTTATCTATGATTCCAATCCTTGGATTGTTATCTGGAATTTTTGCAATTGTATTTTATGTAAAATCTAGATCTTTGATTATAAAAGATTCTCATAAGTATGGTGGTGGAAAATTATCGCTTGCAGGACTTATAACTGGAATTGTAGGGATAGTTTTCAGTTTGCTGATTTTCATTTATGCTACTATCGTAGCTATCCTATTAGCTGTAACTCAATAATTACTACTGTTCTTTTTTAAATGGGTTTTTAAATAAAAACAAAACCTTTATATAGTGGATAATTGCGCTAAATACAACAGGCAGGTACCCTCTTTCAAAATGAATCTAAATTTTCAAAATATCACAAATTTTATTTCGTTTAGATTGAGCTATGCCCTGGTAGTGTAGTTCGGTTTATCACCTGGCCCTGTCGAGGCCATAACCCGGGTTCGAATCCCGGTCAGGGCGTCCTGTTAACATCATGGGTCAGTAGCTCAGCTTGGTAGAGCACTTGGCTTTTAACCAAGTGGTCGCGGGTTCAAATCCTGTCTGGCCCACTTTAAACTTATATAAAATGGCAGAAAAATTCGATATATCAAAACATATACTTGTACCTAAACATACAAAGTTAAATGATGACGAGAAAAAAGAGATTCTTGAGCAATTAAATATTGATGAAACAAAATTGCCTAAGATATTCTTAAAAGATCCAGCAGTAAAGAATCTAGATGTTGTTCCTGGGGATATTATAAAAATTATTAGAAAAAGTCCTACTAATTTAGAAAGTATTTTTTATAGGGTGGTAATAAATGGTTAAAAATTATAAAAAACTGATTGGAAATTATTTTGATAAACATTCATTTGTTGAATCAAACATTAAGTCTTTTGATTATTTTCTAGATAAAAGATTACAAGCTCTTGTTGATGATGTTGGAGAGATAGTCCCAACTATTATTCCTCAAGAAGTTGAGAATTTTATGATTAAACTTGGTAAAATCTCTATTGGTAAACCTGAGATTACCGAGGCTGATGGTTCAAAAAGAGATATTTATCCTACTGAAACTAGGTTAAGAAAACTTACTTACGCTGCACCAATAACTTTGAAAGTTAGCTCAGTTATTAATGGTGTGACAAATGAATCTTTTGATGCATATCTTGGAAAAATGCCAATTATGATTAAGTCAAAACACTGCCACTTATATGGCCTTAAGAAAGAAGAACTTATTGAGAAAGGAGAGGATTCAAATGATCGTGGTGGATATTTTATTTTAAATGGTAATGAAAGAGTTTTAATTATGGTTGAAGATCTTGCTTCAAATAAATTCTTTGTTAAGAAAACTAAAATAGGTCCAAGTAAGTTTGTTGGAAAATTATTTTCTCAAAAAAGTAGTTATCGTATTCCTCACACTATTGAGCAAATGAAAGATGGAATATTGTATATCAGTTTTACTAGATTCAAGAGAGTTCCTATAATACCTTTGATCAAAGCACTTGGTGTTGTTAGCGATCAAGAAATAATGGAGTCTATCTCTAAAGATGATTCATTTGATGATGTATTGATGAATTTATATGATTCTATCGATATTAAATCTCAAGAAGAAGCTCTAGATTTTGTTGCTAAAAAAGTAGGAATTACTCAAAAAGAAGTTAGAGTTGAAAGAGTGAGAGAGTATCTTGATAAATATTTATTACCTCATGTTGGTGTTGATTCAAAAGACAGAAAACTAAAAGCTTACAATCTTTGTAAATTGATAAAGCGATTCTTATTAGTTTCTAAGGGGAAGATGAATTCTCCTGATCAAGACCATTACATGAACAAGAGATTAAAACTTAGTGGAGATTTATTAGAAGATCTTTTCAGAATTAATGTTCGTTCTTTGGTTCAAGATATATTATATAATTTCCAAAGACTGGTTAAGAGGGGGAAGTTTACTTCATTGAAGATAATTATTCGTGAACAGTTATTGAGTTCTAGAATTCATAGTGCTATGGCAACTGGTTCATGGGTAGGTGGAAGATCAGGTATAAGTCAGAATATGCAAAGAACAAATGGTATTGACACTGTTTCACATTTACAAAGAGTTGTTAGTTTGTTAACTGCTACTCAAGAAAACTTCGATGCTAGGGCTTTGCATAGTACTCATTGGGGAAGATTGTGTCCTGTTGAGACTCCTGAAGGTTCACCTATTGGTTTAAGGAAAAATTTGTCTATGCTTGCAAATATTACTAGAATTGAACCAAACGAAGCAAAATTGAAAGAGAAATTGAAGGAGGTAGGATTGAAATCACTTTAAAATGGCAGATGTATATTTAGATGAAATATTTGTAGGATTTGTTGATGATCATAATAAATTCATTACAGAAGTTAAACAGTTAAGAAGAGAGAGTAAGGTTTCTAAAGTATTAAACTTACATTATGACGAGGGTGCTAATGAAATCATAATTGAAACAACTAGAGGTAGACTTAGAAGGCCTTTGATAATTGTTGAAAATGGTAAACCTAAATTAAATAATGATCATGTTGAAGATCTTGATTCTGGAAAGATATCTTGGAAAGATTTAATTGATGATGGGGTAATCGAATATGTTGATGCTTGTGAAGAAGAAGATTGTTTTGTTGCTATCCAAGAAGAGGATTTAACTACAAAACACACACATCTTGAGATAAGTCCTATAACTATTCTTGGTGTTTGTACATCTCTTGTACCTTATTCAAATTTTGGAAGTTCATCAAGATTGATAAGAGGTTCTAAGATTCAGAAACAATCAATGGGATTATATTCTACTAATTTTTTAAATAGACTTGATACTGATGCTAATTTGCTTCACTATCCTCAGAAACCTATTGTAAAAACATTTATGCATGATGTTTTTAATTATGATAAAAATCCTTCTGGACAGAATTTTGTTATTGCTGTTATGAGTTATGACGGATATAACATGGAGGATGCACTTATTGTTAATAAAGGAAGTATTGATAGAGGTTTAGCTAGATCTACTTTCTTCAAACCTTATAACTTAGAAGAATTAAGATATTCAGGTGGTTTAAGAGATGAAGTTGGTATCCCTGATAAGGAAGTTAAAGGTTACAAATCAGAAGAAGATTATAGATTCCTTGAATTAGATGGTATAGCTCATACTGGTGCTAAAGTTGATGCAGATGATATTATTATCGGTAGATCAAGTCCTCCTAGATTCCTTTCAGGATTAGAAGAATTTAGTGTTGCTGCAAATGTTAGAAGGGAGAGTTCTATTAGTCTTGGAGAAGGAGCAAACGGTATTGTTGATATGACTCTTTTAACAGAGAGTGGTTCAGGAAACAGGATGATCCAAACTAGATTGAGACAACCTAAAACTCCTGAAATTGGTGATAAATTTGCATCCAGACATGGACAGAAAGGTATTATTGGTATGATGTATCCTCATGAGGACATGCCGTTTACTGAGTCTGGAATTATTCCTGATATAATTTTCTCTCCACACAGTCTTCCTGGAAGAATGACAGTTTCTCACATGATTGAGATTTTGGCTGGAAAAGTTGGAGCACTAAATGGTGAGTATATTGATGCTACTAGTTTCGATACACCTTCAGAGGATAGACTTAGGACAACTCTGTCTGAGCTTGGATTTAGAGAGAACGGTACAGAGGTAATGTATAACGGTTTGACAGGTCAAAGATTCAAGGCGAGAATATTCGTTGGAAATATATATTATTTAAGACTTAAACATTTAGCAGACAAGAAATTACATGCTAGAGCTGCAGGTAGAATTCAATTATTAACAAGACAACCTGTTGAAGGAAGAGCTATGGGTGGAGGATTGAGACTTGGAGAGATGGAGAAAGATTGTTTAGTTGCACATGGTGCATCTCTATTATTGAAAGAAAGGTTCGATTCAGATAAGACTAAGCTTTATGTGTGTGAAGATTGTGAAATGGTTGCTATTTTTGACAACTATAGAAATAAATCTTATTGTCCGCGTTGTGGAAATGCCGCAAAGGTAAGTCCTGTTGAGATGAGTTATGCATTCAAACTTTTATTGGATGAGTTAAAATCTATGGGAATTTTCCCTAGTTTGAAATTGGGGGATAAATTTTGAAAATGGTCGAATCTATAACTAATAAAATTAAATCAATTAAATTTAGTCTGCTTTCTCCTAGTGAGATTAAGAAGATGTCTGTCGCGAAAATAGTTACTCCTGAATTGTATGATAGGGAAGGTTATCCTGTTGATGGAGGATTAATGGACATTAGACTTGGTGTTATTGATCCAGGTTTGAGATGTAAAACTTGTGGACAGAAATTGAGAGAGTGTATTGGACACTTTGGACATGTTGATTTTGCTAGACCTGTAATTCATATAAGTTTTATAGATAAAGTTCTTGCATTCTTGAGAACTTCATGTAAAGATTGTGGAAGAGTTTTGGCAACAGAAGAAAAAATTCGAAAACAATATGATGAATTGGAAAGAGTTTCTAAGGAAAAAACTGTCAAAGATAGAGAGATTGCTATTAGAAAATTTGTAAATTCTCTTAAATTGATTACTAAATGTCCTCATTGTAATGTTAAACAAGAGAAAGTAACTATAGATAAACCTACAACTATTTTTGGTGATGGTAAAAGATTAAGTCCTATTGAGATTAGATCAAGATTGGAAAAAATTAATGATGAGGATCTAGAATTATATGGGATTAATGCTAAGTCTGCTAGACCTGAATGGATGGTTTTGACTATATTGCCTGTATCTCCAGTAACTATTAGGCCAAGTATAACTTTGCAGAGTGGTGAGAGAAGTGAGGACGATATAACTCATAAGGTTGGAGATATAGTTAGAATAAATCAGAGATTATTTGAAAATATAAATGCTGGTGCGCCAGAAGTTATTATAGAAGATCTTTGGGATTTGTTACAGTACCACGTTACAACCTTATTTAATAATGCTGTAACTCAAGTTCCTGTTGCAAGGCATAGATCTGGTCAGCCTTTGAAAACTCTAACACAAAGAATTAAGAGTAAAGAGGGTAGATTTAGACATAATCTTGCTGGAAAGAGAGTTAATTATTCTTCTAGGGCAGTTATTAGTCCTGATCCAAAAATTAAGTTTAATGAAGTTGGAATTCCTCAATCTGTAGCTATGACTTTGACTGTTCCTGAACAAGTTACTGAATGGAACTTAGATTGGTTAAAAAAATTAGTTGAGAATGGTCCAACTAAATATCCAGGAGCAAATTATGTTATTAGCCCTGATGGAAAGAAAAAGAAAGTTACTGTGGAATCTATTGAATTATTATTAGAAGAGCTTGAACAAGGATATGTTGTTGAGAGACATCTTCTTGATGGAGATATATCTATCTTTAACAGGCAACCAAGTCTTCACAGAATGAGCATAATGGGTCACATAATTAAATTATTACCTGGAAAGAGTTTCAGATTAAATCCTTCTGTTTGTTCACCTTATGGTGCGGATTTCGATGGAGATGAGATGAACCTTCATATTCCTCAGACTCCAGAAGCAAGGGCAGAAGCTATGATATTACTTAATGTAGAGAATAATATCATAAGTCCTAAGAATGGATTTAATGTTGTTGGTTCTATTGCTGATGCTATAACTGGGAATTATCTTCTTACAAAGAAGATCAAACTTCCTAAGGATGAGGCAATACATCTATTAGTATCTATAGGAATATATGATTCTGAGAAATTTTCCGGATTTGGAGATGAAGTTAGTGGAAAAGAAATATTCAGTACATTATTACCTGATGATTTAAATTTCGTAGGTTATTCTAAGGAGTATTCTGAAGATAATCCTGATGATGCTTATGTTGTTAAAATAAAAGATGGAAAATTAATTGGTGGAATTATTGATAAAGCTACAATTGGCGAAGATAATGGTAGTTTAGTTAGAACTATTTATTCTAAGTACGATAATAGTGTAGCTTTAAACATAATTAATAATATGTCAAAGTTAGGTTTAATGGTATTATTACGTCACGGATTTACAACATCTATCTCTGATACTGATCTTCCAGAAAAAATAAGAAATAGAAATACTGTTTTATTAAAAGCTGCAAATTCTGAAGTTGAGAAATTGATTAAAGATTTTTACGCAGGTAAAATTGAAGCAATTCCTGGTAATAGTGTAGAAGATACATTAGAATTAAAGATTGTAGAGATTTTGAATAAAGTAAGAAACAAAATTGGTAAACAGGTTTCTGATTCAATTAAAGAAAACTCCACAGTTATCATGGCAAATTCCGGAGCACAAGGTAATTTCCTTAATATAGCTCAGATGTCTGCATGTGTTGGACAGCAATCTATGAAGGGTAAAAGGGTAGTTGGTGGATATGATGGTAGAACTCTTTCAGTATTTAATAAAGGAGATCTTAGTCCTTCATCTAGAGGATTTATTCAGCAAGGATATAGGCAAGGTATGAGTCCAACTGAATACTTTTTCGGAGCTATGACTGGTAGAGATGGTCTGATGGATACTGCTCTTAGAACACCAAAGTCCGGATATTTATATAGGAGACTAGCGAATGCCTTACAAGATATTAAGGTAGAATATGATAATACTGTTCGTGATGCTTATGGGAATATTATCCAATTTAAGTATGGTGAAGATGGTATAGATATCTCAAAAAGTGACGGTGGAACTATAAATGTTAATAAAATAATTAAGGAGATTAGAGGTAAATAAAATGGCTGATGTATATAAAAAATATGAAGATTTTATCTCTCCTAAATTATTAGAAGAAATAAAAACTAAAGTTGAAGTAGAAAAATTGAGTTCTGCAGAGATTACTAAAGTTCTAGATAGAGTTGCAGAAGAATTTGAAAACTCCTTAGTTGAGCCTGGTGAGTCTGTTGGTCTTGTAACTGCTGAATCAATCGGAGAGTCCGGTACTCAGATGACGCTGGATGTATTCCACTTTGCTGGAGTTGCAGAACTTCAGGTTACTATGGGATTGCCAAGATTGATAGAGATTTTTGATGCTCGTTTGAACCCAAAAACTCCTGAGATGGAAGTTAGACTTAAATCTAAATATACTAAAGATGAAAAAACAATAAGAAGAGTTGCAAGTTATTTGAAAGAGATAACTTTGGAAGATATAAGTTCAGAATTCTCTTTAAATCTTGTTAAGGGAAGTATCGAGGTAGTTTTGGATCTTGAGAAAATAAAGGCTTTTGGATTTGAGATTAAAGATATAGTTAGTAAATTGATTGAGGAATTAAAAGATGTCAATGTTAAAGAATCAAAAGGTATACTTATGTTAGAATCTATATCTGGTGATTTAGAATTATCTCAATTATATAAATTAAAAGAAAAGGTTAGAGAAGTAGTTCTTAGAGGAATTCCAGGAATTACACAAGTCATGCCAGTGAAAAGAAATAATAAATTTGTTGTTTCTTGTGGTGGTTCTAATGTGAGTAAAGTATTAGAAATGGAAGAAGTTGATGCAAAATATGTTACATCAAATAATCTTTTCGAAATAGCTTCTTCTCTTGGTATCGAGGCTGCAAGACAGACAATAATTAACGAGGCTTTAGCAGTTATTGAAAATCAGGGTCTTGATGTTGATGTAAGACATATCTTACTATTAGCTGAATTAATGACTACTACTGGAAAAATAAAAGGTATAACTCGTGGTGGAATAGCTGGAGAGAAAGAAAGTGTTTTGGCAAGAGCAAGTTTCGAGATGCCAATGAAGCACCTTGTTGATGCTAGCGTCAGAGGAGAGTCTGATGAACTTAGAAGTGTAATTGAAAATGTAATTGTAAATCAACCTGTTCCAAATGGAACTGGATTACCTGTTCTTGTTTCTAAAGAACATAAAAAAGTTAAGAAGGAGAATAAAAAATGAGTTTAGCAAATTTAAGACCTGCACTTGAAGAGAAAAAGGTGGTTTTTGGAACTGAACGAGCTTTGAAGGCATTAAAGTCTGAGAAAGTTGAAGAGTTATTCATTTCAAAAAATTGCCCTATCGATTTGAAAGAAAGGTTAATAAAATATGCAAAGATTAAAGAGGTTCTTGTTACAGAACTTAAAGAATCCAATGATGAACTTGGTGCTTTATGTAAAAAACCTTTTTCTGTTAATGTTTGTTATATTATATAAAAATGGGTACATACGATAAAAGAATAATTGACTATATCAATCTGTTTGAGAATATCACAAGATCGAGTGTTAGAGATTGTTTTTTTCAAAATGACATCCTCGTGTTTGTTGTAACTGAAGGACAGGCAAGTAAGGCTATTGGGAAAAATGGTAGAAATGTCATAAAGTTTGCGAGGCTGATTAATAAACGATTAAAAGTAATAGAATACCATTCAGATCCTTTAAAATTCATGAGAAATCTTATAGCTCCTATAAAACCAAAAGATATAAAATTGGAAGATAAAACTTTAGAAGTGTTCGTTGAAAACACAAAAGACAAAGGTTTATTAATAGGAAGAGATAAAAGGAATTTAGAAAATTTTAAAAAGGTAATGAAAAGTTACTTCAAGGTAGAAAATATCAAAATAAGATAAAAATGGCAAAAAAAAGCAAGGGATTAAATTCAGCAAAAAAACTCATGAGTAGAAGAGTTCAGTTTAGATGGAAAGATAGCTACTTCACTCGAAGAGCTCTTGGTTTGAAAAAAAAGTCAGATCCTATGAAGGGAAGTTCTCAAGGTTCAGCTATTGTATTAGAAAAAGTACAAATTGAAGCTAAGCAGCCAAACTCCGCCCTTAGAAAATGTGTAAAATGCCAATTAGTTAAAACTGGAAAGAAAATAACTGCTTTTGTTCCAGGAGATAATGCAATTAAATTCATAGATGAGCACGATAGTGTTATGGTAGAGTGTTTAGGTGGAGCTAAAGGTAGATCCAAAGGAGATTTATCAGGTATTAGGTTCCAAGTTATCAAAGTTAATGATCAAAGTTTAAATGCTCTTGTTAAAGGAAAAATAGAGAAAGGTAGAAGATGATAAAATTATTCGGTGAGTGGGATACTAGTAATATTAAAGTTGAAGAGGCTGCTTTAGTCCCTTATATTGATTTAAAACCTTTAATGGTTCCTAGAACTTGTGGAAGAAGTGCACAAGGTAGTAGGGTTTGGGGAACAAAGATACATATAGTTGAGAGATTAATAAATAAATTAATGGTTCCTGGGCACAGAGGTAAGAAACACAAAATAAGTTCTGGACATTGTGCAGGTAAGGCTACAAAATCTTATAATATCGTTTATAAAACATTCAAATTAATTGAAAAAAGTTTAGGTAAAAACCCTGTTGAGGTTTTTGTTAAGGCTGTTGAAAATTCTGCTCCAAGAGAAGAAGTTATCTCTATCGAGTATGGTGGAGCTAGATATACAAAAGCTGTTGAAGTTGCTCCTCAGAGAAGAGTAGATCTTGTTCTTAAATTAATGGCACAAGGTGCATATGCAAAAGCTTTCAATTCTAAAGTTGATGTTGAGAGAACTCTTGCAAATGAGATTATTGCTGCTTATAAGATGGATGTTCAAGCGAGCGGAGCATTGAGTAAGAAACTAGATCTTGAAAGACAATCAGATGCATCTAGATAATCTTATATACTTTTTATTTCTTATTTAGTTTTATGGCAGAAAAATTTTTCAAAACACTACCTATTGATTTTAAGTTCGATATTCCCTTGAATGAAAAAGATATTGAATATCAAAGGGCGAAATTGATGTTAGAGATTTTTAAAGAGTTAGAAAAACGTAGTGAGGATCATCCTGATGATTGTCCTTGGTGTAAAAAAGATTATGAGAAAAATCATTAAGTTTATAAATGACTTTTTTTAATTGTTGATAAAATGGATAATGAACTAACTGTTGAATTTGAAAATAAATTTAAATTATTCAAAAATGATGTAGGATTGAAATCTAGTTTTAAGAAATTAGATGGAGCCTTTTTATTGAAAGATTCTATTCTAGAAGAAGGTTTTGTCGGAGAGGATGTATCTCGTACTTTATCTAGAAGAATAGTTGATGTTTACACATATTGGGCGAATAACATACATGGTTTAATCTTACCAAATCCTGGTTCAATCATAAGTATAACTCAGCATGATATGTTTGATGAATCTGAAAGAAATGAGATGAGTATTCTTTTAAACAAAATGCTTGCGTTGACTAGCAGAAATTCAGTTCTATCTCTAACAAGAGATAAAAAAGAAGAAGCAAAATTCATTGATGATTCTTTGAAATTCTGGACTAAAGAACTTTCTCCAAAGATGAAAGTCATATATAATAAGATTAGTGTGTCTTGGGAAAAGAAAGCTAATCAAAAATACTAAAAGAAACGTTTTTAAATCTTTTATTTAAGATATTAATATGATATGTTTAGGTATTGAATCTACTGCACACACTTTTGGTGTAGGTATTGTAAATGAAAAGAAAGTTCTAGCTAATGTTAAGGAATCTTATACTACTGAATCTGGTGGAATGAATCCAATTGAGGTTTCTAGAGCTCATGAAAAAATTTACAAAAAGGTTATTGATCTTGCCCTTTCTGAAGCAAATCTTTTGCTTAGTGATATTGATATTGTTTCATATTCTAGGGGTCCAGGCTTTGGCACTTGTTTGAAAGTTGCTATGAAAGCTGTTGAAGAGATTGGTAAGCCTTTTGTTGGTGTCAATCACTGTGTTTCTCATTTAGAAGTCGGAAAATTTGCAACGAAGGCTAAAGATCCTGTTTTATTATATGCTTCTGGAGCTAACACTCAAGTTATAGCATATGAGGGCAAAAAATACCGCGTTTTTGGAGAGACTTTGGATATGGGTGTTGGGAACTTTATTGATTCTTTTGCACGCTATATGGGGCTAGGATTCCCTGGTGGGCCAAAAATTTCCATACTCTCTGAGGAATCTGATAAAGAATTCATTAAATTGCCATATGTTGTTAAGGGAATGGATGTTTCTTTCAGTGGACTATTAACAAATCTTAAACAAAAATATGATTCTAGAAATTATAAGAAAGGTAATCTTGCTTATTCTATGCAAGAGACTACTTTTGCAATGTTATTAGAGGTTGCTGAGCGAGCTATGGCGCATTGTGATAAAAAGGAGCTTTTGCTTGGCGGAGGTGTGGCGTGTAATAAACGACTACAAGAGATGGCTAAGAAAATGTGCGAAGAACGAGGTGCGAAGTGTTTTATCCCACCCAATGAGTTAATGTTAGATAACGGTGCGATGATTGCTGTCAGCGGACTTTATCATTATAAGAAAGGTAGAAAAGAAAAATTAGAAATCAGACCTTATGAAAGGACTGATGATGTTAAAGTTGATTAATTATGTACAGCCAAACCTGTTAGATATTTTGCTAATCCACTTTTTGGTTTTGGAACTCCGAGAATTGTATCTATAAATATTGATCCTTCTCCACCACCATAATTATATACTGCATATCTGTCTGAGCTCATTTCATTGAATGAAACATCGAAAGTGTACCATTTAAATTCATTTGTTAGCGAACCTTCTCCAACCTTTCTTGTTGGTCCCCAGATTTCAAAACTGGAATCTGATCCATCATTTTTCATATAAAGTGATAGTATCACTATTTTTTTTTCGAAATCTAGATGTAAAAAGTGATCTTCTCCTTCTCCAGGAATTGAAGTAGGATTTAGTAATATGTAAGAATTATCTTTATCTAATAGTTCTTTTGATGCGGAAGAAATCACATCATGTTCATTTGTTTTTAATAATGCTGCAGCCATTGGCGATATTGCTTCATCAACATCATCTATATCGAAACCTTCGCTTACTGCTTTTCCTGTTATTGAGCTGTATTGGTATTCTTCTAATACTGCTCCTAACCCTATTGAGAAGCTTATTAAGATTATTAATACCATCATGTAGTTAGTTTTATGGATTTTCATTTTTATTAGTTAAAATAACCTTTTAATAAAATTGATTATTGTATTAAAAAGGTTTTCTCTTTTTTCATCTTGTTCAAGTGTAACTTTTCCTGTTATTTCTTGTCCTATTGGGGCTTTTGTTTCTGGTGATAGTTCTAATACACCTAATTTTATGTTATCTTCGTTGTTTTTGTCTTCCTCATTTATTATTTCTAGCGAGTATTCTAAATCTGATGTAATGCATTGTCCTGTTAGATCGACTTCAATTATTTCTCCAGGTTGTAGTACATAATCTACATTCAAAGTTTCTTCTATCCCATTTGATGTGAAATTTAATTTAAAATCTGTTGATTTTGTTCCAACGTTTTTTATTTCTGTTTTTATTTGACAGTTGTTTTCCTTTACTGATAGTATTTTTAGATCTGCTTGTAATTTTTCTGATTCATTCATCGTTTCTTCAATTATGCATGCTCCATCTTCACAACCATTTGGGCATACATGCCATGCACTATCACAACTATCAGTTTTTCCACAGCTGAATTCCATAACCAGAGTTTTATCTGCACTACAATAGTCTGTAGGATATGCATTGTTCATGAATTTGCCTCTATCATCCTTACAGGTACCTTTTTTGAAGTAGTTTATGTTATTGTCTATAAAGTCTGAACAAGAAGGCATGTGATTTATTGATTTTGTACTACTACCACCGCTACTAGAACTAGTTGATTGTTTTGAAGTTTCTGCTACGGATTCTTCTTCAGGTTCTACTGATTCTTCTTTTGTAGGTTCTACTATTTCTTCTTTTGTAGTGATTTCTTTATCAATTGTTTCTACAATTTCTAGTTTTTTTGAAGGTTCTTCTTTCGGTTTTTCAACTATTTCTTTAGCTTCAACTTTCTTGGGTTCTGGAGGACTTAGAGGTTCTTTAGATTCAGAGATTGCTTCAGTAGCTTTTTCCGCTACTTCTAGAATTGCCATTCCTGTAATCGAGAAACCCTTGAAAAAGTCTTCAACATCTTCAAAAAAATTTGAGATAGAGTAAGCTGATGCTATTGGCATTAGTAAAACTGCTAAAAATATTATTGCTGTCACTCTCTTTTTCATTAGCTTAAAATTACTTTGTTAAATATATAAGTTTTTCTATATTCTTTTGAGAATAAACTTAGGTGTTACAAATTCACTACCAATAATACCTTGAACCTTTGTTTTTTCTGATAGGTTTGCTTCTAATACTGGATTTGTTTCAGAAATTTTAGTTTTTGATTTTTTTGCAAATACTTTTATCATATTATTTATTTCTTTTGTCGTTTCGAATGTTAAATTAGTCTTTAATCCTTCTTCGAATTCTGTATCTACTAAAATCTGTTTATTCGGACCGTTACAGTATATTGTTTTTATTTTTTGATCCATTAGTAATGGATCGATTTTTCCAAATACTTTATTTTTAGGAGAGTATTTTATCCTATAAATTCCTTCTTCACTAACTTCTTCCTTCTTGTGTAGTGGAGTTATGTTTTCTTTGTAAGGATTTATTTTCTTTTTAATTATAGGTAATTCTGATTTTTTTAGTTTTGATTCTAAAACTGGTAGTGTTTTTATTGGTTTCTTTGCTAAGAAGTCTGGCATTTTTGTTGGTGTTTTTACAGGTAGTGTTGTAGTTCGTTGAGGATAGAGGGGCAACCTTTCCAATCTTCTTATTGTTGGTTTTATTTCAGGAGCCTTATCTTTCTTTATGTCTTCTATTTTTACATGTCTTAATTGTCTTGGTCCTGCAGCATCTGCTAATGCTATCAAATATCTTTTTAGAAATATTGCTTTTGGATCACGAATTTTATCAATTTCTTTTGATACTTCTACAAATAACTTTTTAGCATCTTTTGCCGATTCATCGTGTATAAAAGAAATTTCTTTTTCCATTTAAATTTTAGGTAATGGTTTTGGAGTAAATCCTGTCGGTTCGTATGCAGTTCTACCTCTCACATATTTCTCGAGTAAAACTAAACCTTTTGCAAGATCTTTATTTTCATCTACCAACTCTCCTATTCTTGATGTTAGTTCTCCAATACGTTTGTCAGATAGTTCAACTTTACCAACATTTTTACTTGCTTCTTCGAATAATCCGACTAGCGTACTTATTCTTTTATTCAAATCATTGTTTGAGTTAACTATATCTATAGAAATTTTTTGAAGTGTAAGAGTATTCTCAATTAATTTATCAATTTTATTATCTTGTTTTGTTGATGTTTTTTTTGGAGTTGCTTTTTTTTTAGTTTTCTTTTTAACAGGCATAATAATCGACCTCTTTAGTTTAATAAGTATAATTTAAAGAAGGAGGTATAAAAAGGTTTCTACTTTTTATTCTCTGAAACTTTGCTTTTCAATTTTTCTTCTAGGCCCAATTCTTTTATTAGTTCTTTGTACCTATTTCTAATTGTAACTTCTGTAACTCCTGCTACGTCCGCTACTTCACGTTGAGTTCTTTTCTCATTATTAATTAATGCCGCTACGTAAAGTGCTGCTGCTGCGATTCCAGTTGGTCCACGACCAGAAGTTAATTCTTGTTCTTGAGCTTGTTCTAATATTTCAACTGCTTTACTCTGTGTTTCTGCATTTAATTTTAGAGCTGAAGAGAATCTTGGTAAATAGTCTACAGGATTACTTGGTAGGATTCTTATTCCTAATTCTCTTGTAATGAATCTGTAAGTTCTTCCTATTTCTTTTTTATCAATTCCAGAAGCTATTGCTAGTTCATCTAGTGTTCTCGGAACTTCATGACGTCTACATGCTGCATATAATGCTCCTGCAACAACAGATTCCATTGATCTTCCTCTAACTAATCCTCTTTGAACTGCATTTCTGTAAATTTCAGAACTATCTTCAATTACTGAATGTGGTAATTTTAAGTATGAGCTAACTCTTTTTAATTCTGCAAGAGCTAATTTAAGATTTCTTTCAATGGCTGTAGAAATTCTTTGTTGCCATTTTTGAAGTCTCATGTATTTATCTTTAGATTTTCCACCAAGCCTATAAATGTCTGCATCTGTACCTATGCTTGTTCCTAAACCTTGGTCGAATTTTGTAACAGTTATTGGAGCTCCAGTTCTTCTTCTTTTACCTGCTTGATCAGAATCAAATTCTCTCCATTCTTGGCCCATATCTATCATTTTTTCTTCGATAACTAGACCACAATCTCTACAGATAACTTCTCCACGTTCTTCCTTAACAATTAGATTTATGCTTGCGCAATCTGGACATTTTTTTATGTATGATGTCATATATTTTTCACCACCAGTAAAAGGTACTGATATGTTTTATAAGGTTTTCTCTCAAAATTGATTTATAAAGCTTTCTATTTGTGTAAAATTAGTTATTTTCATCTATTAAATATTTTATCTTTGAAACTAGATTTTTTCGGTTTTCTTCAGGAGTTCGAATTATCAAGATGATCCTATCTATTGTATAAATTACATCTATATCATATTCTTCATTCTGAAAATGTTTTATTTATCGTGATCTATTTTCTTTTTATTGCTTTCTTTCGGGGTGATTGTTGAATGTCCGCTAACTAGATTTGTTATTGATTTTCTCCAGATGAATACTACAATCATTGTGATTGTTAAATATATCATTGCTTGCGGTGCAAAATAAGATGATTTATTTGTGTCTTCAAGTATTGGTGGAATTATATATATGATCTCGTCAAGTATCATTCCTATTACGATTGCAAATGGATAAAATATTTTCTTGTGAAATTCGTAGTTTATAATCGTTAAAATTACTAATGCTATAATCCCTGTATATATGTGGTGATAAGAATCTGCATATATCCAACTATCTGTCGGAATTAATAATAAAGATAGTCTAGTTATAAGAACAGTTAAAATAATAATTAAAAAAAATTTATTTTCTCTTTTCATAAATATTAAACAAAGTTAAGAATTTATAAAATTATTCTTTGATAAGAACTGCATTTATACTTCCTTCTTGTCCAGGTCTAGAAGTTATTCTTGCCTTACCTTTTGTTGTTTCAACTATAGCACCTTTAGTTAGGATATTTCTTCTAACATAGTGTCTATTAGCATCACTTTCAATAACACTTTCTATTTTTATCTTAGAGAATTTTTTTGTTTTTTGATCATAAAGATTGACAGTATCTGCAACCAGTAATATCTCTTTCTTCTTACCAGACATTGTTCTTAGAGATCTTCTTTTTTTCTCTCCAACCTTTGTTAATGTTGGTTGTCTACCTAGTTCATACTGTTTTTTCTTTTTAAGAGGAATGTATCTGCTACCAGATGCTTTCTTCTTTGAACGATCTTGTGAGATTGCCATGTTGTTTTTGAGTATATTGTCTATTTAAAAAGTTTTCTACAATTCTTTTTTCCGATAGTTTTTTAAATGAGTAGATAGTGTTTTGATTTAAATTTAACTTGGGGGTTATATAACAATGGTAACAGACAGACCTTTTGATGCATTAAACGATGCAAAAGACAAAAGAGCAATATTAGAATTAAAAAACGGAAAGCAATTGGTTGGAACACTTAAAGCGTTTGATCAACATATAAACTTGGTTTTAGAAGACACAGAAGAAAGAGTAAATGGCGAAGCAACTAGAAAGTTAGGGACTGTTTTCGTTAGAGGCGACACAATTATATTAATTTCTGCGGAGTAAGAAAATGACAAAAGGAACACCATCTATGGGAAAAAAGTCTGGTAAGAAGAACTTTATGAGATGTAGAAGGTGTGGAAAACCCGCATACCATTTAAGGAAAAAAAGATGTTCTAGCTGTGGATTTGGTAACAGTGCAAAATTAAGATTCTTTAATTGGATGAAAAATAGTAAAAAGAAGAGTTGTAAAAAATAAAATATTATCTTTTTTAAAACGGTAAGATTCTAAAAGATAGTAATAAAAGTATTAGTGCAACTGCTGTTGTTATACTGTATATTTTCTTATCCCATCTAAGGATTTTTGATCCATCTAGATTTCCGAATGGAATCATATTAAATAATGCTAACCATGAATTGATTAGCAAACCATATTTTGATAGCATTGGAAGTATTGAAAGATTTAGTAGTAATAAAAAGAATAGTGCTATAATTATATTTGTTATAGGTCCTGCTAGACTTATTTTCCCATTTCTTTCTCTATTAATAACTCCTCTAATCATTACTGCTCCTGGTGCTGCAAATACAAAACCAAAAAAGCTCATGAATATTGCTAGAATTAACATCTTGTCAAATGCTCTGAATTCCGCATAACAGTGATATCTTTGTGCAACATATTTGTGCGCTATTTCGTGAGCTAGAAATCCTAAACCTACCGTTAATGCTGATACTATGACCATAGTTAGTAAATTTGGACTGAAGATCCCAGAAATGCCTCCAGATAGAACTATTCCAAATGCTAAAGATATTGCTACCCATGCTTTGAATAAATGTTCACGCTCTATTTTGCTGAATTTCATGGTGTAATTCTCGAATGACAAACTTTATAAAGGTTTAGCTGGAACGAATTGTTATGGAAGGACTAAAAAAATTATTGGTTAGCGGATGTTTAGCAGGAAGTCTTTGTTTAGCTGGACCTACAGAAGCAAATAAATACAGTGCACCTGATAGTGTTAGTGTTGAGTCTAGTTTAGTTGATAGTACCTGTGTTGATCATCCTGATTTTTGTAGTTTCTTTGATTACAACAGAATTTCTTATGATGTTAATTATGATCCTTCTCTTGAACAATTTGAGGAAGCTGGAATGATAATGAATAGTGAATTAGTAAAAAAGCTTAATGATGATTTTGAATTAATCCTCGAATCTAATCCTGGCAAGGTAAGTGTTGGGCTAAGGTATAAATTCTAATTTTTTTTAAATAACAAAAATTTTATAAAGGGCTTAGTAGTTCTTTTTTCTTATGGCAGACATATCTATTGAAAAAATGAGAAAAGTGGCAGAGGATCCTAAATTTATCAGGAACATTGCTATTGCGGCGCATATCGATCACGGTAAAACAACTTTTTCTGATAATTTATTGGCTGGTGCTGGTATGCTTTCAGAAGATTTAGCTGGTTCTCAAAGAGCTTTAGATTTTCATGATGATGAGACAGAAAGAGGTATTACTATTGATTCTGCTAATGTTAGTATGATTCACAAAGTTAGTGATAAAGATTATTTAATTAATTTAATTGATACTCCTGGACATGTTGATTTTGGAGGAGATGTTACTAGGGCTATGAGAGCTGTTGATGGTGCAGTTGTTTTATGTTGTGCTGTTGAAGGGATCATGCCTCAGACTGAAACTGTTTTGAAACAAGCTCTTAAGGAGATGGTTCGACCGGTTTTGTTCATTAATAAAGTTGATAGACTGATAAAAGAAGTAAAGTTAACTCCTGAAGCTATGCAGGAAAAATTTATGCAAATAGTTACAGACATTAATAAATTCATTTTCAATTATGCACCTGAAGAATTTAAAGAAAAATGGCAGGTTAGTATAAATGATGGTAGTGTTGCATTTGGTTCAGCATTCCATAATTGGGGAATTAGTGTTCCTTACATGAAAAAACATAACATTTCATTTAAAGATATTATTACTGCTTATGATGATGATAATCATAAGGAATTAGCAAAGAAAGCTCCAATACACGAAGTGGTATTAGATATGACTGTAGAGCATCACAATAATCCTATGATAGCTCAAGCTTATCGTATTCCAAAAATCTGGCATGGAGATAAAGATTCAGAATTAGGAAAATCGTTAATTAATTGTGACCCTAATGGTCCGGTTGCTTTTGTTGTAACTAAAGTTGTTGTGGATAAACATGCTGGAGAGATTGCAGCAGGTCGTTTATTTTCTGGAACTTTGAAACAAGGAGATAGTGTATATCTTAATGCTGGAAAGAAACAGGTTAGATTACAGCAAGTTTCTGTTTACAAGGGTGCACAAAGAACTGCATTAGAATCAATTCCTGCAGGAAATATTGTAGGGTTAGTTGGATTGAAAGATACGTTTGCTGGAGAGACTATTTCTTCAGAACCTATAGAACCATTCGAGGCTATTAAACACATTTTTGAACCGGTTATTACTAAATCTATCGAGCCAAAAAGGGCTGCAGACTTACCTAAACTTATTGAAGTTCTGAAGCAAGTTGCTAAAGAAGATCCGAGTATTCAAGTTAATATTAATGAAGATACTGGTGAGAATTTAATGAGTGGAATGGGAGAATTACACTTAGAAATTATTGAAAATAGAATTAAAACTGAGAAGAATATGGATGTTATCACCTCTCCTCCAATTGTTTCTTACAGAGAAACAGTTAATAGAGAGAGTCAGATTATGGAAGGAAAAAGTCCTAACAAACATAATAAATTCTTCATATCTGTTGAACCTCTATCTGATGATATATATGGTGCAATAAAATCTGGTGATTTACCAGAATTAAGAATTAAGAAAAAGCATACTGATATTGTTGAAAAACTTGTTGATCTTGGAGTTGCTTCTAAAGAAGCTAAGAAGTGGAGAGAGTTGTACAAGGGAAACGCATTAGTTGATAATACAAGAGGTATTGTTTACATCAATGAAGTTATTGAGATGATTATGGATGCTTTTGAGCAAGTTATTGATGCGGGCCCTCTAGCAAGAGAGAACTGCGGTAAAATGCTTGTTAGAATAAATGATATGAAACTTCACGAGGATACTATTCACAGAGGTCCTGCCCAGGTTTATCCTGCTATTCGTGAGTCCATAAAGGGTGCGATGGAAAACGGTGGATCTTTCTTATTAGAACCTATTCAAGAGATTCAAATTGAGAGTCCTGCAGATTATCTTGGTGATTTATCTGCTTTAGTTCAGAATAAGCGTGGTCAGTTGATTAATGTTGATCAAAAAGGTGAACACATCACTGTTAAGGCTAAATTACCTGTTGGTGAAATGTTTGGATTAGCTTCAGATTTAAGATCAGCAACATCCGGTAAGGGAAGTTACTTTATTGTAGATCAGAGCTTTGAGAAATTACCAGCTAACTTACAACCTAAGATTGTGACTCAAATAAGAGAGAGAAAAGGTTTAAGGGTTTAATTTTTAGAGCAGAACTGCCAGCATTACAATAGCGCCGAATATAATACCTGCGAAAACTTGTAGTGTTGTATGTCCTTCTCTTTTTAATTGTTCTACCAGAGTCTCGTTAGGATATAATTTTTTGAATATTTTCTTTTGTTTTTCAACTTCTAATCTAACTCCTAAGGAATCTCTTATTACTATTGCACTGAAAGCTATAGTTACTAAAGTTAACATAGAAAGTTTTTCTGTCAATAACATCGCCGTACTTAGTGCCGATACGAATGAGGAGTGTGAACTAGGCATTCCACCATCAACAAATAGTTGAGATAGGGATAGTTTTCTTGTTTTAATTATTTCTGTAATTGTTTTTATTGTTTGAGGGATAAATGTTGCTAAAATTAATCCTATGAATATCTTGTAAAATATTTCCATATTGATAAATTAATAATTCGATTTATAAGTTTATTCGTGATTATTATTTTTTTGACTGTTTTCGTAGAATTTATAAGATTATCTTACTTTCTTAATTTATGGAAAAACTTCAAACTCAAGTGTATAATGATCTGATGGAGGATCCAATATCTAAATTATTAATTGATTATTATGTGAATGTTCAAGTAAATGGAGTTAATAGTTCGGAACTTCCTAGATTTAGTGAAATATCTTCTAAAAATAATAAAAGTTGTGGGATATCTATTAATAATATATTTATGTTAAGATCTATTAAGGCTATGAGAGATATAATTGGAGGAGATACAATCTCTTATCAAGATGTTTGTTATCCTTATGAGGATTTGCCTTATGATTCTACTTGGACTTCTCTCTCCAGACTAGAAGAATGGTTTATGTCTGATCAGGGAACTTATGAACAAGGAGTTTCTGGAAAAGACGGAATTTTGTTTGCATTTGATTCTTGGATAAATGGAAAGGATGAGCTTATTGAAGTTAATGATAGTGCAAGAATTTATCATAATAAACTTGTAGGGGGAGAACCTAGGTCTGAATTTATGACACTAATGTTGAATTTATTCAGATATGATATGAAATCAACTTTATCTGAATTAGTTCATTCAAAGGGTGTCGGATCAGGGACTACTTCACAAGTATCGGAAATGGCCTTTGGTGCAATGTTAGCTGGTCCAACTATAAATGCTAGAACTTATAGATTAAGGAATACTAAGATTTCTCAAACTCTTGATGTTGGACATTTCATGGTTTATAATGTTGGTCTCACAGAAAAGCTAGTCGATGAGATGGTGTCTGAAAATTTTGATTTTAATGCTATTTATGATCCAAAAAATAGAGTTGTTGATATTGTAGAAGATTGGAAAATTTGTTTTGATAAAGTTAGAAACCACTGTAATTCATTATATAGATCTCCTCGAGATTTGTTAGATTTATCAAGAACTTTGATTTATGCAGAACAAAAAGATGGTGAAAAAATTATAAGATGTAATTTCAAACCAGTTTCGCCAGAATATGATGAAAATATTACTTCTTATCTAGGAGTTACTCAGAATGGGAAATAATAGAATATTAAATACATTAGATGATGCAAAAAGACTAAGTGCTGAATATAATATACCTCTAACTGATATTATTTTGATAGGATTAAATATCGAAGGGGCTTATGATTCATCAATTGTTTCAGATAGGATGAGATTCAATATGGTCCCAGATAATAGTGGAGGAAATGAGTTTTATTTCGCATTAACTAATACTAAAGATTCGAGATGGAAGATTAATGGTGGTGAACTTTCATTTAATGGTGAAAGGATAGGAAAAGTAGGAAATACTGAAGAAGATACTTGCGATAATACTTATTGGAGAAGATTTATTTCTTTAGGTGGAAAAAATTGTGGAACTGAATTGACTATAAATTCAAATTCTAGAAGTTTTTGTTCTGGTTGTGAATTCTGTGGCACATATAATCTTAGTCCAGAGGATCAAGATGAAAAAGATTTATCTAATCCTGATAAATTAAGAAGAAAATTGGATAATATCTTGTTAGAGAATGATATTGTAGATTTATCTAACTTGCATGAAATTGGAGTCGTAACTGGATGTTTTCCTAATGAAAATTTAACCTTACAACATCTTAATATGTTACATGATGTTTTGAGAGGAGATTATGATTTTTCTGGCGAATTGAAATATGTTGGTTCACAGATACAGTCTAGGGAGGCTTTAGAAAATTTAGTATCTCACGGACCGACTGGAATCTCTCAAACTGTTGAATGTTTTGAAAGGAGAGATATATTATTGCAACCAAAAAAACAATTGTCTTTAGATTTTGCAAGGGAAATACTTGATAATGCTAAAGATTTAGGAATTAATACAACTTTATTATATATTATGGGACTTGATAAGTTATCTACTTTTGAAAATGAGATGAAATTATTTGTTCCATATCTAACTAAAATGCCAGTTATTAATACCTTGCAAGAATATGTTGAGGGGCAGAGTGATTTAAGAGTTCCAGAAGCAAGATCTATGGAATATTATTTAAAAGCTAGAAAGATAATGGAAGAAATCTGTGAACCTTTAGGTTTTAAACCTAATGTGTGGGAAAATTATAGAGGGCTATGGTTTACTGAATATTCTAAGGAGGGGTTAGAAAATGTCATCAGAATTTAATAGTTTATCAATTTCTGGCCATGATCCTTCTGATGAAGTCCATAAAAGTCTTAAGAAAAATGGAGTGAATTTTGCAACAGGATTACCTTGTGGAATATTAAGATATTTTATGCATAATCTTACAAATGATTCAGAGATATTACATATGCCAGGATTAAATGAACCTGAAACAATTGGTATTGCAACAGGAGCATGGCTTGCTGGAAAAACTCCTGCAATTTATATGCAAAATTCTGGAATGTTGAAATCTGTGAATGACATTGCAGGATTAATGATGGCTAGTAAGGCACCTTCAATAATTCTTGCAACTTATAGAGGATGTTCTGGAGATAATGCTACTCAACATCAGATCACTGGTAGCATTACAAAACCTACTCTTGATGCATTAGGGTTGGAGTATCATGAATTAAGCGATGACAATATTTCAGGTACGATTGATGATTGTTTCAATTTTATGGATGAAAGTGGATTTCCTGCAGTGTTATTAGTTAAAAGAGGGTGGTCTAATACAGAGGTTTTGAAAGATGTTTCTTTATATGCTGAAGAATTGAGAGATGAACTTAATTATCCTGTTGATCCTACTCTTGCAGTAGATAATGCCCTTTCAAAAATTATAGATTATAGAGATGGTAATATCCTTGATAGGGATAGATCTCTTGATTCAATGTTTGAAGTTATAGGGAGAGATTCTGCAGTTTTTTCGTCTACTGGAATTATGAGTAGGTATATTTTTGAGAATTTTGATAGTCCGAATCAATTTTATAATTGTGGTGGTTTTGGTCAGACCTCAGTTATAGGGTCAGGATTTGCAGCGTCTAGAAAAGATGTGAATACTATTGCTATTGATGGAGATTCAAGTTTACTTACTAATTTTGGCGCATTAGTCACTAATGGTAATCTGGGAACTTCAAATTTTACTCACATTGTTGTCGATAATGCAGCATATGGTTCATGTTCAGAAGAAAAATCATTATCATTATCTGCCAATATCCCTCTGGTTGCTGCTATTCAAGATTATAAGAATGTGTTTCTTGTAGATTCTGCAGTTGGCATTCAAAAATCAATAGAATTGAGTTCGAACTTTAATGGACCAAATTTAATATATCTTAATATTAAGTTGGGTGGACCTAGGAATCCAAAACGACCGTTAGATATGGACATTACTGCGAGGAGATTTAAAGAGTATTTCTCACAATAGGGTTTTATTGAAAATGGAAACACTACAAAAAAATTATTCTGCAATAATCTCTGATGCTGGAGATATTTTATTTAGTACTGTTAAAGGCCTTAAGAGAAAACAGGAAGTTATAGAGTATTTATCACATAGGTTTGATTCGAAAATTCCTATTGATGAATCAGTAAAAAATTTTAAATATTATAATGACCTTGCTCAAACTAGTTTTGAGTTGTGGGAATCAATATTCTTATTTTCTAAATATGAACTTGGAGAACAGATTGGATATGGAGATTGTAAACAACTTGAAGATTATATTGGTGCTCCAAATATAAAATTATTTGATGGAGTTGTAGATACCTTAGAAAAATTAGACTATCTAGGTTTGCCTTTTATTATTTTGACTAATGGTCCTAAATCTGGCAGATTCTATGATAGTTGTTTAGATGAAGTAATAAAAAGTGAATTAATTGAAAAAAAAGAGTTTGATAAATGGTCTTATAATTATGGTGATTATATTTTTGCCCAGATATCTTCAAAGGATCTTGGTGTGAGAAAGCCTGATGAAATTATGTTTCAGACAGCATTTAATCTGGTTGATTCAACTGATTCTCCGAGAAATATTCTTTATGTTGCACACACAAAATCCGAGATTAATGGTGCCTTAAATTTTGGATTTGATGTTGTAAATTGTGGCCCCGAAAACCTGGATGTCTCTCGAGATAATTTATATGAAATAAATAGATTTTCTGAATTATTAGGAATAATCACATGAAAGTTGCATTAATTAACCCTAAACAGATGGATACAATAAATGGGAGATATCCTCATTTGGGTATTGGTAGTTTAGCTTCAATTTTGGAGAAAAATAATATTGAGGTCAAAATATGGGATATGCCAGTTTCCGAACTTAATGAAGAAGATATAAGTAATATGTTACAAGATTATGATCCCGAGATTGTTGGAATTACTAGTAATTCTTTTACATTTCTTGAAGCAAAAAAGCTTGCAGGCCTTTCAAAATCAATCAATCCGGATGTTTTAACGATTGTTGGAGGGCCACACATATCTATTTATCCTGTTGAAACTTTAGTAAATAATGAATTTGATATCGCAATACCCGGAGAGGCAGAGATTTCATTCCTTAATGTAGTTCAAACTCTACAAAACAATAAAAAATTAGAAGATATTAGAGGAGTAGTTTATAGAAACGGATCACAAATAATTAAGAATTCTCCAGAAAAATTGATAAGTAATTTAGATAATTTACCTCTTCCTGCAAGGCATCTTATGCCTAATGATAGTTATTTTTCTCCAATTGCTCACAATGATAATTATAGTATTGTTACTACAGTTAGAGGTTGTCCTTTCAAATGTTTTTATTGTTCTTCGAATAATGGCAAATCATTTAGAATGAGAAGCCCATCAAATGTTGTTGATGAAATTGAGTTTTTGATAAATGAGTACGATACAGAATATATTCAGTTTTATGATGATTCTTTCTCTTTTAATAAAAATAGAGTGAGAGAAATATGTCGTCAAATTAAAGAGAGAGATTTAGAATTTAAATGGGATGTTAGAACTAGAGTTGATATGGTCGATGCCAAGATATTAGAGGATATGGAGGATGCAGGATGTAAAAGAATACGATATGGTATGGAATCTGGAGATCAAAGAATTTTAGATATTATGAGAAAGGGAATTACTCTTGAACAAATTAATAATGCAGTAGATTTAACAAAAGAAGTTGGAGGCATGGAGATTCTTGCGTATTTTATGATTGGAACTCCGGGAGAGACTCTTGAATCAATAGATAAAACGATAAGTTTGGCACAAAATCTTTCTGTTGACCATGTTCGTTTCAATATCACTACTGCTTATCCTGGGACTGATATGTATAAGTTTGGTTTAGAAAGTGGTTATTTTGATCAGGATTATTGGTTGCAGTATGCTAGAGGCGAATTAGACTATATTCCTGATTTGATTTTCGAAACCGAAGAATATAATCGAAATGATCTTGAAAAAATAATTAAACATGCAAAAGAAGTTTGTTCATAGATAGTTTTAAATATATTTAAAATTAATTCTATTATGCCTTAATTAATAGAAGGAAATATAGAGCATAGTAGTAAGTTTGTAAATTAAAAGGAGGTTTGAATATGATAGAAGCGATATTATTTTATTCATGTTTGGTTGATAGTTTGATTGCTAATGTATTAGCTTGGACTAATCAAAAATGGTATAAAAAAAGATATAAAAAAATGTCGAAGTATCTTCCTATGACTAAAAGTTGGTGTTTTGTGTATCTAGCTTTTGTATTATGGGTTGGATTTTCGTTACTAAGGCTTAATATTTTGCCTTGGTAGTCCCATTTTTTTGAAATAGTAAGCTTTTTATAGGCATATTTTGTGATTTTATTAAAATGTTATATGAAAAATTATTCCTATATAGTGAAGATGGGCCAAAAATTGGTATTAATAGAGATTTGCCAAGATTGAAGTTTGATCATCATTTCAAAAATGTTGAGATTGAACCTATAAAACCTATAGTGATTGAACCGTTTAAGGCACCTATTGAGTATGAGCCTGTAAATCCTATAGAACTAGAACCTTCCAAGCCTTTTGAAGTGGAACCTGTTATTCCAGAGTATCAACCTTTCAAAGAATAGTTAGAAATTTTTTTTATCTTTTCCCAAGGAAGTTCCTGATTTGAAAAGTGTCCGTAAGCTGCAGTTTTTTTGTAGATTGGTTTTTTTAGATCGAATTGAGAGATTATTTCTGCAGGTTTTAATCTAAAATTTTCCTTAATTAATTCTATCAATTCATCCTCAGATAGTTCTGATGTTCCGAAAGAGTCTACGAATATACTAACTGGTTCTGCAACTCCTATTGCATAGCTTATTCCTACTTCACATTTTTTACATATTTTATTTGCTACCAAACTTTTTGCTATGTGTCTTGTTGCGTATGCTCCACTCCGATCTACTTTTGAAGGGTCTTTTCCCGAAAATGCTCCGCCTCCGTGCCTACCTATTCCTCCATAAGTGTCTACTATTATTTTTCTTCCTGTGACTCCTGCGTCACCTTCTGGTCCACCTATAATGAATTTTCCTGTAGGATTTACTAAGAATTTTGTGTTTTCATCTATATACTTTTTGCAAACAGGTTTTATTATATGTTCAATTACGTCTTCTTTTAGAGCTTCATATTCAATTTCTTCATCGTGTTGAGTTGATATGATTATTGTGTCTACTCTTTTTGGTTTGCTATGATCGTATTCTACAGAAACTTGAGCTTTTCCGTCAGGTCTTAAGTAGGGAATTGTATTGTTTTTTCTTAGCTCTGATAGTTTCTTTGTTAGTTTGTGTGCTAAATATATTGATAGGGGCATTAATTCTTCTGTTTCGTCCGTTGCATAACCATACATCATCCCTTGATCTCCAGCTCCCTGTTCTTTGTGAAGTCCTTCTCCTTCAGTCACACCTTGTGAGATGTCTGGGCTTTGTTGTTCTATTATGGTTGTTATTTTACAACTATCTGCATCTATTCCGTATTTTAATTTTGTGTAACCTATATCTCTTAGTGTAGTTCTAGCAATGTCTTCTATGTTTAGATTTGCTTTAGTAGTTAGTTCTCCAGCTATTACAAGATTGTTGCTTTTTACTAGGCATTCTATTGCCACTCTCGAATTAGGATCTTGACTTAAACATTCGTCTAGAATTGCGTCTGAGATTTGGTCACAGATTTTATCTGGGTGTCCCTCTGTAACTGATTCTGAAGTGATTAATTTTTTCATAGAGAGAGGGTTGTTTTTAGTTATTTATAAAATTTGGGTAGACTTTTTCCAATTAGGGTGGTTTGTATCTAAATATTCTCTAACATTTCTACTTATTTTTTTCCAGATTTCTTTTTCTTCTTTAGTCATGAAGAGAATTTCTGCTTGGAATGTATATAAATAATTTTATGGTGTGTGACAATGTGACAATCAGTTTGAATTATTTTCAAAGGGTTTTGAGCATTTCAAGATTTCCAATTAATTATGCATTAACCCTAATTTTTTGTTTGTTTTTCCCAGGTTTTGTATTTCGAAGTAAAAACTCTCCCATCACCTACTAAACAACCTTTTCTCTTAACTTATCTACAATCCAAACCATAGCTTTAGTATCTAACTCACAATACTCAAGTAAATCAGCATAAACTTTTTCTTTATCCTCACTTTCAGAATAAGTTACACGCATAAACTCGGTATTTGCTGCTGCACCTTCTTGAATGCCTAGTCCAGAATAATCTTTACCTACTAAGGCAGGCAAAACTTTCTTGATAGATGCAGAACCTTGTTGTTTTGAATTATAATAGTGGAAATTTCTAAAGGGAATAAGTAAATCAACTATTCTAGAGTTAACTTCTGACACCCATTCTTCTTCACCAAAGTAATTACCAACTTTTTTCAAAATACTTTTTTCAAAAGGGGCATGATAGACAACTATATCTCCAGATGAACCAATAACTCCTTTTAGAGAATCTAAAAATTCTTTACGAGGATCTGAAGACCCTCTATATAAAAATTCGTAATGTTCAGGCTTAGAACCTTCTTCTTTAACTACATGCAAAGAATACTGAAAAGGAACTTGCTGATGTGGACTCAAACCATCGAACATAGGTACTGCCGTATTAAAAGTTTCAAAGTCTAAATAATAAAGAGGATAGTTTAAATCTTTAAGAAAATGTTTCAAATCGCCTTTAGAAACAAATTCCTTGCCTGTTTTTTCACACTCTCTTTGGATATCCTGTTTATCTGTCAATTTGAAAGCGTCTGGAATATCTTTTATTGCGTGAACTCCAGATTCATAAAGTGATTGAGATTTTGCCCCTCCCATATATAATTTAAACACATGATTATCTTCTAAATGGTCCCAGCACTCTGTTAGTGGACACGCATAAGGAGATTTACAGTGTGCGCCTATATCTTGTCTTGGATCTTTATCTGCACTAATAACATCTAGCATGACCTCTATCCTATCCTCTAGTCCTTTGCTAAATTCCTCAACTTTTTCTGTGATATCTCTTAATTTGAATAATTTTTCAACATCCAAATCTCCATCACGAACATATTCTGTGTTTAGATGCATCAGATAACAATTTCTTATTTTAAGACCTGCCCCTTCATAAACATATTTTTGAAAAGAGACATCATGAACATTAACATCTTTTACTTTTGTTCCACTTTTTACTTCGACTATGTCCCATTCATCGCCCACAGGAACTAAAACATCTGCTCTTGAAAAACAGTTTTCATGAATATATCCTGGTTCGAATAGGGGTTTTCCTTCTTTAAGTAATTCTTTAGATTTAGTTAAGTTTTCTTTAAAACTGTCAAAAGAAATATCTATACCTTCAGGGTATAGTTTTTTAGCCATCTCGCCGACTTTATCTCCCTCTTTGAAAAGATGTTTTGCCATAGCACCAGGTTCAGGAATACGATCTCTGTCGTGATATTGTACCCATAAGTATTTTGGACACTGCAAGCCTGCTAAATATTTTGATTTTGTTAAAAGTTTCATAGGATGTTAAAATCTTAATTAATTTATAAGTTGTTTGGTAGACTATGGCAAGGAAAGGTTTTTATATTTCCATTCTATTAAGTTAATATGAAAAAGAGGATTTTATCATTTGTGTTAGTGTTTCTTATAATTAGTATGTCTTTTGGTTATTCTTCTGATGCATTATTCAGTAATGTGAAGATCCCTAGAGTTGATGGGATTATCTCACCAGTAGAGCTATCTGAAGAAGGTTTGACTCGTTATGTCTATGGTGCTGGATTGGTTGCATCTGTTAAGGATTCAGAGATTAAATATCATCATTCTGATAGGATTCAGAGTAATCGTTTGGTAACTGATTCTAGTGGAAGTGTTGAAAAAGAGTTCAAATCGTTACCTTTTGGCCAGGAAATTTCTAATTCTGGAGTTAAATATGCCTTTGCAACTGGAAAGGAATTGGATGAGTCTGATTTGTATTATTTCGGAGCTAGATATTATGATTCTGATTTAGGGAGATTTACTTCTGTCGATCCTGTTAAAGAAAATGAACCTTATAGTTATGTTAGAAATAATCCTTTGAATCTTGTTGATCCTACAGGGATGGATGAAGAGATGGGATGGTTTGGTAAAACTGTAGATTTTTTCCTAGGATTAGTTTCGATGGATAG
>JABHIB010000001.1 GCA_018671245.1 archaeon
AATGATTCTGGAGGGAATAGTCCAGGTGTAGACACAAATGTTAACAATCTTTCAAGTACTTTAACAACAAAAGGAGAAGATTGGATATTAAGTTGTTTAGCAAATGATGGAGAATATAATAGTTCCTGGTTAAATTCTTCAGAAAAAACAATACTAAATACTGCTCCGACAACACCAACTTCATTATCTTTAAATTCGGTAAATGTTTTAGATACATTAACTGCAACTGCTAGTGGTTCAACAGATGCAGATTCAGATGGAATTACATATTACTATCAATTCTATAATCTAAATAGTAGTTCTGTTGTACAAGCGTGGAGTGTAGATGATACTTATGTAATTCAGAGTTCGGATGCCCATGATATGATTAATGTCACAACTAGAGGGTATGATGGGGCAGAATTTTCACCAGCAATTTCAAATACTACTGCAGTACAAAACACTGCACCTACCCTGCCTACTCAAAATAGTCCTGTAAATGGATCAACAATATCTGCAAATTATACCTTGATTAATTGTTCAGATTCAACAGATGCAGATTCAGATGCAATAACTTACTATTATCACGGTGATTCAGTAGATGGTTCAACTTATTTAGGAACAAATAATTCTGGAACAGCTTATAATTGGACAGGATTATCTGATGATACTGTTCACTATTGGAAATGTTTAGCGGGAGATGAGGGAGATAATAGTTCAATTTCATCATCATCACAATTTTCAACAGGAATAAATGATGCTCCAACTACTACTACTCCTATATTGAATTCTTCATCTGGAAACAATATAACTAGTGATAATCTGAATTGTTATTTTACAGTAAGTGATGTTGATGCAGGAGAAACAATTTATGCAAATTATACTTGGTATAAGGATGGAGTTTTGAATCTGAGTGGGCAAGTTGCTGTAGATAATGGAACAGAAAAAAATATTAATTTATCTTCTGAAAATATTACAAAAGGAGAAGAATGGATTTGTGAAATAACTCCTTATGATGAAGAGATCTATGGGATAGCTATTAATTCAAGTATTCTAACCATTTTGAATAGTGCACCTACTTTTGACACAAGTCTATCAGCTCAATCTGCAACAGTTGGAACAGAATTCACATATAACATAAATTGTTCAGATCTAGATATTGACACACTAACATACTATGATAACACTACTCTATTCGATATAAATTCTTCAACAGGTTTAATCACAGACACTCCTACAGCAGGTGAAGAGGGAACAGTAAACATAACAATAACTTGTGGGGACGAAACAACAAACACTACAAGCTCATTCAACTACACAATAAGTGCAGCAGCAGTAACTCCATCTGGTGGTGGAGGAACAACAACTATAGATCCAGAATGTACAATAAATGAAGATTGCAAAGCTGATGAAAGATGTGTAGATGGAACTTGCACAGTTCTATTTGACATAAAAATTCTTCATATAGACTCGCCAATTAAACCAGGTGATGTACTAGACTTTACATACTACTTGAAGGCAATGTCAGAGATAAACAATGATGTTAAAATTAAATTCTGGGTAGAAGATCTAGAAACTGGAGAGATACTACTGTCGCAACAAAAAGAATCAATCTGTGGAGATAATTTTATTGACAAGGATGAAGAGTGCGATTACGGCGAAGCAAACAAAAATGAAGAATGCAAACCAACTTATGATAATACTTGTACTTATTGTGATCCAAGTTGTAAATTACACACGGTTCAGGGAGCTTACTGTGGAGATAACAATTGTAATGAAGAAGAAACTAAATTTGATTGCGAAGAAGATTGTGGAAAACCAACTTTACTAGAGAGACTATCAAATTTATTTGGAGGAATAACTGGTTTCGCGATTATAACAGAAGGGGAAGATGTAATATATGTCGGAGGAGTTGGAGAAGAGATAACTGAATCTGCAGAATTATATTTATTTTCTGACATGTATGGTAAATACGAATTCCACGTACAGCTAGTATTCGAAGACTACACAGTAGAATCAACAAGGCCTATAGAAGTTAAGTATGATGTTCAACCTACCTTGGATACAATTGTAAGTATTTCCGAATACAGGCCTACAGAAATAAACTTATCATTATTTTTCAATGTAGATGAATCTGTAGAAATGCAATTAGAAGAAGAAGTAAAAAAAGATGGAGAAATAGTTTGGAAACAAACAAGAGAGCTCCCAATAACAAAGAGCAAAGAACTATCTCAAACTTTAGATTTAGATGATGGTGATTATATTTACAAATTAAAATCAATATATCTAGGCCAGACTTATGAATTAACAAAACAATTCACAGTTTCAGGAATATTGGCAGCACCGCCTAGAGGAATAGATTTCCTAAGGCTAGTATACATATTTTTCTTAGTGCTTACTTCAGCACTAGCAATCTATTTAATAGTTCAAGCACTAAAGAGAATAAAGAAACCAAAAATACCAAATAAAATAACTATAGTTTCAGCATTAGCTTTAACAGCAATGATTGCCTCATATTCCCTTATAAAATATTTAGGTACCAAAGTAGGCTCAACACCTATTTACCTAATTTTAACCGTATTAGGGATATTACTATCGTTATATTTAATCAACAAGTCACTAAATGAAATAAAGAAAATCTCAAGAAAATCGAAGCCTCATGAAGTAAGAGTTATTCATATAAGAAAACCAATAACAAATAAGAAACTATCAAAGAGATTGAAATTAAAGAGACAAATAAGATCTTGGAAATTAAAAGGATATGATACTACTCTTCTAGAAAATAAATTAGAAACTAAAGTACAAACAAAAGAAGAATTAAAAAAACAAGAATTTGAAAGAAAAATAAAACAGTGGGAAGCAAAAGGATACGATACTACCATTCTAAGGCATGAATTAAATCATAAACCCAAGATAGTAAGGGTTACAAATTCAGATAAAAAATTAGAGAAACATATACACAAACTTGAAAGAAAAATAGTAGAATGGAAACTCCAAGGCTATGATACTTCAATATTAGAAGAAAGACTAAAAAGAATTCTTAACCGAAAAGATTAAAAACATAAAAATTAAATTTTAACTAAAAGAGGGAGTACTATATGGCCAATATTGGTGAACTAGAAAAAGATTTTGAATTATTCGGAAAAGGAATAAACCGTTTAGAGGAACTAAAGAAAGAACTTAATTCTCTTAATACTAAAGGTTATGAAAAAGATAAAATCCGTATAGAGTCCGAACTAAAAAATGTTACAGATATACCAAGAATAGAAAAACAAATGAAATCTCTAAAACAAAAGATATCTGGAAATTACAAACCTAAGAAAATCAAACCTAAAAATATAGTCAAAAAAACACTAATAAAGAAAAAACCTGTCATAAAGAAAAAACCAATTAAAAGGAAGATTATCAAAAGAAGAATAAATTTAGATCAGGATGTTGCAGAGTTAGTAAAATCACAGATGGAAAGTGCGGCTCTAGATATAAAGAAATCACTATCAGAGAGAGTAAGGTTAAAAGAATTAAAATTAAAAGAAAAAATAAAACAAAAAGAACAGATACTGTTAGATGATATAAGGAAGAAAGCAGAACAACTGAAAAACAAAGAACAACTGTCTATTCAAAGATTAGAATCAAAAGAATCTAAGTTAAAAGAGATTTATTCAAAACAACAAAAAGGTTTAGAACTTCAAATTCTTAAAAAATATCAAGATAAAGTAAATACCGAATTAAAAAACAAAGTAAAGAACGAGTTCAACAAAAAGCTATCTGAGAGATACAATTCTAAAAAAGAATCACTATTGCTACAACTAGATAAAAAATTAAAAGATAAAGAAGAATCTCTAAGGAGAATAATAAGTTCAGATATAAGAAGATACAAATCAGAAGAAAAAGAGAAATTGGAAACTAGATATGGCTCACTGGAAAATAATCTTAAATTAAAATACAAAGAAGAATATATCTCAAAAAAGAATTTAATTCAATCGGAGTTTAGTAAAAAGATAAAATCTAAGATAGATAGTTTAGAACTAATCAATATAAGGAAGAGAGAGCAATTAAAGGCGCTAGAAATAGAACTAAATCAGAGATTCAAAAATAGGTTAACCACAGAATTAAAAAATAAAATACATAGAGAATTTAACAAAAAAGTTGCAGCAAAATATGCTGAAAAAAAGAAGAAACTAGAACTAATAATTCAAACAGAATTAAAATCAAAATTAGATATACTAAACCAACAAACAAAATCTAAAGAAAATAAACTTCTATCTGATTTAAAGAAATCTTCAGACAATTCACTAAACTCTGAAAAGATAAAATTAACTAGGATCTTGAAGAAAGACTCCGAGTTAAAATCAAAATCAAAATCGAAGGAACTCTCAAAGAAATACGACAAAGAAATCAGCACAAAGAAAAAAGAGATGGAAAACAAGACAGAGAATTTCATAAAAGCAACTATAAAAAATTTAGAGAACAAACAATTAGAAATACTAATGAAACGTGAAAAAGAATTAGAGATCGAAGTAAAGAAAAAAGTTTCAGTTCTCGAAGCATCTTACAAAGAAAAACAAAAACAATTAGAATTACAATTAAAGAAACAAGAAGAACTAAATCTAAAGAATAAAAAGAAACTATTAAAGAAACAACTGGATGCTAGTCTAGCAAAACTATTAGAATAATTAACCTATTTTTGATCCAGATTCTATATCCTTATCGACACTTAACAAGACTACACTATCTTCGCCAGAAGCTGCCAATAACATTCCCTCGCTCTTAACGCCTCGAAGCACAGCAGGTTCCAAATTAGCAAGTACAACAATCTTTTTACCTACTAATTCTTCTTTAGTATAATGTTTCTTTACTCCAGCCACAATAGTTCTCTCATCTTCACCAATTTTGATTTTTAGAACATATAACTTATCTGCGTCGGGATGATCTTCAACTTCCAATACTTCTGCAACTCTCAAATCAAGATTTTGCCACTCTTTAAAATTAATTTCCATTTTATTCAATTTTATTAAATAAGATATCTCCTTTTTTCACAATATATTTATCAATAATACCAAATTTAACATCTTTAATATTCCCTAGTTTTATTCCGAGTTGAGCATTAATTTTTTCACTAGTCTCGGGCATAAATGAGCTCAATAATAATGAACTAATTCTTAATGATTCTAACAAGTTATACAGTACTACTTCTCTATTTTCCTCGTTTTTCCAAGGTTCATTATCGTTAACATATTTATTTGCAGATCTGATAAATGACCAAATCTCATCTAAAGCTAAATGAAGTTCGTAGTTACTAATATGTTTCTCTATCTTTTCCAGGTTCAATCTTTTAAACAAATCATCATCTTTCTGTTTAGTCAATTTTCCATCAAAATATTTTTCACATAAACTTAAAGTTCTACTAAGCAAATTGCCGAGATCATTAGCAAGTTCATTATTAGTTCTGTCTTTTAACGAATTTTCAGAGAAATCTCCATCTTGGTTAAATGGCACTTCTTTAATCATAGTATATCTAAATTGATCAACTCCGTACTTTGGAACGACATCATTAGGATCAATAGCATTTCCAAGACTTTTACTGATCTTCTTCCCATTAAATGTAACATAACCATGAACTAGGATTTGTTTAGGTAGCGGAATCTTGGCAGACATTAAGATGGCAGGCCATATAACTGAATGAAACCAGTTTATTCCCTTACCAACAACATGAATCTCTGCTGGCCAATATTTTTTATATTTGGCACCATTCGGATATCCAAGTGCAGAAATATAATTGCTCAAAGCATCAATCCATACATATATTTTGTGCCCTTTATCTATGGGAGTATCTATGCCCCATTCTAACCCTGGTCTGCTAACAGATATGTCTTTCAATCCATCAGATTTAATCCGATTAACTATCTCTTTCCTAAACCCTGCAGGAACAATAAAATTATCACTTGAGCAAAGTTTTAATATTTTATCCTCATATTTACTAAGTTTAAAAAAATAATTTTCCTCTTCAATTAATTCAGGTTTTTTATTATGTTCTGGACACTTACCTTCAACTAGATCTCTTTCGGTTAAAAATGCCTCACAACCTACACAATAATTACCTGCATAAGATTTTTTATAAATATCTCCACTATCGTAGATTTTTTGGAATATCTCTTGAGCAACCTTTACATGTCTTTCCTGAGTTGTTTTAATAAAATCATCATTTGACAAATTCAAAGTTTTACAAAGCTCTTCAAAATGTTTACTATTATCTTCAACAAATTTTTCAGTAGGGATATTTTTTTCTTTTGCTACCTGTGCATTTTTCTGTGCATTCTCGTCAGTACCTGTTAAGAAAAAAGTATCTTTACCACTAAATCGATTCCATCTAGCAAGAACATCTGTTAAGATTTTTTCATATGCATGACCAATATGGGGCTTAGCATTAACATAATCAATTGCAGTAGTAATATAAAATTTATTTGCCATAAAACTGTTTGGGATGGGATATTTAAAAAATTAACTATAAAGAAAATCCCCTAATAAACTCTAAAATAACTTCTTTGATCTACCTTTCAATGCAGTATTCATTTTATTTAAATCATGTTTTAGGGGGATGACAATTAATCCATCTATAGGGTGTTCGTTCCCAGCATACTTAAAATTACCAATCTCATATAAATCAAACCACGATTTTTCTACTTTTGTAAAGTTCCAATCTTCAGGTATCTCATTAAATTCTTTCATAACAATAACTAAATCTATATCTGAACCCGTCCTATTATTATAAGGAGTTTCATAAATCCCAAATTTATTTTCTGCCAAAGATGCCCATACATATGCATGTTCAATACAATCATAATTTGATAATAGTTTATCTAAATACTCCTCTGCTTTATTCCAAACTTCTTTTTGATTTTTATAAAGTATTTTTGCAAGTTTCATAGTATAAATACCAATATTAAATATATAAAACTAACCAATAATCCTTAAGGCCATAATGTCTCAAATTAAGAAATATTCAAAATTAATTACCAACAGTCATAATCCTGTACATTTTTTCCAGAACTCTTAAAGCTATTATTATAACCTCTTTTAGCAACAAAATTATGAAGACAAATTTCAGTTTCAGAACTATTCAATAAAGATCTTCTAAGGCTATTCAATCCTCTATTTCCTTCTTCCACACTTTCTAGAAGGAGAGAGTCTTGCAAAAATTTCCAATAACTAACGAACTCTTCTGTTGGAGCATCAAAAGGTAAGATAACCCTTGAACCCTGTTTCTTTGTTTCTATCTGGGCAGTCTTTATGAGTCCAGCAACAACATGAGGACAAAAATTAATATCAGGATAGTTTCTTTTGCCATGAATATTGTACAAGTTATCTTTACAATCATGATTAGAGAATGAGATGTTAAACCAATCAGAAAACTTACTATCTGAATTAGGATTGGAGATATTTTCTAATCTAAAAGAATAATCTTTTTCTTCGCTTTTAGAAGGTACCTCTACCATATGTGTGCCACAAGCGCCAGAATAATCAATCGTTTTAATACAACTCTCATCAGAGTTCTCTGCGAAAGAAAACAGTTGATATCCCTTTATTAGATTATTAAGGCTTAGTTTCCTTTTATTATTATCGATGAATGAGTTCCAAACCACTCCTGAGTTGAAATCTAAAGATTGAATATAATCATATGCATTTTCCCATAGAATATTGGGAGTCAATTTGCTTTCTAAACATTCTGCCTTGCTCCTAGGTTTTTTCAAAGATAGTTCTGGTCCCCTTTTGCTAAAGTGTTTTGAACTTTTGTAATTCTTAGGGATTATACTATCATTAACAACATAGAATTTATCGGAATCATTTTCAAAAAAACTCTCAACAACTTCAGAAAGATTAACATATTCTGCATTTCTATCTCCTATGATCTCTCTAATTGTTCCAGGTTTTTGAAAAAATTCACTGATATCCATAAAAGTTAGAACTTCAAAAAGATATAAAAAACTATTCTTCAACAATAAAATACTCTAAAGCCTCAGAAATGCTACCTACTTCTACAACTTCTAACTCTGCTTCCTTGGCAATATCTATCTTTCTAGGTATATTTTCTGTGGTGCACCATTCCATCAATCCAAAGTTTTCACAATGTTCGATACTCTCATACACTACTTCTCTGCTCTGAAGTAAAGGTACTAAAAATAAAGTTATTCCGACATCTTTAGCAGCATTTGCTTTCTCTAAGATTCCACCTACAGGGCCTATACTTCCGTCATGATTCGCAGTTCCAGTAATCATCACGTTATCTTTCACTTCCAAATCTTTTAATGCAATAATGCTTGCTAAAGCTAATGCTGCTCCTGCACTCTCTCCGCCAATTAAAGAGGCATTTGCACCAATAGAATATGTAAGATCATAATTGTTTAAATCCATTCCAGTAACCTCTTCAGAAACTAACTTGGCCATCCTAATACTGCTCTGGGTATCTACCCAAAATAATAAGTTATCAATATCTACTAGTGTCCTTCCACTCCCTTGCTCTGCCATAACAATCAATTCAGTACTAATACCATTACCTTCATTATCAATAGCGGGAACTTTAATTGTTCCAACATTCTGTCCAGAAATAGTGTAATTATTATCAATTTCGACAGGAATTAATTCTGTTTCGCTGAAATGGTCTTGACCAACAGCACCAATTAATATACCAATTAATAAAACAAATATTCCTTCAAAAATAAGAATTCCTTTGTTCACCTTTTTTCTCTTTTTGGTCATTACTTAAAATTCGTTTAATAGATATATAAAAGTTGTGGAAATAAGAATGAAAATGCTCCCGCCGGGATTTGAACCCGGGTTGATGCCTCGAGAGGGCAACGTGCTTGACCGGACTACACTACAGAAGCATACTTTCTTATGAAAATAATCAATTTATAAGATTAATCTTTTTCATCATTCGGAAAGAATAAATTATAATCTTTACAACATCCATCACAACCATGCGTATAATCATTTTGTGACGAATAAATAGTATGTCCTACTCCATGCTCACAACTATACTCGATTCTTCCATCTGCTCTATAGATCAAATTCTTTGGGTCCATTTCTGGATCAAGTTCCATTACAATTTCAATTATTTCTTCTATATCCATTTTATTGATAGCCCTGCCAGGATTCGAACCTGGGTCCCAAGGCCCAGAACCTTGTATGCTTGACCGCTACACTACAGGGCTAGATAATTCAATATATTTGAAATCATTTATAATTCTTACTATAACTAACTAAAAACAATAGTTATAAAAACAGTACAAAACAAAATTATTAACATGAATTTCATCAAAAAAATATTTGAAGATAAAGTTGACGAAAAAGTACATAATCAGTTTACTAAATTTGGTCCTGGAACTTTCAATAATAAAGCAATGCTAGATATCAGAGTAATGGCAAAAGCTATCAAAATAAAAACTACTCCTGAGTTTACAAATGAATTAGTTGAGTTTTTAGCTAATACTATAAAAGATAAAGTTCATGTTAAGGGAATCATTTTCGGAACAAAAAATTTAACAGATGAATGTCCCATAGTGTTCGAAGAAATAAAAAATGCAATGGGCACAAAAAAACACATTGTTAATACAGAATTATCAAAAGAACAAATTTTAGAAGTTTGTGAAAATTTCCCATTTAATTCAATAAATCTATCTTTTGAAACAGAATATGGAAAACTAAAGATCAAAGAAAAGGCGCCAAAAGCTGGAAAAGCTGGAAAAGGAGATAAGAAACCTGTAGTAAATTATTGTGTATTTACAACAAAAGATCAATCAATTTTAGAAAACTATGCTTTCGATATTAAAGAACCTTTTAAGAAAGCATTTATCACACATACATTAGTTATCGACGAGCTAATCGTCCCAGAAGAATACAATGATGATTTTTCTAAAGCAAGAATCATGGCGAAAAGGAAGGGAAAGATTATAAGGAATTTAGAAGTTGACGAGGAAGAATTCCAGAATGAACATGATTTTGAAGTATAGGAAAACTTCCTAAATCATAACATTTATAAGTAAATGAAAATCTTTTTTAACTCCCCTACTGTACGTTGCAGTCGCTGATTCTTAGAAGGAGCTATCAAAAGATTTAAATAGGGATTAACGTCCCCAAAAAAGAAAATGGCAAGCGTAACAAGACCGAGATCAGGAAGCCTACAATTTTGGCCAAGAGTTCGAGCTAATCGAATCTATGCTAGAGTAAGAAGATGGGCAAAGCAAGATAGAGATGGGATCCTTGGTTTTGCAGGATACAAAGCAGGAATGACTCATGTTATAATTACAGATACAGAAAAAACACTAACTAAAGGGGAGAAGATTACTATTCCGGTGACGATTATTGAATGTCCACCTATGAAACCTCTTTCTCTTCGTTTTTACAAAAAAACACCCTATGGTTCTGAAGTTATTTCCGAATTACCAGCAAAAAAATTAAATAAAGAATTATCAAGAAAACTTGTTCTTCCAAACTCTGAAAAGACTAAGGAAGCTCCAAAATCATATGATGATATTAGATTATTAGTATATACTCAACCAAAACTAACAGGTATTGGAAAAAAGAAACCAGAAGTATTTGAGTTGGGAATAAGTGGAGATTTAGAATATGCAAAATCACTATTAGAAAAAGATATTACAATCAATGATATTTTCAAGGCAGGAAACTACACAGACATTCACTCAATAACTACTGGATATGGATTCCAAGGAGTTGTTAAGAGATTCGGAGTTTCATTAAAATCTCATAAGTCTGAGAAGAAACGAAGAGCTGTAGGTAACCTTGGACCATTCACACCACGTAAAGTTTCATGGAAAGTTCCTCAAACTGGACAACATGGATATCACACTCGTACAGAATATAACAAATTAGTTATATCAATTGGATCAGATCCAAAAGATGTAAATCAAGATGGTGGAATCGTAGGCTACGGTTTAATAAAAAATGATTACATGTTAATCAAAGGTTCCGTCGGTGGACCAAAGAAACGTATGATAAAATTCACAAAACCTATAAGGCAGACTCCAGATGTCGGAGCTCCAGAAATTAGGAGGATAAGTACAAACTCTAAACAATGAAAGCACAACTATACGATTTAACAGGAAAAAAGAAATCTGAATTAACTCTTCCTAAACAATTTAATGAAGAAATTAGGACAGATCTAATCAAGAAAGTAGTTGTTGCAGCTCAAGCAAATAAAATACAGCAAAGAGGAGCAAAAGAAAGGGCAGGTTTAGACTATTCAGATAGAGTCTCTAAAAAAAGAAGAGATTTCAGAGGATGTTATGGGCATGGTATTTCTCGTGTTCCTAGAAAAGTTCATCTAAGAAGAGGAACTAGATTTGTATGGGTAGGAACTACCGTTTCAGGTACAGTTGGTGGTAGAAGAGCACACCCTCCAAAGGCAGAAAAGATTTGGAAACAAAAAATTAACAATAAAGAAAGATTAAAGGCTATAAGATCTGCAATTTCAGCGACGATAAATAAAGATATGTTGAAAGATAGTGGATTCAATACATTCGATTCAATAGTCATTGAAAATGTAGAGAAAATAGAAAAAACAAAAGATCTTGTAAACTTATTAAACTCATTAAAGTTAGAAAAAGAATTAGAAAGATCAAAAGAAAAGAAAATAAGATCTGGAAAGGGAAAGCTTAGAGGTAGAAAATACAAAAGGAAAAAAGGTCCATTACTAGTGGTATCAGAAGATTCTCCAGTTCTTAAAGCTGCGAAAAATATACCTGGATTGGATTCATCAATAGTCAATTTCCTTAATGTAGAACTTTTAGCTCCAGGAACAAGACCAGGAAGATTAACAATATGGTCTGAAAAAGCTATAAAAAGAATGGAGAAAGAAGATCTTTACATGGCATCAAAATCAAAAATAACAAAAACAGTAGAAAAAACGGAGATAAAGAAATAAAATGGACCCTTACAAAACAATAAAATATTTACTAGGAACAGAGAAAGCTATTAGGATCCTAGAATCAGAAAATAAATTGGTTTGTATTGTTGATAAAAAGGCAACAAAAGAACAAGTAAGGAATTCAGTTGAAAAAGCTTTCAAAGTAAAAGTTACAAATGTTAACACATTGATAACTCCACAAGGAAAAAAGAAAGCATATATATCTCTATCTCCAAGTACACCAGCAATAGATGTAGCTACTGAATTAGGTTTAATGTAAAATGGGTAAACGAATAATATCACAAAGGCGTGGAAGAGGAACCTCTACATATAAGGCTCCAAGTTTCAGATACAAAGGTATGGTTAGTCATAGGACTTACGATGATACAGAAAAAACTGGAGTAATGAAAGGAAAGGTCTTAGATATAATTCATTGTCCTGGACATTCAGCACCTTTAGCAGTTATAGAATACGAGAATAAAGAGAGAATCTTGGTTTTAGCTAGAAATGGTATGAACACAAAAGAAGAAGTACAATCTGGAAATTTAGCAGAATTAAATGCTGGAAATACACTACCTCTTGGAAAATTAGATGTAGGTACTCAAATTTATAATATAGAAAAATCAGTCGGAGACGGCGGAAAATTTGTTAAAGCTGCAGGCGGTTCAGCAAGAATAGTAGCAAAAGGAAAAACTACTGTTAGAATCAGATTTGCATCAAAAAAACAAATGGATATTCATTCAACCTGTAGAGCAACAATAGGAACAATTGCTTCAGGCGGTAAATCAGAAAAACCTTTCGTTAAGGCAGGTGTAAAATTTTACAAAATGAAAGCACGTAATAAGCTATGGCCAAAAACATCCGGAGTAGCGATGAACTCTGTAGACCACCCATTCGGTTCTGGAAGGGGACGTCACATTGGTAAATCAAAGATTGCACCAAGAAATGCACCACCTGGAAGAAAAGTAGGTACAATTAAACCTAGAAGGGTAGGTAAGAGGAAATAAAAATGGCTAAAAAAGAATTTACATTTCGTGGAAAAACAATAGAAGAAGTAAAGAAACTAGATACAAAAGAGTTTCTTAATTTACTTCCAGCTAGATCAAGAAGATCTGTTAAGAGAGGATTAACTGAAGAACAGAAAAAATTGATGATCAAAATCAAAAGAACAAATGAAGGATCATACAAAAAAACAATAAAAACTCACTGTAGAAATATGATTGTCTTACCAGAAATGTTAGATTTGAAAATATTAGTACATAGTGGAAGAAAATTTGAAGCTGTAGTAATTCTTCCAGAAATGTTAGGACACTATCTTGGAGAATTCGTAGCTACAAGACAAAGAGTACAACACTCTTCGCCAGGTATAGGAGCTACAAGATCAAGTGCATCACAATCTGTTAAATAAAAATGAATAAAGAACAAAAACCAACGGAAGAGAAGAAAGTTGAGAAAGAAGTAGTGAAAACTAAGAAAGTTGAGGAAAAAACAGATAAAAAAGATCACACTGCATCAGTAAATTGTAAAGATTTAGTGATTTCAACTAAATTTTCAGTTGAAGTAGCAAATTTCATAAGAAATAAGAAATTACAGAAAGCTAAGGACTTACTAAGTGAAGTAATCCTAAAGAAAACTGCAGTTCCAATAAACAAATACAACAAAGATGTTGCACACAAACCAGGAATGGCTGCAGGAAGATATCCTGTAAAAGTTTCAAAAGCTATACTAACTTTATTAAACTCAGTAGAATCAAATGCAGAAGATAAAGGTTTATCAACAGAAAACTTAATCATCTCTGAGATAATTGTAAATGGTGGTTCTCATCAGATGCATCACGGAAGACACAGTGGAAGAAGGATGAAGAGAACACACGTATCAATAACTGTAAGGGAGGCTGAAGAATGATAGATAGAGACACAATCAAAAGAAACATAGATAGATTCAAAATAGAACAGTATATAGCAGAAGAACTAGATAAGCCTGGTTACAGTCACACTGAGATACAAAAAACACCTTTAGGAGAAAAGATAATAATTCATACTTCAAAACCTGGTTTAATAGTAGGAAGAAAAGGAGAATCTGTAAGAAAATTAACAGAAGTACTAAAAACTAGATTTGGTTTAGAAAATCCACAAATTGAGATAACTGAAGTAACCAATCCATTTTTGAATCCTCATTCAGTTGCAAAAGGAATCATTCACACATTCAATAGATTTGGTCCAAAAAGATTCAAGATGACTGGTCACAAATCATTACAAAATATAATTAATGCAGGTGCTCTTGGTGCAGAAATAGTAATTGCAGGAAGAGGAGTTCCAAGTAGTAGATCAAGAACTTGGAGATTTTCAGCAGGCTACCTAAAGAAGTCTGGAGACATTGCAGAAAACTTTATCAAAAAAGGAAGTGCGGTCGCACATCTTAAATCAGGATCCGTAGGAGTAAAAGTAAGTATATTAACTCCGGATATTGATCTGCCTGATAAGGTAGTAATCTATGATAAAAGTGTTCAAGTAGAAGAATCTTCAGAAGAAAAAACAGAAACTAAGACTGAAAAAAAGAACGAAGTTTCTGAGAAAAAAACAGAAGAAAAAAGCACTGATAAAAAAGAAACAAAAGTTGATGTTAAAGATCAAAAAGAAGCTAAAGAAAAAGAAGTTCCAAAAGCTTCAGAATTAAAAGAGAAAAAAGAAACAAAAGTTGATGTTAAAGATCAAAAAGAAGCTAAAGAAAAAGAAGTTCCAAAAGCTTCAGAATTAAAAGATTCAAGCAAAAAACAAGATGGCAATAATAAAAAAGAATGAATTAAAACTAATGAAAAAGAAAGATCTTGAAAAAAGATTGGTTGATCTAAAGAAGGAACTATTAAAAATTAATATTCAAATTGCAATGGGGACACTACCTGAAAATCCTGGTAGAGTTGGAGAAATAAAAAGAACAATAGCAAAACTCCTTGCACTAACTAACCATATGGAGGCAGTGGAAAAAGTTGAGTAGTATATGTTCAAAATGTGGATTACCTCAAGACCTTTGTGTTTGTGAGACTATAGCGAAAGAAGAGCAAAGAATTCGAATAAGAACTGATCGAAAAAGATACGGAAAACTGATGACAATCATAGAAGGTATCGAAAGCGACAACATCGATTTGAAGCAATTAACAAAAAAACTGAAGAATAAATTCGCTTGTGGAGGAACATTCAAAGAAGGAAGAATTGAACTCCAAGGAAATCACATTGGCAGAGTCAAGAAAGAATTAATAAAACTCGGATTCAACTCTGAGATGATTGAAGAATAAAATGAAAAAAAATCTCAAAGATATGATGAGATCAGAATTCATTGGTTCGGAAATCGAGGTAATTGACTCAAAAAACAAATCCCTCATTGGATTGAAGGGAAAAGTAATAAACGAAACAAAAAACACGCTAACCATAAAAACAAAAGATTCAAAAAAAATAATAATCAAGGAACAAATCACAATAAAAATTAACGAAAAGGTAATAAATGGAGAAAAAATCTCTATCAGACCTGAAGAGAGAATCAAAAAATGAAAAAACAAAAAAGTATCGGATTTGATGTAAAGTTTCCAAAAGAAACATGTAGTGATAGCCACTGTCCGTTTCATGGAGAATTAGGTACAAGAGGACGTACATTTACCGGAACTGTAACTTCAAAAGATCTACATAAAACTGCAAGAATCGAATGGAATTATAAAATATTAATTCCTAAGTATGAAAGATATGTGAAGAAAACTTCATTCCTAAATGTTCATAACTCTCCATGTATAGATGCAAAGGTAGGAGACAAAGTTATGGTCGCAGAATGTAGACCAATAAGTAAAACAAAAAAATTCGTAATAATAAAAATAATCAATAAATTAGAAAAATGAAACCAACAAAAGCAAAAGTTACTAAAACTATCGGAAGAGGCGCAAGGCTTCATGTCTGCGATAACTCTGGAGCAAAGAGAGTGTACTTTGTCTCAGTAAAGGGTGGAAAAACCACAAAAGGAAAATATCCTTCAGCAGGAGTAGGAGAAATGATAACTGCTTCGGTAATAAAGGGTACACCTGAATTGAGAAAGACGTTGGTTCAAGCAATAGTGGTAAGGCAAAAGAAAGAATACCGAAGAGAAGATGGGACAAGAATAAAATTCGAAGATAATGCGGTTATAGTCTGTAAGGATGAGAAGGGAAATCCAAAAGGGACAGTTTTTAAAGGACCTATAGCAAAAGAAGCTACAGAAAAATGGCCATTAATTGCAAAAGTTGCAAATTCAATTATATAAAAAATGAAAAAAATATTTTCAAAATTTTGGAAGAGTAGTAAACAACCTCGAAAACAGAGGAAGTATAGGCACAATGCGCCTTTACACTTAAAGAGAAAATTCCTTTCAACAACTCTATCCAAAGACTTAAGAGAAAAGTACGGTAAAAGAAATGTCAAAATAAGAGTTGGTGATACAGTAACAGTAATGGCAGGACAGTTTAAGAAGAAAACTGGAATAGTTTCAAGAGTAGATATGAAAAAAATAAAGATTTATGTTGAAGGAGTAGAAATGATAAAAAGAGATGGATCAAAAGTTCAGTATCCAATAACTCCTTCAAATTTAATGATTACAGAATTATTATTAACTGATCTAAAAAGAACAGAATCACTAAACAGGAAATAAAATGGGAAAATCACATCTAAAAAGGATAACAATGCCAAAAAGTTGGCCAATTGCTAAGAAGCAGAACGTTTGGATAACAATGCCTGCAACTGGAACTCACTCTTTCAGAAAATCAATGTCTATTAATACAGTATTGAAAGAATTAATAAAATGTGCAGATACAACTAAAGAAGTTAAAAACATTTTGAATGATGGGAAAGTTAAGATAGATGGAATAATGAGAAAAGATTACAAATTTCCTGTAGGTCTTATGGATATAATAACTGTAGAAGGTTTAAAGAAAGAATACAGATTATTGTTAGATTCCCATGGAAAGTTTAGATTACAAGAACTATCAAAAACTGAGACAAATATCAAACCTAGACAAATCATTGGAAAAAAACAAATGAAGGGTGGAAAGTCTCAAGTTAATTTATTCGATGGAAAGAATATATTTGTTGATAAAGATTACAAAGTAAATGATACTTTAGTATTTGATACAAAAACAGATAAAGTAAAAGATCATCTCAAATTTGAAAAAGGCTCCTTGATATATATTATAGATGGGAACAAAGTTGGAGAACTTGGGATATTAAAAGAAGTATTAGAATCAGAAGGTTCAAGCCAAACAAGAATAGTATGTACAAAGGGAAAGGAAGAATTCACAACTTTGAAATCATACGCATTTGTTATTGGAAAAACAAAACCAGTAATAACACTACTAAAATAAAATGAATAAGATGAGAGAAATCAGGATAGAGAAAGTTACCCTTAACATAGGAACTGGAGAAGCTGGAGAAAAATTAGAGAAGGCTAAACAATTACTAAGTTTAATCACAGGAGCTAAACCTGTTACAAATAAATCTACTAGCAGGATCCCAAATTGGAGTGTAAGGCCTGGACTAGAATTAGGAGTAAAGGTAACAATAAGGGGAAAGAAGGCTGAAGAAGTACTTTCAAGATTATTACAAGCAAGAGAAAATACACTAAATGATAAGGCATTCGACAATTATGGTAACTTTTCATTTGGATTGACCGAGTACATAGATATAGATGGTATGACTTACCAACCAGAAATTGGTTCAATGGGTCTTGAAGCTGCTGTAACTATAGAAAGAAAAGGTTTCAGAATCAAGAGAAGAAAATATTTAAAAAAACAAGTTCCTGATAGACATAGAATTACAAAAGAAGAATCGATGGAATTTGTAAAATCAAAATTCAATGTTATATTTGAAGAGGAAGAAGAAAAATGACTGCAAAAAATTATGAGAAAGTTTTCAAGCAACTAGAAAAGAAGCCTGTAAAACTGAAAAAATTCATAAAACACAACAAACCAAAAGAGAGAAGTTGTGGAGAAGCATTGAGAAGATGTGGAATTTGTGGTAGAAGGGGCGCACACATAAGGAAGTATGGTCTAGGATTATGTAGACAATGTTTCAGAGACGTAGCAAAAAATTTAGGATTTAAAAAATATTCATAAGGATAAAAAAATGGCATTAAATGATACACTCGCAAACGCATTATCACACCTACTGAACACAGAGAAGGCAGGAAAGAGAGATTGTGTAATACAAAATTCATCAAAATTCATGGAAGATGTACTTAAAATATTAAAGGAAACTAAGTACATTGGAGAATTTAAAGTGATAGAGACAAATAAAGGAAATCACATCGAAGTAAATTTAATCAGTGCAATCAATAAATGTGGTGCAATCAAACCTAGATTCCCAATAAAAAAAGATAACTATGAAAAGTTTGAAAAAAGATATCTTCCGGCTAAAGGTTTCGGAATATTGGTAGTTTCAACATCAAAAGGTATGATGACTCACGTTCAAGCAATGGAAAAAGGAATTGGGGGAAAATTAATCGCTTACTGTTACTAAAATGGCAAAATTCGACATCACTGAAATTATTGAAATTCCTGAAGGAATAGAGATCTCATTAAATGGAAGAGTAATGACTGCAAAAGGTCCAAAAGGTGAATGTTCTAAAGATTTAATTAGTCCAATAGTTAAAATCAAAGTAGAGGAAAAGAAGATAATATTGGAAGTTACCAAAGCAACAAAGAGAGAAAAAAGATTAATTAATACTGCAAGAGCGCATGTAAGAAATATAATAAAGGGTGTAACTGAAGGTTATGTTTACAAATTAAAGATTTGTTCAGGACACTTCCCAATGTCAGTTAATATGGAAGGTGACAAAATAACAGTAAAGAATTTCCTGGGTGAAAAGATCCCTAGACATGCAAGACTTTTAGAAGGTTCAAAAGTTGAAATAAAAGGAGACGAAATCATAGTATCCTCAACAAATATAGAACTGGCAGGTCAAACTGCAGTAAATATAGAACGATCAACAAGAATTACAAACCGTGATAGGAGAAGGTTCCAAGACGGCATATTCATAATACAAAAAGCAGGAGTAGAAGTATGAAAGAATTAATCTCTATATTAAGGAAGAAGAAACCAAAGTTCAGAAGAACAGATTCAAATAAATACAAGTTCAAGAACAAATGGAGATCTCCTAGGGGACTTCAGAATAAACAAAGGTTAAAGAGAAAGGGACATGTAAAGTCTCCATCAGTAGGATATGGTACACCTTCAGAGATCAAATATATAGATTCAAAAACAGGATTAAGAAAAGTATTAATATCAAATATAAAACAATTAGAAGATTTAGATTCAAAAAAAGAATCCGTTTTAATCAGTGGAAAACTCGGAATAAAAAAGAAAGTTGAATTACTAAAAGTCTGTCAAGAAAAGAAACTAACAGTAGATAATGTAAAAGAGATTTCAGAGTACTTAGAAACTGTTGAAAAATCAATGAAAGATAAAAAAACAACTAGACAGAAAGAATTAGAAAGAAAAACTAAAGAAAGAGAAGAAGCCTTAAAGAAGAAAAAAGGTAAAGAAGATTCAAAAAAATCAGATAAAGAAGTAAAAGAAGAAGTATTAGAATCAAAAATAAAAGAAAAAACTCAAGTAAGAATGCCAAAACAAAAAGATACAACTCAATCAAAAGAAGGTCACAATAAGAGTAGTATCCCGGGGACTAAACAATGAACTTATCTAACCAAAAACGGATTGCAGCAAGAATCTTAAAAGTTGGAGAATCCAGAGTTTGGATGGACAGCACAAAGATGAGCGAAGTTAAAGAAGCTGTAACAAAAAATGATATAAGGTCATTAATTAGTGAAGGAATAATCAAAGCAAAGCCTGTTACAGGAGTTTCTAGAGGAAGAGCAAGAAAAAGAATGACTCAGAGACAAAAAGGTAGGCAAACTCAAACTGGTTCAAGAAAAGGTAAAAGAACTGCAAGGTTACCGAGGAAAAAAGCTTGGATACTCAAAACAAGAATTCAAAGAAAATTCCTAAAGGATTTAAAAGGAACTCAAAAAATTGAACCTTCAACATACAGAGATTTGTATAGAAAAGTTAAGGGAAATTTTTTCAGAAGCAGGGCACACGTAAAGTTGTACATGCAGGAGCATAATCTATTCAAAAATGTCAAAAGGTAAAAATTATACTGTAGGATTCAAGAGAAAAAGAAATAAGAAAACAAATTACAGAAAGAGACTGAAATTTGTAGCGTCAGGAAAAATAAGATTTGTAGTAAGACAAACAACAAATGATATGTCTATACAAGCAGTAAATTTTTCAGGAAAGGGCGATGAAGTATTGAAAACTGTAAAAAGTTCAGATTTAAAGAAATATGGATGGGAAGGAAATCCTGGAAATACTACTTCAGCATATTTAGCAGGCCTTTTATTTGGACAAGAATCCAAAAGTATATTAAATGAAGGTATAATCGATTTAGGACTAAGAAGATTGATAAAAGGTTCAAGAATCTCTGCAACAATAAAAGGAATAAAAGATTCGGGAATTGAAATAAATGCATCAGAATCAATATTTCCAACTGAAGATAGGATAAAAAACATTAAAAAAGATTTATCTTCATCATTTGAAGAAGTCAAAAAGAAGATTGAAGCTATAAAATGAAAAGACCAGACCAAAGAGATAGGAACAGAGGACCTCGAAGAGAATTCAAGAGAGAAACTGCAGAAAGTAGAAGAGAAGCAGTTTTATCAAGTTGGATCCCTAAGACTGAAGTAGGAAAAAAAGTAAAATCTGGAGAAATAAAAGATATTGATGATATCTTAGATTCAGGAATTAGATTATTAGAACCTCAAGTAGTTGATTCACTTTTACCAAGCTTAGAACAAGAATTATTAGAACTTGGTCAAGCTAAAGGTAAGTTTGGTGGTGGAAAAAGAAGTATCTGGAAACAAACTCAGAAGAAAACTAAAGAAGGTAATAAACCAAAATTCGCAACAGTATCTTTAGTAGGAGATAAAAATGGACATGTCGGAATAGGAAATGGGTCAGCAAAAGAAACAGTCCCTGCAAGAGAAAAAGCGACAAGAAGAGCAAAGTTAGATGTAATGAAAATCAGAAGAGGTTGCGGAGCATGGGCTTGTGCATGTGGTGAACCTCACTCAATTCCATTAAAAACAAGTGGAAAGAATGGGAGCGTAGTTGTTGAATTAATCCCTGCACCAAAAGGAACAAAATTAGTTATTCAAAAAGAACTAAGGAAAATATTAGAATATGCTGGTGTTAAGGATGTTTACTCAAAGACTTATGGTCAGACTGGAACAGGACTGAACTTAGTTAAAGCATGTATAAACGCTCTTCATAATTTAAATTTAGTAAAAGTTAATGAAGATTTCATCAAAAAATCAGGATTAATTGAAGGAAAAGGAAAATGAACAGAATCGCAGTTATTAGGATCGCAGGAGAACATGGATTAACAGTAGATGTAAAGACAACATTAAAGCTTTTGAATTTACATAGAAAGTATACTTGTTCAATAATCCCTAATCAACCAACATCCATAGGTATGTTAAAGAAAATAAAAGACTATGTGACTTGGGGAGAATTAGATTCAAAAACATTCAAAAATTTATTAATCCATAGAGGTAGATTACCTGGAAATAAGAAATTAACTGAAGATTATATTTTAGAAACTCTAAAAATTTCTGCAGATGAATTTGTAGAAAAATTTATGGTGAAAGAAAAAGAAATTAAGGAAATCCCTGGATTAAAACCTTCTTTTAGGTTAAGTCCTCCAGTAAAAGGTTTTGAAAGAAAAGGAGTAAAGAAACCATTTTCTACTGGTGGTGTGCTTGGATACAGAAAAGAAAAAATTAATGCTTTATTAGAACGAATGATATAAAATGACTGCTACAAAAAGAAAGAAAAACACTAGGATGAGAGCACATACAACTCACGGTTGGGGCTCAATGAAGAAGAGAAGAGGTGCAGGAAACCGTGGTGGTAGAGGTATGGCTGGAACTGGAAAGAGAGCAGCACAGAAAAAACCGACTATTTTAAAATTATTCGGAAATGCATACTTCGGTAAAAAGGGATTCAAAACTCCTAAATCAAAATTAAAATCAAAAGAAAAAACAATCAATTTGTCTTACATAGAAATTAAAATAGATAAGCTTGCAACTAAAAAGGGAGATACTTTTTTAGTTGATTTATCAAAATATGATAAAGTTCTAGCAAAAGGAAATCTAACAAATAAATTCGAAATAACTTGCAAATCATTTTCAAAAAAAGCAATAGAAAAAATAGAAAGTGCTGGTGGTAAGGCAATAAAATGTTCTTAAGAAATTTGTTAATGAATCTACCAGAAGTTAGTGGTCCAACCGAATCAAAACCCAGTTTCAAAACAAAATCAAAATGGACTCTAATAACTGTCTTTGCATTTTTCATACTATCTATGATTCCGCTATTCGGATTAGGAAGTAACGCACTATCTCAATTTGAACAATTATCTATCATTCTTGGAGCAAACTTTGGTTCAATACTATCTTTAGGTATAGGACCTATCGTAACAGCATCCATTGTTCTTCAATTATTGACTGGTTCAGGTATATTAAAACTGGATCTTTCAACTAAAGAAGGAAAAAGATTCTTTCAAGGATTACAAAAATTATTAGCTATATTTTTCATAATATTCGAAGCAATAGTATATGTCTTCATGGGAGGGTTATCTCCAAATGGATTTAACGATGTTATCTATGCCGGAAGTCCCGCATATTTCCCACTACAACTTATACTAGTTTTCCAATTATTTATGGGTGGAATGTTAATTTTATTCATGGATGAAGTAATAAGTAAATGGGGATTTGGATCAGGTATAAGTTTATTCATTGCTGCAGGTGTTTCACAGCAAATATTCATCAGAGCATTTTCGCCTTTAACTACAGCAGGTATCTGGGCATTTGGATCAGGTTTACCTCCGGTTGGTGCATTCTGGGTTTTCTTAAGATCTTTAATGAATGCAGAATTAATAGGTGCAGCAAAACCATTTTTCGCAATCATATTCACCTTAGTTGTTTTTGCAGTGTCGGTATATGCTCAGGCAATGAAGGTAGAGATTCCGCTATCATTTGGAAGAGTTAGAGGTCATGGAATAAGGTGGCCATTAAGATTTTTATACACTAGTAACATCCCAGTTATTTTAGTAGCAGCACTTATAGCAAATGTTCAGTTATGGTCAAGGCTACTTCAGAATAGAGTAGCAGAATCAGGATTTTTACACTGGATTTCAGTACATATATTCGGACAGTTTTCTGGGAGTATGCCAACTTCAGGATTAGTATATTGGACACATTCACCAAACTTAGTAGAATCTATAATCACAAAATCGTTAACTGCTACAATGATATTACAAAGTTTAACCTACATACTATTCATGATAGGTGGAGCGGTAATATTCTCCATATTTTGGGTACAAACTGCAGGTATGGATGCAAAGTCTCAAGCAAAACAAATCATGTCTTCTGGACTGAGTATTCCAGGATTTAGGAATGATAAAAGGGTATTAGAAAGATTACTAAAAAGATACATATTACCTCTAACAGTAATGGGTGGTATTTCGGTAGGTTTATTGGCTGCAATGGCAGACCTAACAGGAGCACTATCTAGGGGAACAGGTATCTTACTTACAGTTATGATCATCTATAGATTATATGAAGAAATAGCACAACAACACATGATGGACATGAATCCTGCATTAAGAAAGATGATGCAGACATAAAAACATTTAAAAAGGGCAATTTCAAAGGAAGATTAAAATGTTAGACTCACTATTTGATGCAATATTCGGAAAATTGATTGAACAATCTCCAACAGGGGCATTGTTATTAATATCATTTTTATTAACATCATTAGTTACTGTAATTTACAAATTTGCAACAGATCAGGAATTAATAAAATCTCTAAAAGCAGAAATGAAAGAGATTAGAGAAGATATAAAAAACTTCAAGAATGATCCAGAAAAAGTCATGGAGTTGCAAAAAAAGTCAATGCAGAAATCTATGACTCATATGAAACAAACTATGAAACCAACGCTAATAACAATGTTACCGTTATTAATCATATTTAGTTGGTTAAGAAACATTTATAATGAGATCACAGTTAACTTTATCGGAATACACAGTTGGTTTTGGGTATATCTTATATCATCTGTAGTATTCAGTATAACATTAAGAAAATTATTAAAGGTACACTAAAATGCCAGCAGGAAAACATAAATCGAGAACATTAAGAAGAGTTTTTGTTAAATCCCCAGGTGGGAATACAAAGATTCAGTATAGGAAACGAAAAACGGCTAAATTGACTTGTGTAGAGTGTGGAAAAGGTTTACATGGAATTCCAAATCTAATAAGATCAAGATTCAAAAATTTACCAAAATCAAAGAAAAAGCCGCAAAGACCATATGGTGGGAACCTGTGTTCAGCATGTACAAGAAAAAAAATGCTATTGAAAGCAAAATCTTTCATGGAGAAGAAAAAATGATAGAACTAGGAAGAGTATGTATAAAGCTTGCAGGTAGAGATGCTGGAGAATTAGCAGTAATCATCGATAAAATAGATAAAAACTTTGTTAAAATAGATGGAAATGTTAGAAGAAGAAAATGTAATCTAACTCATTTAGAACCTTTAGATAAGGTAGTTAAAATAAAAAAAGATGCATCTACAGCTGATGTTCATAAAGCAATGTCTGTATTAAAATTACCAGTAAAAGAGCAAAAGAAAGTAAAAAGAACTAAAAAAGAAGTGATTTCTAAGAAAAAAACAACCAAGGTAAAGAAATGAATGAAAAAGACCAAGCTAGGAAACAATTTGAAATGCAAATGTTACAATCTCAAATGCAACAAATAGAAGAGCAAATGGGTATGGTTGCACAACAAATTCTTGAATTAAAAAGTTTAAATAAAAATTTAGATGATTTAAGTTCTGTGGAAGAAGATAAAGATATGGTAATCCCTCTTGGAGCAGGAATCTTCATTGAAGCAAAAACAAAAGGTACGAGAGAAGTTCTAATGAATGTCGGATCTGGAGTAATGGCAAGAAAAAGTTTTGAAGATGCTCAAAAAATTCTAACAAAACAAGTTAGTGACTTAGAAGGATTAGCGGCGCAATTAGAAGGTAATCTTCAAAAAATATTCGCAAGTGTTCAGCCCCACAACTAAATTTAAGTCAATTTATTCTAACTTAAGAACATATTTAAATAAGGTTATACTAACTAGTTTATGGACCTAAAGAAAGAAGAGGTAATTGCATATTATTCTAGAAGAGATATCCAAGAAGAGATGTTAGAGGTATCTAAAGATAGAGAGATAGCAGTATGTTTCTCAGGTAAGGGGTTCGGAAAAAGGCCTGATATTTTACAATTTGAGAATGATATCGGAGAGTTTGCGAAACAAGGTGTAACTTCTTTTCACATCTCTGAAGAAAGATGGAGAGGGCCATTAGAACTAAAAACTGGAATGTCGAGAAAAGAACTAGACAACCTTAGAATAGGATGGGATCTAGTATTCGATATAGATAGTCCATCTCCAGAATACTCTAGATTTGTTGCAGAATTAATTAGAGATTCACTAAGATTTCATGATGTCACAAATATAGGTTGCAAATTTTCTGGAAACAAAGGGTTCCATTTAGTAGTACCTTTTGAATCTATGCCAACAAAAGTAAATAATAAAGAAGTGTCCAAATTATTTCCAGATCTGGCTAGAATTATAGCAGAATATTTAACTGATATGATTGAAGAACCGTTGAAAAGTAAAATAAAAGAATTAAATTTAGATATTGATATAGAAGATCTATTGAAAGTAGATACTGTGCTAATCTCTAGTAGGCACATGTTCAGAGCACCATATTCATTACATGAAAAATCTGGTCTGGCAAGTATACCTGTAGATATAGATAAGATTCATGAGTTTAAACGAGAGCATGCAAAACCAGAAAATGTAATTACTTCTATCAAATTTATGGATTTTGACGATAAATTCAAAAATGAGGCAAGCAGATTAATAGTCCAAGCATACGATTGGAATCAGAGAGATAAAAGGATAATCGAACTACCAAAAGAAGAAAAATCTCAAGAGTTTATGGAATTAACATATAAGGTAGATGAAGATTTCTTTCCGCCATGCATAAAATTAGGATTAGAAGGATTAGAAGATGGGAAGAAAAGATTTCTATTTATTTTGCAGAATTTTTTAAGAAGTGCAGGATGGGGCGATAAAGAGATTGGAGAAAGGTTGCGAAAATGGAATGAAAACAACGAAGATCCATTAAAAGAAAGCTATCTCACTTCTCAAATTTCTTGGCACAATCGGCAAAAGGAAAAAAAACTTCCTCCAAACTGTCCAAATCTTGCATATTACAAAGATTTAAGAATATGTAATCCTGATAATTTGTGTAATAAAATAAAAAATCCTCTGAATTATTCGATAAGAAAATCAAGATTTAAACAGAAACCTGCAAAAAAGACAGAATAATAAGCTTTATAAATAACTCAGATAATACAAAACAAAATGGGAAGAATAAAAACAACCATGATTAAGAGAGTAACTTTAAAGTTATTCAGAGATCACTCAGATGAATTCAAAACATCATTCGATGATAATAAGAAGGTAATTGAAACACTAGCAGATACAAAATCGAAGAAGTTGAGAAATATCATCGCAGGATATGTTACAAGATTAAAGAAAAAAGAAATAGTGTAATAATATTCAATTTTATGTGATATCATCTATATAATCAAGGCAAATAAAATGACAGAAGAAAAAACTACTACAGAAGACGTAGAGACTACAGAAGAAGCAAAGCCTACAGAAGAAGTAGAGACTACAGAAGAAGCAAAGCCTACAGAAGAAGTAGAGACTACAGAAGAAGCAAAGCCTACAGAAGAAGTAGAGACTACAGAAGAAGTAGAGACTACAGAAGAAGTAAATGAAGAAAAACCTGCAAAAAAAGAAAGATCTAATTTTGATGATAAAGTTATTTTTGTTGGTGGGAAACCCTTCATGAGCTATGTAACTGGAGTAGTAATGCAATTCACAACAAGGAATGTTCCAGAAGTAGTAGTAAAGGCAAGAGGAAAATTTATTTCTAGAGCAGTTGATATCGCAGAAGTAGCATCAAAAAGATTTTTAGAAGATGTTATTGAAGTAGATGATATCAAGATAGGTTCGGAAGAATTTGAAAATAAGGAAGGAAAGCCTGTTAGAGTAAGCACAATAGGGATCTCCTTAATAAAAAAATAGTTTTATTTTATTTTAATTTTTTCAGTACATTCCTTAAAACTAAGTAATGCGTCTTGAACATATTTTTTACCATATCTTAATGCGAGTTCTGCCTTATACAATTCTTTTCCTAAATAAGCTGCATGACTCATATTAGATATCATTTTATTTTTTATAATAGTGTTGTAAATCTCTTCAGAATTTTTCCCTCTAATAATTTTCGTGATAATATGTTTATTGGAAACAAAACCTACCTCTATCTCTTTATTTTTTCTTTCGAGCCTTATAAGAAAATATCCTTTTTTATCTTGTTGCCAATCTTTCATAGGATCATATTTTGCAATAATCACTTCTTTTATATTTTCTTTCTGAACAAAAAATTTATGTTTTTCAACCATACAATCAATTCCTTTATTTTGATATTTATAATATTTTCCTTAGGAAAAGTTTAAATACTATTTTTTTCATATTTTCAAATAAAAGAGGATAAGAATGAACTTGTTAGAGATAATTCCAGAATTGCCTGGTACGCTATTGATAGATATAGGATTAATTATAATTGTAGCGACAGTCATAGCATTCATAACAAAGTTATTCAAACAGCCTTTAATTCCTGCTTACATAATAACTGGTCTAATTTTAGGTCCAATCGGATTAGGACTAATTAAAGATTCAGAAACAATCAGGGCAATATCTGAATTTGGGATAGCATTTCTATTATTCGTAGTTGGTTTAGAGATCAATTTGAAGAGATTAAAACATGTAGGGTCAGTAGTATTAATTGGAGGAGTTTTACAAGTAATTCTTACATACTTATTATCCTATAATATCTCATTAAAGTTAGGATTTGCAGAATTTGAAGCTGTAATCTTAGGATTAGTTCTAACTTTCAGTAGTACTATGGTAGTAATCAAACTACTTTCAGATGCAGAAGAGATGGATACATTACACGGGAAGATCATCCTAGGTATGTTACTTATGCAAGATATCCTAATCATCCTTGCTCTATCTTTATTGGCAACTGTGGGAACAATAACTGTCATACCTTCTCTAATCGCCGCTTCTCTAATAAAAGGGGCAATACTATTCCTAATTGCATTTGTGTTCAGTAGATATTTATTACCTTCAATATTCAAATTTGCTGCACGTAATCAAGAACTCCTATTCCTTTCTTCAATAACTATGTTATTTTTATTTTCAATCTTTGCACATATCTTAGAGTTTTCAGTTTCAATCGGAGCATTTGTTGCAGGATTAGCCATGGCGAACTTGCCTTATAGGACAGATATAATTGGGAAGATTAAACCATTAAGAACGTTTTTCGCAACAATTTTCTTTGTATCTTTAGGTATGCAACTGATAGTAACATATAGTCCAAATCTTATAAAAACTTTAGGAATACTTCTTGCAGTTGTATTGTTGATGAAACCAATGTTGATATATCTTCTAATCACTTTCTTTGGATATGAAAAACGAACAGCATTTATGACTGGTTTGAGTCTTGGACAAGTAAGCGAGTTTTCATTGATTATGATTTCATTGCCTTTTGTTATGTCGAAGATATCTCCTGATCTATTTTCATTGATTATTTTATTAGCGGCAATATCTATGACTGCAACATCTTATATGATGGAATTTAAAGAACAGATTTATTCAATATTCTCTCCATTTCTCTCATTAATAGTTAAACTAAGATTGCCTATAAAAGAGAAGAAAATGAATTATAAGACCAAGCAGGCAAAGTACAGTGTAGTTCTAATTGGAAAACACAGAATGGGAGACATTATCTATAAATTCTTAAAGAGAACTAGAAAAAAAGTTCTTGTTGTAGATTATAATCCTGATGTAATTCAAGATTTAATAACTAAGAGAGAAGCATGTATGTATGGAGATATAGCAACAAAAGAAGTATTGAATAATATAAATCTCAAACGATCAAAGATAATAATATCTACAGTGCCTTCAGAAAAAGATAATATTCTTTTAATAAAACATATCAAACAAATCAATCCAAAAATAAAAGTATTTGTAACATCAAATCATACGCATCAAGCAAAGCATTTATACAAAGAAGGTGCAGATTATGTTATCTTGCCACAAGTACTTAGTGGAGAAAAAGTTTCAATTATTTTAAGAAAAGTATTAGATAATAAAAAGTATGCAAAAACTTTGAAAGATAAACATCTAAAATATATTTCTGGAATATTTTAAAATGGCGCCACCCGGATTTGAACCGGGGATCTCCGCCGCATGAGAGCGGCGTATTAACCAGGCTATACTATGGCGCCATACAAAATGAACATAAATTTTATTTTAAAAAGCTTTGGATTTTGTTCTGCAACTCAGTTATCTCATTATTAGACATATCTAGTTTTTTCCAACAGTGATTCATGCCATCACCCTCATTTCGGGGGATCACATGGTAATGTACATGAGGGACAATCTGTCCTCCTGCATGCTTATTATTCTGATTTACATTATATCCTTCATTGAATCTCAAAATAGCCTTAGCAATTTTTTGAGTTGTTTTTATAACTGCATTTGCAGTTTCTTCATCCATCTCATCCATAGTCTCGAAATGTTTCTTAGGAATCACTAAAGTATGGCCTTTTGAAACTGGAACTAAATCAAGAAATGCAAATGTTTTATCATCTTCATATACTTTAGTTGCCGGAACTTCTCCTTTCAATATTTTACAAAATACACATTCTTTCATTTTTTACCTCTAATGGACCTGCCGAGAATCGAACTCGGATTTCAAGACTGCCAGCCTTGTGTGATACCACTACACTACAGGCCCCTATCCCTTTATTACACCAAGCGGTTTTAATCTAGCAACTTTCTTACCTATTCCGACTTCATCCGATACTTTAACAACTTCGTCAACATCTTTGTAAACTCCCGGAGCTTCTTCACTTATTCCCCTATAGGATGCAGATTTAACATAAATTTTATTTTTCTCTAATTCCTTAATAACGGTATTTGCTTTAAAAGTTTTATTGGCTTCATGTCTGGACATAACTCTTCCAGCACCATGAGGAGTACTTGAGAATGTTTCATTCATTGCTTTGTCTGTCCCGACTAACACATATGATGAGGTACCCATACTACCTGGCAATATGATTGGTTGTCCTACCTTTCTATAGATCTCTGGAACTTCTTTATGACCCGGTCCAAATGCACGAGAGGCACCTTTTCTGTGGACATAGACTTTCTTCAGTATCCCATCTATCTCATACTCCTCAATTTTTGCAATGTTGTGTGCAACATCATAAACTAGGCCTAATTTGCCCATATCTCCGAAAAGTTTAGAAAATGATTTCCTAGTCTGAAATGAAATTAATTGCCTATTTGTCCATCCAAAATTAGCAGCAGCACTCATAGCTCCAAGATAATCTTTTGCTACCTTTGAATCAGTTGGGGCATAAGCAAGATCTTTTTCTGGCAATTCACTAACAATATCTTCAAATTCATTTTCTATTTTACGAAGATAATCACTACAAACTTGATGGCCGAGTCCTCTGCTCCCTGAATGAATCATAACAAATATCTGACCCTTTCTTTTAATGCCGAAAGTTTTAGCAACTTCTTCATCATAGATTTCATCAATATACTGAATCTCAACAAAATGGTTTCCAGCACCAAGTGTGCCAAGTTGTTTTCTACCTCTTGATTTTGCTCTAGGACTAACTTTTGAAGAGTCTGCAGTAGTCATATGTCCATTTTCCTCACATCTATCTAGATCTTCTTTTAATGCGTAATTATTTTTCAATGCCCAATCAAGTCCATTATTAAGAACTTCATCCAATTCATCATTATTTAATCTAAGTTCAGAATTTTTACCAACTCCACAAGGTATGTCTTCAAAGAGTGTATCTAATAATTCCTTTATCTTAGGTTCAACATCTTTCTTATCCATATCTGAAGCCATTAATCTAACTCCACAGTTTATATCAAACCCTATCCCTCCTGGAGATATACAACCTTCTTTAACATCAAATGCTGCAACTCCACCCACAGGAAACCCATAGCCTAAGTGTGCATCACTCATCATGATACTTTGTTTCTGTATTCCAGGCATACATGCAACATTAATACCTTGTTGAATAGAATTATCTGCTTTTATTTTTTCTAATATTTTTTCAGAAGCGAATATTTTTAACGGGACATTCATATCTCCATATTTATCAATAACATAAACATTTTTCTCTACCTTCTTAATCTTTTCATCCCAGTTATTTACCATTTTATATATCTACTACAACTGTAGCCTCATATCTATTATTAGTTTTTTTGATACTCATATCATTATAAGTGACTGCTTTTATATCTCCGCTCAAATCATAATTATTCAAGTCGTCGCCTTCAATAACTGCAGTTAATTCAAATTCATCACTAATTTTAATCTTTTTTACATCATGAATAAATATTCCTTCAGTATCCAACAAAATTAATATCTCTTCTAAGAAATCATAAAGGAGTGCCTCAAGATTTTTTGCTTTAATTTTTATGGTTTTTCTTTTTGTAACTTTAACCTCTTCAGTTTTCCCAAGAATATCAAACATTGCAATAGCAGAGTTTCTAAACACTTCTTCAATATCCTTACCAAATGCCCTAAATTTAGCATCTGCAGTATGAGGTAAATATTCGTATTTCATTATAGAATCTATTTGTATTACTATTTTTATATATTACTATATTTGATAATTATTCAGGTTTCTCCTTTGCCCGTCCTCTACCACCTTTTTTATATCTACTATAGGTGCCTTTAGATTTCTTATCTCTCTTAGTTTTTCTTTTATCATAACTAGGTTCTGACATTTATACCAACTCCACTATTTTAGCAATTTTTGCCGAATTAGTTATTTTAATCTTATCTCCAGGTCTAAGGGTGATAATTTTAGGATTATTATCTACACAGAGAAGTGCAGTACCTCGAATCAATTCAAAATTAACAGTCCCTCTTTCTATTATTTTTGAAGCAATTTTTTTAGTAACATTATTCATAGTAATTCCAATTCCCTTACTAAATGATTTCTTTGTTATAGAATGAAAATATCCTGTTGAGCCATAAGGTGAACTAACTGTCACACCATCTCCAATTAGATTATCATATTTTCTCTTACCGATTTTAGCTGAGAACCTTATTCCACAATTTGGGATCTTATTTCTTATAGATATATCATTAACCGCAAAAGAGTTTTTACCATTAAATAAAAGTTTTAATTTTTTCTCTCTAATAAATCTAAATTCGTGATTTTCAATCTTAGAAATTATTTTTTTCAGAGATTTGAGATTATACCTTCCTCTCTTACTGTGTCTTTTATCGCTCCAGATAAGAATTTTAGGTATCTCTGGGTATTTTCTTTCAGCATAAAGAAAGGTTCCATCTCCTCCTAAGCAGAATATGATATTTGGATTAAATCTTGAGTATTTTATAGTCGTACCTTTGACAGAATCTTTAATTTCTTTTATTCCTTCCTTATTATTACTGACTGCAAATATTTTCATATTCTATTTTTAATTCTTAGTTTTATAAATCTTTCCAATAGATAAGTTTATAAGGCGAACATCTATCAAAATATTCGAAAATTTCAAAAAATGGATGCAACAAAACAAGAAATGAATAATAACATTTTATATCTAAATGAAGAATTAAATAACTTTCAGACAATTGCTGAAAACTTAATTCCTCAGGCAGAAGATTCTCCTAAATTGGAGAATATTGATATATATGGCGAATCTATCCACTTGGCAGGGAATGTAGGTGGAGATCACATAGCATATGTTGATTTTAATAAAAGATATGATCTAGAAGAAAGAATAAATATCGCAAAAGATACAGGAAATTTCAAAATCGCAGAGAATTTAGAGAAGAATAAAAGGAGGGCAGGGATATTATTAGCAGATGTTGCTGGCCACCAAACAACAGATTCACTTCTTGCAGCAATGCTTCACCAATCATTCTTTATTGGAGCACTATATGAGTTAGATAATAATGGGGAGATAACTACAAAATTATTTGAAAATATAAATACTAGATTCTACAATTCTTCAAGTTTAAATAAATTCATAACTATGATATATGGGGAAATTTCCAATTCTGGAAAGTTTAGGTTTATTTCTGCAGCACATAGTGCACCTCTATTATTTTCAAATGAACAAGATAAGTTAGTAAAAATCAGTGAAGATAAGATAACTAATTATTTCCCAATAGGTATAGTTCCATCTATAGAAGATATAGACAAATCTCGTTCAAATTCGGTTATGGGATTCAAAGAAAAATACGCTGTAAATGAGATAGATTTAATGGACAATAAAGATATTATGGTTCTTTACACTGATGGACTTAGTGATCATGCTAATTCAAGGGGAGAAAACTATGTTTCAAGAAAATTGGAATCAAAACTAAAAGAATTAAAGGAATATTCTTCTAAAGAAATTTTCTCAGGAATAAAAGATGACATTCTTTCATTTAATAAACCTGAAGATGATATAAGTTACGTAATAATAAAAAAAAATAATAATCTCTAAGATAACTTAGAGAAAATTAATCTTGCTTTTTTAACAAAAATTCACTAATCTTGCTTTCAAATTCTTGTTTTTGTAGAGCACCTCTTGCCATTCTAGGTTCTCCATCAGTTGGAATAAACAATAAAGTAGGGATGCTCATAATATCAAACATACCTGCCAACTCTTTTTCTTCTTCAGTATTAATCTTATAGATATTAATTTTCCCCTTATATTCTTCAGCTAATTCATCTAGGATAGGCGCAATCATTTTACACGGCCCGCACCAATCAGCATAAAAATCAACTATTGCTGGGATATCTCCCTCATATTTCCAATCTTTATTTTTTTCGTAATTAAATATTTTGTCTTTAAATGTTTCTTTTGTTAAATTTTCTACCATTTTCATTTCTCCTATTTCCAATCTATGGAAATGTTTGCTTTATCTCCTTGAATATATCTGTAAACTTCTAATCCTGCTTTTGCTCCCTCTCCTGCAGAAATAATAGTCTGCTTAAATGGGACAGTTGTTACATCTCCAGCAGCAAAAAATCCAGGCAATGAAGTTCTACATCTATCATCTACTTTAATCTCTCCAATTTCATTAAGTTCAACTAGTTTTTCAACAAAATCCGTTTTCAACTCATATCCAATTTCTATAAATACTCCATCAACTTTCAATTCATCTTCTTCATTTGTTTTAACATTCTCTACAACTAGTTTTTCAACAATATCTTCTCCAGATACTTCTTTAGGTATGCTATCAAGAACTGTTTCTATCTTTTTTGAGTTATTTATTCTATCTACAGTAATTTCGTCACCTCTAAATTCATCCCTTCTATGGATTAAATATATCTTATCTGCAAATTTTTCCAAAAGTATTGCTGCATCCATGGCAGAGTTCCCACCACCGATAACTGCAACAGTTTTCTTATTAAAGAAAGCTGCATCACAAGTAGCACAAGTTGAAACTCCTCTCCCCATAAATTTAGCTTCTCCAGGGATACCTAATTTTCTTGCAGTCTTTCCAGAAGCCAAGATAACAGTCTTACTTTCATAAGTTTCACCATTAGATAAGTTTAATTGGAAATTTCCATCTTCCTTCTTGATAATATGATCTACCTCTCCAAAAATAAACTCTGATCCAAATTTTTCTGCCTGTTCTCTAAATTTTGACATCAAATTAGCACCTTGCATAGGATCAACTCCTGGATAGTTTTCAATATTATCTGTTAAAAGTGTCTGGCCCCCAACATCTATAGTAAGTATGGCCGTTTTCAATTTTTTTCTTCCAGTATATAATGCTGCAGTTAATCCTGCTGCACCTCCACCAATAATTAAAACATCATACATTTTTATCTCTAGCCTCCACTCTTTCCTTGGCTATCTCCATAGATGCATCTCTAGGTTTTATGTTTTTTTCTTTAGATCTCTCCAACATCTCTAGAGTATTTGCAGTGATTTTCTCTTCTACTATCTCAAACATCTTTTCAGGTGTCCCTTCTATAGTTTCAACATAAGATGAGATAACTCCTCCTGCATTTGCAACAAAGTCAGGGATAACTAGAATTCCTTTTTTATGGAATTCTTCTTCTATTTCTTCACTAATCGGAAGATTAGAACCACAAGGTATAATTTTTGCTTTTATTGAATCTTTATTCTCATTAGTTATCAAATCTGGAATAGCCGCAGGAATTAGGATTTCAACATCCAATGCCAATAAATCCTTAGATTCTAGTTTTTCTCCTTCTTCATAATTAATAACAGATCCACTTTCTTCTTTAACTTTCATTAATTTATCATAATCTAGTCCTTCCTTGTTATAGATAGTCCCTTTTGAATCTGAGACTCCTACTACCTTAATTCCTTTTTCTGTTAGAAATTTCATTAGGAATGTTCCAACATTTCCAAATCCTTCGATGGCAACACTTATTTCTTCATGTTTTAATCCAAGATGTTCGATGGCAACTAGGGTAGAATGATAAACTCCAAATCCCGTACTTCCAAGTTCATGAGGTAATCCTCCCATTTCAGCAGGTTTTCCTGTGCAAGATTTTTTATCACCATTAGCATTAGCGAAGATTTCCATCTCATGCTCTGCCATATTCATATCTGGTCCTGCAATATATAATTCTGGAGTAACTTCTTTTATCGCTTTAGAAAATGCTGCAACAATTTCATCTTTTTCTTCTTGACTAATTTTTTTATCATCTGCTATAATTCCGGATTTAGCACCACCAAATGGAATATCTGCCAAAGCATTTTTCCAAGTCATAGTTTCAGCTAGCCTATATACTTCCTCTACATCTACAGTAGGAGTCATTCTTATTCCTCCTTTTCCTGGCCCAAGATTAGTATTATGTATAACAGTAACACCTCTCATTCCAGTTTTAGGATCATATACTTGTATTATTTTTTCTGGTCCAAATTTATCATATTTTATTTTCATTTTGATCTCCACAATCCATGAAGATTACAATATGCTCTTGCAACTACATCTTCTGAATCTATCTTAAACTCTGCCTCAGGTTTATCTCCAGCTTTCAAAAATTTCTTATAACTTTTTTTGCTTGAGGTTATCTCTATCCACTCGATATGGTGTTCTTCATCACTCGGGTGTTCGACAGAACCTACTTTCACTATTACACTACCATCAACCCTTTCAATTATTGGAACATGTTTTTCATTTGAAGCATCTTCTGTATTCTCTTCCATATTCTGCATCGGTTCTCCACAACAAAAGAGAGGTGCTGAAGCCTCATGTAATACTTCAACAATGTTGCCACAAATCTGACATTTGTATATTTGTTTTTTTTCTGTCATCTTATTATCCTTAAAAGTTAACCATATCTTCTGGTTCAAAATATTCTTTTTTATGTTTACATGATGGACATACTGCTAAAGGTTCAGTACCTTCGTGAATGTATCCACATTTACTACATTTCCATTTTATTGGTTCTTCTCTTTTGTATACTGTCCCCTCTTCAACCATTTTTAGAAGTTTTTCATATCTCTCTTCATGGTGTTTTTCAGTTTTACCAATTACTTCAAACAATTTTGCAGCTTCTTCATTCCCTTCTTCTCTAGCTTCTTTTGCAAATGTAGGGTACATATCTTCAGTTTCATAATGTTCTCCATCGATTGCAGCCTTCAAATTAGTTTTAGTATCATTAATTCCATTTAATAATTTAAATTCATCTTTTGCATGTTGCATCTCATTAGCTGCTGTTTCTTCAAAAACTTTTGAGATGTAGTGGTATCCTTCTTTTTTTGCAACTTTAGCAAAATAAGTATATTTATTTCTCGCCTGACTTTCACCTGCAAATGCAGCCTTCAAATTTTTTTCTGTTTTAGTTTCCATTTTTAATCTCCTCAACATGAATTTAATCCATATTTTTCAGTATGTTTTTTTACGGCTTTTAGAATTGGTTCAATAGTATCTTTGTTTAGGGAGTATATTCTTTGTTTTCCATCTTGTTCAACAGTAACAAACCCATTTTTTTCTAAACATTGTAAGTTATGACTTATTCTACTTTGTTCCATTCCTAATTCGCTAGTCAATTGACTAACATTTTTAGGTTTATCTTTTAGACTTAATACAATGCTTAAACGTGTATCATTACATAACGCCTTAAAAAATCCCATATATGTTAAATCAATCATATGATAAACACATCATATGTTATATATAAATGTTTCTATATCCTTTTCTTCTTCAATAATAATGAATTCATAACTACACTAACCGAACTCATAGCCATCGCTCCACCAGCCAACATAGGATTCAATAACCACCCAGTAAATGGATATAATATCCCTGCAGCAACAGGAATCCCCATCGAATTATAGAACAAGGCCCAAAACATATTCTGACGAATTTTAGACATGGTAATCTTGCTTAATCTTATTGCCTTAGCAATATCCATTAAATCATTCTTGATAAGTACTATATTCCCAGTTTCCATGGCAACATCTGTTCCGGATCCCATTGCAATACCTATTTCCGCTTGAGCTAAAGCTGGAGCATCATTTATTCCATCTCCAACCATAGCAACAGGTCCATACCTTTGTAATTTTTTAACATACTTGGCCTTATCTTCTGGAAGAACTTCTGCAAAAACATTTTTTATTCCAGCAAGTTTAGCAATTGCATTGGCAGTATTTTTATTGTCTCCAGTAATCATATAAATTTTAATTCCTAATTTTTGTAATGCCTTAACAGCCATAGCAGAAGTTTCTTTTATTGTATCTGCAACAGCAATTAAACCAATAAGTTTCCTATTTTCTGCTAAATACATAACAGTTTTACCTTCTTTCTCAATATCAGTTACATCACTAATATTATTTATTCCAATGGTCTTCATTAGTCTTGCAGTTCCAAAGTAATATTTTTTCTTTCCGATATTGGATCTTATTCCCTGTCCTGGAATTGATTCAAAATTAGAAATTTTATTCAAACCAATTTTATCTTTTTTCGCCTTTTCAACTATTGCTTCCCCCAATGGATGTTCTGAATTTTTTTCCATACTTGCTGCTATTTTCAAGATTTCTTTTTCACTTTTATCAAAGTGGATTATGTTTGTTACTTCAGGAATTCCCTTAGTTATTGTTCCAGTTTTATCAAAGATTAAATATTTCAACTTATGTGCCATTTCTAAAGAATCTCCTCCTTTGATTAAAATGCCATTTTTCGCGCCCTTACCTGTTCCAACCATTATTGCAGTAGGGGTAGCCAATCCTAGTGCACAAGGACAAGCAATAACAAGAACTGCTACAGAAGTGATCATAGCAAAAGAAAGGTCAGTATCAAATATGTAATACCAACTAACAAATGTCAAAATTGCAATTAAAATAACAGCTGGAACAAAATAGGCAGAAACATTATCTGCAAATCTTTGTATTGGGGCTTTTCTACCTTGGGCATCTTCAATTAATCTTATTATGCCTGCCAAAGTAGTATTTTTCCCAATTTTTGTAGCTTTAAATTTAAAGGCTCCTTGTTTATTTATTGTTCCTCCAATAACCTCATCCCTAATTTTCTTATTAACTGGAATGCTCTCTCCAGTGATCATAGATTCATCAATACTGGAATGTCCCTCAATGATAATCCCATCTACTGGAATTTTTCCACCAGGTTTAACTAAAATAATATCATTTAATTCTATTTCAGAGATTTTAACAACAATTTCATTTCCATTTCTAATAACTGTAGCTTTTTTTGGAGATAGATACATTAATTTTTTTATAGCTTCAGAAGTTTTTCCCTTAGCTTTAGCTTCTAAATATTTTCCAAATATGACAAGAGTAATCAATACTGCAGATGCCTCAAAATATTGATGACCAACTCCAGATAAAACCACATAAACACTAAAAAAATATGCTGCACTTGTTCCTAATGCAACCAATGTATCCATATTGGCAGATTTATTCTTTAAAGCTGCCCAAGCCCCTCTATAGAACTGTAATCCTATATAAAATTGAACAGGAGTCGCTAAAATCCATAAAATATAATCTTGAGAAGGCAATGGATTTTTCATAAAAAACATGCCTAAAATAAATGCAGGGATTGCAAAAATAGATGAAATTAATAATTTTTCTTTTAAGTTTGAAATTTCCTCTTTCTCTCTTTGTTCTTGTTTTTTTCTATCTTTTTCTAAATTTGCAGAATATCCAAGGGATTCGATCTTTTTGATAAAGTCATTTTCACTAATTTTCGATTCATTATATTCTATATTTGCATTAGAAGTAGAAAAATTAACATTAGATGTTTTTACACCCTCTAATTTTTTAAGAGATCTTTCTATCAAAGTAGAACAACTTGCACAATGCATTCCCGAAACATTCAATTTAATTTTTTTCATTATTATTTAAAAAAAATCATCAACTTCCTCCACATCCGCATCCTCCACCACTAGCACCACAAGAACCTCCAGAAGAAGGAGGAACTGTTTGTTCTAATTCATTTGGTGAAGCTTTAGCTAGGTCATCAACAACAATAAATGTGCCAGGGATCATTCCCATCCAACAACTCCATGCTACTGTCCCACTTTCAGTTGGTGTAAACTCTATTATCTTTTCGCCAGGAGTTACATCAAAGTCTAAATTATATTTTGGAACTTGAATAGCATTGTTACATCCAGTTATTTCTATACCGTCCACTATCCACCTTACAGGGATTCCTTTTTGTAAAACAAATCTATCTGGAGACCACCCGCTATAAAGGACATCCATTCTTATTTCCTGATATCCATCTTTCAATACTGCAACTTCATCAGAAGGTAAATCTGCATAGTTGGATCCAACTACATTTCCACTAATTAAACTGTTTGCATCATATCCACTTCCAGTCAAAGCAACTCCTCTATTCATCATAACTGCACCAAGTAAAATTATTACAATTGCAGAAATTTTCAAGATTCTTTTTGTAGAATTTGAACTAATTAATGATGTAATCACTCCAAATCCTATTAGTACAGGTAATGTTCCTAATCCAAATGCTGCCAAACTCATTGCCCCATCAATCATATTTCCGGTTCCAGCAGCATAGATATACATTGCTTGTAAAGGTCCGCATGCAATAAGTAAGCTATTCAATAATCCAATTTTAAATGGATTTTTAGATTTATGAGACTCTACAGCATACTTATTCAAAAACTTTGGAGATTTTATTCTAATCCTCTTCAACCAAGGGAATATGTTTAACATATTTAATCCGAATATCACTAAAAATAATCCTGCAAAGATTGCAGCATAACCTCTTAACTGAGGTGTGAATGCTATGAATGATCCAAACAACCCAAACAAACCACCAATTACTGCATAACCTAGAGTTTTACCTGCACCATATTCGAAATGAGATCTCCATTTATTTTTTGATTTAGTAGCATAAGAAATTACAAATCCTCCACACATTCCCATGCAATGAAATCCTGTTAATAGTCCTAGAAAAAATAATATTCCTAATGATGCTTCTTTTGTCAGATCTGGAAAAAAATCAAAACCAATTGTGCTTTTTACAATTAAATATGCTCCAAATATTAAAAAAGCTAATCCTGCTGCAATTGACAGGTGCAGGTTAGTCTTTTTGGGTTTAGTTAGATTTGGGACATATCCTCTTTGGGTTATTGCTTCAGATATTTCATCTAGAGTAATCTTATTTTCATCAAATCTTATTACAACTTTGCCCGTCACATAGTTTGCATTTATTTCTTCAACTTTATCTTCTAATGATTTTTCTAATATCTTTTCACAACCTGTACAGGTCATACCAGAAATATATATTGTTTTTTTTATCATATTTTATATCCCTCTTTTATTATCAATGCTCTAACTACGTTTAATGTTTCATTAGATCCATTAAAATTCAATTCAATTATGTCTTTTTTGTGATTGGGAATTACATTTACAACTCCAGAAATATTTTCAAGTTCTTCTTTCAAAATAATCTCACAACTTTTGCAATGCATCCCCTCAACTTTCAATATTACGTTCTTCATAATATTATTGGTGGGTGAAACAACTTATAAGCAATTGTAAGAAACTAGTTTCATTGTTTGAGTATAACTACATTAGTCATTCCACGTCGTTTTCTTTCAATGATTTTCAAACCTTCCAATCTATCGAGAATTCTAGTGATTTTGACTTTATTAAATTCAGTTTTTTCAACTAATTCAGATTGGAATATGCTACCTTCGGCCTCTTCTATCTTATCTAAAACAAAGTTTTCATCATCATTTAAATTTTTAAATATTTCTTTATTTTCTTTTTTCTTCTTATGAAATATTTTTTTCTCTGAAAAAAAGAAATATATACCGATTATTAATATGAACAAAATTAGCCCAATACTAATGTTTGTTTGTAATTCTATTGTCCCCCACATAACACATGAAGGTCCATGGGAACAAGATTCGGCAACTATATCTTTCAGAGCTTTATTGAAAGAAAACACTATAAATCCTATTAATAAAGATACACTAATCAAAAGTACGCCTACTTGTTCATTCTTCATTTTATCCTCTCAAACTTTAAATCGCCATTAAGCAATTCTCTAAAAACACTTTTCAATTCAGAAACCTTAACTCTAACTTGACTCATAGTAGCAATCTCTCTCACAGTAACATCTCCATTCTTAACAGAATCATGATCTACAGTTATACAAAAAGAAGTACCAATTTCATCCATTCTTCTATATCTCCTACCTATCGAACCAGAGTCATCATAGTTACAAATAAATTCTTTATCAAGATCAATAAATACCTCTTTTGCTAAATCATCCATTCCCTCTTTTTTCATTAAAGGAAATATTGCCACATCTATTGGAGCCATACCTTTATCAAAATCTAACCACTCCCTTTCTTTATCTTCAACTAAAGAATTTTCTAATAGTGCATAAGTTGTTCTTTCAACACCCATAGCAATTTCCAATATCCTAGGAGTTTCTCCAGAGACTTGCATTTTGGTTTTAGAATACTCTGCATGTCTTTTCAAATCGTAATCTTTCCTATCATGCACTCCACAGAGTTCAATCCACCCATATCTATCTGTATTTATCTCAATATCCCATGCATCATCTGCATAAAATGCTAATTTATCAGGACTGTGTTGGATTATTCTAATCTTCTTTTCATCAAAGCCCATATCTTTGTATAATTTGTAAGCGACATAAACCATGTAAGCATAAGCTTCTTTTTTCATATATTTCTCTTTAACAATATCTTTCAATTTAACTCTCTTAATTGATTTAGAATCATGTTTAATCAACGGTAAGACTTCATCAGCATAATCATTAATTTTTTCATATTTTTTCTCTTGATCTTTCAAGATAAATAGCTGTGCTTCTGCTTGTGTAAACTCTCTAGTTCTAAATACACTTTGCCTAGGACTAATCTCATTTCTATATGCTTTACCAATTTGGAACACTCCGAAAGGTAATTTAGTTCTAAAGAATCTAAAATATTCTGGATAAAGTAAGTAAGTAGTAGTTGCAGTTTCAGGTCTCAAATAAGCTTCTTGATCCATTCCAATTTTAGTTTTCATCATCATATCAAAGTTCTCAATAGATCCAAGATCTCCACCACACTGACATTTAATCTTTTTCTTATCGACAATTTCTCTCAATTTTTCAGTATTCAAACCCTCTACATCTAAATCTGGATATTTTTCATTAATAACACTATCAACTCTAAAATAAGAATCGCATTTTAAACATTTAGAAATTGGATCACTAAATCCTTCTAGGTGTCCTGAAGCTTCCCAAACTTTTTTAGGCATTATAGTAGGACATTCAACTTCCCAAAAACTAAAACTAGTAAATCCATGTCTTAAAACATTCTCAACTTTATTTTTTAATAATTTACCTAATGGTCCCCAATCATAAAATCCTTTTAAACCACCATGATAAATATTCGGACTAGGTCCCCAAACAAAACCTCTTCTTTTAGCCAAGTCCATTACTTTATCTTCAACTTTCATATTCTTTTAGAAATTTATGTATTTTTATAAGTTTTGTTTAATTCAATGCATAATGTTCAATATCCAAACTATCAATTCAAATGAATAGAGTCCAGCATATGCAACCAGAGTGTATCTAATAGTCTTACCTGCTAGAGTAGCTAAAAAGAATTTACTGAATTTATAATGCAGTGTTCCACACGCAATACCAATTAGATCAAAAGGAAATGGCGTAAGGGAACCCAATGTAATAAACAAACTACCATATTTAGAAATTTTATTTTTAGTGACATTAATTTTTTTCAGATTTTTCTTACTAATTTTTTGATAAGTCTTCCTTCCAATAAAACCTATAAGATATCCTGAACACTCACCAATTGCAGAACCTGTACCCATGATCAGACCAAAGATAATAGGAGTAAGGTGCCCATAAGGGTTAGTTCCTGCCAAAGTAAAAGTAAAGAGGTCTAAGGGGATTGGAAAAAAGATTGTAGCATTTGCTATAATCGATGCAAAGAACAGGCCAATAATAAAAAAACCCGAACCAAAAAATGTAATAGTATTTTGAATAAGATCTATCATAGTTACATCAAGATTATTTTAATTCATTTTTATACTTTTTGATTTAGAGAACTTTTATAAATGATTAAATAAAGATTAAATCAGATGGTTAAGAAGAAAGAATCAGTTAGTGATGATTATCAAATTCATTCTACAAGCATTATAGATCGTTTAGAAAAAAAGCAGGATATTCAGAAGCACTAACGAAAAGACTTTCAGAATATATCAATCCAAGACATTTAATGCAAATTGGATTCATAAGCGGACTTTTAGCAGGAATATGTTTTTTTCTAACAACTTTTAGCAAGTATTGGTTTATAGGATCAATAATTTTGGTAGGAGTTTATTTTTTCTGTGATAGAAATGATGGACGGCTGGCAAGATACAAAGGAACTGTAAGTAAGCGAGGATACTATGCAGACCATATGTTTGATACTATAATTGTATTTGCATTGCTATTAGGATTGGGTGCCTCACCTGGAATGAATATTGTAATAGCATTACTGATAGTTTCAGCATATCACACTTTAGAAATAGAAGTATTCCTAACAACATATGTAAGAAAACTATTCAAAAGTTCATTTTCAATTTTTAGTCCTGCAGAGGGTTTAAGTATAATAATGTTAATGAGTTTAATTAGCATGATTCTGCCATATCCTCTATACTTATTCGAACTTCCAATATTTGGAGGATTTAATGTAACTCTTCTTGATTTAATTGGATCAATAGTTATTGTTCTACTATCTATTTTCGCTTTTGGAGCAATCCGTACTAATCTAAATTACTTAGGAAAGAAAGAAAGGTTGTACAAAACTAAGAGTTTTAAAGATTATTTCTAAGAACTTATTCAAACTTTTCATGAGTAAGACCAAGATATGCTAATGCTGAATACCCTGCTACAATTCCAAGCAAATAGTACATTGCCCTTTGGATAATAATCACTGAAACTCCTATAACTGGATCAATTGCTAAGGCGATAAATAAGGCAAATAAGGCCGATTCTGTAAGTCCTACTCCTCCAGGTAGAAGAGATAATAGCGAGATTAATTTGGCCATAGAAATGGCAACTATCAAGTAAGATATTGAAATCGGATAATCAAGTGCTAAGAAAATTAAATAAAAGGAAAAGTAAAACATGAAAATAGAAGTTGAACCAAGTAAGAGTGCACTGCCTAACAATCTCTTCTCTTTTATTGATTCAGTTATGTATAAAAAGAATTTATTTACAGATGTGTGGATTTTCTCTTGAAATGATTTAAAATTTTTAAACCTTTTCTTAAAATATTTCATTTTATAGATTGTAAGGATAGTCTTCTCTACCAATTTTCTCATACCCATTAAATTGTGTTTCAAGAAAAGAGCAATTGCTACAACTAAGGAAATTAAAATAATCAAAGAAACAAATGCTGCCTTAATCTCAATAGGCACTTTGATTTGTGAACCAATATAGATAAAAGAATAAATTATTACTGGAATCATTAACAACTCTCCATAAAATAGCTTTTCTATTAAAGCAACTGAGATTGAATCAGTGAGTGATCTTTTTTCAACTTTGGAAACATAATATCCTCTGACTGCCTCTCCACCAACACCTCCCGAAGGGGTGATCAATGTAATGAATGCGCCAGCAAGAGTCAATAAAAACAATTTTGGAAATTTCAGAACCTTTGGTTTCAGAAATAATCTCCATCTGACCGTGTTCAATATGTGTGCCGATAATAATGCTAAAAATGCACATAACACAAGATAAGGATTTGCTTTAGAGATCTCCCCAATAATTCTCTTGACACCTATAGAATGAATAACAAATATTGCTAAAACTAAAAAGAATATTAACAATCCTCTAACTGATATCTTCTTTCTTCTCGATGCCATCTACATAATTTCTTGAGTTTTTTGTTTTATATATGTTTTGTTACAAGTTTTAACAAGAATTCAGTTATCAACATCTCTTAAACTAATAATCCCTCTCTCTTCAAGTCTAGGACACGCACTATTTATCCAATACTCAATGTCTGAGAAATCTTCAAGTTTATTAGTATCGATATCATTAGTTAGAAAAATATAACTAGATTTATTTGACTTTCTAGCAAATTTTAAAGAGCCATTTAAATTTTCTTGGCCAGGTTTAGTAGTCACTAAAATACCTATTTTATCAGAAGAGTAAAATTTTGCTAATTTTGCCATTCTTTTTTTCTTAAGCCTTTCAATTTCAACAGTACTTACCGAAGAAAAACTTTCACTTGTAGGATTAAATTGGTAGTATTTTGTAATTTCAGTTTTGTCTAATACTTCAAGTAAATGAAACATTCCACTACCAATAAATAAAAAAGCATTCACAGAATCTTTAAATTTTAACATATTGTTAACGTTACATCCTACTACTTGCCCTACGATATCTACCTCATGGCCAGAATTTTCAAGATGAGTTTTAACTTGTTCAAGTAAATGTGTAGTTTGGATTGTACCTATAATGCCTATCTTCTTCTCTTTGATTTTAATTTTATCTAATCTTTTCAAAGAGTCTATACTATATTTCGCATTAACAAACAATGTTTTCATTTTTTCTTAGTTTTAGTAATGATTGCTTTGTCAGAAATAATTGCAGAGTTACCAGAAGGATCATCTATGATGATTTTCAGTTTAACATCTCCTTCTTTTATTTTCCAGATCTTTTTCAATAAGTTTTTAGCAGATTTTCTAACACTTTTATCTTCACTAGTATCTCTTTGATCTTTTATAATTTTTTCAAATCTGGTTATGACTCCTTCTATATTTGAGACATATCCTTCAGAATTGCTACCTGGTTCGACAGACATTCTCATCTGAGGGATTTTAACAGTCGCATTAGCTGATTTAATCACCTGGACATTTAAATCTTTTACAGATTCAATTGTAAATGTGTATTTTGCAGGATCTTTGACTTCCAAAGTTTCAATATCTGATTTTGAATAGTTACAACTTCCACAATTCATTGAAAATAAAAGTGCTTCTCCGAAATTAGGAATGTTATAGTCTTCTTGACTTAATGTAAGTGTTTTTTTCCCACATACAGGACAAGGTTGATGTTTTAGTTCTTCCATATTATTATTTTCATCAAGTAATATATTTATAAATTTATCTAAGTTAAAGAAGTAGTTCACACTCTATAGAATTAAAAAATTAAAAAAAGAAAATAGATTATTATTCGTCAATATTGCCGATTTCTTTGTTTTCCCTATGAACTCCTGCAAATCCAGGTGTAGCCACAATCCAATCCTCTCCGAATCCAGCTATATCTCCGTCTATTGCATCACAAGTTTTTTTAAGCTTATTAACAGCCCTTTTCAATTCAACAACATCTGTATCTTTCAAAGGTTTTATGTTTATTAGAGCGATAGTATACCCTTCTCTTAGAGAATCCAAAACAGGTTTAACATCAGCGAAATCATCAATTACAAATGGTCTTACGATGATTTTTGCTTTAGGTGTATCACCTTTTGAATCCAATTCAACATAGTCTTCAGCAAATTCCTCTGGGAAATCTGACTCTTCATATTCGCTCATAAATTTATCTTTAAATTTTGAAAAAAGTTTTACCATTTTGTTCTCCTTTTATAATTGAAGTAATGACGCTAAATATATAAATATTTCTATTGTTTAATGCACTCTAATTCGCTAGTTATTGACCAAAGAATTGTTTTAATATCAGAAGGAGTATTCATATCCGTAGATACATCATCAAGTTCTTGAAGAGATCTATTTATTCGGATTGCCAAACTTGTCTCTTCTTCAGAAAGTGCTGCACATGCAATCCTAATTTTTTCCCTCATATTTCGAGGAACTCCATCCTCTCGCTCAAGGGAACCTAATCTATCGATTATATCAATAACTTCATTCATTTTTTGGGGAAAGTTTCTCTAATTTTTCTCTAATAACTTTAGAATCTTCTTTTAGCTTGTTTTCCTGTTTTTCTAATGTTTTTATTTTTTCTTCAAACAGTTCTTTTTTCTCTTTTAATTCAGCATTAAGATCGTCTTTAGTTGATGAGATCATAATATTTCCCACTATTTTGTAAGCAGTTTCAGCATTCTTCAACTCAATAATTGCATTCTCTACTTCTAACATATTGCTTTGAAAATTTTGCTTTTGCATGATTACTGATTGTAGCTTTTGCTCAATCATTTGAAGCTTTCCTATTTCCATTTGTGTTTCTTTATCCATTTCCATTTTATTCAGCCTTCACTTTTGAGTTAACCACTCTAGGTTTGTAAATTATTTTTGATCCACAATAAGGGCATCTAACTCTTCTTCTAACATAATCTTCGCTTACAACTTTTGAGCAATTAAAACATTTGTATACTACCATTTTATTCTTTAAATGAATATGCTCCTCCAGCAAATTTAGTGTCACACTTTTTACAACTCCATATTCCTATAGAGACTCTCTTAACTTTTCTTTGATGGCATAGCGGGCATTTATACAGAGCTTTTTGTTTTTTCTCTATTTTAGAGATTTTCTGTCTAATCGGTGCACCATATCTTGGTCCGAACCGTTTTCCACTTTCGCCTTTCTTTTTTGTTTTTGCCATGTTTCTTTATTTTTAAAATGGGGCTACTCGGATTTGAACCGAGATCACCGGCTCCCAAAGCCGGAAGGCTAGCCAAGTTACCCCATAGCCCCATGAGTTCAGGGCTGCCTTTTAGTTATTTAAATCTTTTGATTAGAGAGCTATTTTTTCTCAACAGGCTCTTCCTTCTTTTCCTCTGGCTTTCCTTCTTCTCCAGATTCTTCTTTTCCTTCTTCGCCTTCACTAGCTTTTTCAAGGGCTGCTTGTGATTTCTCTAGCTCACTCTTAATAGTATCTAATTGCGATTTTAATTTTGCTCTCTTCTCGTCGCTAAGATCAGTTTTTTCAGAGTTTATTTCATTATCATAAACTCCTTGATCAATCTCTTGCTCAACATCACGAGGAGACTTTCCTTCAACAAGTACACCCATTGTAATACAACTTCCAACAACAGATTTAACTCCTGCCTTAAGAGTATTAACAATTAATGAATCTTTTTTCATTCTAGATATCTTGATTGCTTGTTCGATAGCAAGATTGCCAACTTTATTAATATGTGACTCTCCAGATCCTTTTTGGATAACAAGTTCTTTTTTGATTAGCTCAGAAACAGGAGGAGTACCAACTTCTAATTCGAATTCTTTTGTACTTGTATCAACAGATACACTAACCGGGACCTTCATTCCTGCGAAATCTGCAGTTCTTTTATTTATCTCGCCCAATATGTCTTGGATATTTACACCCAAAGGTCCAAATGCTTGACCCATCTGTGGACCAGGACTAGCCTTCCCACCTTCAATTATAATATCTACTATTTCTTTAGCCATTTTATTATTCCTCATCTCCTTCTCTTCTTATTGTTTTTACGGAGTCAAGATTTACTGTAATTGGTATAGGTACCGCTGCTTCAAGAAGCTCAACTATTACTTCTTCTTTAGTTTTATCTATCCTATTAATTTTTGCTTGTTCTCCTTTGAATGGACCTGATATAATCTCTACCACATCCCCAACTTTAACATTAATTTGAGCCTTGACATGCTCTAACATATGTTCTATCTCTGAGTAACTTACTGATTTACGAAGTAAACCTTTCGCATAAGGAACTCCTTGATATGAGGTTTCAGCACTTTCATATGAGTCTGCCTCAATAAAAATATATCCTCTAAGACCATGTGGTCTAATGATACTATAAACATTCAATCCTTTTTTCATAACATTTTCTGAAATGAAATCGAGAACCTGATCTTCTCTATTCGCCGTAACTTTTAATGCAAATATTAAATTTTTTTCTTCCATTTTTAATCTATTATTTTCCAAATCAAATGTATCAGGAATCCGATTGCTCCTATAATCAAGATTCCTATTCCAGTAACTTTAACAATTACTTTATATTCATCATTTGATGGTTTTTTGGTTATCTTAAATACTCTCTTGCATTGAAATATAAATCTTTTTAGTTTAGATAATACATTCCCGCTTTCCTTAATTTGTTCGTGTTCCATCTTGTCTTTTTAATAATCAAAGAATTATTATCTGGTGGAGTGTTCTGGTTTTTAAAGGTTTCTATCTCTTATTTTTGGAAAAATACAGAGATACTACCAGAAATAACGTCAAAACCATGAATATGCTAATTAAATTAGGGATCGAACTTTCAGGACCCAACATAGGTTCTGGTGCTTCAATAATTTCTTCAACACTTTCATTAATCTCTTCTACTTCGCTCCCATCATGCACAACATATCCTGTAGTCCCAACACTTAGTGTATATGAGAATACTCCTACCCAAACAAAAATAAGTAGGGCCGAAAGAACTACAACCAATGGATTGAGTTTATTTTTCATATTTTAAAAACCTCTCTTAAGTAATTAAAATAATAAATTAAAAAAGAAATATATAAGGCTTTCTCAAGATTTAGTCTATAAACTCGATACCGAGTTCATTTTCTATCTCTTTTCGCTTTGCTGGACTGTTTTTGTCAGAAGGTCCAAAGATCTGAGGACTTCTAACTCCTGTAACAATCAACATTACGCTCAAAGTTTTTTCTAAATCTTCTGAAGTTTGTGCTCCCCAAATTATTCTAGCATCTTCTTCATCTAATTTATCAGCAACTGCTTCTACAACCTTTTTACATTCATCAAGGGTGATATCTGTTCCACCTCTGATATTTATCAATGCACCATTAGCTCCACCTATCTCAACATCAAGCAATGGGTTGTTGATTGCTTTATCAACTGCTTCAACTGCTCTATTCTCGCTATCGGACTCTCCGACACCAATCATAGCTACTCCTCCTTTCCCCATAACGGTCCTAACATCAGCAAAATCAAGATTAACTAAACCAGGTTTAGTAATAAGTTCTGCAATACCTTTAGCAGAGTTTACCAAAATCTCATCAGAAACTTTGAATGCTGTTTGAAGTGGCAAATCTGGTGCCAACTCAAGTAATTTATCATTAGGTATAACTATAAGTGTATCAACTATTGTCTCTAATTTTTCAAGACCGAATAGTGCATTCTCATATCTTCTCTGTCCTTCCATATGGAATGGAAGTGTAACAATTCCTACAGTAAGAATCCCTAACTTTTTAGCTATATCTGCGATAACTGGTGCACTACCTGTTCCTGTTCCTCCACCTAGTCCGCATGTTATGAATATCATATCCGCACCTTTCAGAACTTCTCTAAGTTCTTGTTCACTCTCTCGTGCAGCTTCTTCTCCAACTTGTGGTACGCTTCCAGCACCTAGTCCTCCAGTCAGATCTCTACCAATTAAGATTTTATGATTAGCATTAGTATATAATAAATCTTGAGCATCAGTATTAATTGCTATTGATTCTGCTCCAGAAATCCCAACTTCTGTTAGTCTATTGATAGTATTGTTTCCAGCACCGCCAGCTCCAATAACTTTAATCTTTGCCCTCTGTTTTGCGAGAAGTCCTTCCAATTCTTCATCTATACTGGCAAACTTCTCGGTACCTTTTTCACTTAATTCAACGTTTTGTGCATATGGTTCTTCCAAAATTATCCCCTCGCTATTTAATTAAAAAAGGAAATGCACTATTGTTTTTAAAGTTAATTATTCTTGAGTAGTTATTTTTCAGTTTTTTCAGCTTCCTTTTTAGGCCTAACACCGACGCTGACAGCACTGATTTTAGAAATAAGTTCTTTAATATTCTTCTCAAAATTTTTTACGATTGGTTCAGGAATTTCCAGTTTTGACAAAATTTCCAACTTTCCATCAACTAATTTCAAGTCATAATCTCCTTCATTCAAAAATAGATTCAAATTTACTAAACTTTTAACCTGTTCTTCAGTATTATTCACACTTTCAATAAGTTTAATCTCATATGTAATTGCCTGTCCAGCCAAAGGGTGATTAAAATCAACAATAACTCTTCCTGCACTAACACTTCTGATAACTCCAATATGATTATCTACATTAATTCTTAGACCTGGAGAAGGATTCAAGTTGTGTTTTTTGAATTGCTTCATAGAAAGTATCTTTATTAATTTGGGATTTTTTACACCAAATGCAGATTCAGGATCTAATTCAATATCATATGATTTGCCTATTTCCTTGCCTTCTAGTTTATCATCTAAACCTTTTAGTAAGTGGCCCTCTCCAATACATACAATTCTAGGTCCGTATGATAGGTTAGGATTATGAATGTTTTCTTTCTTTGCTAATGTTTCATCTGTCAAATCAAATATTTTTTTACTTGTTTTTATTCTTCCAGTATATTCGACTTTTATGAAATCTTTTTTCTTCGCATTCATTTTAGAAAATTAGAAATGGTAGAGTTTATTAATCTTTTCAATTTAATCAAAATAATGAATCCTGTAAAAAAGATTATGATTGGAGCTTCAATAGCAGTTATTGCAACTGCAGGATATATCAATCTATTAAATACTATAAAAAAGGAGGAACCTTCTACTTCTCCAATCTTTTATGATGTCGGTGAGATAACTGGAGACAATAAAAAAGATCTAGTTTATCTAAAAGATTCAAAAATCTATAAATTAGAAGAAAAACTTGACGCTAGGCCAGTTCCGCTTTTCGGAGGTCCAGGATTAGAGAATGTATGTGGACTATTTCTTAACGATTTTAATAAAGATGGATTAGATGATATAACTTTATTTCTCGACGATAAAGGCATAATTGCAGTAAGAACATATGCTAACTTTGGAGAGGAAGGATTCTTCTTCGATCCAAACGGATTACACTACGATCCATTCGGAAATATTAAAAAATCCATATACCTCTACAAAACTAATTAATTTTTTTAAAACAAAAATTTTATAAATCTCCGCATTCCCTCCTTCATAATAATGGATAAAAAAGTTGTGAACGTAGGTTCATTAAAAGTAGGAAATTACATAATTTTTGACGATGTTGCGTGTAAGATATCTTCAATAGATATATCTAGGACTGGAAAACACGGACATGCCAAGGCAAGAATTTCGGCAATCGGTTTAATAACAGGGAAAAAGATAATTAAGATCTATCCAACCGGAGATAAAGTAGAAGTTCCAATCGTAGAAAAGGAAAACGCTCAAGCGCTGTCTGTTCAAGGAGATTTAGTGACAGTAATGGATATGAAAACTTATGAATCTTTCGATCTTAAAATACCGGAAGAATTAAAAACAGAAGTGGAAGCAGGAAAACAGATAGTTTATTGGATTATACTGAATGAAAAGGTAATAATGCAGGTAAAATAAAATGGCAAAATTTGATGAAGCGCAAAAAAGATTGTTCAAGAATGTAATGGTTTGCAAGAAATGCAAAACTAAAGCTAAAGCAACAATGCAAAAAGTATTACTTCGGAAAATATTATGTAAAAATTGCGGGGGAAAAAACTTCCGGCCAAAGAGAAAAGCTAAATAAAAATGAATTTAGATATATTGCTTCTTATTGTATTCGGAATAAGTTTATTGATTTTTTTAATTACTTCAAAGAAGGCAGAGCTAGAGAAAATTGCTTTCCCTTTTATTTATATGTATATGTATAGGACCAAGTTAGGTCTAAATTTGATGGATAAGTTAGCAAAAAAACATCCAAGAATTTTAAATGCATTAGGTTATGTATCTATTTCAGTAGGATTTATTGGGATGTTTACAATTATATTTTACTTATTATATGGTGCATACAATTTCATGTTTATGAATCAACCTTCACCAATACAATTACTATTACCTGGATTAGTAAAAGTTCCAGGAATTCCAACCCTATCATTTTTTCATTGGATAATTGCAATATTTTTACTTGCAGCAGTTCACGAATTTTCACATGGAGTCTTTGCAAGATTAAGAAAGATAAAAATAAAATCTTCAGGATTTGCAATATTTGGAATAATTTTGCCAATAATTCCTGCAGCTTTTGTTGAACCAGATGAGAAAAAGATGGCTAGCTCCAGTACAAAAACTCAATTAGAAGTTATGTCTGCTGGACCATTTGCAAATATTGTAACTGCATTTTTCACATTTTTCTTATTCGCATTACTAATCGCACCTGCAGCAAATTCAACATTAGATTATGTTGGTGTACAAGTTATGGGATTCGGAGATGACTCCCCATTAAATGCAAGCGGAATGCAATTGGGTGAAAGTATAATCTCAGTTAAGGAAACTCCTGTTTCAGGAGCAGAAGAATTCATCAAGGTTATGGGAACTATTGGATCTCATGAAAGAATTAATATTCAAACAGAAAACTTTACCTATTCCGTTGTTACTTCCGAGCATCCGGAAGACAGTTCAAGAGGATATTTGGGGATTACAGTCGGTCCGAGTAAAGAAATATTCAAAGAAGATCTTGTACAAAAATTTGGGATGTTTCCACTACAAGCAATGATCTGGATAAAAATATTATTTTTCTGGATCTTCATGGCAAACCTAGGTGTAGGATTATTCAATTTACTTCCGATAACAATACTTGATGGTGGACGAATGTTCTACTTATTATTATTTTCAATTACAAAGGATGAGAAGAAATCTATGAAAACTTGGAAGATAGTAAGCACAGTACTGTTTGTAATAATCTTATTATTGCTTATGCCTCAGTTTTATGAGTTATTTGTAGCTCCACTAATTAGATTATTTACATAAACAAAAGATTAAAAAACGCATCATTTCTCTTTAAACTATGTTAATCGACGCACACTGTCATTTAGACTTATTAGAGAAAGAAAAAGACCTAGACAAGGTGCTAGAAAATTCTAAGAAAGTCAAAATAATCATATCAAATGGGACCTCTCCAGAATCAAATAGGAGAGTTTTAGAAATCTCAGATAAATATGAAAAAGTAAAACCTTCCTTAGGAATCTATCCCTTAGAGGCACTAAAAATGTCAGATGAAGAGATAGATGCTGAGATTGAATTCATAAAAAAATCAAAACCTATAGCAATTGGAGAAGTGGGAATAGATTATCATTATGGCGATCAAAAAGAACAACAAGAAAAAAACTTTAAGAAGTTCATCAAACTAGCTAAAGAGTTAGATATTCCAATAATAGTTCATTCAAGAAAAGCAGAATCTGAAGTTTTAGATATTCTTGAACAATCAGATATTGAGAAAGTAGTTCTACACTGTTTCAGCGGGAATAAAGAGCTTACAGAAAAAGCAACATCTCATAAGTCTTGGATGTTTACTATACCTACAGCAGTAGTTAGAAATAAAACTTTTAGGAAGTTAGCAAAGAGAGTACCTATTAATAATATATTAATAGAAACAGATGCACCTTATTTATCTCCTATTGAAGGGGAGCCAAATGAGCCAGCATTTATAGAACTGTCAATAACAAAAATTGCAGAATTGAAAAAAATAACTAAGGAAGAACTTGAAAAATCAATAGAAGAGAATTTTCAAAAAATGTTTTTAAAATGAATACTGGAAAAAAAATACTTGAAAAACAAGGATACAGATTTACTGGAGACCATAGTAGTGTTAAGATCTGTGGATGGACGAAAAATTCAATACTAAATAAAGGAAACTGTTACAAACATAAATTTTATGGAATAAATACTAATCAATGTGTCCAGATGACTCCTTCGATGGTATGTCCAAATAGGTGCGTTTTTTGTTGGAGATCACTAGATTATTACACTGCAGAAGGAATGGATAGTATAGATGATCCTAAAAAAATAATAGATAACTCTCTAGCTGCACAAAAGGGTTTATTGAGCGGACTAGGTGGAAATAAAGATAGAGATAAGGAAAAATATAAAGAATCACAATCTCCAAGACATTTTGCAATTAGTTTAACTGGAGAGCCTACAGCATATCCAAAATTAAACAAATTATTAGTAGAACTACATAAGAGGAAGTTTACTTCATTTTTGGTCACGAATGGAATGTTTCCAGAAGCGCTTGAAAAACTAACAGAATTACCTACTCAACTCTACTTATCTCTCGATGCACCTTCAGAAGAATCATATAAAGAAATTGATCAACCTATCCTGAAAGATTATTGGAAGAGATTTAACAGATCGTTAGAAATCTTTTCAAAAATGAAAACTAGAAGAGTAATTAGAATCACTGCAGTAGATGGAATCAATATGTTTGATGAAGAAGGGTATGCAGAACTAATCAAAAAAGCTAATCCTGATTGGGTTGAAGTAAAGTCCTACTCTTGGGTAGGAGATTCGAGATACCGATTAAAGGAAGAGAATGTACCGAGTTTTGAAAGGTGTATGAGTTTTGCAGAAGATATTGGAAAATTAATCGGAATGAAAATCATTGACACTCATGAAAGATCTAGGGCAGTATTATTAGCAAAAGAAGATACTCCTGATAGGAAGCTTAAATTTTAACGATTTTTCCATCTGGACCTGGATTAAGGATTAAACTATTTCCAACAACTTCTTTTTTCCCAAAGTTTTCATGAAGATGTCCACATAGAACTAATCGAGGTTTATGTTTAAGAACAAATTTTTTAACTGATTCATTTCCACTATGCCCAATAAGTGGGAGAAGATCTAGTTTTGTTTTGTAAGGTGGAACATGTGTAATAAATATCAGTTTTTTCTTTCTATCAATACTACTAATAAATTTCTTTGAGATTTTCTCAAAATATTTGTCCTTTGTTGCAAAAACTCCATCACCATAACCAAAGAAGATAAAGTCTTCAAATTCATAACTTCCATTATCTAAAAATATTACATACTCAAATTTAGAACTTATCTTTCTAAGATCTATAGATTCCTCATGATTTCCAGAAATTAATAAAAGAGGTATCTTGAGTTCCTCGAATTTCTTTAGAACTTTCTTAACTCCTCTGCCCCAATCTGTCAGATCTCCTGCACACACTAAAAAATCAGGTTTTTCTTTCTTAGCTTTCTTTATGATAGATTTAATTGAACTATTGTGTCCATGTACATCTGTAAATACTAATAATTTCATATAAGACCATTATGAATAAGTATATTTAATTGTTTCTAATCAAATCGCCTCTTTCATCCAGTACTTATCAAAAGAATCTGCAGTAGAATCATCAATAAAGCTCCAAAATTCCAGTTCAGCGTCTTTTCTCATAAATTCTGTCCAGCCCACATATTTATTTTTTTTAGATATCATTTGAATCACACTAAGAAATAGCTCAAAACAATTTATATACAAATCGCAGGTACATGACAATGACAATCAAAAATCAGTCAACTTTCTACCATAGCTTATTATTCTAGCTTTACCATCTTTTTCATCGGCTTCAATCATATGATTTTCTAATAACTCATCAATTTTACGATAGAATGTCCTATATGATTTATTTCCACCTTTTTTAATATAAATCCCATATAATTCTTTTATTGTACCAGAATTCTCTTTTATAATCTCAATTAAGGAGTTTTCTTCATCACCAAATTCCTTGGCATTTTTTATTTTAAATTCTGAACTAAATTTTTCTATTGCAAGTTTTGCATGTTCTAGTTTTATCTCTCTAGATGATTTTCTCTCTGCTTCATCTGCAGCCTTTTTTAATAAGAATAATCCGCTTCTAATGTCTTTTAATTCACATGTTTTTCTAGCTACCAAATCAAAAGCTTCGTCATTCAAAACTCCTGGAACAAAAGCAAAATTACAACGTTCCCTAAGGATCCCAGAAACCTCAGATGCATTGTAGGCTTCAAACTCAAGACTTTGAGGGACTAACCTTGACCTTATCCTGTCATCTAGATCTGCAATCCAGTCCCTATAATTTGTAATCATAATTATTGATTTTTTATTAAGGTCCTCGCATAAATTATAGATTATATCTGTATCTTTAGCTTTGTCTATTTCATCAAGACAGATAACTGTGGATTTTTTATTAAGAATTTCAGTTATACTTTTTAATAATTCATCAGTTCCTTTATTGTGGGTCCACTTATATCCAATTGCCTTACAAATTTCCAAAGCAATCCTATGGCTTGTATCTTTCTTCCAACAATTTATGTAGATTGGGATAATATTATCTCCCTCAAATTCTATCTCTCTAAATAAATATTTTACTGCAAGGGTCTTACCAACACCTGGAGAACCATAAACAAATAAATTCCCACCATCTCTACCATTTAAGAGAGGTTTAATTGCATAAGAAATCTCTTGCTGTTGACCCTCTCTATATTTAATTGGTTTAGGAATGTAATCATAACATAAAGGAGTTTCATCCTTAATTAAGCTTTCATCATCTCTTAAAAAATCCATAACAACAAGAGAAATAAAGCGAAATATAAAGCTTTCTAAATCTAGACCTCTTCAATACCTTTCTCACTAACACTAACCAGTCTAAGGCCAACTCCTAATTTAATTAAAGCTCCAAATAATGCCATGTGTTCATTACCACTTCCAGAAATAAGATTGACTGCAACTTCTGTACCATTTATCTTTTCTTTCAACCCTAAAATTATATCATCTCTAAGTTTATCAACTGATTTATTAGGATCGACAACAATCATTTCAACATTCTCTGGAGCATCAAACTTCTCTTTTCCAAAATCATTAGTAATCAAATAAACTTTTTCCCAATTCTCTCCTGCAATAAGTTTAGCAACTTCAGTCCAAGATCCTTTTCCTGTTGTCAAACAAGCTACAAGTTCAGTCATATTAAATCAGATAAATTATAGATTATTTAAGCTTTATTGTAGAGTTGTTAGAAAATCCAAAAATATATAAACCGTCAACGATAAAAGTTAATTATGCCAAAAAAGATTTCAAAAGATATCCCCTTATCAGAAATAACTTTAAGGAGATATGAAAAACCTTACGCAACAACAAAAAGAGAACTAACAAGAAAACTTTGTTTATCAGTTGGTCTATTACAACCTGGAGATTCTAGAGATGTAGTTGTAGATATATTCCATGTTTTATTAAATAACAGGCACAAAAAAATACTAATGAATTCTGAAGAAATAAAAGCAAAAGTAATCTCGGCAAGAAAGAGACATAAACTTCCAATACAAGGAGTTGCTTCTTCTAATGTTCGAAGACAATTAAAAAGATTAAAGGATTTATATTTAGTAGAGAACATAAAAAATCAATATAGGATAACAGAGTTTGAAAATATGTCTGTAATCTTTGAGAAACAAATAAAGAATTTTTATTTGAATAACATTCTAGAAAGGGTTGAAGAATATTTTAAAGAGATCAAATGATATATGAACCTGCAGAAGATTCTTATTTACTTCAAGAACAACTAAAAAATTTTGTAAAACCTGGAATGAAAGTTTTAGATATGGGTACAGGTTCTGGGATACAAGCAAAAACTGCAAAAGAACTTGGTGCAGAAGTTCTAGCAGTTGATATTAACGAAGGATGTGTAGAACACGTTAAGAATTTAGAAATTGATACTATACAATCAAACTTATTCTCGAAGGTTACAGGAAAATTTGATATAATTATTTTCAATCCACCCTATCTGCCAGAAGATCCGAGAGAGCCAGAAGATTCAGCAAGATCCACAACCGGCGGAAAAACTGGATCAGAAGTACTAAATAGATTCTTAGAAACTGCGAAAGACTATTTGAATGAGAATGGGAAACTTATAATCGTGGTTTCATCACTAACAAAAGGAATAAATAAAGAAGGATACACTTTCAAAAAACTTTCAGAACAAAAAATTGATTTCGAAAATCTAATTACTTATCTAATAGAATCAAATTAAACTTTCAAGAGAATAAACTTTCTCTTCCATTATTGTTTTAGTTATATTTATCAATTCTTTTTTTGAAACTTCAGGTAAAAGATAATTATCAACATTATCTCCATCTTTAAAGAAATAATAAGGTTCACCGATAACTACACTAGCTTTATCATAATCTGGGATAAAAAAATTTCCCCCGTCCTTGAAGTTAGTATCTACCCTAACTGGGATTATTGGTTTGTTTGGAGAATCAATAACTAATTTTGCAAGTCCAGGATAGTATCTCTTCCTCTCTATATTATTAATATTACTACTCATACCTTCTGGAAATATTGCAACACAATCATCTCTGCTCAAATACTCTCTTGCTAAACTAAAACATTTATTATTTACTTTCGAATTAAGGGCACCAGGATTAACAGGTATCTGTTTAGTTTTATTTAATACAAATCTTAATGCAGGATTTTTATACAATCCATTATACACAAAATAATGTATCGGAATATTTTTTCCAAATGCTGAACACACTAACAAATGGTCCTTCGATCTCTCTCCAGCTCTAGAATGATTTATTGCGACTATTCCTCCATCCAAGTTCTCTAGATTTTCCTGCCCTGAGACACTAATATCTACATATTTGTTTATGTACGCATTGCTCATATGACACACACTCTTGTATACTTTGGAGGATTCCATAAATATATTTACTAATTTGCCATTTATAACTGTTTTCGTAACTTAGAAATAACAACAAACTCCAAAAAGATATTATAATAAAAAATTAATCTTTTCTAAATTAACCCAATGGATAAACTTTTTCATTCATAACTTCTTTAGAAATCTGAGAATAATCTATATTTCCATTTTCAATTGTAGGGAACTCTCCAAATTCATCTAAATAATGAAAAGATTCTCCAAATTTAAGTTTTGCACTAGAAAATTTTGGCCACAAATTATCTTTTTTCCCATTTATTTGAATATTAACTGGAAAGATTTTAGGATTATCTAAGTGAGAAATTAACCTTCCTATTCCTGGATATATCTTAGTTTCTTCATCTAATGCTACTCCAGATTTCTGGCCACTACTTCCTTCCGGAAAAATTAATATATACTCATTTTTATTTAAATATTTTTCAGAGTGATCTATCAAACCATATCTGGTGGCAGGAATTTGCTGTAATAGATTCAATGATACTTTTTTTATTATATTTTTATATGCTGCCCTATTCACAATGGCATGGAATCTTTGATTAGGATTTAAATAGGCTACAATTAATAATTGATCTATAGAATTAATATGTAAGATAGTTTTTCCTTCTTTATCTTTTTCATATATCCAATCCTTTTGAGGAGTATCATGATTTGAAACAATTATTCCACCTTCCTTATCATTAACTATATTCTCTAATCCCTCTACATTAACATCATAATAATTATCAAAAACAAAATTACATAAACCGCTAATAAAATCATAATTCCAATTTCTGATTAAGTCTTTCATAACAAAAAGGAACCCCGAAACATTTATAATTGTTTTCATAACTTAGAAATGACAACAAAATTAAAAGTTCCCAATCATCCAAAAACTTTATAAATCATCCAGAAACTAAACATACTACCCAATATCACTACGTTCAGTAGGAGGGAGCTAAATGGAAAAAAATATTATATTAGATTCAATAAAGAAAGTAAGAGAGATTTCTAGAAAAAGGAAGTTTGATCAAACATTTGACATAAGTATAAATCTTAAACAATTAAATATAAAGAATCCAGAAGAAAATGTGGACTTATTCTTACAACTTGATAGACCAAAACTAAAGATGCCAAAAATCTGTGCATTAGTAGATAAGAATCTTAGTACTAAAGCAAAGATCTTCGATAAAGTTATACTTCAAGAAGAGTTCCAAAGATTCAAGAAAGATAAAAAAGCAACAAAGAAATTAGCTTCAGAATATGATTATTTCGTAGCTCAAGTAAATCTGATGCCAGAGGTAGCAGCAACATTCGGTAGAGTTCTTGGACCAAAAGGAAAGATGCCAAATCCAAAAGCAGGATGTGTTGTTCCACCAACAATAGATTTAGAGCCTATCAAGAATAAACTTGCAGGTTTAGTAAGATTAAATACTAAAGATCAATTAGTGGTTAAAGCACCAGTAGGTTCAGAATCAATGACAGATGAAGAAATCGCGTCAAACATAGAGATAGTACACAGTTCACTTGTAACATCATTACCAAGACAGGAACAAAATATAAAATCAACATACTTAAAATTAACAATGAGTCCTTCTGTTCAACTAACAGATAAGGGAGTTATTGTAACTAATCCTGTGGAAAAAAAAGAAGTAGAAAAACCTGCTAAGAAACTAAAGGAGGCTAAGAAAGATGAGTGAGTTCAAGGCACATGTTTCAGAAGCAAAGAAAAAAAGTCTAATAGAGACAAAGAAACTATTAGAAGATAATTCTGTAGTTGGAATAATCGATTTGAATAATCTTCCATCTCCACAGTTTCAAAAAATCAAATTCAAACTAAAAGATAAATTAAAAGTTATAGTAATGAAGAAAAGCATACTAAAACTAGCAATTAAAGAATTAGAATCAAAGAAAAAAGGAATCTCTGGATTAGATAAACTAACTGAAGAGAGTATTCCTGCTTTGTTAATTTCAGAAGAAGATCCATTTAAGATTGCAAAAGCTTTAGATAAGAATAAAACAAAAGCTCCTGCAAAACCTGGACAAATAACTCCTAGAGAAATTGTTATTCCAGCAGGACCAACTGCATTCCCAGCAGGACCAATAATTGGAGAATTAGGTCAATTAGGAATAAAAGCTGGAATCGAAGATGGAAAAGTAATAATCCAAGAAGATAAAGTACTTCTAAAAGCTGGAGACGAAGTTGATCAAAAAAAATCAGATTTATTAGCTAAATTCAAAATAGAACCAATCGAGATAGGATTAAATATTGTTGGAATATACCAGAATGGGACAGTATTCGGAAGGGAAGTATTAACAGTTAGTGAAGAAGAATACAAACAAAATATAACTCAGGCGGCTACAGAAGCGATTAATTTGGCAGTATTTTCCGTTTATCCTTCAAAGGATATAATAGAATTATTGATAAAGAAAGCAGAATCTGATAGCTTAGCTTTAGAAAGTTCTCAAAAATTACTTGAGAAGATTGGTTCAGATGAAGTTCCTAAGGAAGAACCTAAGGAAGAACTTAAGGAAGAACCTAAGGAAGAACCTAAAGAGGAACCTAAGGAAGAACCTAAGGAAGAACCTAAAGAGGAACCTAAGGAAGAACCTAAGGAAGAACTTAAAGAGGAACCTAAGGAAGAAACATCACAGTCAGAAAATCAAGAAGCACCGCAGGAAACTGCAAAAGAAGTACCTGACAATTCTGAGGAATCAAAAGAATCTGATTCGGAACCGGATGCCCTAGAAGGGTATTCAAAAGAAGAAGAGAAAAGAGCACAAGAAGTAATAACTCAGATGAAAGATAAAGATATTATTGGAGGAAAATAAGATGGAATTAATTTACGCAGCATTATTATTGCATAAGGCAGGAAAAGAAGTTAACGAAGGATCTGTAAAAAAGGTTCTTGAAGCAGCTGGCGCTACAGTGGATGAAACTAAAGTGAAAGCTTTGGTTGCAGCACTAGATGGTGTAGATATAGAACAAGCTATCAAAGAAGCCGCAGTTACGCCTGTTTCCGCAGCTCCTAGCTCTGATGGAAAAGCAGAAGAATCCAAAGAAGAAGCTAAAGAAGAGGAAGCTAAGGAAGAGAAAAAGAAAGAAGAAGCTGCAGCCGGACTAGGATCACTATTCGGCTAAACTTCTTTTTTTATTTTTATTCTATAGTTGCAAATGGTAGAAAAGAAAGACGACAAAAAGAAATCGAAAGATATCAAATCCGATATTTCGAGTATTCGGAAAGATCTCAACAGATTGAATGTAGAGAAAGAGAAATGGTTTGCTAAGAAAGAAAAGCAAAAGAAAGAGCTTGGCGAATTAATAAAGAAAATTAAAGGTTTGAAAGTTTCTAAAGACCAGACTGCACTAGAGATAAAAACACTAAAAGAACAAAGAGACAAGTATAACGATGAAGTACAAGGGTTAATAGAATCATACAAAAAACTCTCAGAGAAAAAGAAAGAATTCTTAGATAAAACAAATATTGATCAAGATCCAAGTATTATAGTTTCACAGATAGAAAAGATTGAAAGTAAGATAGAAACAGAAGCATTACCTTTCAAGAAAGAACAATCTTTAATGAAGCAATTAAAGAAATTAAGATCTGTACTATTAAAAACTGCAGGAATCAGAGAAGTTATAGATGCAATTAAAAAAATATCAGAAGAAATAACTCAAGCAAAAGATACTGCACAAGGATTCCATGAGAAATTAAAGAAAGCATTCATCAAAAATAAAGATGGGTATTCTGAGTTCATGAAGTTAACTAAAAAAATTACAGATTTAAAGAAAGAACAAGAAGAATCCTTCAGTAAATTTATAGATGCAAAAAAAGAGTTTGCAAAAGTAAATGACCTTCTAAAAGAGAGATTAATGGACTCTAACAAATATCGGAAAAAGTCTGATATGGTAAGAGGAGAGAAAAAGAGAAAAGAGAAGGAAAGGATTAAGGAAGAACTTGATAGAAGGACAAAACAGGTGGAAGAGAAGCTCAAAACAAAGAAGAAGCTAACAACTGAAGATTTATTAGTATTCCAGAATCAAGATGATAACAATCGCTAAACTTATTTTTCTAAGCATATTACCTATTTCAGAATTAAGAGGAGCAATAATTTATTCAAAAATAATTGGGATGGATCCTCTACTATCATTTTTTATAGCAACACTAGCTAACATAGCAATAGTGCCATTCATTTTCTTCTTCTTAGATTATTTACATCATTTTTTCTTAAGGGCAAGATTTTACAAAAGAATATTCTATTTCCAAGTAAGAAGAACAACAAAAAAAATAGAAAAACATATCGGAACGAAATGGGAACTGCCTGCACTTTACTTATTAGTTGCAATACCCCTACCATTTACAGGAGCATATACTGGAGTTTTGGCAGCATGGATATTCAAGATTAAAAGAAAAAAAGCACTTTTAGCAATTGTACTTGGAGTGATAACTGCAGGGATTTTACTATCTTCTGGACTTTCTCTTATCTAAATTGATATGTTTTTTCAATTCTTTAATATCACTATAACCTGGAATATTTCTAATTTTAAATTTCCAAACTAAAAATATCCAAACTAATGCAACATAAATAGTTGAAATAAATCTCCAAAAGATCATATGAATAGCATCAAACCAAATCTTACCGAACTTCAGGGATGCAAGAATTAACAAATCAATTCTAAATATGTTCATTAAAAGAATTAACAAACTGCCTAACAACATCATATTCATTCCTTTAATAAATCTAATGTCCTTTGTCGATATAATAAGTATGAATAACAGAAAATATGCAGAACTAGCTATGCACGCATGGACAAATTCAAAAGATTGCATTCCTGCAGAAATTGTATTGGCACCAACATTTAATCCTGACTCAAAGAGTGATAAAGAAAAATAACTTCCCCAAATTGTTAAGGGTCGGAAACTTTCATAGAATATAACATTATAGAATATCATTGCAAAAATTGCTAAAACTAATCTAAACACAAGTTTCCTTTCATATTCCATACATTTGTAAATTGTTTTTAACTTATAATAATTTCTAACAAAATTCATTATACAAATGCCTATAACTTAGAAGGAGTTAGATTTAACCCATAATAGTAGTTAATTTTATAAATTCCTTAAACAATTTCATATTTTATGAAAAGAGGTCATATAATTCCATTTGTAATACTGAAGATAGCGTTACTAATAAGTTTCTTATTTGATAATCAGATTCTAACTTTTGTTTTAAAACTAAGGAATGAACAACTATCTACTTTTATGATATCTTTAGAAATGTTTAGTGCAGAATTAATAGTTTTTGCAGTTTCATTATTATTTTTTTCAACTAGAAATAAAAGAAAATTGATAGTTCCTCTAGTTGCAAGTTTTGCAACAGCGGCGATAATAACTCTAGGTCTAAAATATTTAATAGCAAGGCCGAGACCAATGGTAGATGCACTTACCTCTCCATCAACTTTCTCATTTCCTAGCGGACACGCAACATTTATTTTTGCACCATTAGCCTTTTTTAACAAAGAATATCCTATTTTCAAATGGATATGGTTGATTATAGCAATAGTTGTAGCATTTAGTAGAGTTTACTTAGGAGTACACTACCTTAGCGATGTAATCTGTGGGGCAATAATTGGATTTGGAAGCGGAAATTTTTATATATATTTAGAATCAAAATATAAACTATCAAAAAAACTTAGAAAGGTGATTAAGAGATGATACAAACCTACTGGCAAGTTGTTGTAGAATCAACTCCCATAATAAAAGATAGAATAATTGAGATAATTACCTCTCCTGTAAACAATCCTGAAATGTTATGGTTATTAGCGCCACTACTTCTAACTCTTTTTTTAATGGAACTTTATTTTGGAAGGTATAAAGAAGAAGAATTAGGATGGAATACTGCATTTGGTAATGTACTTGTTCTAATCTTTGTATCAGCATATCTCGCAAATCATATATATCAAAACGCTTTGATAACTGATCCAATAAAAGTATCCATAGCTGCAACAGTAATATTTATGGGACTAATTCTCATGCTAATTGATTTTTTCCACCTACTACCTAAAAAGATAGCATTTCAGATATCTTCAAAACTTCCAATAAATTATATGGCATTTGTAGCAATAATCTTAGTTTATACAGATATAGCTATAGATAGATTCACAACAATAGCATTTTCCTTAATCTTGATCGCCTTATCAATATTTATTGGACTAGTTCACATACTTATCCCAAAAGTTAGAGACAGGATTATGCCTCCTGCCCCAAAACCTACAAAAAATAAGAAAATAAGTGCTCCTGATTACAAAGAATCTACATAATTAACTGAATTTTAAGCAATCGAAAGCTTTATTAAACTTTTTACAACCCTACAATAACAACACATTTGAAATAATTATAATAATCTATGTGGGGAATGAAATAAATGGATAAATCATACAAAATTATGAGTATTATGCTAGCACTATTCTTATCTTTTAGTCTAGCTGCACCAGTTGCAGAAGCTAGTTTTATGGACGATATCTTAGGATTCTTAGGATTAGGCGGAGACCAAGAAAGAGAAGAAGATTTGATAAATTTTACAGTAGAAAATTTCACATTCGATGAAGATAGCCAATTCTCAGTTGATTTTAGTGATCACCTATATTACCAAAATCATGACATAATCAGTATGACTAATGAAGGATCATCTAATATCTTAGTTTCATATAATTTTTCTGAGTCTTATGATGTAATTTTCAATGCCTCAGCTAATTGGAACGGAAATGAGACAATAACTTTCACAGTCACATCATCCGAGAACATAATAGATTCAGATAGTATTTTAATTATTGTAAATCCAATTAATGATATCCCGGTCGCATATAATTTATCAGTAACAACTCAAGAAGATACTCCTATACCAATCACATTAAATGCAACAGATGAAGATGAAGATGCATTGACTTATTCAGTGGAATCTAATGCAACAAATGGAACAATTTCACTAAATGGGAATGTAGCAACATACACTCCAAATGGAGATTTTGTTGGTTTTGATTCATTTAATTACATGGCAAGCGATAATTCCAATTCTTCAAACATTGCAACAGTAACAATTAATGTAACAGAAGTTATTGATGTAGGCTTTGATGCAACATCAGATTTCTCAGATTCAGACCTTTATCTTGGAGATGAAGTTGCGGGAAATATAACTATTGTAAATACTGGTGATACTACACAGACTTTCACAATTACCCAAGAAGCAAAAGATGATGGGGAAAGTAGTGGTATTACTTTAACAATTTCAGAAACTCAAGATTTAGAAAACATAGAATCTGGAGAGTCTGTAGAAGTATCGTACACATATAGTATCTCAAGTACGCAAGATATAATTTTTGAGGAAGATATGGGATACACAGTAACAATATCTGATGGTATATCTGCAAAAGACTTAGATTTCACTTCAAAAATAAAAAGTCATCTTTTTGATTTAGATAATTTCGAGATAGATCCTGAAGATGATTTGAATCCTGGAGATTCTTTTGAAATCAAAATGGATATAGAAAACCTCCAAAACTTCGATGTTGATGATGTTGAAGTAAGAGTAACTATTATCAATATGGAAGAAGATGGAGATGACTTAGAGATAACAAATGAATTCAATCTTGATGATGATGAAATAAGAGATAATGAAGAATTCAATTTTAGAGTTCCATATAATGTAGATGAAACTCCGAATGCAGATGATAGATATTCTGTTGAAGTCTACATCACAGGGCGTCCTGATGACGATGATTCATATCATGATGAGAGAAAAGTTAAATTTTTGTTTAATGAAAAAATAGAAGTAGTAAAGGAAGATGATGATGAAGTCTCCATAACTTCTTTCGATATAGCTCCTCTAGATCCACAATGTGGAAGTCAGATGACAATAATTACAACTGCTGTAAATACTGGTGCTGATGATCAGAGAGAAATGTATTTGAAATTAACTGTTAATGAGTTGAATATAATTGAAACTTCACATCCTTTTGAGTTAGATTCAGATAATGATGATGACAGAGAAAGAGAAGAAATGTTCACATTCACAATTCCTGGAAATGCTACAAGTGGAGATTATGTAGTAAAAATCTGGGCTTATGATAAGAATGATAATTTGCTAGGATATGATTCAAAGACAATGAGTGTCGCAGGAAACTGTGGACCTTCAACTGATGATGATTCAAACAACACAGATGATGATGACACCAACAATGACTTAGGATCTTATGATTTACAAGGTGCAGACGGATCATGGCCATTTTCATTCATAACAGGTGCAGCAATCAGTGACTTGTTCGGAGCTAACGGATTAAAAACAACTTTCTGGTTATTGGGAGTTTTAGCATTAATAATAATAAATATATACTTTATATTATTGCTAAGAAGAACTTCAATAAAGGGATAACTTTTTAATCTCTTTTTTTTCTTTTTCTTTTTATGGATTTAATATCAGAAGCTAATTGGATTTCTAGAATAGAGAGTATCAAAGAAATAAAAACAAAACCCTCTAAAAAACAACTTAAAGATTCAATAATAGAATCTATCAAGAACCAAGCAAAAGATAATAATGCAGTTTTATTCTCTGGAGGGATAGACTCAACACTAATAGCATTCATTCTAAAAAAACTAAATAAAAATTTCACATGCTATGCAATAGGGATAGAAAATTCAAAAGATTTGAAAGCTGCGGAAGAAATCGCAACAACATTAGGTTTCAAATTAAAATCAAAAATAATCTCTCTAGATGAAGTAGAACTTTATCTAAAGAAAACAATCAAAATACTAAAAGAAAGAGATCCAGTAAAACTAAGCATAGGTACAGTAATCCATATTGCAGCAGATCTAGCTAAACAAGATAGCCAATCAAACCTATTTTCAGGCCTAGGGGCGGAAGAATTATTTGTAGGGTATAAGAGATACAGAACCTCTGAAAACCCTGAAAAAGAGTGTTGGAATGGGCTTAAAACAACCTGGAAAAGAGATCTAAGCAGAGATATACCTATAGCAAATAATCTAAATGTGAACATAAATGTTCCATTATTAAATGAAGAAGTAATAAAACAGGCAATGGCATTTCCAATCAAAGAAAAATTCAACAATGAACAAGATAAAATAATTCTTAGAGAACTAGCAATCGATCTAGGAATTCCTATTGAGTTTGCAAATAGAAAAAAAATAGCTGCACAATACGGTTCAGGTATAGATAAAGCAATTACAAAGCTAGCTAAAAAGAACGGTTTTAAGCTAAAAAGGGACTACATAAATAAATTATAAGGGCCCACTGGGAATCGAACCCAGGATCCGAGGGCTGCAACCTCGTGCCTTACCGCTTGGCCATGGACCCAAACGGACCTGCAGGGATTTGAACCCTGGATCTTCAGCTTAGAAGGCTGACGCCTTATCCAGACTAGGCTACAGGTCCATCAAATTTTAGAATCATTTTTGTTTTATAAAAGTTACTAAATCAGATAAACCCTACTAATCAATTCGAAGCACTTAAAAATAACTAGAGCTTATCAAATTACGAGCTTGGCAACAAATTAGGGGTGAAAAATGTATGGAGTATCAATATGCCGAGAAAACCTCAAGAAAAAATGAGCGAAGCAGAATTCACAGTTTATTACAAGGGAAAAGACCGAGGAAATCATAATGATATTGGAGTGATATCTCAATTTTTAGATACAAATTTAATTTTCCAAGATAATACTGAAAGAATTCTATCTGGAGAAAATCAGATAGATTATGAAGAATTCAAATTACTAGTTTATGATTCAAAATATCAAAAAAGAAAAAAAGTTTCAGCGCATGGAATTCACAAAGAAACAGAAACTAATTTTTTAGGAGAATACGCTCTCCTTTCAGATCTAGAGAGTACAAACAATCTATCAAAAATAGTTGCTTTTTCAAGATTTATTGCTGACGAATATATAATTCCGGTTGCAGAACAAAAACTATCTCCAGAAACATTCGAAACAAATTTTGTATTTTTCGGAGAGGAAGATTTTTCTTCAATAAAAGAAGTTTGGGAGAATGAAGTTATCCCTGATGTTATCAAATTAACTATGAATGGGGAAGGAGGAAAAGCATATCACGAGCTATCAAGATATGTGAATCTCTTAGAAATAATCCAAAAGGATATGTCGATAGATATAAGGCCTATGGAAAAATTAGAGAATGCAATAATCAATATAGGTATAATGCAAGGAAAATGTTTGAAGGAGGGTTACTAAACATGAAAATAGAAGCAATAATAACTGATATGGATGGAACTCTAGTGCAGTATGAGAATAGTGATTACAAAAGTAGTTGGGACGCCATAGGAAATCGGCTAACTGGTTGGAGAAAAGATCAATGGTTTTTAAATTTAGATATTTATTACAAAGAAAAAGATAGATTAACTGAATGGTCAGAAGCAAATGCAATACTACTAAAAGGATTAGAGGTAGAGAAAATAAGAAATGCACTTCTACCAGTACCATATAGTAAAGGTGTTAAAGATTTTTTTAAAAATCCTTCAAGACTAGAAGTAACAGGAATTCTTAGTGGAGGAATAAGTATAGTTGCAGATGAAATAAAAAATGAGTTAGATATGTATTTCGCACTCTCCTGTAGTTTAGGAACAGAAAATGGTTATTTTAATGGAGAAGTAGATGTTCTAGATATGTGGAAAAAACATGAAGTGCTTGAAGATGTTTTAAAGAAAGATTATAACATATCTATGGAGAATGTTTGTTACATTGGAGATCACGATAATGATATATCTGTATTCCGAAGGGCTGGGCTTTCAATAGCATTCGATCCAAAAACACAAAAAACTATAGATAATTCAAATCATACTATCTATGATTTTAAAGATGTTAGAGAGATCTTAGGAATATATTCAACTTAGAATTGCTTTTATTCTTCTTACTCCAGCAGAGCTGGATTTTTCTTTTACTATTTCAAATTTACCTATCTCTTTAGTGTTTTTAACATGAGGTCCTGTACAGATTTCTTTAGAGATTTTACCTATACTATAAACTGAAACTTTTCCAGAGTATTCAAAAAGTCCAATAGCTCCAGCTTTTTTTGCTTCACTTATAGTCATCTCATCCATCTTCACCACAATATCTTTTTTAATCCAATCGTTAATTGTTTCTTCAACTTTCTTTATTTCTTCTTCAGTTAGTTTCCTATCAAAATTAAAATCAAACCTAAGTCTCTCCGAAGTAATATTTGAACCTCTCTGTTCAATATCTTCTTTTAGAACTTTTTTCAAAGCAGAATGTAATAAATGAGTTGCAGTGTGGAGTTTGGTAACTTCTTCAGATTGATCAGCAAGTCCAGAACCGAACTTTCCTTTAGTAGATGTCCTAGATATCTCTTGGTGTTTTTTTAACTCTCTCTCAAATCCTTTAACATCAACTTTAACTCCATTCTCTTCTGCAAGTTCACGAACGATTTCTAAAGGGAAACCATATGATTGGAATAATAAGAAAGCATTTTTTCCAGATATCTTTCTGTTCTTGGTCATTTCCTTAAATTTTTTAAGGCCTTTTTCCAAAGTCTGTTCAAATTTAGTTTCTTCTATATCTAGTTCATCTAATATTTTTTTTCTTTTTTCCTTAAGTCCTGGATAGTTTTTAGAATAGATTTTAATTATCTCTTTTGATATCTCTCCACAAAGATTTTTTTGAGAGATCCCTAAGATTCTTCCATGCCTTATAGCTGTCCTAATCAATCTTCTCAAAACATATCCTTGGTCAGCATTTGAAGGGGCAACTCCATCATTAATCAAGAATGTTGCCGCTCTAACATGGTCTGCAATTTTTCTAACTGATATCTCTTCAACTTCGTTAACTTTATCAAAGCCAGCAAGTTGTTTTATTTTTTCAACTATAGGCACAAAATTACTAGTCTCATAAATTGAGTTTTTCCCCTCAAGAATCATAATAATTCTTTCAGTTCCCATTCCAGTATCAACATTTTTCTGTTTTAATTCCGAGTATTTCCCTTCTATATCTTTATTATATTGCATGAAAACATCATTCCAAATTTCTATCCAGTTTGAATCAGTTGGATCAAATCTTTCAGGAGCATCGCCTTTTCCTGCCCAATAGAACATTTCAGTACAAGGTCCACAAGGTCCAGTTTGTCCTGCAGGTCCCCACCAATTGTCTTTTTTTCCAAGGTAAGCAATCCTCTTTTCAAAGATGCCATTATCTTTCCAAATTTTCACACTCTCTTCATCTTTTGGTGAATCTTTATCTCCAGCAAATACACTAACTCCTAATCTGTCAACTGGAAGATTTAACCATTTTTTATCTGTGAGAAATTCAAAACTCCAATTAATTGCATCTTCTTTCCAATAATCTCCAAGTCCCCAATTACCAAGCATTTCAAAGAAAGTCAAATGAATATCATTTCCAACTTCATCTATATCCCCAGTTCTCAAACACTTCTGAACATTAACCAATCGTTTTCCAGATGGATGTTTCTGTCCAAGTAGATAAGGCACTAATGGGTGCATTCCAGCAGTTGTAAATAAAACAGTTGGATCATTCTGAGGGATTAAAGAAAAGTTAGAAATCTCTTTATGTTTTTTAGATTTAAAAAATTCAATATATTTTTCTTTCAATTGATTTGATCTCATACAATCATAACAGAATAAAGTTATTTAAAAATTTATCTAAACTTTAAGTTCAGACAATCTTTTTCGTATCTCATCTATATCTCTATCTAGGGAGGTTTTCACAACTTTTGTTTTTTTAATCTGATGAACTTTCGAAACTTCCTTTTTCTTCTTCCCATTCAATTCAATATCTCTCTCAATCTCTTCAACTTTAGGAAGTTGTTTCTCTCTAATCAGCTTAAACTCTTTTTCTATTTTCCTCATAAGAGTTCTAACTTTTTTCATAAGAGTTATTTTTTTATCTCTAAGTAAACCATATCTCTCATAACTTTTTAGAATAGAAGTAGAATCTATTGCAGAATGTAGGATCTCTTCTCTCAGAACTGACGGACTTCCTACTCTTACAAAAGTAGTACTATCCTCATTTGCAACACCTGCTTTCTTTTTGGCCATTTTAAAGTTCGAATAATTTTTTATCTACAACAAGAAGTTTATTTTTAATTTTATCTATATCGTTGTGCCATTTAGCTAACTCTCTGTCTTCTTCAGCCCTTATTTTACTAAGTTCTCCAAGTACACCGTCAGCCTCTTTACACAATCCTTTAATTGCTTCTATAGATTCAATAGCATCTTTATATGCTTCAATTTTAACAAAGATTGGCTTATCTCCTTCAACTCTTTCTACAGGTCTTCCAACACCAACGCTTACAATTGGTTTAACAATCTTCGGTAATCCAATTTTAGGCATACCCATAGGAGCAACAATTTTTTTTCGAGGCCTAATCATAGGTTTTTCTACCTCTTTTTTTATTACACCAAGGTCCTCAGCATTATACTTAGGATATCCTCTATTTTCAGAAGGCAACTCTGGTAACTTAGGTAATCTTAAATCAGGAATTCCTCCCTTTTTAGCACTAGAAACAGTCTCACCAAAATCAAATTCTTCTTTTTTCTTCTTTTTGAAAAGTCCCATAATGAATTCCTCCGATACTAAAATTTTATTTTATACATTCTTAAAGTTTCTGTGTTATCAATAAGTGGTGAATTTTAGAAAAATAGAAAAATTCTGCCAAATAACAAGCTTTTTAAAGTGTTTTATCCCAAAATGACTAAAGAATAAAAAATGGATATCGATTTTGAAAAGATTGGGGATTTGGTAGCAAGATTAGCAGGAAAAGATACTGTCGAACTATCACAACTTATCATAGAGGGGAAGGAGAATGTTTCAGAATTTTTACTAGCTGAAAAGCTAGAATTAGGAATAAATCATGTCCGTAATAGGTTATATCGGTTACAAAAACACAATCTTGTTAGCTCAATGAGGAAAAAAGATAAGCAAAAAGGTTGGTATATATATTATTGGACGTTCAATCTTGTCCAAGCTAAAAGTTTAATAAAATCTCTAAAAGAAGAAGAGATTGGATCACTAAAAAAACGATTGAAGAAAGAAGAAGAAGATCATTACAAATGTTCTAGAAACTGTTTAAGATTGAATTTTATGAATGCAATGGATAATGAGTTTAAATGTCCTCTTTGTGAAGGCATGTTAAAACAAACAAACAATAACAAGATAATAAAAGAGATTAAAAAAGAGTTAGAAGTTTTACTTGAAGAACCTTGTGAAAAAATAGCGGCATAATTCTATATTGGGGGACCATTTAGTACCTTAGCACCGTCAAAAGGTCCAAAAGGTATCATATTAAAGAAGAATAATATCATATTCAACATCTTCGTCATGTGAAGTGCAGCTAACTGTGTTCTATTCAACCCTTCCATCTTCTTAAGTATAATCAAAGCAGTAATCCATAATATCAGATTGACTGCAGGACCAGCAAAAGCAATTAATCTATATGCTACTGCATCAGCAATAACTGGTATCTCTACATATCCTGGTGCGATAAGAATAAATGGGGAATTTAGTAATTTCATAACTAATCCTATTCCTAATCCAAATGGAAACATTTTGAAAGTTGCATTCAACCCATAAGATAATGCAACAAATTTATGTGCTAATTCATGTAACACTACAGCAGGAGCTGTAACTACAACTGCAAACTTAAAATCTTCCATATTAAATTTATTTGGATGCATCATATCATAAACTGTTTTAGGCCTACTTATGAATCTCCCAGTAAGTATATATCCTATAACTCCAGTCATTATAATTAATTCAATAATCTCTCGAAGAGTAATCAATACCATATTAATCATATAAAATTGATTAATTTAAAAGAGTTTCTTTTCTTGTCATTATGACAAAACCAACTAACCAATTTTATAAATAATGTTTCACTCTCAAAAATATGGTTTTGATTAAAATAGATAAAAAGAAGCTTTTAGAATCAAGATCTCAAACTTTATTCAAGATAAAAGAAATAATTGGAGAATTCAACAGCACCTCCCCTCCCTCAGTTTTTGTAGGTTCGAAGCTACAATATCCTGCAGTAAATGTAGGAATACTCTCACCCCCCGAACAAAAAAAGGATGCTTGGTTATATGATGCACAAAACTATTGGGCAAAGAATGAATTCAAATTAGAGGACGTAATAAATTTCAGAAGATCACTAATTAATTCAAGATTTAAATCAAATGTAAATGCTATAACTAGTTCCCAATCCAATCTAAATAAGAAGTTCTTAGAAATCTCACAAGAATTAGCAATGGCAACAAAATCTGTAGATTTAGAGATGGAACTAAAAAAGAAAGCGATGATACGACTAGATTTCGATAATGTGAATATGCCAATGGGTCCAAGAGCAGAACTAAAGAATGTAAAACTCACAGAAAATCCAAGAATCCACACAAAGATAGAACAAGTCGTATCAGATATAGATTTAAAATCAACAGAGGCGATCTCAACCCTCTACAAAAAGAACTTTGATGAACATGCAATTTCAAAATTACTATCTATAGGAATGTTCGGATTAAAAAAAGATAGGAGATTGGTTCCAACACGATGGAGCATAACTGCAACAGATGATTTAATCGGAAAAAGTTTACTAGAAAAAATAAGATATTATCCGAGGCTAGAAGAACATAAAATATTTTTTGGAAATTATTTTGGAAATTATTATCTGGTAATTTTACTTCCTGAAATGTTATCTTATGAGTTATTCGAAATGTATCTTCAAGATTCTGCCTGGAACAAAGCATCTGGGATAAGTATGGCAACAGATTTTGAAGATTTTTTTGGAAGGAAAAAATATGCTTCAAACACAGTCGGTGGATACTATGCAGCAAGACTAGCAGTTTTAGAATATTTAACTAAAATCAAGAAGCAGGCATCAATTTTAGTATTAAGATTTGAGACTCCAGAATATTGGGCAAGTATGGGAGTTTGGGTTGTAAGATCTGCAGCAAGAAAAGCAATGGAAACAAAAGAAGAAAATTTCGAATCTAAAGATGTGGCACTAAACTATGCATATGGAAAAATAAAAAAACATCTCAATTTTGATATAACTCAAATATTGAAAGAAAGTAAAATATTAAATAAAAAACAAATTAGTTTGAATAAGTTTATTTCTTAGCTTTGGGTTTCCTTTTAGGTTTCTTTTCTACAACTGGCTCTTCTTCAATCTCTTCCTCTTCTTGAACAAACTCTTCTTCAATACTCTCGTTTCTTTCGCTTATTCCAATCAAGAAGATTATCAAACCTATTAATGCGATAAATGCACCCATATTACCTATAACTAATTTCAAAGCTATGATAAGTTGTGTTCTAAAAAAATCCCATCTGACATAGGTATATAATCCACCCATAATCATCATTAAACCGCTTATGATTTTTAATAAATGCTTCATTTTTGTTCCTCCTAAACCGAAATGATAACCAATCTCAATATATATAGTTTTTGGAATAATTCCCAAATACAGAAACTTTTATAAACCGTTTCATTTCACAAACCATACTATGTATAAACACATTAGAGAACTCTGGAAAAAACCTAAGGAATCTTTGAAAGAATTATTTACTGAAAGGTTGATAGTTTGGAGAAGAGATCCAACAATAGTTAGGTTAGATAGACCAACAAGGTTAGATAGAGCTAGATCTCTTGGATACAAAGCAAAGCAAGGATATGTTGTAGTTAGAATAAGACTAAACAAATCTAAAAGGATGCGTCCATTAATTAAGAAAGGTAGAAGACCAAAGGCAAGAAGAAGAAAGAAAATTGTTGGAAAGAGTTACCAATGGATTGCAGAAGAAAGAGCATCAAAGAAATTCACAAATCTTATAGTTTTAAACAGTTATTTCCTTGTAAAGGATGGTCTTTACAGATGGTATGAAGTTATACTGGTTGATCCTGATCACTCAGTAATCAAGTCAGATAAAAAAATTAACTGGATTTGTAATGGTAAACATAAAGGAAGAGCTTTCAGAGGATTAACTTCGGCTGGTAAAAAGTCAAGAGGACTTAGAAAGAAAGGAATCGGCGCTGAAAAGATTAGACCTAGTTTAGGTGCGAATAAGAGAAGGGCTAAATAATATTTTTCTAAATTCTTATAATTTTAATTTTATCTTTATTTAAGGCAAAGAATATTGTTCCGAGAATCAACAAAATTCCTACAAACATAAATCCAACAGCTCCCAGTAATAATACTAATCCTATCAAGAAAGGGAATATTAAAGAGATTAAGATCCTATTTTTTAAATTAAATATCTCCATATCTCCAAGTTTAACAAATATAAATAACGAGACTAACAATGAGATATACAATATTGTCCTACCTACCATAAACAAAAGTTTATAAAGTAAATTTATTAATCTTTCTACAATGATTCCAAAGAAGAAATTAAAGGAAATAAGGGAGTATTTGTTAAAAGCTGAGAATCCTCTATTTTTTTATGATGATGATCCTGATGGATTATGTTCATACATGTTATTTAGAAAACTAATCAACAAAGGTAAGGGAGTTATTGTAAAATCTGTTCCAATTCTAGATGAAAGATTTGTAAGGAAAGTAAAAGAATACTCTCCAGATATAGTTTTTGTACTAGACATGCCAGATATATCTCAAGAATTCATAGATAATGTGGATGTCCCTATAGTTTGGTTAGATCACCATCAACCTGTAAAAAGAAAAGGTGTTAAATATTATAATCCTCGATTAAAAATACCGAGAGATAACAAACCTACTTCGTATTATGCATACAAGGTAGTGGAACAAAATCTTTGGATAGCGACACTTGGTACAGTTTCAGATTGGCACAGGCCAGACTTTGCAAAGAAATTCATAGAACAATATCCTGATCTTCTTCAAAAGAAATTAAAAAAACCAGAAGAGGTATTGTTTGATAGTAGGATTGGAGAGTTAGCTCTATTAACTTCGTTCTTACTAAAAGGTCCTATGAATGATGTAATAAGTTCAATAAATGTATTTTCGCAGATAGAGAGTCCTTATGAAATTTTGGATCAGACTACACCAAAGGGAAAATTATTATTCAAAAGAGCAAATAAGTTTAGAAAGGACTACAAGATTATGTTAGAAGATGCTCTGAAAACAAAGTCTAATGGGAATCTTTTCATCTACTATTATCCTTCACAGAAGAACTCATTTACTAGCGAGTTATCAAACGAACTACTTTACAGGAAACCTAAGAAGATAATCATAGTTGCAAGAGAATCAGAAGGTTATATGAAATTAAGTTTCAGAAGTTCAAAGATAAAGTTACCAAAAAAGATAAACAAAGCTTTAGAGGGTCTTGATGGATACGGTGGCGGGCACGAACTTGCATGTGGTGGAAAGATAAATACACAGGATTTCGATGAATTTTTAGAAAGGTTCAAAAAATTAATAAAAAATTAATAAATTCTATGTTCTAATTTATACAATAAATAATCTAAGTTAAACACTATATATGTTTATATATCAAGTCGATTTAATTTCAATAATCTAAATTAATATTATTTAAGAGGTGCAAAAATGAAATTACCTAATTATGTAAACCAAGATAATCTTGAAGAGAGACTATCAGACAATTCTAAATGGACTTTGGAGCAGAAATACCTTAAAAGAAATGGTGAAGGAAAAATAGTAGAGGGGCCAAAAGAAAGACTCTACACGATAGCAAATACTATAGCAACTATTGATTCAAGTTACGGACATTCAGAGGAAGAAATCGGAAAAGTAACAGAAAATTTTTATAACGCTATGACAAACTTAAATTTTTTACCTGCAGGAAGAGTATTCACGAATGCAGGAACAGAAACCAAAGCTCTATTCAATTGTTATGTACTTGATCCAGAAGATAGTATAGATCCAGATGATGATCTTAATGATATTTTCGGGGAAGTTAGGAAAGGTGCAAGAATCCACAAAGAAGGTGGAGGAACGGGATATAATTTTTCAAAACTACGGCCTAGAGGAAGTTATGTAAAAAAATCAAAAGGTGTTGCATCTGGACCAATCTCTTTTATGGAACAGTTCGATAAGGCGACAGAAATAATAAATTCTGGAAATAGGCGTGGAGCAAATATGGGGATATTGGATGTAAACCACCCAGATATAATGGATTTTATCTATGCAAAGGCAGTACATGAAAAATTAAAAAATTTCAACATCTCAATTGGAGCTACAGATAAATTTATGGATGCGACAATAAATGATGGATACTTTCCATTAGAATTCAAGGGAAATCCTCTAACCTTGGATGACTTACTCAATTATCAATCTAATATAGAAGAAAATAAACTAGGTGGTTCAGAAATTGGGAAAGCTCCAAATCCTCCATCTTTAATAGTAGATAAGGAAAAAGGAAGAGTTCTAGATTCATATACAAACCAAGATATCGGAAGGATAAATGAAGAAAACAATGTAGAGTTATACGGTCCTGCAGTAATGGACATAATTGCAAATCTTGCTTGGCAAACTGCAGATCCTGGAATGATATTTTTAGATGCAATAAACCGAGAAAATCCATTACCAAATAAGGGTCCAATAAAAGCTACAAACCCTTGCGGGGAACAACCATTACATCCTTATGATGCATGTAACCTAGGTTCACTCAATCTTTCAAATATGGTCAAAAAATTAGAAGACGGCTATGAAGTTGATTGGGACAAACTAAATGAAACTACTCAGACTGCAGTGCACTTTATGGATAATGTAAATGATGCTAGCAAAGGGCCGATAAAAGAGATAGAGGATACAGTATTAGAACATAGAAGAATCGGACTTGGTGTGATGGGATGGGCAGACATGTTATTAAAATTAAAAGTACCTTATGATTCTAAAGAAGCAGTAGAACTAGCAGAACAAGTAATGTCTAGCATAAATAATACTGCGAAAGAAAAGTCAGTTCAACTAGCAGAACAAAGGGGAGTTTTTCCGGCATTCGAAGGAAGTATATATGATACTGGAGATTTAGAAGACAGAGTTAGAAATGTTGCAAGAACAACAATTGCTCCAACAGGTTCAATAGCTATGGTAGCGGGAGTGTCTGGAGGCATAGAACCTTATTTCTCAAATATTTTTTATAAGAACATCAGAGGTGGAGAAAGATTAAAATTTGTGAATCCTGAGTTAGAAAGAGCATTAAAAGATAATGGCATATATTCAGAAAAACTACTTGATAAGATAGAAAAGAACGGGGGTTCATTAAAAGGAATAAAAGAGATTCCAAAAGAATTACAAGAGATATTTAAGGTAGCAGGAGATATTCATTCAAAGGATCACATTAGAGTTCAAGCAGCATTTCAAAGGAATCTTGACAATGCAGTTAGTAAAACAATAAATATGCCAAATAATGCAACTGTTGATGATGTTAAGGAAGCATACCTATTAGCCTATCAAATGGGATTAAAAGGTACAACAATTTATAGAGATGGATCAAAGGATGTTCAAGTTTTAGAAACAAATAAGGAAGAGGAAACTGAGAGAACATATATCACCCCAAGAAAAATTCCTGACATGATGCCTTCAGTAAAAATAAAACAGCATACTCCTTTCGGTCACATGCATGTAAATATTACTGTAGATCCAAAAGATGGGGCACCTTATGAAGTATTCGCACAGTTGGGAAAAAGTGGAGATGTTGTACATGCAGATTTAGAAGGGATCTGTAGACAATTAAGTACTAATCTCAGAGCTGGAGTGGATCCAAATTATTGTGTAGATCAATTGGAAGGAATAGGTGCAAGTATAGCTAGCATTCCTACAAGAGAGGGAGTAGTAACTTCTATACCTGATGGAGTTGGAAGGGCACTTAAGAAATATTTAATGGCAATAGAGAATTATGGATTTGAGAATTTATTGTTAGGAAATGTAGATTATGATGAAATTGTCGATGAATTGAGTGATACTCTAAAAAAAGGAAACGGGAACAGTTCAACAAATTCAAATGAGGATCAGAAGAACACATACGGAATAAAATGTCCAAAATGTGAAGGTGGCAAGTTAATCTTTCAAGAAGGTTGTAAAAGATGTTCGTCTTGTGATTATTCTGCATGCTAAATAGAAATAAATATAAACTATACTGCCATTTATCTCAGTAAGAGGTGATTAGAAATAAAAAAATCAATTTTATTTTTTTTATTATTAGTTCCATTAGCTTTAGCTCAAGAATCTTATACTGATTACTCTACTGTGAGCATGGATCTTGAAGTTTTGGCACAACTAACTATGGAAGAAGATGAGTCTGGGGCCAGTTTAGATTATGCTGAAGCAACCCTTCTGATTAATCCACTTCAAATTCAACATCAATCAATATTAGATCTAAATACTTTTTCAGATGAATCTGCAGACATAAGCGAAGTAGATGATTCTTTAAAATTTAGATGGGAAGATTATTCAGAAACTATAGAATTTGGATATACTGCAAGAATAGAGACTGAAAATATTTTACACAAGATTCCACGAATACAATTTCCAATAATTGATTTGGATGAAGAGTATGAAATCTACCTAGAAGGTGGAGAAAAGACAGATATTACTCCTGAGATATTAGAGAAAGCAAATGAGATTATCGAAGGAGAATCAAATCTTTATTCCGCAGTTTTCAAACTAGCAAACTGGGTAAATGAGAATATAGAGTATGACTTAAATTCACAAACTGCAAATGCTGCATTATCCTCTTCATGGGTTCTGGAAAATAAAGAAGGTGTATGCGATGAGCTTGCAACTCTATTCATTTCACTATCTCGTTCAGTAGGGATTCCCGCAAGATTTATTTCAGGGGTAGCATATTCAAGCTCAACAGAAGATTTTGGTAATCATGGTTGGGCAGAAGCATATTTTCCAGATTATGGATGGGTACCATTTGATATTTCGTTTGGACAGTTTGGATGGATTGATCCAACCCATATAAGATTATTAGAAAATGTTGATTCTGGGACTCCTTCAATAAGATATAATTGGAGATCGAATAATGTGCTAATTTCCCCTAATGGTTTAAACATCAGTGCAGAAATTACAGGCTTTGGAAACAAAATAAACTCCCCTTTTGATATTGATTTAGAAATACTTGAAAATAATGTAGCTCCTGGAAGTTATGTTCCAATAAAAGTAACTATAGAAAACCCTTATGATTCTTATGTATCTGATACTGCAATAATAACAAAAGCTCCAGAATTATTGTCAGACAATACTAAAATAACATTATTAAAACCAAATCAAAACAAAGTGATATTTTGGATAATAAAGATTCCAGATAATGCTGAAGATAATATGAGATACTCTACCCAGATAGAAGTTGTAGATCTATTTGGAGAAATAACTTCAGAAGTTATAGAATTCTCTTCCAGCGAAGGATATGATTATATTTCGGAAGATAAAGCAAGAGAGATGATAGAAGAGTTAGAAGAGATTGAAGAGAAGACCTATTCTGAAGAGATTTCATTAGAATGTGGGGCAGAGAGATCTTACTATTACACTTTTGAAAATATACCTATATCTTGCAAAATTAAAAATATAGGCAACAAGATTTTAACTGGAATCTCGGTTTGTTTAGATCAGGAATGTGAAATCGTAGATCTAACTATATCTGAAGAAAAAAAAATACTCTTCGAAATTCAAGCAGAAAATTTAACAGAGAGAGTAGTTTCTGCAAAAAATGAAGTAATCGATTTAATCAGTAATATTCAACTAACAATCCTAGGAAAACCTGACTTAAAAATGATAGATTTTGAATATCCAGATCAAGTAGATTATGGTGAGAACTTTAATTTCATATTTAGGTTGGATTCTAAGGCACTAATAAAAAATCTATCAATCTCTATAAATGGTGCCAATAAACAAATAATCCAAGAGTCACAAGGAATAACTAATTTGGAAGCAAAGCTAAACTCAAAATATCTCTTAAATAATAAAATAAACATTTTAATTGAATATGAGGATGAATTTAGAAATACATTTGAGTTAAATGAAGTAAAGACGATAAAAGTGATGAACCTCCCTTGGTATGCACAAATCTACAAATTTTTCATTGATCTGGTAAATTAATATGAATAAAAATACTATACTAAAACTAATGGGGATAACCTTGATAGTATTATCTCTGATCAGAATATTCCTAATATTAAGATTTGGAACTCCTTCAAGCGTATTTTGGATAAGTAATCATGTTCCTCTAATCTTAGGGTTGGCAATTTTATTCAGAAATTCATTTTGGATCTTAGCAGAAACTGCATTCATTTTTGTTGGAGAAGTTGGATGGACCATAGATTATCTTTTCAAATTATCCTTCAATAAATATTTGGTTGGGTCAACAGCATATATGTTTAATCCAGCTTTCGCAACACCCTTGAAGATCTCAAGCTTACTTCATCTGATAGTGGTTCCTTTTGGAGTGATAGCATTTCTATTAATAAAGAAGAAACCAAAAAAAGCATGGAAAGGTGTAGCACTGCATCTAGCTCTATTATTGCCTATAATCATATACTATGGAGATAATCTAAATTTAAATTGCTTATTCAAGTCATGTATAAATTGGTTGCCAACAATTCCCCTATTCCCTATAATCTTTCCAATATTCTATGCACTAGTTTGTGTAACTCCAATAATATATCTTTTAAATAAATTGATTAGTAACTCTTCCCGAAATAAGTAACATATTCGGATTTAGCTTCGCAAGCAAAACATTTGCCTTTTCCTTTAGAATTAAATTCACTGTTCAAACTCTTCGTACTAGTCTTAGCTTTGATATTTTCTTCACAAGCAATCTTGCCACACCAATTAGCTTTTCCAATTTTTTTCTTACTAATTGTTTTCTTAAGTTCAGAAATAGTTTCAACTTCTTCAATTGAATTATATAATGCTTTCTTAGCTTTCTCGAATAAACTAGTTTGTATATCTTCAAGAATTTTATCGATACTACTTGTGATATCCTTTAGCTTTACAACTATTTTTTCACCACTATCTCTTCTAACAATAACAGCTTGTTTATTTTCAACATCTTTTGGGCCAAGTTCTACTCTAATAGGAATTCCTTTCAGCTCCCATTCATTAAATTTCCATCCAGCAGAGTAATCTTCCCTATCGTCTAAAATTCCATCATATTTTTTCAAATTTTTCTCTATATCTTTAGCAACTTTCATTACTTTATCTTTTGTTTTTGTAAATAATATTGGAATCAGAACAACTTTATTTGGCGCAATCTTTGGTGGCAAGACTAACCCTTTATCATCTCCATGTATAGCAAACATAACTCCCATCATTCTTGTACTGATAGCCCAAGTATTCTGATAAGGTAATTGTTTTTTCTCATTTTCATCTAAGAAACTGATATCAAAAGCCTTGGCAAAATTCTGTCCATCAAAATGAGTATCTGGCCCTTGGATAGCTTTACCATTTGGCATCATAAACTCTGTACTCCAGGTATATTCTGCACCAGCAAATTTTTCTTTTTCTGATTTTTGACCAACTAATGAAGGTAATGCTAAATAATCTTTACAAAATGAATCCCATAACTTTATGATGTCCTTCATTTCTTTTTCTGCTTCTTCTCTTTTTGCAAAAACTGTATGTCCTTCGTTCCATAAAAATTCTCTACCTCTCAAGAATGGAACTGCATGTTTAAACTCCCATCTAACTACATTATTCCACTGATTTAATTTCAAAGGTAAATCTTTCCAAGATCTAATCCATTTTGCATAAGATGGATACATAATTGTTTCAGAAGTAGGCCTTATTGCTAATCTTTCATCTAATTTTGAATTCCCTGCATGAGTAACCCATGCAACTTCTGGAGAAAATCCTTCAATATGATTTGCTTCCTTCATTAAGTATTTTTCAGGAATGAATAAAGGGAAATAAGCATTTTGCACACCTAGCTTTTTTAGTTTTTTATCTACCTCTCTTTGTATAGTTTCCCATATAGCATAACTTTTTGGTCTGTACACAATGGATCCAGAAACTGCAGTATAATCTGCCATTTCACTCTTTATGATTGTTTGAGTATACCATTCAGAAAAGTTCTCATCCTTTTTTACCGTTATGCCTTCTTGCTTAACCATATTCCAATAATCTTTTTAATCACTTTTAAATCTTTTCGTTTAATGAGCAACAGTAATGTTTATAAATTAACAATTGTTAAGTTTTCAAATGAAATTAATGCTACAAGATGTGGAAGTAAGATATGTGATCCCTTCACTAAGAAGAGAATTGGCTATACACCTTTCAAAAGAAAAGTTAAAACAGAAAGAGATAGCAGAATTATTAGAAATCACTCCTGCAGCAGTTTCACAATACCTTGTAAAGAAGAGAGGGATTGCAAAGTTCAGCAAAAGAATAATAGAATCAGTAAGAGAGTCAGCAAATAGAATACTGGAAGGGAATTCAACAACACACAAGGAACTGATAAAATTAACAAAATTAATTCGGGACACAGCGATGGTTTGTGAAATCCACAAATTATATGATGATGTTCCAGAAAAATGTGAGGTTTGTTTTAAAAATGAAAATAACTAAAGATACAATAATTGGGGAATGTTTAGCAAAATATCCGAAGACAGCAGAAGTATTATTTGAAAGTGGAATACACTGTGTAGGTTGTTTTGCAGCAAATGTAGAAACAATTGAGATGGGTCTAAAAAGTCATGGACTATCGGAAGACGATATAGAAGAGATTCTAGTGAAATTAAATAAGGTAACTAATGAGGAATAAGCAAATTTACCTGGATAATTCTGCAACAACTCCTGTAGATAAAAAAGTAATAAAAGAAATGAGCAGATATTACTCTGAAGACTATGGGAATGCAGGAAGTATGCATGATTTGGGATTAATCTCAGATAATGTTTTGGATTCTTCAAGGGCAAAAGTTGCAAAAATACTAAATGCTGATTCGGAAGAAATAATTTTCACAGGATCCGGAACAGAAAGCATAAATCTGGCATTAAAAGGTTTGGCAAGAAAGTTAAAATCAAAAGGGAATCATATAATTTCAACAACCATAGAACATCCTGCAGTATTAAACACCTTAAAATCACTAAAAAAAGAAGGATTCGAGATATCTTTAGTTCCAGTAGAAAAAAATGGAATAATTTCATCTGATAAGATTAAATCTGCAATAAAAAAAGAAACAATCATAATTTCTACAATCTATGCAAACAATGAACTTGGAACAATTCAACCAATAAGGGAAATTGGAAGTATAGCGAAGAATAAAAAGATAATTTTCCATACTGATGCATGTCAGGCAGCAAATTCTGAAGAGTTAGATGTAAAGAAACTAAATGTTGATTTAATGAGTTTGAATGGAAGCAAAATATACGGACCAAAAGGAACTGGTTGTCTATATAAAAATAATACAATTCAATTAGATCCTATTTTAGATGGTGGAAATCAAGAGTTCGGATTGAGAAGTGGGACAGAGAATATTCCAGGGATAGTAGGATTCACAAAGGCATTAGAATTAGCACAGAATGATAAGAAAAAGTATTCTAAAACTCTAACAGAACTACGAGATCACCTAATAACTGGATTGATGCAGATAGATAGGACAATTCTGAATGGAGATAAGAAAAAAAGGCTTCCAAATAATGTTAACATAACATTTCTGAATATAGAGGGCGAATCAATATTACTAAAATTAAATGAATACAAAATTTATGCATCAACTGGGAGTGCATGTTCTTCAAGATCACTAACTGCTAGCCATGTTTTACTTGCAATAGGACAATCTGAAAAAGCAGCACACGGGAGTATAAGATTCAGCTTAGGAAAATACACAAAAAAATCAGATATAAATAAGGTATTAAAAGTATTACCTAAGATTGTTAAAGAACTTAGAGAGATGTCTCCAGTTCATATGGAGTTAAAAGATTTAAAATGAGCGATGTAAAATCAAAAACTGGAAAAGAATGGTTTTATTCAGAAAGAGTTAAGGATCACTTCTTTAATCCGAGAAATATATTAAAAACAAAAGAAGAAGCAAAAAAATATTCTAAAGCTGCAGATGGGGAAGGCGAAGTGGGCTCCCCTGCCTGTGGAGATGTTATGAAGGTCTGGATAAAGGTAAAAGATAACAAGATAAAAGATTGCAAATATCAAACATTCGGGTGTGCATCTGCAATTGCAGCAACATCTATGTTTTCTACAATGGTAATTGGATTAAAAATAGAAGATGCACTAAAAATAACTGCAAAAGATATCACAGAGCAACTTGGAGGCCTACCTGCTAGAAAGTTCCATTGTTCAGTTTTAGCAGATCAAGCATTTAAGAAAGCTGTAAAAGATTATAGAAAAACTCAATAATCCTCAATTAATTTTTTAGCGGCAATAAAATGGTCTCTCAGTATAGGATAATAACTCCTCCTAAAAGCTAAATTAACATTTGCTACATAAAGAATTGAATTTTTATCAAAATAAACTCTTTCTGTTCTACTAAAATTAAACGGTTCAGGAGTGCTAATACTCTCAATATTATTGATCTTTAATTCTATTTCAGAAAGTGGCAAACTATTCGGTATAACCTTCTCAAGAGATTCTAACCACAATTTCACTTCACTATGAGTGCAATCATTCATCATAATATTTCCATATCTTGAGTCAAATTTATATTCCATAGTTTAATGAGCCTGCGGGGATTTGAACCCCGACCAATCGGTCCGAAGCCGACCGCACTATCCAGATTATGCTACAGGCCCGAAGAAACTAAACAAATTTACTATTTAAATCTTACCAATTCCAAAAAAGATATAAACATAAAGAAATAAAAAATAATATGAGAGTCAATTATTCTAAAAAATCGGTGAATCAAGCAATAACTTTACTAAATTCTAAATCTAAGGGAATCTCACAACAAGAAGCAAAAGAAAGACTTGCACACTATGGAAAAAACGAGATAAAAACAACAAAAGAGATATCAAGATTGGGACTGATTTTGGATCAAATAAAAAATCCGTTAATATATATACTATTAATTGCAATACTAGTTTCACTTTTTCTAAAGAGTTTCCTAGATGCTGCAGTAATCTCTATTATTATAATCCTAAACACTATGTTTGGATATTACCAGGAGTTTAAATCAGAAAAGGCATTGCTATCTCTTAAGAAATTAGAGGTTCCAAATGCAAAAGTAATGAGGGGAGGAATAATAAAATCAATACCTTCAACTAGATTAGTACCTGGAGACATAATAATCCTAGAGACTGGAGACAAGATACCTGCAGATGCAAGGATAATAGAATCTTTTTCTTTAAAGGTAAATGAATCTGTTTTGACTGGAGAATCAAAAGCTGTAGAAAAATCAGTAAAACAATTAGACAAAGATCTTCAGATAGCAGACCAATCAAATATGATTTTTTCTGGAACTATAGTATCCTATGGGAGAGGTAAGGCAGTTGTATCTGGAACAGGATACAAAACAGAATTCGGAAAAATCGCACATGAATTAGAATCAATAAATGAAGAAGAGACTCCAATAAAAAAGAAAATGTCAAAGTTTGGAAAAAATTTAGGTATGATAGTTTTAGGAGTTATATTCATAGTTTTAGTTCTTGGATTAATAAAAGGGATGCCCCTTTCAGAGATATTCATGACTTCTTTAAGTTTAGCAGTTTCAGCAATACCAGAAGGATTGCCTGCAGTAATCACAATCTGTTTAGCGTTAGGAATACAGCGTATGATCAAAGATAAGGCATTGGTGCGAAGATTGGCAGCAGTAGAAACACTTGGTGCAACTACAGTAATCTGCTCAGATAAAACTGGTACAATGACTAGTGGTGAAATGACTATAACTAAGATTTATGCAAATAAAAAAGTAATAACTGTAACAGGTTCTGGATATAAGACAGAAGGAAATTTTCTGTATAATCGAAACGAAATAAACAAAAAAGAGATAAATAAATTATTAGAAACTGGGATGCTTTGTAATGATTCACAATTAAAGAATAAGAATTTTATTGGGGATCCTACTGAAATAGCATTTCTAGTAGCAGCAAAAAAGGCAGAAATCAACTCCGAATTCAGGAGAGTAGATGAAGTACCTTTTGATTCATCAAAGAAGTATATGGCCTCTATAGACCGGTCAGGAAGCAAGACTTATACACACATGAAAGGTGCTCCAGAAATAGTTCTAGATAAATGTAAGTATATTTATGATAGGGGTGGAATAAAACTTCTAAGTGAGAGAGATAAGAAAAATATTTTGGCAAAAAATGAAGAATTCGCAAAATCTGCACTAAGAGTTTTAGGATTAGCATATTCAAAATCAAAAAGTCAGAAAGACATGGTATTTTTAGGTCTAGTAGGCATAGAAGACTTGCCTAGAGATGAGGTGAAAGGTGCTCTGAAATTATGTAAAAAGGCAGGAATAAGGGTTATCATGATTACAGGAGATAACAAAATAACTGCCGAAGCCGTTGCAAAACAATTAAATTTAAACACAACTAGTTTAGAAGGAAAAGATCTAGATAATTTATCAAAAGAACAATTAGCAAAGAAAATCAAAGATATAGGGATATTTGCAAGAGTAAACCCTGAACACAAAGTTAGAATTCTTGAAGCATTACAATATAATGGCGAGATAGTTGCAATGACTGGAGATGGAATAAATGATGCTCCTGCACTAAAGAAGGCAGACGTAGGAATTGCAATGGGTAAATCTGGTACAGATGTTACAAGAGAGACTTCAGATATAATTTTATTAGATGATAATTTTGCAACAATAGTTGATGCAGTAAAAGAAGGAAGAACCATATTTGACAACATAAAAAAATTCATTAAATACCTACTCTCTGCAAATTTTGATGAAATGGGAGTAATCTTGGCATCAATGTTTATGGGGTTGCCTCTTCCACTTTTGCCACTCCAGATATTATGGATAAATTTAGTAACAGATAGTTTGCCAGCATTAGCTCTGGGTGTTGATCCAAGTGAAGAAGGGATTATGGATAGAAAACCAAGAAATCCAAAAGATGGAATCCTAAAGGGGACAAAAACTTTCTTAATCTTGGCTGGAATTTTGGGTGCAATAGCGACATTAAGTTTATTTTCACTAGAGTATTTACAAACTGGAGATATAGATAAAGCAAGAACTATTGCTTTGACAACTTCTGTAGTCTTCGAGTTATTATTAGTATTTAGTTGTAGATCAGAAACCAAGAACATATTCCAAGTAGGATTCTTAACAAATAAGTACCTAATAGGGGCAGTACTAATAGCATTCTCCCTACAATTACTAGTTATTTATTCTCCACTTGCTGTGGCTTTCAAATTAGTTCCACTCGGACTTTTTGATTGGGCAAAAATAGTTGGTGTAACAGTTATTGGTGTAGGGATAATGGAAATAAGAAAATTCTTTTTACCAAAAACAATATAAATAAAAAGTTCCAATTTATCAGATATGATAAATAAAGGTTTTCCAAAGGCAATAGCAACTTTATGTGGAACTGTGATCGGTGCAGGAGTTTTAGGATTACCCTATGTATTTCAAAAAGCAGGATTTCTAACAGGAGTTTTAGATATAATTGTATTAGGTCTAGCAGTAATGATGTTAAATTTATTCATAGGAGAGATAGTTCTCCGAACTCCAGGGAATCATCAACTTCCAGGTTATGCTAATATTTATTTAGGAAAATGGGGCAAGTCAATAATGATGGCCTCTCTACTTTTTGGAGTCTATGGTGCACTAATAGCTTATATAATTGGAGAAGGTAGGGCACTATCTGCAATATTTGGTGGATCTCCTATGTTATTTTCTCTAATTTTCTTTGCAATAGTTTCAATATTAGTATTTATAGGATTAAAAGCAATAACAAAATCCGAATTAATTTTTGCTTCCAGCGTATTGGTACTAATCTTAGTGATGGGACTATTCGCAATACTCAAAGGTGATTTCAATATAGGTAACCTTGCTGAGTTTAATTTAATGAAACTTGCAATACCATACGGAGTAGTTTTATTTTCATTTGTTGGAGGGGTAGCAGTTCCTGAGATGAAAGAATGTTTAATATATAAAAAACATAAATTAAAGAAAGCAGTAATTATTGGATCTTTAATACCTTTAGCTGCATATATAATTTTTGCAGCAATAACTATTGGGATAACTGGAGCAAATACTACAGAAATATCAACAATTGGGCTAGGACAAGCCTTAGGAAAAGAAATGATTATTTTCGGGAACTTATTTGCGGCATTAGCAATGTTTACATCATCACTAACTCTAGCATTAGCAATGAAAGAGATTTATCATTTTGATTTTAAAATTCAAAAAACTATTGCATGGGTTTTAACTATGACTATTCCTCTACTTATTTTTTTAAGTGGTGCAAAAAGCTTCATAAATGTAATAGGGATGACTGGAGCATTTGCCGGAGGAATAGATGGCATTCTAATAGTATTAATATTTTGGAAAGCAAGAAAAAAGAAGTTAAGAGTTCCAGAATATAATTTAGGTAGGAACACTTTAATTGGTGCATTATTAATCTTAATCTTTACACTAGGGATATTATATCAATTATTCAATCTATTCTGAAATCTCATTCGCATAATTTTCACTCATAATTTCTTTGATTTTTTCTAGATTATCTGAATGTCCAATTGCATACATAAGTTTTGTTACAGCCATTTCATTTGTCATATCTTTTGCAGAGATAGCACCCTTTTTCATAAGTTTAAATCCTGCTTCATAAGCTGCATCAACTTTACCTTTAAGGCATTGAGATCCAAGAACCAAAGGGATATTCTTATCAAGAACTTCTTCGAATTTATCTAAGAATCTTAGAGGAAAATTTCCGTCACCATATCCTCCAATAACAATCCCCTTATATCCTAATTCAAGAACTTTATCAATTATATCAGTTTTCATTCCTGGAGTTAAATACATATAATAAACTTCATCACTTATTTTTGTATCTTTTTCATAAACAAGGTCTTCAAGAGAAGAGTTATAATCTACATCTTTATTGAACTCTCCTTTCTTAAATTCTCCAACAAGTGAAGAGTTGATATTTTCAAAAGCATTCACACTACTAGGGTTAACTTTAGAGATTCTGCTACCTTGGTAAACTTTACTATCAAACACACAATAAATTCCATTATATTCTTCAGTTGCAAATTTAACTGCATTTATCATATTGCCAATAGCATCACTACCTTCCTCTCCGATACCTTTCATTGCACCAGTTATTACAATCGGTTTATCAATACCTTTCAACATTAAAGAAAGTGCTGAAGAAGTATAAGACATAGTATCTGTTCCATGAAGAACAACAATCCCATCATAAGAATCCTTATTTTTATCAATAGAATCTGCGATTTCAATCCATCTCTCTGGAACCATATCTGAAGAATCTATATTCATAATCAATTTTCCTTCCAAGTTAGCTATATCTTTAAGCTCTGGAATTAAATCAATCATTTCTTGAGGTTTGTAAGCAGGTCTAAGTCCTTCGTCTGTTTTTACAGAAGCTATAGTGCCTCCAGTTGCAAGGATAAGTATGTTTTTCATTGTAAAATAAATTTAAAATAAGAGGTTTAAAAGGTTATCTTTTATCTAAAATTAACTCAAAATTCGTTTCATAGCATCTTTAACTATGACTGGATTTGCTTTTCCTTTAGTCTCTCTCATAACCATTCCAACTAAGAAATTAAATGATTTTTCTTCTCCACCCTTATAATCTTCTACGGCCTTTTCATTTTGAGAAACAATCTTCTTACAGATATCCTCTAACTCAATCTCAGAAGTAATTTGCGCAAGTTCATTCTTTTCGACATAATCCTTCGGAGAAAAAGGTTTGTCTATTAACATCTCAATAAGCTTCTTACCTGTTGCTTCAGTAATGGTCTTTGTTTCAATAAGGCTTAATAATTCAATAATATGGGATTCATCAATTTTAATATCCTGAAGTGTTTTTTTATTATAATTCAGAACTCTCAATAATTCTCTTCTCAACCATCTACCTGCTAATATTGGATCAATCTCCTTAACTACTTTTTCAAATAGTTCTCCAAGTTCGAGTTCCATTGCCATGACTTTAGCATCAACTTTATCGATTTTATACTCTTTAATGAATCTTTTAGCTTTTTTATGTGCAAGTTCCGGAATCTCTTTTTTCAAAATTCCGATTAATTCTTCATTAACATCTATTTTAACAAGATCCGGTTCAATGATATATCCATATCCTTCTTCTGTTTCTTTTTTTCTTAAGGAATAAGTCTCTCTATCTTTAGCATCCCATCCTCTAGTCTCAATTACAATTTCTGTTCCTTCTTTGACAAGTTCTTTCTGCCTTTCTAACTCATATTCTAATGCTCTTTCAATCTCTTTAAATCCAGTAATATTTTTCACTTCAACTCTTCTATATCCGCTTCCTTTTATAGAAATATTCGCATCGGCTTTTATTATTCCAGATTTCATATCAAATATTTTCAGATAATTTAGGACACTGATTAATTTGTTTAGAAATTCTCTAGCTTCATCAGGGGTTGTTAGTTCAGGTTCTGTGACTATCTCAACTAATGGATTTCCAGACCTATTATAATCTATTAAACTATAATCTGAATTCTTAGCAGATTTTGGATAAGTTATGGATGCAGGGTCTTCTTCAATATGGATCCTTGTCAGATTGATTTTCTTTCCACTTTCTAATTCGATTGCTCCCCCAACAGATAGAGGTTCCTCGTACTGACTAATTTGAAAGTTTTTCGACATATCTGGATAGAAATAACTTTTTCTAGAGAATATGACTTCAGGAGTTAGTGTAGAATCGGTAGCTAAACAAAGTTTGATTGCATAATCTAATGCCTTCTTATTCAATACAGGTCTTGCTCCAGGATGTCCTAGACAAATTGGGCATACTCTAGTATTTGGTTTATCATTCCCACTAGTTCTGCATCCACAAAATAATTTTGTGTTTGTATCTAGTTCAACATGAATTTCTAATCCAATAACCACATCAGATTTAAATTTCACCTTAACTCCTCGATTCTTTTTAATAATCTATAAATTTTATCTTCTTGTAGGTGATCTGCCATAACCATCATTCCAATAGGCAAGTCTCCTTTATGGATTGGCATACTTGCATGAGGTATTCCTGCCAAGTTTGGACCAACAGTTAGAATATCCATTGTATAAGCTTCCAATGCACTCATTTTTTTAATATCTGAAAATTTAGGAGGAACAATTGGCATTGTCGGCGAGATCAATAAATCATATTTCTCAAATTGGTTCTTATACTCTTCTATAATCTTTGTTCTAGCTTTAGTAGCTTTGATGTAATATGCATCTCTAAATCCTGCCATTCTAGTAAATGTTCCCAACATGATTCTTCTTTTACTTTCTGTATTGAAATTTTTACTTCTAATCTCTGAAAAATAATCATCAAAGTATTTCCCTTTTTTATTTTCTTCAACACCATATCTCAATCCAGAAAATCTAGATAGGTTAGTAGAAGATTCACTTGTAGCAAGGATATAATATGTTGCTATACCATATTTAAAAGTTAAAGGTAAAGAAATCTCATCAATCTCAAAACCATCTTTCTTTAAGGTTTCAACCATATCATTAAATGATTCTTTCACTTCTTGAGAAGTTCCTTCAGAAAGTCCATCTTTAATTATAGCAATCTTTAATTTTTTAGAATCTTCTTTCATAGATTTAACATAATCTTTTTTATCAACTTTCAATGAAGTCCCGTCTTTATTATCGTGACCTGCAATAACACTCATGACTCTTGCATTATCTTCAACAGTTTTAGTCATAACTCCTATTTTATCAAATGAATCTGCATATGAGATTAATCCCCATCTGCTAACTAATCCATAAGTCGGACAAAATCCTACAACTCCACAAAATGCTGAAGGGCACTCAATAGACCCTCCGGTACTCTCTCCAATAGCAACGTGAACAAAATCTGCTTTCTTAGTTATTCCTCCGGAACCTCCACTAGATCCTCCGCAAGTTCTAGAACTATCTATCGGATTTTTTGGGATATTCTTCCCTACCCCTACATTAACATTAAATCCTCCAAATCCAAAAGCATCACAAGAATCTTTTCCAACTATTATTGCACCTTCTCTTTTCAATTTCTCAACAACAGTTGCATCAAAAATAGGTTTGTATCCGTCAAGAATTTTAGAATTGGCTGTACTTTCAACATCTTTAACACATATATTATCTTTTATTGTGAAGATTGTTCCTGCTAATTTACCTTTCTTAGTTTTAGAATCTATTTCTTTAGCTTGAGAGATAGCAAGATCTTCACACATAGTAGTAATGTAATGATTATCTTTGTTAATTTCTTTGATTCGTTTTATTGCATTTTTAGTATAATCTAAACACTTTACTTTTCCCTTGGTGATTTCTTTAACCTGGTTATCTATCATTTTACAGTTCTTGGCCCTATAAAGAAACCATCCTTAGTTTGTTTAGAGAATTTTAATGCTTCTTTTTGGTCTATGCATTCTACAATCTTATCTTCACGAGTAACATTACTTTCTTCAATTGGTCTAAATGAAGACTTAGTATTATTAACATCTAATTCATTTAAAATTTCAAAATATTTGAGAACATCTTTAAAATCTGATTCAAACTGCAAAACCTCTTTTTTTGTTAGATTTAATCTTGCTAATTTTGCAATATCTTTTATCAAGTTTTGATCTATTTTAGGCATTATTTACACCACGAATGAATAAAAAGCGGCTCCGGGCAGACTCGAACTGCCGACCTTCCGGTTAACAGCCGGACGCTCCACCTGCTAAGCTACGGAGCCACATTGTAGATTTTTAGAGAAACTGTTCACTTATAAATTTTTCTTATCTAAGTTTATCCCTAATTCTTTTAATTGATAGTCTTCTATATCTGCTGGTGCGTCCATGACAGGATCCCTAGCATCTTTATTCTTTGGGAATGCGATAACTTCTCTTATTGTATCTTTTCCAAGTAAGATCATCATCAATCTATCCAATCCTAAAGCAATTCCTCCATGAGGTGGAACTCCATATGAAAATGCTTCTAATAAATGGCTAAATTCTTTCTTTTGTTTCTTAGTAAATCCAATAAGATCAAATATTTTATCTTGTAATTTATGATCGTGGATCCTTATACTTCCTCCACCAATTTCAAAACCATTTAAGACCATATCATGTTGATAACTCTTAGCTTTTCCAGGAGTTTTGTCTAATAATTTAATGTCTTCTTCCTTTGGTGCAGTAAACATATGGTGAGATGGTGCCAAATCTTTTCCAGCGCCATGGAAAAAATCTTCCTCTGTCTGTTTCTCAAATAATGGAAAATCAACAATCCAACAGAATCCTAATTCATTGTCGTCCTTTTTATCTTCCCTTATATCTGGACTATCTGTCTTATATTCTTTGATTGCATCTGCATGTTTTATCCTTGGAAAAGGGATTTTCGTAATTTTCTTTTCAGGATAAAGTTCTTCTACCATTTTTATCATCAAACCCTCTACAAGTTCTAGAATATCATCTTGTTCAACAAATGACATTTCAAGATCCATTTGATAGAATTCTCCAGGTGCTCTATGTGCTCTTGCATCCTCATCTCTAAAACAAGGGGCCATTTGAACATATTTGTCAATTCCTGCACACATTAATAATTGTTTATATTGTTGTGGTGATTGTGGAAGTGCATAGAATTTTCCTTTGTGTAATCTTGATGGTACAACATAATCTCTTGCACCTTCTGGAGTAGATTTTGTTAACATAGGAGTTGTTATCTCTAGGAATTTTTCTTTATGTAAGAAATTTCTAAGGAATAGGATAGTATCATGCCTCATTTTCATATTTCTCGCCATACCAGGATTTCTTAAATCTAGGTAACGATATTTTAATCTCAATTCCTCTCCAACTTCAATATCTTTATTTATTTCAAAAGGCAAATCTTTCGATTTACTAAGGATTTTAAGAGAACTTGCTTTAACTTCAATATCTCCTGTTGAGATATCTTTATTCTCTTTACCTTCCAATCTACTCTTTACCTTTCCAGTAATTTTTAGAATATCTTCATTTCTTAATTTATCAATATCTGGAATATCTTTAGCACTAAGGATCACTTGAGTTATCCCATATCTGTCTCTTAAATCAACAAAAGCAAGTTTACCATAATTTCTCACAGTATCTACCCACCCAGAAAGTGTAACTTCTTTATCAACAAGCGCCTTATTTAATTCCCCACATGTGTGTGTTCTTAACATAATTATATTTCTTTGATAATTCTATTTAAACTTTTCCATAATTTATATAAACTCTGTTCAAACTAAACTAACTTATGCACAAGGAATTAGCAGATTTTTCAATCAAATATCTTCAAAAGAAAGGGGCAGATTATGCTGAAGCTAGACTAGAATCTAGGTCTTCAAATAGTTTTATGTTAAAGGATGGAAATCTAGATGCATCATCTTTCGATAATAGTGCAGGATTGGGGATAAGATTCTCAATTAATAATTCCTTAGGGTTTATGGCAGCAAATCAATTATCAAAAGATCATATAAAAAAACAATTAGATAAGGCAATTAGGCTAACAAAAAGATCTTCAAAACTAGCTGAGAAAGTAGAATTCTCTCAAGAACAAATTCAAAAAAAATCATACAAAGTCAAACAAATAAAAGATGTTAGGGAAATAAGTCCTGAAGAAAAAATAAAAATTTTAACAGACTTAGATAAATCAATAAACCCTCAACATGGATACTACTCGTTATCTGATAAATTAGTTAAGAAATACTATATCAATACTGAAGGCTCAAGAATCTATTCAGAAATACCTACTATTAATTTCTTTTATTTAATAACTCTGATAGAATCAAATAAATCGATACAAAGGATGCACCAATACGGTACTTCTACAGGTTATGAAGCAATCAAAAAATGGGAATTAGAGAAAAATATAGGTGAAGAAATAGCAACTCTAAGGACAAATATGATTAAGGGGATAAAAGTGCCAAAAGGAAAAGTAGATGTTATTTGTGCACCAGAAGTGACTGGAATAGCAACTCATGAATCTTGTGGGCACCCTTATGAGGCAGACAGAATTTTTGGAAGGGAATCTGCACAGGCTGGAGAATCATTCGTTACTCAAGATATGTTAGGTCATAAAATTGGAAATGAGAATGTAACAGTTATTGATGATCCTACTCTAAAGGGCAAATATGGATTCTATTTATATGATGATGAGGGAGTAAAAGCAAGAAAAAAAGTATTAATGAAAAATGGGATAATCAATGAATTTTTACACAATCGGGATACTGCATCTCAGTTAGGTGTAAAAAGCAATGGCTCGGCAAGAGCAAATCATTTTTCAGTTGAACCAATCGTTAGAATGTCGAATACATATATAGAGAAAGGGGATCTGAAAGAGGAAGAACTAATCAAAGATATCAAAAAAGGAGTTTACATAAAAAACTTCATGGAATGGAATATAGATGATAAGAGATATCAACAAAAATATGTTGGGAATGAAGCTTACCTTATAGAAAAAGGAGAGTTAACTAAACCAGTTAGATCTCCGATACTCGAGATAACAACTCCTGCATTTTGGTCTGCAATAGATGGAGTTGCTGATAATCTGAAATTTTTCGCAGCAACTTGTGGAAAAGGTGAACCCATGCAAGGAATACCTGTAACAACAGGGGGACCTTCAATAAGATTAAGAGGAATAAAGTTAAGATGATACTAGATTATTTGAAAAAAGAATTAGAAAAAGAAGTGGATGATTTCATTCTAATAAAACAAGATTTAGAGATGAGCAATTTAAAATTCGTAAATAATAAAATAGTAAAGACTGGTACTGAAGATTCATCACAAATTGGAGTTTTCGCAGTAAAAGATAATAAAATCATTTCAACAGATCTGAAAGAATCAGATAAAAAAAGTGCAAAAGAATTAGTGAAGAATATTTCAAATTTTCTAAAATTCACAAAACAAAGTGGAAATTATTTCGGAATAGCAGAAGGGCCATTCAAGTATAAGAAAGTTCCTGGCCTATTTGATAAAAAGATAAAGGATATTGATGAAGTCGATATAGTGGAATCTGGTATCAACGCAGCTTTAGAAAATGCAAAACGAGCTTCTGGAACATTTATGAGTGCAACAGGAAAATCAAGAATAATAACTTCTACTAAAGTAGATGCAGAAGAAGAATCTTCCTCATTATATTTTTCAATAAGATCCTTAATATCAAAAGAATCTTCAAATCATAAAACTCTATCCTCGACAATGTTAAAAGATTTTGATGTTGAAAAGGCAAGTAGATTGTCTGGAGAGTTTGCAAAGCTTGCATGCTGTCCTAAACAAGGAAAGAGTGGAAAGTTTGATTTAGTTTTAGCACCATTAGCTTCATCTAGTATTTTTGGAAGTCTTGGAGATGCAGCGTCCATGTTTAGTGTAGAGGCTGGGCTGTCTTTTCTAACAGGAAAATTAAACAAAAAGCTAGGAAATTTTAACATGACTGATGATGGTAGGCTACCTAATGGAATTGGTTCATCAAGCTTTGATAGTGAAGGTGTTCCAACTCAAAGAACAGAGGTAATAAAAGATGGAATTTTAAAAACTTATCTTCACAATACTTCAACTGCAAAAAAATACAAAGTAAAAACCACATCAAATGCAGGATTGATAGCTCCTGACTCAACAAACACTATTTTAGAAGGAAAAACTGGGAATCCCTTCGACATAAAGAAAGGGATTTACATAACAAACACTTGGTACACTCGATTCCAAAATTATGCTACTGGAGATTTCTCAACAATACCTAGAGATGGAGTTTTTATGATAGAAAATGGCGAACTAACTCAACCTATAAAGAACATAAGGATTAGTGAGAATATTTTGAACATGTTAAAGAATATTCAATTATTTGGAAAAGACAAAGAACAAATAACTAGTTGGGATTCTTCTTCACCGTTTATTTCTTCAGACGTTTTAGTAAAAAACATAAATATAACTAGGCCAACTGTTTAGAATTGTATAGTCAAGAATGAAACTTAATTCATATATTTGTTAACTAGTTTAGAAATCTTATTTCCATCAACTTTCCCACGATATTTACCCATAACTATTCCCATAATTCCACCAACACTAAGGTTCTTGTTTTTCTCAACTATTTCTTTTATTTCTCCATCTATTTTTGAATCATCAACAGGAGCATATTTTTTCAGGTTTATATCTTCTCCTTTTGCAATAGATGTCAATATATCAATAATAGCCTCTTTTGTTATCTTTTTCTTTTCATATGCAACAAGAACAAAATTGAAATCTTTTTCTTGAAATTTATAATCTAATCCGAATCTCTTTTTTATCTCTTTAGGTAATTCAATTAATACATGTGCAAGAAAATTCTTATCTATCCTATAATTATAATCTGCCAGCTGTATGTTGTTTTTAACTAATCCTATTGCTAAATCTGGATTAATTCCTTCTTTTTCGTATTTGAGTATTCTGTCAGAGATTAATTCTGGGATCTTTATAGCTTTAATCATAGATTTGGTAATCTTAATCGAAGGAACATCAGTTTCCGGGTACATTCTTGCTCCACCAGGCATAGGTCTCATAAATTCGGTAGTGCCATCTGAATTAAATTTACGAACATGAGGATCTTCACCCATATTTTTTTGTTGCCTCTTAATTTCTGTTTCAACAACTTCAGATAGTATCTTTAATTCTTGAAATCCTTTTATTTCGATTCTTGGATGCCCTTTAATTGAAACATTTACATCCTGTCTTATTGTTCCAATTCCTCTCTTTACTTTACCAGTACTTCTAAGAATCATACCTATTTTTGAAGCAACTTCTTTAGCATGATCTGCATCTTTTATATTCGCATCAGTTTGGACTTCTAATAAGGGCACACCTAACCTATCCAATCTCCAACTAACACTATTACCATCTTCCTTTATTTTCTGTGCAGCTTCTTCTTCTAAAAATAAACTTTCAATTATAACTTTTCCTTTGGATGTATCTATATACCCATCCATGCCAATTATAGCTGTTCTTTGGAACCCAGAAACATTAGAACCATCTACTACAATCTTCCTCATAAATTCTACTTCATCAACTATCTTCATATTCATTAACATTGCAACCTCTAGTGCAGTCTCTAGAGCATTTTGATTAACACTATGAGGTGGCTCTTCATCCATCTCTAAAAGGCAAGAAGAACTAGAACAAGCTTCATATTTATTGATCCTATTTTTCTTCATTTCTGCTTTAGCGGCAAGATCTGTCTTTCCCATCTCACCAGTTACTGCCATCAACTTACGTTCAAAGAAAATATCTGGATCTTTATCATGGACTATCGAAGGACAATTACAGAATAGTTTATTTCCTTCCAATTGCTGGTGTGCCTCAATTCCACACTTAAAACCTAGCTTTTTGTAATCCATATCTTAGAACTAAACTCAGAATTTTATAAACCTTACCAATTTCAATAAAAAAAGCTTTATAAATGCATATTTTAGCAAAAATATTATGGAGTTTGTTAAAGATTTGAAGTGGAAAGAAGGAATCAATGTGAATGAATTAGTAGATTCTCTAGGAAAAGTTGGATTTCAAAGCATTGAACTAAAAAAAGCCAAAGAAAATATAATCAAGATGAAGAAAGATGGTGCTAAAATCTACTTAACATATACTTCAAATATGGTTACTTCAGGATTAAGAGGTTTTTTTGCTCAAATAATAAAATTAGGTTTGGTAGATGTGGTAGTCACAACTGTTGGAGGAATAGAGGAAGACATAATGAAAGCACATAATGAAGAATTTGTAATTGGTGATTTTTCTTCAGATGATGTAGAACTATATGAAAAAGGTGTCAATCGTGTTGGAAACCTGTTTATTAGAACAGAATCTTATGCAAAATTTGAAGATTTAATGAAACCTTATTTGAAAAATTTATATTCTATTAAAAATCGGTGGACTCCTTCAGAAATATTTTTAGAAATCGGAAAAACTCTAAAAGATGAAGATTCAATACTATTCCAGGCAGCAAAACAGAATGTTCCAATATTCTGTCCAGCTATAACTGATGGGGCATTCGGGTTTCATCTATTTATGTTTCAACAAGATAATGAAGATTTCGTAGTTGATGTTATCAAAGATTTTCAGAATATATTACTAAGTGCTTCTCAAGATGAAAAGAAAGGTTTGATATCCTTAGGGGGAAGTATTTCAAAACATCATGCAATAATGGCTTGCCTATTGAATGGTGGTTTGGATTATGCAGTATATATGACAACTGCTAGGCACACTTCAGGATCTATGTCTGGAGCAACAACTAATGAAGCTAAATCCTGGGGAAAAATCAAAGATGATTCTGATGCAGTTACTGTAATCGGAGACGTATCTATCACATTTCCATTAGTTATGATCTCAGTTTTAGAAGAATTAAATAAAGAAAAAATGTTGAAAGAATAAATTATTCTTCCTTTTCAGCAAACTTCTTGATTTCTTCGAAGTTTTCTACTATCAACTTAGCCTTCATTTTTCCAAAGCTAAAAGGCCATTTAGATTCCGTGTCTTGTTCACCAATTAATTTTATTATTTTATTTCCTTTAAATTCGTCAAATTCTACTGTCATTTTTTAAATCCTCTTTAAATTAGTAGAAAATTATTCAACATATTCATTTATAAATTTTTAGTTAGTCCACTTAATAACTATGGAGATAATACATTTTACTTCAGAAGAAAATTGGAAAAGTATACAGAACTCTGGATTCTTATTACCTAAAACTAGGCCAAATAATTTTAATCAAGATAATCTAGGTGATTTGAAAGATATTGTCAGATTTGATGAATATATTGTAGGTATTCCAACAGAAAAATACAAGGGATGGAAAGAATCATATGTGACTCATAGATTGTGGCAATACACTTCTTATGAGGCGATTCTGAAATTTCCAATTATTTGGGAATCTGGATCATTTGTAAGGGACCATTATCTTTTTTCACCAAGAAGATTCAAAGATGACCTAAAAATAAATATTATGGATTATTATAATCAGGTCTATATAGGGAAAGAAAACGTAGATAAAGATTTACAAGATATGGTTAATTCTTATGAAAAAAAATTTATAGAAGAATATATTCTTTCTTCAGTACTTTTAGAAGATTACGATGAAAGTTACAAGGCTCCGGAAGTTTGGAGTCCGCAAGTTACACCAATAGACATAATAGGTCAGATATCTTTTAGAGAACTTCGTAATAAAAACCTTTAATGGTATGTTAAAAAAGGATTTAATTGTTTCAATAAATATTTAAATTAAACAATAATAGTTAGTAATATGAATTTCAAGAAACAGTGCAAGACTTGCCCCACTAGGAAACATTGTTGTATATTTAAGGGAGACGCAGGATTTACATTTGTTAGTCTTTCTAATGCAAAAGATATTAAAAAAAAGATAAAAAAAGATTACTC
>JABHIB010000010.1 GCA_018671245.1 archaeon
ATGCTGGTAAGACTCAGTTGGATCCAGGAACTATTACCTGTCTGGCTATTGGCCCAGATGAGGTTAAGAAAGTAGATAGTGTTAGTGGCGATCTAAAAATGATGTAATTGGAAATCTTTATATATCTGAATTTGCTATCATAAATATGGGACTTGAGAAGAAAATAGGGGAACAGTTAGAGTTTGAGTTTAATTATGGTGATACTTCTCAACCTAGTCTATTTTCTGAGAAAACCTATTCTGTACCTGGTATGACAGAAGATCCTGCTGTTAGTTATGGTATGACTAAGAGATGGATTATTGAGTTTCATGAATTGAATGGTATGGATTTACCGACAGGATTTCATTCTAGAAATAAAAAACAATTACTTGGGATGTATTATGGTATGCTTGATAGCTATAATATAGGTGTTGAGGATATTGTTGTTCAGAACGATTATTAGAAAGTTTTAAAAGTGTATTATTTTTCATTAAATTATGGTAAATATTAATCTTGATAGTTTTTTAGAATTAGTTTATGATAATTCAACCTCTTTAGCAGGGAATGAAAGTTTCAAAATTAGTGGCAAATATGCTAAAACTTCTGAGATTGATAGTGGTGCATTATATTCTATAGATTATCAGTTTGATCACTATTGTGGTGGGATTGCCGACCTTAGAGAATATGTTTTCATTAATTCTGGAGATTCGATAGATAACTTTTTCATAAATAAATTTATGGACCTTAGCACTAGATTAAATAAAGATTATATGATTAAATCTGACATTCTTCCTGAAAGTGATTCTTGCAGTCTAGAAATTAAATCTTTTGACAATTAGAAAGATTTATAAATTAGAATTCTACTCTTTTTCTTAGGACGATCATAGTGGCTTGGGTACACCCGATCTCATCTCGAACTCGGAAGTTAAGCAAGCTTACGTTCCAGATTGTACTGTATTCTTTTACGGGAACTCTGGAAAGTTGTCCATTTTTTATTCATGATGAATATTCTTAGTAAATATAAGGAAATAAGAAGTGAAGTTTCTGATGATGTTAAAATTCTTGTTGTTATCAAGTCTAGAAGTAAGGCTGAGGTTCTTGAAGCTATTTCTGCCGGTGTAAAAGATATTGGTGGGAATTATGTTCGCGAGTCTTTGAATTTGTATTCTGAGTTAGGTGATGTTGCTAAATCTATTAATTGGCATTTAATTGGACATTTACAGAGAAATAAGGTAAACAATGTTCTTGGTGTTTTTGACGTTGTACAGACTTTAGACTCTTTAAAATTGGCTAGAGCTTTGGACAGTAGGGTCAAGGAAGTTCTTCCAGTTTTTATCGAAGTCAATATTGCTGGAGAGGAATCTAAAAATGGTGTTGAATTTTCTAAAGTTAAGGAGTTCATAGTTTCACTTTCTGAATTTTCCAATTTAAAGATTCAGGGTTTGATGTGTGTTGAACCTCGTGTTGATAATCCTAGAGAGTATTTTAAGAGTATGAAAGAATTATTTGAAGAGTGTAAGTTGATTGAACAAGATAATTTGAATTTGAAATTTCTCTCTATGGGTATGAGTAATTCTTATAAGATTGCAATTGAAGAGGGTTCTAATATGATTCGTATTGGATCTAGTATTTTTGGTGAGAGAAGGTAAATTTTATAAGTCTGATTTATTATTTCTTTGTATGATTTATAAGACTAAAAATAAAGATATAGCTAGAGAACGAGTCAAAACGTTATTTGAACAGGCTGAAGAAATCTTTAGTGAAGATCCGAAGTTGGCAGATAGATATGTTAAGCTTGCTAGGAAGATTGCTATGAAAGTCAATCTTAGAATGCCTAGAGGTTTTAAGAGGAGATTTTGTAAGCATTGTTATAGTTATTTGAAACATGGTGTTAATTGTAGAGTTAGAACTCAGGGAGATAATATTGTTTATACTTGTTTAGTCTGTAAAAATCATATGAGATTTCCTTTGGCTAGAAAGTGATTTATGTGTTGGCCACCATATTGTTCTTACCCAGTTTTTTTCTAGTTCTAAAAGTTGACCGAATCCTCTTTTTTTCAATTCTTTGTTTACTATATTCCCTTGGTGAGGGTATCTGAATTGTTGCTCTCTTGGTGATTGAAATCCATGCATATAGTGTATTAATTCGTGCGCTATTGTTGTATGTATTATATATTCTGGTATTTCTTTATTTCTGAAGAAACTATTTATTAGTATTTGACTTGATCCATCTTTTTGAAGACTTATTTGTCCAAATTTATTTTTCCAGAATTTTCCGAATCTTATAGTAATTTCATTCTCTCTTTCTATTTCAGGTATAAGTTTTTCGTATATAGTTTCGAAAGTTGATTCTAACCAATTATTATCGCGCATAGTGTTCTTCAATTATTTTGTTTTAAATATTATTAGGAAGTGTTATATATATGTTTTATTTTATATCTGTATGAAAAAGAGGTTATTATGTTTAGTTTTAGTGTTTCTTATAATTGGTATGTCTTTTGGTTATTCTTCTGATATTTTATTTAGTAATGTTGAAGTTCCTAGAGTTAGTGTTGAAAAAGATTCTGAAAGAGTTTCTTCTG
>JABHIB010000007.1 GCA_018671245.1 archaeon
AAACTGACTATAATTATTATCCTGGTTCTCCTAGTTTACCTCGTTCCAATCCTAGAAAAGATAAAACTGAACTAGAACAACTCGGAGAAGGCATATTTAAAACTGGACGAGAACAACTCGAAGAAGATATATTAGATTCTTTATATTCTGCTGTTGAAAAATCTGAAAGGGGAATTTTTGTTCCTTGTACTGCTGGTGCCTGTGCTGTTGCTGAAAAATCTTCATCTCCATTGAGAGAACCAATTATAAATTTATTGAATGAGCCAAAAGCACAAAAACAATATGAGAATGTTTTTGGAGAAGTTATTGTTAATGAAGGAAAAATAATATCTTCTGAAGATGTAAAAAACTTTATATTTACTGAGTTAAATTGGAAGGATGCACAAGAATTTGCTAATAAAGGGGGTTTGGTTGTTGCATTGTTTCATGGAAATTATGTGGAAACTGATGGAGAGGTTTCTAAAACTGTAGGGCATACAGTTATTGTAGCTCCAAATACTGAGTCTATTCGTTCAAAAATTGATACCTCTATATATCGTGGAGCAGATAAGTTCAATCTATATCCTATAGTATTCCATACAGGGGCTGGCAGTCCTCGGATAGTTACTTTAAATTGGGCATTTGGTTCTGGCAAGAGAGAACAAGTTAGATATGTTATTTCCACTGCAGAATATAATGCCTTGAATAAGTAGAAAGTTATTTATAGTTATATTATAAATTAATTGTATGAAAAAGAGGTTATTAGTTTTAATGTTAGCATCGCTTATAATTTGCATGCCTATAGGATATTCTTCTGATGCTTTATTTAGTAATGTTGAAGTTGTTAGAGTTGATGTTTCTGATGAGGAATTTTCTGAAGAAAGGTTGACTCGTTATGTTTATGGTGCAGGTTTGGTTGCATCGGTTAAAGATTCAGAGATTAAATATTATCACTCTGATAGGATTCAGAGTAATCGTTTAGTAACTGATTTTTCTGGTAGTGTGGAGAAAGAGTTCAAATCGTTGCCTTTTGGACAGGAAATTTCTAATTCTGAAGTGAGGTATGCTTTTGCAACTGGAAAGGAATTGGATGAGTCTGATTTGTATTATTTCGGAGCTAGATATTATGATTCCAATTTGGGGAGATTTACTTCTGTTGATCCAGTCCCTTCTGAACCCGCTTATCAATATGTTAGAAATAATCCTTTGAATATGGTTGATCCAGATGGGAATGTTCCTCTTAAGATTAGGTTCTCTTCGAGTACAGATAATGGATATATGATTCTTCCAAAAGAAAAATTTATTAAGGTCTTAGAAGGAATTGCTAGTAATATTGATAGCTCTGAAGAATATTGTGCAGGTACTGTTTCATTATTATATCAAGAATTTTATTCTGAGTTATATTCTAAGTGGTATAATAATATATTTAATAATAAAGGATATACTAAACCTTTGGGAGTTTATGGTCCTGCTTGGAATATGAGAGATAATGTTCTTGCTGCAGGAGGTTCAATGGTTCTTTCTTCAGAGATGACAAAAAGTAAGAAGAGATCTTTTTTTAGACGTCTTCTTTCCCTTTTCACTCTCTCAAAATACACTAAATCTGAACCTGTAAGATATGATAGTTATAATGGTCTTGAAAGTAAATTATCCACGACTATCGAAATTGGAGATATAGTTGGTTTATATTATTCTAATACTGGGACAGATAATCGTATTTCTGCTAGTGAATCTTTGGGAGAAAATATTTATACTCATGTAGCTCTGGTTGTAGGACATACAGACAAGGGGATTCCAATAGTTTCACATAAATTTGGTCATTATTTGGAAACTGAATCCTTAAATGAACTCTTATCAGGAGGTAGTCTTTCAGTTGTTGAGATATTTAGGCCAAATAATCCTGAGGATTTTAATCGAGAGACTCACAAATTTGAGAATGATTAAATTTGTGTTTCAGAATTAATTCATAATTTTCAAATATTTGCCTTTGTCAGTTATTAACTAATTTTAACAATCTTTAAATATTTTCTTAATTCACTATATCTATGGAAAAGTTTAGAAATTTAGTTGTTGAGGCAAATAAACACTATAAACTTGCAGATCATATGACTTATGTTAGTTATAATTTAATAAAAGAATTAAAAATTTTATTGAATATAATTGATAATTTAAATAAATCTATGGAAAGAGGTGTTGAGGCTTTATTATACTTAGATTATCTTTACAAAAGGATTGATAGATATCCAGATAATTTTGATGAACGTTTAGAGTTGTTCAAAAGAAAGAGTATGGCTAGATATAAGATAAGTCCCGAACATATCCTTTTAATGAGGGAACTTAGTGAAATAGTAATGCAACATAAAAAAAGTCCTATGGAGTTTGTTAGGGACGGAAAGTATGTAATTTGTTCTAATGGTTATTCAAATATGAAAACTTTGGATGTCGACGAAGTTAAATCTTATGTTTTAAAAGCAAAGGTTTTTATATTAAGATTGAATAATATATTAAAAGAATACGATGCAAACTATAGACTTAGCAAAAGAGGAATTGAAAAGGGTAGATCATTTGTTTTATGTTAGTTTGAAATATACTAGAACTTGTGATGTTATTAGGAATATTATAAAGAGATTAATTAGTTCTTACGATTATGCTATTTCTGCGATTCTTGAACATTATGAAAGTGAGGGGAAAATATCTAGTATCCCTCCTTCTGAAAAGATTCGTGCAGAATTAGTGCTTAAATTAAGAAGAAAAGATAGAGAGTTTATTGGACATTATTTATTATTGAGAAAGATTATTGATGCTGATTTTGAAAGAAAAAGTGAGTATCGAAAACACGTTACTCTTATTGCTAAATTTGATGAGGATTATGAAGTTGATGTTATCAAAGTTATGGAATATTTTAAGAAAACTGATGAGTATGTTAGGTTGATTGGAGAGTTTTTAGAATGACTCGATTTGTAGGACTCTTATCTGGAAAAGGAGGTGTTGCTAAGACTACTAGTGTTGTTAATCTTGGTGCCGCAATCAATTATTTTTGTAGAGATGTTACTCTAGTTGATGGGAATTTATCTACACCTCATTTGGGAATTCATTTAGGTGTGCCTGTTGTTCCGATAAGTTTACATGATGCTTTGAGGGGAAAAAATTCACTCACCGAAGCAGTTTATTTACATCCTTCTGGTTTAAAACTTGTTCCTGCAGGATTATCTCTTAAGGATTTAACAGAAGTTGATTCTAGAGATCTGAAAAAAATAATACCTTCGTTAGAAGGACTTACAGATATTGTTTTGGTTGATGCACCTGCTGGATTAAGTCAGGAAGCTCTTGCGGTTATGGATTGTGTTGATGATATTATTATTGTAACAAATCCTGAATTGCCAGCTATTACTGATGCTCTGAAAACTGTTAAGTTAGCAGAAGGGAAGGGTAAGAATGTAAAGGGCATTATTATTGCTAAATCTGGAGATTCTACAGATATCTCTGTTGAGAATATTGAATCTTTAATTGAGAAACCTGTTTTGGCAGTTATACCTCATGATAAGGCAATACGTCAAGCATTGATTAAAAAGGATCCTGTTATCTATACTCATCCTATGAGTAAAAGTGCAATGGCATATAAAAAATTAGCAGCCAATTTGATTGGAATTGAATATAAAGAAGAAAAAGAAGGATTTTTTAGATCCTTGTTTAATAAAATTAAAAATTAAGTTAACTTAAATGGTATGAGAGATTTTACCAAGATCTATTTGGAGTTAATGAAATAATTAAAAAAAATATTTCTATTTTAAATTAAATTAAATTACAATTTAGTTAATTTTATAAATAACCTAGACTAATGATATTTGTTAATGACGATAGTAGTTTAATGGTAGAATTCAGGCCTGTGGCGCTTGAGGCGCGGGTTCGATTCCCGCCTATCGTCCTTTAAACTTATTAAATAAAATGGAACTAAGTACACCAAAAGGAACTCGAGATTTTCCTCCGGAAGAGGGTTTAATTAGACAGAAGATCCTTAAAATATTAAGAGAATCCTTTGAACAGTTTGGATTTAATCCTCTTGAAACGCCTTCTTTAGAAGGTTTAGATATTTTAAGTTCTAAATATGCTGGGGGTGCAGAAATTTTAAAAGAAGTATTCAAAGTTACTGATCAAGGTGGCAGAGAGTTAGGATTACGGTATGATTTAACTGTCCCATTTTCTAGATTTATAGGAATGAATCCGAATTTGAGGATGCCTTTCAAAAGATACCAATTAGATAAGGTCTGGAGAGATGGGCCTATAGGTTTGGGAAGGTATAGGGAGTTTTTGCAATGCGATGTAGATGTTGTCGGCTGTGCAGATATGGTTGCAGATTCTGAGATAATTGCGATTATTGATATGGTTTTTAAAAAGTTTAATTTAGCTAGTGAAGTTAAGGTTAGTAATAGGAAATTTTTAAATGGCCTTTTAGACTATGCTGAGATAACTAAAGATAAGGAATCTGTTATTTTGACTATAGATAAATTGTCTAAAGTGGGTGAAGATGGAGTTAAAGCTGAATTAAATGAGAAAGGTTTTTCTAATTTTACTGTTGATAAACTTTTAGATGTTTTAGATGTTGAAGGCGAAAATTCAGAAATTTTGAAGAAGTTTAAGGATATTGTTGTTAGTGATGAAGGAAAAGAAGGTTTAGATGAGTTAGAGAGTTTATTTAGTTATTTAAATTCCTTAGGAATTAAAAATGTAAAATTCGAACCTAGTCTAGCAAGGGGATTAGTATTTTATACTGGAACTGTTTTTGAGACTTTTTTAAAAGATAGTCCAATTAAATCTGCTGTAGCTTCAGGAGGCAGATTTGATAATATAATTGGTAACTTTTTAGATAGTGATAAGAAATATCCTGCAGTAGGGGTTAGTTTTGGATTAGATAGAATTTATGATGCATTAAAAGATGTTCCCGAGTTCTTTACTAAAAAGACAGTTGTTGATTTTTATGTTATTCCTATTAAAGATACTCTATTGGATTCAATGAAAGTTGCTCAGAAATTACGTGCAAGTGGATTAAATGTAGATTTAGATATTGTTGGGAAAAATATAAAGAAAAATCTGGACAATGCAAATAAATCTAAGGTCCCTTATGTTATTTTTGTTGGTGAAAAAGAATTAGAACAGAAAAAAGTTAAATTAAGAGATATGGAATCTGGTGAAGAAGAGTTATTATCTGTAGATGATTTAATTAAGAAGATGAAGAAACTTTAGTTTGTTTTTGTTCAATTTTTTCATTTAAAATCTTGTTTTGTTTTAATAATATTCTTATCTCTCCAAATGATACTTGTTGATTTATGTCAACTTTTCTTTGATTTTCTAGATGTAATAATGGAATAAATGTGGCAACTTTGTCTTCTTTTGAACCTGAATTTAAAAGGTGAGTGAAAGTTAAGTTTTCTCCTTTTTTTGTTGAAAAGTATTCCACAACTTTTTGATATATGCCACTTATTTGTTTCGATATATCTACTGTTTTTTTTGGCATTTCCATTACTGGAACTGAGTCTCTTTCTAAATGTCTTACTTTTCTTTTTTTATCTACTTCTATTGCTAATTCTAATGCGTGAACTAGATCCTTTATTGATACTTTCTTTTTTCTTGATTGAGGAGTTTTTATTGTTAATTTTGGTTCTGCACTTGGTTCTTCAAAATCCTCTTCGGTTTCAAATTCTTCAAATTCTTCAGGTTCTTCTGATTGGAATAAAAAACTGTCGAATTGTTCAATATGGTCTGTTAGAAGTTTTTTTGATTTGATTTTTAATAACATTGATGCTGCCAAGATAATCTTGCCAGATACAAAGAAATTCATTTTTTGCATCTTTCTAAGGGTTTCTAGATATTTGTTGGATAATAAGGAAATATCGACATCCCATGGATCCATCTGTTCTGATTTGATAAGGTCATATAATATATTTTGCCAAGTGATCTCATCCTCTTTTAATAACATATCTAGTATTTGATCTTGCATGAGGTTATTTTTATTTTGGATTATATAAATATTTCCGTAGAGGAAGTTTTATATATTAATTTTTATAGGTTGATATTATGAAAAAGAGGCTTTTATCATTTGTGTTAGTGTTTCTTATAATTAGTATGTATTCTGGAAGTTCTTCTGATGTACTGTTTAGTAAATTTGAAGTTCCTAGTGTTGATAATTTCATTTCACCCATAGAAAATTTTGAAGGAGGTTTGACTCGTTATGTTTATGGTTCCGATTTAGTTGCTTCTGTTAAGGATTCAAAAATTTATTACTATCACTCTGATAGAATCGGAAGTAATCGTTTAGTAACTGATTCTTCCGGTAGTATTGGTGCTGTTAAGAAAGAGTTTAAGTCCCTCCCTTTTGGACAAAAAATAAAAAATGAAGGTGTGAGATATGCATTTGCAACTGGAAAGGAATTGGATGAGTCTGATTTGTATTATTTCGGAGCTAGATATTATGATTCAAATATTGGGAGATTTAGTAGTGTCGATCCTGTTAAAGAAAATGAACCTTATAGTTATGTTAGGAATAATCCTCTGAGATTTGTTGATCCAGATGGAATGGATATTACTGTTAAAAATTCTTATGGAGGTTATACTAAAGATGAAGTTTTGTTGGCAGCAGTTATGTTTGCTGAAACTGATTCATCTAGCGCTACTGATTTAGAGATCAAATCTGTAGGTATTACAGTATTGAATAGAATGAATAAGGGAATAATGGCTGGAACTGGTAGTGATATGGAAAGAACTTTACAAAAAGGATATGGATCTCTTGGAAAAGAAAACTTTAATTTGATTACTGGAGATTATAAGGGTGCAGATTATGTTGGTTGGACTGTTCGTGGTTCTGATGGGAAAAAAGTAAAGCAAACTATGAAAGATTATAAAAGTTATGTTGAGGGAAAATATGGTGCTAATTTTGAAACTAAATATCTTAATCTTGCTCGTAAGTTGCTCGTTAAAAGTTTAAATGGTGAAGGTTTATATCCTCAAGGTTTGGAAGGATTTACTAATCAGGGTGGACTTATTGATGTGTTTGGAATGAATTTAGAAGGAAAAGGTGCTGATACTTTTTGGGAAGGTATTCGTAAGGATCAAAGATATATAATTGTCGGAAAGAGTGTTTTTGCTTGGAAAACTAAAGGTGATATGCCTGAATGGACTAAATCATATTGGAATGAGGCTGAAGGTGGTGTCCCTCCTACTTTAGAATCTGAAGAAGATATAAAAAATTATCAATAATTTGTTATGAAAATAAACCCTGGCAGGACACCCAAAAATTAGATTTGAGGGCGTAAGGCAAAACCTTACTTTAGTCCCGCTGGGGAAAAAGAGGTGATGTATTTGTACATATTATCCTCTTTATAAATCTTTCGTTTTAATACTACTTGACAATAGTTACAGATATTATTCTCTTTTCTTGAACTCTACGTAATGGCATTTGCCACAGTAAAGTCTATCTTTATGATCTGCTAGAAATATTCCTACTCCACATTTCGGACAACTTTTTTTTCTTTCTATTTTGTCTCCAGAAATAGTGTATTTTTCATATTTTTTACTAGGTATTTTATTTTTTACTTGTTTTTTAGCCATTTTATTTCACTTCTTCCTTTGGAGATTCTTTAGGTTGCTCTTCAGAAGTTTCTTTTTTCTCTTCTTCAGGTTCCCCTTTTATTCTTTCTATTTTCCTAAGCATTTCTTTAGATTCATAGATTTTAGCTATTACTTTTGATCTACCTTTTCCGTATTCTGTGTAGATTCCATCTATTACTACTAGGTTTTTATCTGTTTTTAGTTCTTTTCCTAGTGCTTCTTTTAGTTCTTCCTTTGATGGAGTCTTTTTCTCTATATGTGAGATTTTTGCAACTATCTCTGTTCTTGATAGTACAGTTGATTTTGATTTTTGAAGAATTTCCATTTTATAATTTTATTGCGTATTCTCCCTTTATTGGTATATCTAATTTTTTTGCAATTTCAGAATTTATAGGATCTAATATTGCTATCTTCCCTTTCCAACTATCTGAAAATTGATTTCCCTTACAATTTGGACAATTTTGTCCTTCTACAAGTAATCTACAGTTTTTACATGCTTTTTTCATTTTTCTTCTTTCCTCGCTTGTACTTTTTCAAGATCTTCTTTAATCCAATTAACATTTCCTAACCATGGTTGTCTCATAGTTATTCCTATCTTAGGATTTGTTATATCTTTATAACTAATTGCTATTATTCTTGCTCTACAAATATCATTAACTTTTACAGTTTTCTTTGATTCTTTTCCTAGTAATACATTCTCTTTACTAAATGAAACATAATCATCCATAGTTTGACCAATGTGAATCATACCTTCTACAGGTCCAATTTCTAAGAATGCTCCGAAGTTTGTTATCTCGCTTATTCTTCCAACTACTATTTCTTGTAGTTCAGGTTTGAATGTGAAAACTGAAAATGTAGTTTCATAATAAACTCCACCATCTTCTGGAAGGATTTTACCTTCTCCAATCTTATCTATATTTGATATTCCTATTACAAATCCAAGATCTTCTGAGACATATCCGTTGAAACTATCGTTCAAACTATTTATTACAGATTCCTTAATATCGTCTCCAAATTGAGTTGGTGCAACTCTAATATGTTCTTTAATCTTTATTTCATAAAACATTTTATTCTAGATGTAAAAACCGGTTTAATAAACCTTTCGTTTTAGCTTTTTTGTAAATTTAAATATTTTTTTTGTCTCAATGTTATTATTGGTATGTTTTTTTCTTTTAATCTCTGTTTTAATTCTTTATCTTGAGTTGCTACAATGTGTTTTTCTTTGTCAACTATGTCCATAATAAGGTTATCGACTATTGTATTTTTATCAGTTTTTATCAATTTTACTTGTTTTATTTCTATTAATTTTAGTGCAGCTTTTGATTCTGCTTTGCTTATATCATTTAATTCATCTATTGTTCTATCAATTATTGCGATTTCATATTTAAATTCACAGATTCTTTCTAATTCTGAGAATATATCTATTTTGAATTGAAAAGGAAGCATTAAAAAATTTGAATCTAAGATTATGGTCTTCATAGTATTTTCTTTGTTTATTTTTATATAAATTCTTCTATCCATAACTTATTTAAATGGTCGTTTTTCTTCTTTTATATGGTAAATCTATCAAAAATTATAGTTACTGCAGGATTAGTTGGTATAATTGCATCATCTAATCATGGATATACTACACTTTCTAATTGTGAGCTTGAAAATAGATTGGATTCTGTCCAATATAGTTCTACAAAAGAAAAATTTCTTGATATTGTACATAGCAATTGGGCAAAAAATATAACTTATGGTTATGGTGATAAGAATCCAAGTAGTGGGGATCTAGATTGTTCTGGTTTTGTTTATTATGTTCTTGATGAATCTTTAGATGGAAAACAAACTAGTCTTGATGAAGCTATCGAGGGTAGGAGCATAAATAATACTGCTGTCGTACATTTTGTTGACATGTTTTCTAAATATGGTACTGTTGAAAAGAATATGCCACAAGATTTTGGTAATAATGTTGGAGATGTCGTTTTTTTAAAAGGGAATAAATTCAGACATATTGGTTTTATTATAAGGGAAAATCGTGATTTAAGAATCATCCACAATACTAGTAACTCTGGAGGTTATTCTAATGAAATCTGGAATGAATCTGCTTGGAAAAGAAGAGGTTGGGATGTGGAATATGGTAGTTTATCTCTGGATGACAAGGTTAAAATCAATAATTAAGTTAGTTCATTTATAAAGGATTTTTTTTAATTGATCGAAAATTGAATTTTGATAGTACAGGGCCTGTATTGCCCATATTTTAGTAGAAACCTTTATAAAGTATAAGTCAATTTCAATTGTATATTTTGGTAAATTTATGATGGTTGAAAATAAACAAACTAGTTACACTGCTGAAAAAATTCAAGTCTTAGAAGGTCTTGAGGCTGTAAGAAAACGTCCTGCAATGTATATAGGTGATACAAGTATTAAGGGGTTACACCACCTTGTTTATGAGGTTGTAGATAATTCTATTGATGAAGCTATGGCTGGCCATTGTGATACTATTAAAATAACTATCAATAAAGATGAATCTATTACTATAGAAGATAATGGGAGGGGAATTCCTGTAGATCTGCACAAAACTCAGAATAAATCTGCATTAGAAGTTGTAATGACAGTTTTACATGCTGGTGGAAAATTCGATAAAGATTCATATAAAGTTTCTGGAGGTTTACATGGAGTAGGTATCTCCGTTGTTAATGCATTATCTGTAAAACTTAATGTTGTTGTTAAAACAAATGGTAAAATTCATGAACAATCTTATGCGCGAGGTAAGCCTGTTTCAGAACTTAAAGAATTAGGTGAATCTAATGAATTTGGAACGAAAATAACTTTCTTACCGGATGGAGAAATATTTCCAGAAACTGTATTCAAATTTGATATTTTGGAAAATAGATTAAGAGAGTTGGCATATTTAAACAAAAAATTAAAAATAGTTTTGAAAGATGAAAGAGATAATCAAGAAAAAGAATTTTATAGTGAGGATGGAGTTATAAGTTTTGTAGGGCATATAAATAGAAATTCTGAAACAATTCATGATGATGTAATTTATTTTAATAAAGAGATTGAGGGAGTTGAATTAGAAGTTGCTATGCAATATAACAAAGGTTATGTTGAAAAATTATTTAGTTTTGTTAATAATATAAATACTATAGAGGGTGGAACCCATGTAGTAGGTTTTAAGGCAGCATTAACAAGAGTAATTAATGAATATATAAAAAAGAAGAAAATTTCTGATACTAAATTATCTGGTGAAGATTTGAAAGAAGGATTGACTGCAATAATTTCTGTTAAGGTTCCTGAACCTCAATTTGAAGGGCAGACTAAAACAAAATTAGGAAATTCTGAAGTTAAATCTCTAACAGATAAAATTACTAAGTCCCAGTTATCTGCATATTTTGAGGAGAATCCTCAAGCTGCTAAAATTATAATTGATAAATGTATACTTTCTGCGAAAGCAAGAGATGCTGCTAGGAAAGCAAGAGATTTGACGAGGAGAAAATCAATTTTAGAATCAGGAAGTTTGCCTGGAAAATTGGCAGATTGTCAAGAAAAAGATCCTGCAAAATCAGAAGTATTTATTGTAGAAGGAGATAGTGCTGGAGGAAGTGCTAAACAAGGTAGGTCTAGGGAGACTCAAGCTATTCTTCCACTTAAAGGTAAAATTTTAAATGTTGAAAAAGCTAGTATAGATAAAATCTTTGCGAATACTGAGATAACTACTATTATTTCTGCATTGGGTTGTGGAGTTGGCGAAGAATTTAATTTAGATAAGACTAGATATCATAAAATTATAATTATGGCTGATGCAGATGTTGATGGTGCTCATATTACCACACTTATATTAACTTTCTTTTATAGATATATGAAACCTTTAATTGATGCAGGTTATTTGTATATTGCTATGCCTCCTTTATATGGATTAAAGAAAGGAAGGAAAACAAGCTACTGTCATTCTGAGAAAAAATTAAAAGAATTGGTTGAAAAAACTGAAGGAAATTTTTCTATCCAAAGATATAAAGGTCTTGGAGAGATGGATCCTGAACAACTTAGGGTTACAACTATGGATCCTGAAAATAGGATGCTAAAAAAAGTTACTATAGAAAATGCACTTTTAGCAGATGAAATGTTCACTACTTTGATGGGTGATAAGGTTGAACCTAGAAGGGAGTTCATTCAAAGATTTGCTAAGGAGGTTACAAATCTAGATATTTAGATTTGTTGAAAATTATGGTAGAGCGAATCAAAGAGAGATTAATTTCTCAAGAGATGAAAGAGTCTTACATAAACTATGCGATGTCAGTTATAGTGGGAAGGGCTTTGCCTGATGTTAATGATGGACTTAAGCCAGTTCATAGAAGAATTTTGTATGCTATGAATGATCTTGGAATGGTTTTTAGTAAACCTTCAAAAAAATCCGCAAGAATTGTAGGAGAAGTAATTGGTAAATATCATCCTCATGGCGATTCTGCCGTTTATGATGCTTTGGTGAGAATGGCACAAGATTTTTCATTAAGATATCCTTTGATTAAGGGTCAAGGAAATTTTGGTTCTATTGATGGTGATACTGCTGCAGCTATGAGATATACTGAAGCAAAATTAGCAAAAATTGCCGAAGAGTTGCTGAAAGATATTGAAAAAGATACTGTGGATTTTGTTTCAAATTTTGATGATCAATTAAAAGAACCTTCTGTACTTCCTGCAAGATTACCTAATCTTTTGATTAATGGTTCTTCTGGAATTGCTGTAGGTATGGCGACTAATATGCCACCTCATAATATTTCTGAAATTATAACTGCAATCATTGCACAAATTGATAATCCTGAAATTACATTTGAGGAATTGTTAAAATTGGTCCCAGGCCCAGATTTCCCAACTGGTGGTCAGATTCTTGGAAGGAATGGAATAATAAATGCTTACAAAACTGGAAAGGGAATAGTTAGAGTTAGAGGTGTCTGCGAAGTAGAAGAAAGAAAAATAATAATCAGTGAGATTCCATATCAAGTTAATAAAACTACTTTAATTGAGGCTATTGCTAATTTAGTTAAAACTAAAAAAGTTGAAGGAATTTCAGATATAAGGGATGAGTCCGATAGAAAAGGTATGAGGGTTGTAATTCTGCTCAAAAGAGATGCCAACGGAGAATTAATATTAAATCAACTTTATAGGCATACTTCTTTGGAGAATACTTTTGGAATAAATAATTTAGCATTGGTTAATCATCAACCAAGAATTTTACCTTTGAAAGAGATAATTTCAAATTTTATATTACATAGAAAAATAATAATTGTTAGAAGAACTAACTTTGATTTAGATAAGGCTGAGAAAAAAGCCCATATTTTGTTAGGATTGAAGAAAGCCTTGGACAATATTGATGAAGTTGTTAGAACAATAAAACAAAGTGATAATGTTGAAATCGCAAAACAAGGCCTGATTACCAATTTTGAATTATCAGAAGAGCAATCAAAAGCTATATTAGAAATGAAGTTGCAAAAACTAACTTCATTAGAAACTATTAAGATAATTGAAGAACATAAAAAATTAATTGAATTGATTAAATATTTAAAATCTATTTTAGAAAGTGAATCAAAAATATTTGAAATCATAAAAGAAGAATTAAATGAATTGAAAGAAAAATATGGTGATGATAGAAGAACAGAAATAATTGATGTTGCAGAATCAATAGATGATGAAGATTTAATTGAAAAAGAAGATGTAGTTATTACTGTTACTCATACTGGGTATGTTAATAGGATGCCTTTAGAGACATATAGGAGCCAAAATAGGGGTGGAAGAGGTATAAAAGCTACTGGAACAAGAGAAGAGGATTTTGTCGAAAATCTGTTTACTACTAATACTCATGACTATCTGATGTTTTTCAGTAATCTGGGTAAAGTTTATTGGAGCAAGGCATATAATATTCAATCAGGATCGAGATATTCCAAGGGAATGAATTTAATCAATTTATTGAGATTGGCAAAAGATGAAAGAATTAAGACTATAATCCCTATTCATGAATTTGATGAAGATTCATATCTTAATATAGTAACTAGAAATGGTCTTATTAAAAAAACTTCTTTGAAAGAGTATTCTAAACCTAGAAAGGGTGGGATTATCGCTATAAATCTTAAAGATGGAGATAATTTAGTTGAAGTACTTCTTACAAAAGATAATGATGAATTAATTATTGCTAGTGCAAATGGTAAGGCAGTTAGATTTAGTGAAGGTCAGGTTCGTGCTGTTGGAAGAAATTCTAGTGGTGTAAAATCTATAAAATTGGTTAAGGGTGATAATGTTATTGGAGCAGATATAGCTAAAAACACTGTGTTAACTATCACTGAAAATGGATATGGGAAGAGAACTCCAATTGAAGAGTATCGTAAGATAAATCGTGGAGGTTCAGGTGTTATCAATATTAAAACTACTGAGAGGAATGGTAATGTAGTTAGCGTTAGTTGTGTTAGTGGTGATGAAGAATTAATGTTTGTTACTAAAAAAGGAATTTTGATTAGGGTTTCTGTAAAAGATGTATCTAAGATCGGTAGAAATACTCAAGGAGTTCGTGTGATGAAACTTGATTCTGGAGATAAGGTTATTTCTGTTGCTAAAATTGTTCAAGAATCTGAATGATCATTTTAATAACAATTCATCATATAGTGGAATTAGGTGTTTAGGCAATTTCATATATTTACCTCTTAGTGTTTTTGGCATTGCTGAGGTTATAGTTTTGTTATAATATGGCTCCTTTCCTGGAGTGTAGTTGCCACGTCTTAATTGTATGTAATTATAATAATGTATATATGCACTAGCCTGTTTCATATATTCTTCAGTGTCTAATGGCAAATCGAATTTTTTTATTTTTTTTACTGCTCTTCTTTCACAATCTAATTCTATCTCTTTTGCTGCTATAAAACATTTTTTAAGTAAATCTTGGGAGAATTCTTCTCCTTTAACCCATCTAAATATAATATCTTCTGAATCTTCTCCTTCTATTGTTGAATTTGTCCAAAGATCTATTTGTTCTTTCCATTGTTCAAAATGGCTGTATTCGTGTGCTAATATTCCTAACCATTGTTTTCTTGGTCTTTTAATTGCAACTGCTAGAGTGAGGGCGGTTTCTTCTTCTGAGAAATATCCATTGATTTTTATTCCATCATCTAATAAGTATTTATGATTTGGTAAATATAGTCTAACTCCTTGTTCTTCTGTATCTTCTATTATATGTTCTAAAAATTTATTTATTTTTTTATTATTTGTTTTTTTTATCTTGATTTTTTTACTCCCAATCTATTACAATATTTATTTATTGGACAATTACTGCAGTGTGGGGAAATTGGTGTACAAAGATTTTGTCCGAATGCCACTAATATCGAATTTATCGTTTTCCAATATTTTTTTGGTAGTTTATCTCTTAATCTCATTTCTGTTTCATAAGGTGTTTTTGTTTCAATATAGCCTATCCTATTCATTATTTTATGTACATGTGTGTCCACACAAATTCCTGGTTTGTTAAATGCTATTGTCACAACTAAGTTTGCTGTTTTTCTTCCTACTCCTGGAAGTTTAATTAATTCTTCAATTGTTTCAGGGATTTTATTGTTAAATTCCTGTTTTAGAATTATTGGTAATTGTTTCAAATGTTTTGCTTTTGTTTTATAGAATCCAACAGGGTAAATCAATTTTTCAATTTCTTTTTGTGTAAACTTTTCTATATCTTTTATCTTTTTTATTTTTATAAACAGTTTTTTTGCAGCTATAGAAGTTGTTCCATCCTTTGTTCTTGCTGAAAGAATAGTTGTTATTAGAACTTTGAATGGATCTTTTGTTTGAATTTGGATCAGGTCAACAATCGGAACTTTATAATCAATAACTTCTTTTTTTAAAATTGAATATATTTTATCTATGTTAACAGATCTCATAATTATTTATTATGTAATTATCTTTAAAAGATTAGTGTTGTTAAATAATTTCAGAATAACCAATCAATCTCCAACGCGAACCTAACATTCTTGATATTGTGACTCTATCTCCTTTATTCGCACATATCGGAACTTTAAGTTTTGCTTTTATTGATTTTTTATCTGTTTTTGTAACTGTACCTAGGGTTACAGTTGCATTTACATTTAACATCAAATTTTCATTTATTTTAATTTCTTCAGTTTTTAGATCTGTTTTTGAACCAACAACTCTTTCTAATAAATGAGGTTTTAATTCAATTTCACCTAAGACTTCTGGCATCTGGCCTGATAGTCCTGCTACATTCCCTACTAATGAATCTGATTTTACTATTGATGGATCAAGTTTTGTGAGAATTCCTGCTGAACCACCAGGAGTTAATTCTTTAATCTCATTTCCTCCTTTTTCCAATCCTACTATCTTTGTAGTTATTGGTTCCCAAGTAATCCTTCCTTCTTTTTCTTTCTTTAATCCAGGTCTTAGTTCTAATTCTTGTCCAATTTTCAGAATCCCCTCTTTTAATGATCCTCCAAGAACTCCTCCATTAAGATTTTTTATTAGGCATCCTGGTTTGTTTATATCAAAAGATCTTGCAATTAAGAATAGTGGGTTTTTTGATTCATCAGTTGGTTTATTTTGAAAAGTTTCTTGAATAGTTTTTAGTAATGCATCAATATTTATCTTTTGTTGAGCTGAAATAGGAATTATTGGTGAATTCTCTGCTATTGTCCCTTTCACAAAATTCTTTATTTCTTTATAATTTTCTAAAACTTCTTTTTGTGACATTATGTCTATTTTATTTTGAACTATAATTATATTTTTTATTCCTGCAATTTCTAATGCCATTAAATGTTCTTTTGTTTGAGGTTGCGGACATTTTTCATTTGCTGAAACCATTAATAGTGCTGCATCCATTATTGCTGCACCTGATAACATTGTTGCCATCAGAGTTTCGTGACCAGGGGCATCTATTAAACTGATATTTCTTAGTGGAATACATTCTGTTTTACAATTAGAACATTTCTTTTTTGAAGAATAACATTCAGGATCTTTGCAGCTCGGGCATTTATATATTGTTGAATTCGCATATCCCAATCTTATCGTAATCCCTCTCTTTATTTCTTCTGAATGGGTATCTGTCCATTTTCCAGAAAGAGCTTGAGTTAGAGTAGTCTTACCATGGTCTACATGACCTACTAACCCAATGTTTAATTCAGGTAGTAATTCTTTTCCGTTATTCTTCTTTTGACTCATTCTTTTCTTCAGGTGTTGATTCTTCTTTCACTTCTTCTTTTGGAGCTTCCTTTGCTGCTGCTTCTTTCAATGCTTCTTCTTTTTTTGCTTCTTCAGATTCAGTTTTTGTTAAGAATCCTAGTTCTTTTAATGATGTAGTTCCTGCCTTTATAATCTTTAGATTGATTTGTTTAATATTCAAATCTATAGCATTCCCTCTTATTGATTTTCTTTGTTTTATTCCTGAACCTTTGTTCCTAACTCCCACGCCTTCAACAAGTAATGGTTTTTTTCTTCCTGTTCCTGATATGTCCCATCTCATTGGGAATCCTTGTCTATCTGAACCTCCAGAGATTTCTAGTTCATATCCTTTCAAACCTAGTGAATCTCCAGGTATTTTATCTTTTAATTTCTTACCTTTAAACACGTCTGTTTCTGTTCCTTCTACAGTTTTCGAGTAACTCTTTCCTGTTTTTGGATCATTTATATTTAATTTAAATTCTGCCATTTTTTATTTCCATTATATTCCCCAAACGGGATTCTCATTTCTTTTAATTTTAGCTATTTCTTTTAAAATTTTCACTTCTTTATCATTTAAATATTTTTGTAATGTCTTCAATACTCTAAAATCACTTGGTGGGATATCTGAATAGAGGATATCTCCTTCTTTTATCTGTCTTCCTACTGTTAAATTCGGTAGGGAAATCGCAACTTGCCTACCTTCATCTGCTTTGTTAACGTTATCTCCCTCTAATTGTATTTCCTTTACTACTCCAAGTTTCGTCCCATCTTTTGTGATTTGAGTGTTAGATTTCAGTGTTCCGCCCAATATATCTACTCCAACTATTGCTGGTCCAGATTGTCTGAATGTATGGTTCTTTAGGATCTCTAATTTAAATGGTTTTACTAATCCATCTAATTCTTTAGATTCCAATCTCATTTCTTCTTCTTTTAACCATTTTTCTAAGTCTTCTATCAGTTTATATACTATCGGACTCTTAATTATTTTTGCGTTTTCTTCTGCTTTTTCTAATTGTTCAACATTAAATCCTAAAATCACTCTGTTTAAAGGATCTTCTCCAGATTCTGCAGAAACAATATCTTTTTTTGTGATTGGACCTATTGATGCTTTCTTAATCTTTATGTTTATATCTTTTAATAGATGTATTAATGCCTCTAATGATCCTAGTGTATCTGCCTTAAGAATAATTCCTTCGGTTTCTGTTTCAATTGTTACTTCCTCTATTCCTGCTTGAATTTCTTCTTTAATTGTTTCTAAATTTTCATTTGCAACTCTTAATGGCATTCCCGGAACCACATCTTCTATTCCTGGTGCCGAGATTTTCACTCCTGCGGCTGCAGTGATTTGTTTAACGGAAACTAATTTGTTTTTTTCATATTTGAATAACGATTTTATTTTTGTAACTGTCGGTTCTTCAATCCCTCCTATAACAATGGTATCTCCTTGTTTTATTGTTCCGTCATAGATGATTGTGTCCATCGTAGCACCGATGCCTTTTTCTTCTGTTATTTCTAAAACTGTTGCTTTTCCAGGACCAGAAACATTAGTTTCCAAATTTTCTTCTAAATATTTTTGTGCTAGTCCTGAGATTACCATCATTAGTTCAGGTAGTCCTTCACCAGTTTTTGCAGATGTTGGTATTATTGATATTTGTTTTGTATAATCTTGAACTCTATCAAATCTTTCTGAATTGATGCCTTGTTCAGCGAGTTTTCCTACAATTTCATATAATTTTGTATCTAAAATTTCCATGGTTTTGCTTGATTGTTCTTGAATATTTTTTAATACATTCTTCTTTTCTTCAGTACTTCTCCAACCACCCATTCTATCTATTTTATTCGCTGCTATTACAAATGGAGTTTGATATTGTTTTAGAATTTCTATGGCTTCAAGAGTTTGTGGTTTAATTCCATCATTGATGTCAATAACTAATATTGCTATATCTGCTATATTTCCACCTCGTTTTCTAAGCGATGTAAATGCTTCGTGCCCTGGACTATCTACAAATAAGATTCCAGGTATAGTAAAATCTAGATTTAACTGGTCTAATAAAGGTCCACATATATTTTTTACTTTTTCTAGTTCTACTGAATGCGCTGTAATATTTTGTGTTATTCCTCCTGCTTCTCCGTCTGCTACAGAGGTCCCTCTAATCCAGTCTAGAATTGAGGTTTTTCCATGATCCACGTGAGCCAAAAGTACACAAATAGGTTGTCTTATCATTGCTTAATTTATTCATTTGGGGCTTTTAAAAAGGTTTTGCTGAATCAAAATGTTTAAAAGATTGGGTAGTTTCTTTATATCATGGCAAATTTATCAAAAATAAAAGAAGTATTCGAAAATTATTCTGAAAATCAACAGGTAAATAATATGACTCTTGTTAAAATTGTTGATGATATTGGGAGTTATATTTCTGATGACGAGAAAATAATTGTTGATGGAATAATTGAAATATATAGTGATCCTAAAAAGTTACAGATAAATTTCGTTACTTTGGATAGAATCTATAGTGAACTTGAAACTAATTTATTAATATATAATGAATATGATCAATATCTTGATTGAAAATTAGTATATGTGGTCTTCATGGCTTAGTTTATAACTATGTAGTTCATCTATACCAAACCATAATGCTACTTCTTGTTTTGCTTCTTCAGAATTTCCAGAAGCATGAATTAAATTTTCTATTGCTTTATCTTTTTTATCTGCATGTTCATAAGAAATGTGTGCAAAGTCTCCTCTTATTGTTCCAACATCCGCACCCTTTGGTTCTGTTGAACCTACAATTTTCCTAACTACTTCAACTGCGTCAACACCTTCGATAATCATTGCAACTACTGGTCCAGAAACTATGAATTTTTCTAGGCCTTTATAGAATTTTTTATCTACATGTGCAGCATAATGTTTTTTTGAGAAATCAGGTTCAACTTGAACCATTTTCAGACCAACAATTTTTAGCCCTCTTAATTCAAATCTTTTTGTTACTTCCCCGATTAGTCCTCTTTTCACTCCATCAGGTTTGATTAATACTAGTGTTTGTTCAATCATTCTTTTTCTTTTCTCTTGTCCACTTAAATTTAATTGGATTTCTTTTTAGTTTAAGTAGATTTTTTTCACACTTATTTGAACAGAAATTGGCAATTTTACTTGTGTTAAAAACGAATATTTTCCCAGTTCCTTTTTCTATTTGTTTATTACAAAATGTACACTTTGCCATCTTTATTTACTCCGCTTGTTTAATCTTCTAGCTTCTATTTCTGTCTCTCTTAACATTAATAGGTCCCCAATTTTTATTGGGCCTTTTAAATTTCTTCGAAGGATCTTTCCTTCATCTCTACCTTCAAGAACTTTCACTCTAACTTGCATTGCTTCACCTCTTACTCCAGTTCTACCTACAAGTTCTTCTACTTTGGCAGGAACTGCCTTTGTGAATACACTTTCGGACTGTTTTTTTGTGTCCTTTCGTTTTTTTTCTTGTGGTTTCATTTTGCTAGTGAACTTATTATAGTTTTAGCTTCTCCTTCCTTTACTACTGCTACTGCTGCTGTTGGGACGCTTAGTCCTGCTGCTGCACCTAGCTCTTCTCTACTTGGAACTTCAACTAAAATTATATTTTTTTCTTTACAAAGTGGTGTCAAATGCATAATAACTTCTTTAGGAGAAGTATCTCCTGCAATTAAAACTAGTTTTGCTATTCCTTTCTCTACAATCTTAGTTACTTCATTAACACCTTTCTTTATTTTTCCTGATTTTTTGGCCAATTCGACTGCCTCATAAGCCTTTTTTATTTTTTCTTCTGAAACTTCAGCAACCATTTTATTTCCCCCATGATTATGTGTTATGTTTAGCGGACTGCGCTTGTTTTTAAATGTTTTGTTTATGTTAAGTCCTCTTTATTCCAATCTATATTATTTTTCTTAGCTTTATCTTCGTTAATTAAGAATTCTAGATTCGGAGTTCTTTCTGATTCTATTAATTCTTTTTGAAGTTGTAAAACTCCTCTCATTGAGTAAATTAGAGAGTCTCTTATATGATTTAAATCATCATTATATTCTGGAAGGTAAAGATTTCTTTCTGCAAGTAATTCGTTTAATTCTTCTTTGTCTCTGAATTTTGGTTCCTCTGTTGCATTAAGGCTGTGTTGTAAAAAGAAACGCATATTCTTTACTATAAATTCAAACAATGCAGGTTTTCCTTGTATTTTTTCAGGTGAGCTGTATGCCCAATTTAGTGATCCTGTGATTGTTTTTAATTTTGTATATGCATGGGAGATTCCCCTTTCTACTATTTCATCCATTGCTACTTTTGGAAATGGAAATTCTCCATCTAACACTTTAGTGTGCTCCATAAATTCTTTTGAATCATGTAAGAATCTTATATGATTTACCATGTATTGTTCGTCATTTGGGAATAAGTGTATTCCAAGATGTTTTATTTCTTCTCCATGCCCGTGACAGTCTTCTACAACTTTTCTAGTCCCATCTTCTTCAATTATCACTGCAGGAGCTGTTCCCTTTAATACCTCATGAGCTTTTCTTATATCTTCAACTACTACCCAATTATCATAATCTCCAAATTTTGAAGGATCGTTTGTTCTAGATGCAGAACCATAAAGTAGTGTTCCAAGATAGTTGTCTCCTAGTTTTCCTTTAAACCATTCAATATATGGATAGTTCTCTTTTATCTCTTTTTCACTCACTTCTGATTTTATGATTTCTGTTTTATATTCTCTTGGTCCAATAGGTATTTCCTTCATATATTCTATAAATTGACATTTTATATCTGATAGTGCTCTGTCCCATTCAGTTTCATCTTCTGTTATTCCAAATAGGAAAGGTGGATCTCTTTTATCTAAGTGTCCATAGATTCTACCTATATTGTACAATCTGTTAGCAACATGTGCTTTATTCACAACAGTTCCTAATTCTCTTCTACTGTGAATTATTGCTGCATCGATAGTTGCTGCCTTTGCTTCTACTTCTGTTTGTAGTTGTAATAAAAGTCTGTCTGACTCTGGAATCCAGTTTTGATCAACATCGAATAACTCCTCTAGTTGTTTATCTTTCATGTCACTTGTTATTCTTTTGAATGTTGTTGGGATATAATCTCTAAATCCTTTAATTACTTGGGTAGACCAAGGGTTTGTTAGCGTATTTTCATCTGAATTACTAAGTAAATCTATTATGTCTTTAGTTGAAGGAACTCCATCTAGTATTACTGGTCTAACATATTGGAAGTTTTCTTCGTATGGAAGTCCTTCTACTTGATAGTTTTCTCCGATTGTTTCATATATTATTTTTGCCATGTTATTAATAATTTAAGTTAAAATTAGCTTAAATGGAAGAAGATTTTAAATTGAACTCTTTAAAAAACTTTGCATTTTAGTGAATTTTAAATTTCGTCTTCATTTAGTACTTTGATACCATTTTGTCTAAGAATCTTAGTGAATATTCCTTCTCCTTCAATTAGTTTATTGGAGAAAGTTCCATCATAGATTTTTTTTGAACCGCAAGATGGAGATTTTGATTTTAGGATTGCTTTAGTACAATTATTAAGCTTGGCTATTCTTAATGCTTTTTCTGCTCCACTTTCAAATTCTTGAGTAAGGTCTTTACCACTTTTTGTTAGAATTTTATTGTTTTTTTGTTCTGATGGTTCTCTCGGAGTTGCCAATCCTCCTAATTCTTCAGGACAGATAGGTATCGCTTTGCCAGTTTTAACTAAGTCTATTACTTTTTGACATGGTTTTGATTTTCCATCCCATCGACATTCAATTCCTGCTAAACAAGCACTTACAATTTTCATTTTATTTGTGTGTAAAATAGAATATGTATTTATTTTTTGTTTTTTTATCCAATCTGCAGAATCCAAATCTTTCAAATTGAATTAACTCTCCAATTTTTACTTTTTTTATTGTTTTCTCAGCTAAACCTTCAGTTATTTTGTTATCGTTCATGATTATATCTACTTTTATATTTTCTTCTGAGACTGGCAACCAGTGGATTAGTTTTGCTTTAAAACTTTGATCATATTCTTCAGAAATAAACTTATTATTTTTGAAATTAAATAAATGCATAAATCTGTATATTTTGTCTTTTTTCGGTTTATCTGATTTTTGAATATAAAATTCTTTATTTATTTTTAATTTTCTAAATCCTCTTTTTTCTTCTGGGTGAAGAGGCATTTTGATTGTATCTTCTTTTGTTCCAGATATTTTAATTTTTTGAGGATCTTCTATGAATGAATATCTGTTCGCATCCCTATCAAGGTACCTTTTGTTTATCATTATTAATGAATCCCATGTTACTTTTGATTCTGTTTTTGAGATTCCAGTAGATACAACAAAATCTTTTATCGATTTTGGTAGAAATCCTCTTCTTTTGAGTGCAACTAATGTTGTAAGTCTTGGGTCGTCCCATCCCGAAATTTCCTTTTTCTCTATTTTTTCTCTTATTTCTCTTCCACTACTAAGAACTCCAACCATATTGAATCTTGCAAATTCGTAAGTTGTCGTTGTTTTCAGTTTTAGTAACTTTTGAATATATCTTTGTAATTCACTTCTTAATTCAAATTCCTTACTTCTTAATCTATGAGTTATCCCATATTTTCCATCCATAATCGCATTTTGAAAATCATATGTTGGCCATACTCTAAATTTATTGCCCAATCTCGCATGTTTTTCGTCGATTATTCTGAAGATTGCAGGATCTCTCATTACTGTGTTCTTGTGCTCCATGTCTATATTTAATCTAACTATTGCTGATCCTTGTTTTGCTTTGAAAAACTTATCCCACTTTTCTAACTGATTGGTTTGTTTTGAACAATCGCAGGCTATTCCTGCTCTTCTATTTTTGCTTGCAATTTCCCGTTCACAATAACAAACATATGCGTCTCCAGATTTGATTAATTTCTTACCTAGGCTATAAAATAAGTCCATATTATCTGAAGCGTATTGTAATTTGTCCCATTTTACTCCAAGCCATTTAAAATTTTCTTTCATTATCTCATAGAATTCATTTTTTACTAATCTGGGATTAGTGTCTTCAAATCTTAGTACAAATTTGCCCCCATATTCTTTTGCCAATAAATAATTTAGTAGTAATGCTTTAGCATGGCCGATATGAGGATATTTTTCTGGTCCTGGTGGAAATGCAGTAATTATTTTTTCACCCTTTTTTATTTTTAAGAAATCAAAGATTCCTGCTTCTTGTTTCTTTTCTTTTTTTATTTCCCCAGTTTGTTTCAATTGATTCTTTTGCTCTTCTAGAGATAGAGAGTTTACTTTTTTTATTGATTCTTGAACTTCTTTAGAAATCTCTTTTGCTTTTTGTTTTAATTTTGGATCCATACCAAATATTAGGCCCATAATTGATCCAGGATTTGCTTTTCCATTATATTTTATTGCATTTTGTAATGTTAGAATGTAAATTGTTTTTTTTATATCCATTATATTTAAATTCCTCTTAGAAGTTTATAAATTTATTGAATATTAATTTATCATTTTGAATCTGAATTAAAAAATTCTTCAAGATCATTCGAACTTCCGCCACTTCTAGGCATTGTTGATTTTGGAAAGTATTTTGAGTAGATGCTCCATCCGTATCTTTCATCGAGATATATTATTGATCCTCTGTCTGTCTCACTTCTTATACATCTTCCAGCATTTTGTAGTACTTTAATGAATGCAGGTATCGTATATCCATACTCTTGCCCTCTTCCAAATTTATTATCATAATAGTTTACTAATTCTTTTGACATTAAATCGAATTTTGCGAAAGGTATTCCAACTATAATTACTCCGGTTAATGCATCTCCTTCTAGATTGATGCTTTCTCCAAAACTTCCAGCACTTACTGCTAATAGTGTATTGTTTGTAGATTTTCTCATTTTTTCTAGGATTTCTTCTTTTTTTGTTTTTGTCATGCCTGATTCTTCTATTAAGACATTGTCTACTAAAGAGAGAGAAGGTTTTATTTTGTCAATCATATTGTAACTTGGGAAAAATACTATTTTGTTATTTGGAATCATTTCAATGATATTACTCAGATATTGTCCAATTTTTGTGTACATTTTCTCATTTCTTTCTGTATATTTCGTACTTACTCCAGGAACTACCATATCTATTCTATTTTCTTTTGGAAATGGATTTTGATATTCTACTTTTAGTGGCAATTCTAAACCAAATAAATCTTCAAACATTTCTAAAGGATAAAGGGTTCCACTCATAAATATATTTGAGTGTGCTCCTGCTATTACTTCACTCATAGTTGTTGCAGGATCTAAACAATTTTTTTCTAGTATTGTAATTTTTTTATCATTTCTTGTTTTTTTATTTCTCAGAACTCTTGTAAATTCATTTCCTTCTATATTCCAACTACTTAGAAATCTTGCTAAGCCTCTTAAATAACTATGTTGTTTCTTTTCTAAAATTATTTCTGCCTTTACATTTAATTTATCTATAGTTGTTGAACTAAATTTTCCAAAATCTTGTTTTGAAACAAGATTTTCTTCTGATTTGTATTTTTTTGCTAAAGAATTTAATTTAAGTTCTATTTCTACTATCTCATCTGCCAGATCTTCATCTACTTGGAGTGCCTCCTTTCGAGCATTAGTTAGAGATATGGTGCTTGTCGAACTACTCATTAGGTCCATTGCACGTCCAGGAATGTTATGTGCTTCATCCCAAATTATTATACAGTCTTTTAATTCTTTTTTTATCTTTTTTAGAAATGAATCTCTCATTCCAGAGTCTAACATATGAAAATAATCTGCAACTATAACATCGCTTTCTTTTGCAATCATATTTGTAGCTTCGTATGGACATACTCCTTTTTCTCTACATTTATCAATTAATTCTTCTACATGATAAATATTATTTTTTAGTTGTTCGAATAAACTTTTATTCTGAAAAAATTTACTTTTGTTGTGAAAATTTTCATAGTATTCGCAATCTTTATTTTCTATTAAATGTCTACAAAAATCTGGAAAGTTTGGCGCGTTTTGAGGATCGATATCTGTTCTCCCACACATATGAACTTTTCCTATAAAATCTGCTACTTGTAGTTTTATATTATGTTTATCTTTTATTTCTCTTAGTGTATCTATAGCAATTTTATGATGTGTATGTTTCGAAGTTAGAAAAATTATTTTTTTGTTGTTATCTATCGCATAATTTAGTGTAGCACTTAGTACTGCTGCGGTTTTTCCCACTCCTGTGGGAACTTGTGCTAGCACATCCTTTCTGTAATTTATTGCCGTTCTCACTACTTTTATGAATGAATCTTGGCCTTTTCTAAGAGTATCGTAAGGGAATAAATCTTTCATTTTTGTTAGTTCTTTGTTTTAGTTTATAAAATCTATTGTGACTCTTGTCAATAGTTTTGATAAGGTTTTTAAATGACCTATTTTTCTTATTATTATGAGATATTTAGTATTTGGAGATATGCATGGAAGAGAAGTTAATGAATTAGAGAATTTAGTAGATTCTGAAGGAATTGATTCATTTATTTGTCTTGGGGATTTTGATCAGACAAAAGTTATCCATAGTGTTATGGATTTTGAACAGAAATTTAATGAAGCTGGTAAAAATTCCATTGTTGTTCCTGGTAATCATGATTATGCTGTGTTTTATAATAGTAGTATTAGTTCTAATACTTTGTTTAAACAAGGTAAAAATGTAGGTGGGTTACATAATGAACTGCAAGGAGATCCTGAAGCTAAACATTATTTATCTAAATTATTGACTGGGGACTGTCATGGTGTTGAAACAAAAATTGGTGATTGTTCTGCATATGTTGTTCATGGTGGACTTGATGGCAGTTTAATGAGTTATTTCCGTTGTCCTGAAGTAATAGAAGATTTATGGTTTAGAATAGATTATGGAGATAGGGATTATCCTAAAAACTTTAAAAAAATGAAAGAAGAAGGCTATGAACTTCTACTTCGAGGGCATGACCATAATAGAATGTATGGTTTTGAAATTGATGGAGGTCATTCTGAGGGGCTTTTTGTGACTGAAGGTGGAAAATTTGAATTAGTCGATAGTAAGAGGCATGTAATTAACCCTGGTGCATGGTTTGATGGAGATTATTTAATTATTGATGATTCTGGTAGTAAATTATTGTTGGATTTTAGAAATTCGGACGAGTAATTTTAGAAATGTTTTTAAGTCCCTCATTATGAATTAGATTATGGCAAAGAAGCATGAAAGCGGTTTAAGACCAATCAAGAGTAAGGAATTGAAAGTTATTCTTGGTAATATTTCTAAACAATTTGGGATAGAAAGTTATAAGCCTGATTTATATTTTTTTATAACTAAAAAGAATAGGGTGTATATTATAACTAGGGATTATGCAAACTTTGATCTGACTAATTTAAGATTAAATCATACTGGTATTTATTTCTGTACTGTTGAAAAAGATGGAGTGAGAATGAGTATTGAAGGAAGTCAAATGGTTGGAAAATTGGCAAAGAAAAATGTTGTTGAGATAGATAGTGATCATTTGGATCTTTGGGTTACAGGTAATGATTTATGGCTTGATGGGAATGAAGGATATGTTTTGATAAAGAGTGGTGGCGATTTTTACGGGTGTGGAAAGGGTCTTAGTGAAAGAATTATGAATTTCATACCTAAGAGTCGTAGAATTATAATTTAGTTAATTTTATATATATAGTTTATATTTGTTTAGTATGAAAAAGAGGTTATTAGTTTTAGTTTTAACGTGGTTTATAATTAGTATGTCTTTTGGTTATTCTTCTGATGCTTTATTTAGTAAGATTGATGTTCCTAAAGTTAGTGTTGAAAAAGATTCTGAAAGAGTTTCTTCTGAAGGTTTGACTCGTTATGTTTATGGTGCTGGTTTGGTTGCTAGTGTTAAAGATTCTTCGATTAATTATTATCATTCAGATAGAATTCAGAGTAATCGTTTAGTAACTGATCCTTCTGGTTCTGTTGAGAAAGAGTTTAAGTCTCTGCCTTTTTGACAGAAAGTTTCTAATTCTGGTGTTAAGTATGCTTTTGCAACTGGAAAGGAATTGGATGAGTCTGATCTTTATTACTTTGGAGCAAGATATTATGATTCTGATTTGGGAAGGTTCACTAGTGTTGATCCTGTTAAAGAGAATGAACCTTATAGTTATGTTAGGAATAATCCTTTGTATTATGTTGATCCAGATGGGAAGGAAGTAATGATCGCTATTTATGATGAAGGAAGCCATGCTAATTTATTTTTGAATTTACCAGGGGAAGAAAATGACAGAATATATGATCCTAGTGGAAGTTATAGATATAATGGGGGGAGGCCAGGTTGTGCAGTATTTGGTGGTGAGGAGGGTGGTGCACAATTAGAAGATTATCTTTATCATTGGATTGTTGAGAGAGGGGCAGGATATTATGGAGATGATGGTTCAGAGGTGACTATATTTATTATTAAAACTTCTCCTGAGTTCGAAGAGGAATTACTTTCTAAGCTTGATAGCATTGGCTTGTATGGGGGAGGAGATCCTCCGTGTCAATGTGCATGGACAATAATTAATCTTTTAAAGGATACTGATAACTCTGCAAACACTGACGAATTTGATGGAATCGATCCTTTTACTATGTTGCCTAATGGATTGAAGAGAGATCTTGAAAATGATATTGATCCTACTCCAGAAGTTCTTAAAATTAATTATAATGAATATAAGAAGAATAATGATCTATCTCCCCATACACGTTATTATGAGGATGATTCTTATAACCGTTATCCGTATTGGAAAACTCCTGGTACAGATGAAGATAATTTGGGTGAATATCTTGGACCCATTCCGTAGAATGATTTAGAAACTGAATAATTTTAATAATTGATTATTTCAATTTCAATTTCTTTATTTGGATTTTTCAATATTTCAATCATTTCTCTACTAAAATCTTTTGCAGCTTTGTCTGCCCGTATTGCATAAGTCCTATCATCTAAAAAACCAGAGATTCTTATTACAAATTCACTTTCATGTTTAAATTTAGGATTTGCTTCCGCAGTTATATATTCTTTAAACCCATCAACTGATATTATTATTTTTATTAATCCGGTTATTGCTTTAGGTAGTTTATCTAATTTTATTCCAACTATACAATCTCCTTGTTTTGTCAAATAGTTATCTTTAGTAAATTCAAAAGTATTCTTGTGGGTTGCTAAAACATTTTCATGTCCGTATGCCTTAAATTTCATTTTCTCTCTCTAATTTTAGATATATTGCTTCACAAGGCATATAGTTATTGCCCATTAATTTAGTTATGTATTCGCATCTATCTTTGTTTAATGTACAAGGGGATTCATTTGTTTTGTTAAAATATATGTTATTGCAAAGATAATCTCCTTCATAATCTTCTGGATCCTTATAATGTTGTTTAATAATCATATCATTAAATTCTTCTTTTGATAATTCTTGTTCTAATATGGATATTTGAAAGTTATTTTTTTGTTTTTCTAATTTGTTCATTTCTTTTATTAGAGGTAGTATCTTATTTAAGAAAGGTTTAGTATTTGGGGTGTGTACCATGATATTCGAAGAATAATAACATTTTTAAATATTGTCCTCTAAATAATCTTATGAAAGATAAGTTTAGTGAAGCGATTGAAACATATAATAAGATTGCAAAAATTTATTTCGAATATAATAAAAATCGGATTATGCAATATCAATTATCTAAGTTTAGTTCTATTTTACCTGGGAAAAAAATCTTAGATGTAGGTTGTGGTCCAGGAAGAGATTCGGAGTATTTAATTGAAGATGGATTTGAAGTTACTGGTGTAGATGCTTCTAAAGAATTATTAAAAATCGCTAGAAAGAATGTTTCTGGCGCAAAGTTTAAATTGATGGATTTTAGAAAATTAACTTTTAAGGATAATTCTTTTGATGGGATATGGAGTATGGCTAGTTTAGTACATATGAATCGGAAAGAAATTCCTTCTGTTCTAAAAGAATTTTCAAGAGTTCTTGTTCCTAATGGTGGTTTGTATATTTCTGTTAGAGAAGGCGAGGGTGATAAGGAAGTTAGACAAGAGAAATATGATAATGAGCCGAGACATTTCTTTTATTTTGGAGAAGAAGAGTTCAGAAAATATTTGAAAAATGCAGGATTTAAAATTATTGAGATAGAAATTAGTGAGTTAGAATCTGGTAGAAATTGGTTGGAAATTTATGCTAAAAAAGTCGAATAATCAGTTTCCTATTATTTTTATTAAAATTCTTTTATCTCTTTGCCCATCAAATTCACCATAATATATCTGTTCCCATGTACCAAAGTCTAATTTTCCATCTGTTATTGCAATTGAAGTTTCTCTTCCCATTATTGTTCTCCATAAATGAGAAAATCCGTTATCTTCTCCAGTTTGATGATGGTGGTAATTGAATTGTTTTGGTGCTAATTTTTCTAGCCATTCTTTAAAATCTTCAATTAGTCCAGATTCTGCATCGTTAATGAATATGCTTGCAGTTATGTGCATAGGATTGATTAGAATTATTCCATCTTTAATTTCTGATTCTTTTACAATCTCTTCTATCTTTGAAGTTATATTTATGAAATCAATTCTTTGTTTTGTATTAATTGTTAGGTGTTTTGTGAATGTTTTCATTGGTATGCTTCTTTATGAAGTTTGATTAATTTTTTATTTTCTCTAAAACTTTTTAGAATTAAATTAATCTCTGTAGCCACAGCATTTTTTAGATCAAGTGGATGAAGGTTTCCACTTATAAAATCTTTTTTTACTTCAGAATATGTTGAATATTCCAGATTTCCACCATATTTCTCGGGCCTTTCTATTATGAGTTTTTCATTTCTGTCTTGTTTTAAGATCATTATAAAATATTCTAACAGTGCCATTAATCCATTATTAGTATCTTTTGTTACACATTCTGCCTTGTTTATTTTTCTTTTTACTGTTTTTTCATCATCTAAGGTATCTATCTTTGTTGCTTCAATGCTGGAGGACATTTTTTCTCCAACTAGCCCTCTAATTAATGGATTTAATAATTCTATTCGTTTTTTATATCCTATTTTCGGTAAGTATTCTCTTGCAAATACCATTATTTTTCTTTGATCCATTCCACCGAATTGCATATCAACTTTTAGATATTCTTCATCTAAGGCTTGCATTAATGGATAAATAATTCCAGATAGTTTAGGATTGTCTCCAAGTTTAACTACTTCTGAGGCCGCTTTTTTTGAAGCATTGATTGTTGAAAATGTACTAAGTTTCAATAAGTCATGGAAGTATTCTTCTTTTAGTTGTAATTCACTACCCTTTACAAATTCTAATTTACTTACATCTACTTTTATTGTTTTTAAGATTGTTAAGATTAATTCCTCATAGTATTCGTATCTTTTTTCTAGAATTTCCCAAGGTACGCTATCTAATGCTGCATGTAAATCTGCTAATAAAATTTTAACTTTTAGTCCTGCATTTAGAAAATCTGCTATTTTTAGCATTGGAAAGAAATAAGCTATAGAAACACTTCCTGTTGGCATTGTGCCCCAGTATACTGAAGGGTTTTTCTTTTTTTTCAATAATTCTTTTAATTCTTTTTCTTCTATAACTTCTTGTAAATTACGAGTAATTAGATCATATTTATCCATATAATAGTTTTTGATTGGATTCTATTTAAAGTTTTCTCTTAGAATAAACTATCAATTCTTTTTTCTAGAATTCCTTCAACCTGTTTTATGTTTTCTTTTTCTCCAGATAGGAATATTTCCACATTGTCAAAATTGACTGAATATGGTCCTGTGAAGAAATTTCTTACTTTGTTTAAAGTTCCATCTGTATTAAATTGTTTATGTGTTCTAGTACAGAAATAACTGATAAGGACATTTTCATTTGATTCTAATAAATAGTTCCAAGATTTAGTTATTAAACTTTCAGTATCGCTCTTCTTTTTGATTGAAAAGCCATTTTGTTCTATATTCTTTGTTAAGTTTAATCTAGTAGAAAATGTAGGTAAACTATATTCTCCTTCAAAATTTCCTTCATAAAATTTCTTTATCATGTAGTGATAACAAATTATCCCTTTATAAATGTTTGTATTCATATCTTTTCTTTTAGAATTAAGTAAATAAGTATCGTAACTCCTATTACATTGAAGCTGTCTGCAACATTAAAAATTGGCCAGATTTTTAGATCTATAAAATCTCGTACATATCCAAAATATATTCTGTCAATAAGATTTCCAATTGTCCCACCTAAGATAAATGCTAACGGAATGTAGGATTTTGGGTATTTTTTATAGAAATATACTACAGATATTGCGACAATTCCTGAAATTAGTATTAATATGTTTGTTGAATTCTGAAATAGTGAAAAAGCTGCCCCTGTGTTGGTAGTGTATGTTATTATCCCTCCAGATATATTTTTTAGTGAAATCTTTGTTAGTTGATCGATTATTATTATCAATAAAGTTAGTAGTAGAAAGTTATTTTTCATCAATTTTTATGGATTCTAAAGATTTATATAGGTTATGTGTTTCGATTTATTAGATAAAATGGAAAAAATACTAAGATTTGGGAATAACTTTGGAAATTATGAAGTTCCCCTATTGCCAGTATTAGATAGTTCTGCGCTGGTTTCTGGATCATTCGATCATTTTTTCTTATATTCTGAAACTACAGATAATTTTTCATTAGATGGAATAAAATTAGTGTATCCTACTGAAATAATTGAGTCAAAAGAGCATTTAGATATTAAATATGATGGAGTTATGTTAACAAATCTTGATAATATTCATTCTAATGCTGATTTATTGATTGCAACTAGGTCTTTTTATGTACCTTCATCAAATACTAGTCTATCAGATTCCATTAAATTATCTAAGTTTGAAGATTTTTCAAAGGGTAAGGTACTCGTAACTGATTATGATATTTCTACTAAGATTAAGAAATTATTTGAAACTGGTGAGTTGTCTCAAAGTAAATCTGTTAGTCCTGTAAAATTGAGGGATGCCCTTCTAGATAGAAATCTTTAAAAAGTTCTAAACCTGATTTCAACTTATGGCAGACAGTATTGAAACTCTTAGATTGAAACTTAAGGATAAGAAGTTAACTGCTAGTGAAAAGCAGGCTGTAAGGAAGAAACTTGTCGAGTTAATAAAAAAGAAGAGTTTGGTTAGATTAAGTAATGGAGATCCTATTGAATATCATATAATTTATGATACTTTTCAACAAGGTTTAGAACCTGTTTATTTCTGGGTGTTGGATTTTATGAGAAATAAAAAACCTAGTGGTATGGGCCTTGAAGTTGATAAGGTTGAAGAAGAATTTGAGGCTAGTGTAGGTGGAGGGTATTTTGGTGAGATGTCTCAAAAAGCTTCGATTATGCAAGATAGAGCAATACAAATTCTTGGACACGTTAATACTATTGTAAGAAGTATATTAAATTTAATTTATAATCTTAGAGAGATGGAAATGCGGCTCGAAATTTATGATGATGCCGATCCAAAAAAACAAAAAGATTATTCAAAAGTTCAGGCTGCAGAGTATTCTTTAAAATCTGTGTGGATGGATCAAGTCGATATAAAAACTGGTATAGGGAGCATAAATAATCTTGCAAGAGGTGATTTACAGTTTGTTACACTTCGTGATGCGTTTTTTCAAGTTAATAAATTAAAGGATATTAATAAATTTGACTTAAATAAAAGAGTTAAAATTATTTTGAAGAAAAAATTTGCAGAGTATCTTAAGTGGAGAGTGATTGGTGAAAGTGAATTGAGAAAGCGTTATTCTATTGAGTTGAATTATTTGCAATCTCAAGTTGATTCTTTAAGGCTTTATACTAAATGGGCCAAACCTTATCTTCGAGCAGCTAATAAATTGGGTATGACTGAGTTCAAAACAAAATCTGGTTTGCCTAGTCCGGATATGGTTTCTGCCTTTAGTAGTATGAAAATGGAATTAACTTTAATGGCTAAGAAAAAGATTGATCCGAAAGGAGTGCACCCTACCTATCAGAAGTTTAGATTTGATAATGAAAATTATGCTTGTTTAGAAGTTAACTTTTTATTTAGAACTATGCCTCAACCGGTTAGGATGGAAAGTGGTCAACAGTATGTTAATTTTGGAGTGATTGATATTTTTTTCAGGGCATATGCTATGACTAAAGAAGATATAACTGATATTGAGAAACATGAAGTGTTTCAAGATATGGGATTGGTTGAGAATCTTACTGAAGTTAGTTTGAAAAATTTACAAGAAGATATAGATCATTTCCTTGATAGTGGCAAGGATACTGAACAAGAAATTAAAGTTAAGCAGTCTGGAATTTTTGAAAGTTTAGGTTCTGGATTTGGAGATTTAGGTAAGGCATTTGGGTCAGGTACAAAAGCTTTGTTTGGTTTAGAAGTTAAATCTGCTGGAAAATACAGAGAAAAAGAAGTTATGAAAGCTACTCAGAGTGCAGCAGCAGGCAATTGTATTTTATTATATGATATTTTTAAGAAAGCTCATAGGATGATTACATGGTAAATAAGTTAGATGAAATTAAAAAAGAATTGGAAGTATTTGATTCTTTGGATGAAAGGATTGTTAGATTGAAAGAAATAATTTCTGAAACTGATAGTTCTGAAATGAAAGAACAACTTGAAAGAGTTCTTGAAAGTTTGGATTCTGAAAAAGTTATTAAGTCTCTTGGAGGTGTTGTTGAATCTGAAGAAGTAATTAGTTCTGGAATCGAATCAACAAGTTTAGAAGGACTTGAAAAGATTACTACTATAGATAAATCTGATTTAGAGGCTGATAAATCTGATCAAATTGTAGCTGGTGATTACTCTTCTGTTCAGAATAAACCTTCCGAGGATTATGTTTCTATAAATTCTTCTAATAGTGGCGATGAGGGTTATAGTTCTTTAGGACAGGATGAAAGGTTGTTTGAAAATAAAGATTCCACAAATCTTGAAATTAATGATATGATTAAGGGCGAACAAGAAAAAAGGGTTATGTACAAACCTAAATCTATTGGAGATAAATAATGGGTAATAATTTTCATGAAGAATATAGGGGAAGTATGGATGAAGGTTCTTTCTATCTTCCGTTTGGCGTACAAGCTAGCACTACTAATCCTAGTACTCCAAATCAATTGAATGAATTGGGTATGCGTTTGAATGAGGGTGTAAAAAATGTTGAAGTTGGTGCACTTAGTGAAGATGTTTTTGAGTCAATTCCATCAGAACATTTTAGAGAGATGGGAAGATTGGCAAAATTAACAGATACCAAAGTCTCTATGCATGCACCTATGGTTGATCTTGCAGGATTTAGTAAAGAAGGTAAGTGGAGTGAAGAGAACAGAGAAGATACAGAACGTTATATGAAATCTGTAGTAGATAGGGTCCACAAGATTGATCCAAAAGGAAATGTTTTACTTAATATGCATTCTACTGGGGGGGTTCCAGGATTTAGTTGGAAGAAAGGTGTTCCTAATGAAAAAGAAATGGTTGTTGCTGTTGAAAAAGAATCTGGTAATCTTGTTCCCCTGAGATATGAAAAATTACAGTATATCGAAGGAGAGAAAACGTTTACACCTGAGGCTAGATTAGATGTTTTGAATGAGAGTAAGTGGCAAGAAGAGAAATTAAAACTTATGAGTTATGAAAAATCCAAGGATGAAATAAATATGATGAAATTGAATATTGAAGCTAATTCTGATTATCAAAGAGTTCTTTATCTGAAAAGAAACAATTTGCCAGTCCCTGAACAAGATATTGAACAATTTAATTATATGCATGAAAGGGTGATTACTCATGAAAGTCATATGGGTGAGTATGATAATCATATAATGCTTGGTTTACAAAACTTAAATCATTTATATAATACTTATTATGATCCTAAAACTAAATCTGAGAAGCGAGTTGCTAAGAAAAATAAAAGAATGCTTGATAATCTTGGGGATAAATATAGGGTTCAATTAGATATAGAAAAGAGAGGCAGAGAAAGGATAAATAAAGCTATAGGTAATGCTTCTCCAGATGATTATGACAAAATAGTTAAGATTCATAATGAAGGATATAGACAAATAGATAAGGAATTGCAAGATAAAGTCGGACAAAAAATTGATTCTGGATATTTAATGAAACATATTAGTTCATTACCTGCGCCAAAACTTTATGATACTGCCGAAAACTTTGCGAAAGAAAAAACTACTGAAACTCTTTCCAATCTTGCTATGCATTCTTATGGTAAATATGGCCATAATTCTCCAATTATTGCTGTTGAGAATTGGGTTCCAGAATCTGTTTTATCTAGAGCAGATAGTATGAAAGAATTAATCAAAGATTCAAGAAGTGAATTTTCTAGTAAATTGATTAAAGAAAAAGGGATGTCTAGTTCAGAAGCGGATAAAGTTGCTGAAAAATTAATTGGTGCTACATGGGATGTTGGTCACATATTTCAATTGAGAAAATCTGGATATACTGAGAAAGATGTTATTAAAGAAACTGAGAAGATTGCACCATATGTTAAACATGTTCATCTTACTGATAATTTTGGATATACTGATAGTCATTTGGCTCCAGGGATGGGTGAAGTGCCTATAAAAGAAATGATTAAAAAACTACAAAAAGAAGATATTGATAGAGTTTATGTTAATGAGTCTGGAGGTTTTATTAATAATTTTAATCAGAATCCTGTACCTCATACTCTCGAAAGTCTTAATTCGCCTTTATATTCTATGAATAATGGACCTTCCTGGGCACAGTCTAGAGATTTTTATTCATCTTATACTTTGGGATATCAAGATCTTTTAACTGGTCAGAAATATAGTGGCGGATTTTCAGGTTTACCCTTAGAACTTGGTGCAGATAGAAAGGAAGGAGAATAAAAACATTTTTAAATAATAAAAATTAATTTAATTTAAAGCGGTGATAAATTGGTTGAGAAAAAAAAGATTACAAAATTAAAAAAACTTAAGGTTCCTAAAAAGAAGATCACAAAGTCTAAGAAAATTTTGAGTGATTATGATATTGCTTATGATTTTGCAACAAAAACTTATAAACAATTCAAAGAAGTAATCAAATCTATTGTTCTTTTTGGTAGTGTTGCTAAAGGTGAAATTAAGAAAGGCAGCGATATTGATATTGTTATTGTAATTGATGATTGTGCTATTGAGTGGGATCAAGAACTTATTGCATGGTATAGGGAAGAACTTGGTAAATTAGTTGCTGCTCAAAATTATAGTAAGGGAATTCATATTAATACTGTTACTTTAAGTGCATTTTGGGAAGAGATAAGGATTGGAGATCCTACTGCTATTAATGTTATAAGATACGGTCAGCCTTTGATTGATTTTGGTGGATTCTTTGGTCCTATGAAAGTTTTGCTTGCTAAAGGTAAGATAAGGCCTACCCCTGAAGCAGTGTTTACTACTTTGCGAAGAGCTCCACTACATATTTCTAGAGCAAAATTTAATGTTGTGAGTTCGATTGAAAATTTATATTGGGCGATGGTAGATTCTGCTCATGCAGCTCTTATGGCTGCTGGACAAGTTCCTCCTAGTCCTGAACATGTTGGCGATATGCTTGATGTTGTATTTGTTAGGGAAAAACGATTAAATAAGAAATATGTTTCAATGTTTAATGAGATGCACCATCTTGCTCGCGATGTTGCTCATGGTAATGTTAAACATTTGAGAGGTGCAGACATTGATAAATATCTTGATAGTACTGTTGAATTTGAAAGAGTTATGAGGTCTATTAGTTCTAGACTATTAGAAAGGGAAAAAATAATAAAATTAGAATCTAAAAAATAATTATTTTTTAGTCATTTCTTTTTGATAAAAAGTAATTCCCATCTTTTCTAATAAATCTGTTCTTACATTATCGTCAGGATTTGTTGTTAGATATTTTATATAATTTCCAAATTCTTTATCTTTTAGTTCTCCTGATTCTTTATTTGTTAATCCATATATCAATTCTATTGCTCTAGCTTCAATAATTCCTTGATATATGTCAAATAAACTTTCAGGATGTGATCCTGCATGGTATATGATAGCCTTTTCAACACCGTATTTCTCTATTAAGTCCCTTGCTGCAGTATTAATGTCTTTATTTTTGTATACTTCTTCTGCATTTTGTATACTTTTGTGCAGTCCTGTTAATCCTTCATATTTTCCTGCACCATTATAAGGCATTTGAGTTATTATTTGTGCTGCTTCTTGAGGATTATTAATATCTGATACTAAATCCTCAACTAAATAGTCTAAATTATTTTGAGTTTGTTCGTTTAATTCTGCTACACTATCTCTTTCTTTTTCACCTACATACATTGCTATAACATCTATCGGTGCATTGTTTAAATAACTAGGATTGTTAAAAAGTTTTACAGAAATATCATGTTTTAATCTTGGTTTTTGGGGATTTTTATTAAATTCTATATTAAATCCTTTCCACATAATATACTCTTCAAAATATTTTAAATATTCAGGTTTATTAAACGACATTTTTATTAAATAGTGTTACTTCGTAGTAGTTATTTATTTATAAAGGTTCCTATTCCTTGATTCGTGAAGCAATCTTTCTTCCTCTTCTGCAACGACTTTACTGATCTTTTGAACTGCATCTATGTTTGACGATATACTATCTATTCCTATTTTTGTTAGATATTTTGCCATTGTTTCGTTTGATCCTGCCTGTCCACAGATACTTGTTTTCACATTATTTTTTTTACAGATATTTATTACATATTTTATTTGTTTCAGAACTGCTGGATGCATCTCATCATATAAGTTTTGTAGTTTTGAGTTATTCCTATCTACTGCTAGAGTAAATTGAGTTAGATCGTTTGTTCCTATACTCACAAAATCTATTCCTTCTTCGCAAAATTCTTCTATAATTTGGACTGCTGCAGGAGTTTCGACCATAATTCCGAATTCTATATCTTTTTGTGGTTCAAGTCCTACTTCTCTTAGTATTTCTTTAGCTTTTTTTACTTGATCTATGTGAGTTACTAATGGTATCATTATCCCAACATTTTTGAATCCTGCTTCATGTACTCGTTTTATTGCTTCAAATTGTGCCCTGAGTAATTCTGGTTCATCTAGGTCTCTCCTAATAGATCTCCAACCCATCATCGGATTATCTTCTTTCGGCTCGTTTTCCCCACCTTTCATATGTCTGAATTCATCTGTTGGTGCATCAAGAGTTCTGTACCAAACTGGGTCTTCCTTAAACTCTTTTGCTATTTTGATTATATCTTCTGTCAAGTTATTAACAAGAACTTCTTTTTCTCCATGTTTTATCATTGAACTAGGATGTTCTCTTTCTCTTAAAATCATAAACTCGCATCTCAGTAATCCTACTCCATCTGCTCCTGTGGATGCTGCTCTTTCTGCTAATCTTGGCATATCTAAATTTACTTTTATTTTGGTTATTGTTTTCTTTTTTTCTATAGGTTCTATTACTATTTCTTCTGTTTTTTCTTGTTCGGTTATTCCAGAATAAACTTTTCCTTCTGTCCCGTTAACTGTAATCTTATCACCTTCTTTCAAGATTTGTGTAGCTCTTTCTGTTCCGACTACTGCAGGTATTCCCATCTCTCTTGAAACTATTGCTGCATGGCAGGTTGAACCTCCCTCGTCTGTTACTATTGCAGATGCTCTTTCCATTGCAGCGACATAATCTGGATTAGTCATTTTTGCAACTAAAACATCACCTTTTTGGATCTTGTTGAGCTCATCCATGTTATTAATTATCTTAACTTGTCCTGAACCTATTCCTGGAGATGCAGATACTCCTGTAAGCAATGATTCTCCTTGGTTTTTTTCTATTACTTTTTCTCCCATTCGTTCTTCTGTTTTTTGAATAGTTGTGATTGGCCTTGTTTGAACTATGAATGTTCCGCTATTGTTTATTGCGAATTCAATATCTTGTGGAAAATCATAATATCTTTCAATTCTTTTTGCAGTTGTTGCCAATCTGATTATGTCTTCATCAGAAAGTTTTTGCATATTTGCTTTGTGTTCTGGAAGTTCTTTTTTGGTTGTTCTTCCGGTTGCCTCATCTCTTGTGAACATCCATTCTTGTTTTTGAATTTTTTTATCTTTTATATTTAATGGATCTTTTTCTACAACATATCTATCTGGAGAAATTGTTCCAGATACTATTGCATCTCCTAATCCAAACCCTGCTTCAATAATTATTTCAGATTTATCATTTGTTACAGGATTCATTGAAAACATCACTCCTGCTTTTTCTGAGTTTATCATTTTCTGAACTACTGTTGCTATGAATACTTTAGAATGTTCAAAGTTATTTTTCTCTCTGTAATATATTGCTCTAGCAGTATATAGTGATGCCCAACATTGTTTTACTGCCTGAATTATGTTTTTTGCACCCTTGACATTTAAGTAAGTATTTTGTTGACCTGCGAATGATGCTGTAGGTAAATCTTCTGCTGTTGCTGAAGATCTTACTGCTACAAATGGATATTCTCTTCCAGCTTGTATAAAACTTAGTGCCGCTTTTGATGCTAGAAGGGCTTCAGTATTAACATTCATATTATTATATGCATTTGTTATATCTGATGTAATTTCTTCTGGAATTTCTTGAGAAAGAATTAATTCTTCAATTTCTTTTGATTTGCTAGTTAATAATCTTGTATCTTCTATGTTTAAATTTGAAAGAATTTCGTTTATTTTTGGTTGGATTCCTGTCCGATTTAAAAATTCTTTATATGCATCTGATGTTACTACAAACCCTGAAGGTATTGGGAATTTTGCATTAAACATCTCTCCAAGGTTAGCGCCTTTTCCTCCAACTAATGCAATATCTTCTTTCAAGATATCTTTGAACCAAGCTATATTTACCATTTTTCCTCTTTTTTATAGATTGCCTGGGAATTGTAATTATATAAATATTTCTGTACACTGGAAGGTTCATATTCACTTAATCATTTTATTTTTATATGAAAAAGAAGATTCTATAATTTGTATTTATTATGAGAGATAGATCTATTTGTTATTCTTCAATTTGTTTGTAAATTTCTTCTAAAACTTTTTCATATCTTTGTTCTGGAGTTTTTTGATTTTTTGGAATTCTTCTATCTTCTATTATTGATCTTTCAGAACCGATTTTACAAATCAGTTTTTTTATTTTATATGAATCTCCACCTTGACAAGGTTGAAGTGCATCAACTCCGTGGTCTACAAAATCCTCAATAGATATGTCAAATTTTACTCCCGCACCATATTTCATATTATGGGTTTTTTTTCGCACTCTTATATTTAGAATATCTTCTCTATCTATTTCTCCAAATTCTCCACTATCTCTTAATCTGATTATATAGTGTTTCCCATTGTCATAGAATTCTGAGTAATAGTTTCCACCAGATAATTGATTCCCCTCATTTAAAGTGTATTCTGCTACTTCCTTAGCTAAACATTCTGTATATAGCTCTTGTGCTTTAATTGGTTCTGAGAAGGAGAGCATTCCTGTTAGTCCTGCTCCAATTAATAGGTTATTTATTGTTTTTTTCATTCTATCTGTATTTCAACTCTTCCAGGTAATCTTGGACCAGCTCTTTTAAGATATTTGATTGCAGTATCTACATCTTTTTCATTAGTATTCACAAGAAATATTGTAGATCCTTTTTTTGCTCTTGCTGCAAGACCCATAGGTTTTCCAAATGAGTGCTTCATACCGGACTGCATTCTGTCCGCTCCAGCTCCTGTAAGCATCTTATTTTCTCTTAATACATGATGTGGATAAAGGTTAACTTTGAAATGATATCCTTTTGGTCCTAGTGCAGCTTGTAACTGTCTATTTACCAGAATTCTACAAGATTCTAATGAGTTATGTCTTATATTGAAATATTCTTTTGTAACTAATCTTATTGTTTTTGGGAATTGTTTTTTTGGATCTCCCATATGAAATCTTACTAATTTTGATGCAGGCATAGATTTAATGAACCCTTTTTTTCTATATTTTGATTTTCTAGTATAAGGTCTAGTTGTATTGTGTTTGTAACAATGTCCTTTTCTTAAAGCTGCCATTTTATTCTATTTTCACCCTTGTACTTATTGCTTGACCTGGAAGTCCTATTTCGAATTTTACTCGAACAGCGCCTTTATTTCCGTGTTCTTTCATTATTGTTCCAGTCATTTCTTTTTTAGAAGGTGTTATCCAAGTCACTGTTTTCTTAATTAATTCTTTAGCTTCATCTCTAGAATCAATTCCAATAACCTTTACTATCATTTGATTTGTATACTGAGTTTTATGACTTCCTCTGTAATTAACAATTATTCCTTCCATTTCAACTTTTTAGGCAAATTTGACTATTTAAAAATGTTTTGTTTTATTCAACTAAATAATATCCTCTAAAGTTTTCTCAATGATATTATTTAGTGCTTCAACAACTATTTTGTCTGATTTCATATTTGAGAAGTATAGATTTTGATTAATTTCCAATAACAATGCATTTAGCCCATTTTTTGGTTGTCCGAATGTCTTAGTTAATCCTACTCTTCCGACAAATGGGTCATCTATATCTATTGAGATATCTGATCCAAAATAACTAGTTGTATGTGAGTGCAAAGCGCTGTAAAAATCAGATAAAATCTTAGAATCTATAGATTGCATAAAGTTTGTTCCTAAACAAAAATCAGGTCTTTTCGAGTCTTCTAGATATAAGTTAACTTTTGGCGTATTTGCTTCCATAGAATGTGCATTCAATAAGAATGCGTCCCCATTAATTTCTCTAATTCTATATAGCTCATCTTTAATAAAATTGAAAAATGGATCATAATATGTTTTTGTTAATTTATTTCTAGCTGATTCTGATATTTTTGTATTGTATAGGTTTTCCCCATTGAATCCGACTTTTCTGAAAATATTTAATTCTCCAGATTTGTATTTTTGTTTATTTAAGTTTACAACATGTCTATGAACTGAGGTTCCTGCAAATGAAAATTTTGGAATATTATATATGTCATTAACAGATTGGTCTATTTCTAAAGGGAATAATTCATTTTCATAATCTAAGAATGAAAGTGATGCTTTTGGTATGTGGCTTCCTCCATGAGGGATAGCAATTAATAATTTTGAATCTTCCACTTTATTAAATGTGAAAATTTCTTCTAATTTTTCAATCTTCCTAGAAATTGTGTTATAAAACATTTTTATTTAACTAAACTATTTATCAAGTTCCAATATCCTTCTACTGCAAGATTTTCTTTGTTTTCAAACACTGCAGTATGTAATCCTATTGAAGAGAGAGTAATTTCTCCAACATATGGATTATTTCTGTGACCTATTAAATCTGCACGTACAATCATTGCTTCTGGTGCAATAAGTTCTTTAGCTTCAAATGATAATTTTTCTTCTTCTTTTGTACATTGTACAATTGATCTATCTACTCCATAGAGATTTCCAGTAACATTTGTTTTGAATCCTGAAGATTTTTTGAGAACTGTGTAGTTTACATTTTCTCCAAATATAAAAACTGACCTTTCTCCAGTTTCTTGAATATTATCTACATAACCTTGAACTATTATCTCTTTATCTTCCTTTAAAATATTTTCAATAGTTTTTGAATCTCCTCCTGGAAATTTTTCAACACCATATCCTCCAAATCCATTTAGTGGTTTAGTCACATATCCTCCATATTTTGCTAGTAATTCAAATGACATATCATAAACCTCTGTAAGGGAGTTTGCTATATATGTGTCTGGAACTGATATATTATTTCTAGCTAGATCTATTAAATATCTTTTTTTCCCTTCTCTAGCTTTGAGAACAGTTTTTGCAGGATTAATGGTCGGAATAATTTGAGTTTCATCTAATTTTTTCACAATATTGCAGAGTTCTTTATCTTTCTTTCTTACTTCTAAAACATTTCCAAAACCCATAAAACATAAAACATCTAAGTATTCTAATGAAACATCTGAAAGGGTTTTTGGTTCAGATAAATCATATAATGATCCTACAGTCAGGTTTTCATTTATATCGTCCCATTTTAGATTATATGGTTCTCCTCCTTTTTCTGAAATCCCATTTATGATTGATGCATAAGTTATTCCGTTAGGCCACCCTTTAATCTCTGAATTATGAGGTGCCTTACCGGAGTTTTCAGAATACATAAATCCTATCTTAATTTTTTTTGGCATAAAGTTCCTCTGAAAATTCAATAATTCTATCGCTCATTGTTTCAATTTTTATTCTATCTTTTATTCCTTTACCCCATTGAGGACAACGCGCATTTAATTCTAATATTTTAGTATTTTTTAAAGTTGCTTTAGTTTCTGGACCTATTACATCTACTGCTGTTAGGTATAATCCATCTTTTTGTAATTGGGGTGCTATTTTCGAAACTAGTTTATAATCGATATCTGTTGGTTTATAATCTTCATATTCTGCACCCATTTCTGAATTTCCCCTCATATCTTCATCACTTATTATTTTTTTATAAGATCCTAATAATTCAGATCCGTTTAATAAGACTAATCTTCTTTCAAGACCTTCTATTTTATCTTGCAAAATAAATGGTCGAGGTTCATTAGTTGAGGAATATAAATCTCTTAGTAATAATTGGATTAGTGCTCCTAGATTCTTTTTATAATCTTTATTTATTCCTATAATGTCTGCACCTCCAAGTCCGTGAACTGGTTTTGCAATCCATTCGGCACCTTTTTTCAAGATTCCTTTTATCCTTTCTTCATCCTTTGTTATGTGTGTGTCAGGTAATACTTCTCCTAGAACTAACGAATCATATATTTTTGAACCTGCCTTGGAAATTGCATCAGGATCGTTGATGAATGCGATTCCAGGGTATAAAGTTTTCATACATTGCAAGTAATTTATTACATTATTATCATTTATAGATTCTTCACGAGATTTTGGTACTGTTCTTGAAAATATTATATCAAATTGATTTACTGGGATACGTTCATCTATCATAAATTTGTCATTTTTTAAATATTCTACATATGATTCAATACTTGATAAAGTTGCAGCATTTGGTTGTCTAGTTATCGCATATAGTTTATTATTTTTGACAAAAAAGTCTTCAGGATGAACTATGTGAGTGTCATGCCCTCTTTGTTGTGCTGCGTAGAGATTATTCACTTCTACAGATAAGGAGTCCTCTAAATCTCTGGATTTTGTGATATATAATGTTTTGAATTTTTTTGCCATTTTCTTTTAAAACTATGTACAATTTGTAGAATCTCGATTCTATTATAAATCTTTTGAATAAAATTAACCAATTTAGAGATATACTCAAAGCATTATCTCTAAATTTTCTCCAAATATGCCTTTTAAATCAGAAAATAGTTTTTCTTTGATGAATAAGCTTTCTTTGATGGGATTTTCCATTATTGCTTGTTCCATCTCTTGAATTTTGCTAGACTCTATCTTACTTAATCCGCCTTCTTTAGTAATTCTTGTTTTTTGTATTGTTTTTTCTTCAGCATTTATATCTGGTGTTATAAATGCATGTTCTCCAAGAATTATTACTTCTCCAATAGAATTTCCATATCTGAATTTTATTGTTGCTCTTTCTAATTCAGCTATGTTGATTCTTTGAATGTGTTCTGCAAGAGTTTTAACATAAATTCTTGTTTCTCTTCTAAGTTTGTTGATCTCTGCCTTTGTTAATTTTTTTGCTTGCAGTTCTTTTTTTGCTTTTATTGTTGCTTTTAGTGTATCTACTAATCTTAATGGTAATCCAGTTTGTTCACAGTATTTTTTTAGTTTTGTTTCTGGTTTTGATTTTTTATCTTTTCCAATAACATCTTCTGTTACTCTCATTACTGTATCATATATGTTTGAAAAATTTTCTTTTTCTTTGGTTTTTTCTATCTCTTTGAATAATTTATCAAGTCTTTTTAGATATTCTTCTGAACTTTTTAAGAATGCATCTATCTCTCTTCCAGATACAGATTTTATCTCTCCGTGTTCAATTCCCTTGTAAAATTTAAATACTTTTTCTAGAGTTATTACATATTTTTTCTCTAGTAATTTTTCTTTTTTTACAAATATTTCATCTAATAATTTTATTGTTTCTTTAGGAGTTGATGGAGGTATCCCGTAAAGCATTAAAGCTGCTTGTGCAGGATTTAGTAATGCATAGTATAAGTCTTCTGTTGCTACTACCATTAGTTTCTTTTTTGCTCTATCTAATAATTTTTTACCAATGTCCATGTGCATTTCAATTGATTCAGGACTAGGTTTTATTTTCCCCATTTTTAATAGAAGTCTCCAAGGTGTAAATGTGCCTCTATCATAAAATGGAACTCCATCTCTTAAGAAAGTAAATACTACTGGGTTAGCATCTTTTACAGAGTCCCAGAAGTCTGTTAGAATGTGTACCTGTATGTGGAATTGTTTTTTAGTTCCTGTTATCTCTGTTGCTTGGAATCCGTGATTTATTATTATTGCTCTTAATTTATCTTTAAGTTCTGCTCGAGTCATACGTTTTACATCTGTATCATCAATAATTATGGATACATCTATATCATTCGATTTTTCTCCTCTAAATAATGAACCTACTCCTATGTAACTTACAATATATTTCTCAAACTTTTTGAGAATCATTGTTTTGTGAATTTCTGCAGTTTTTAGAGCAACTAGTACATCCATTGGATCATATATTGGTGCAGACATTGCGATTAATTGTAGAATTTCGTTTTTTCCATCAAAACAAGCTTCCTTTAGTTCTGAAGTAATCATTATTTCCAAATTTATATTTTTGTCAATCTTTTCTGCAGTTTTAGTTATTTCTTTAGCAATTTTATCTTTTAATTTGAAGTCAGGGATTGTTTTAGAATTTGAATCGTCTATTAAAACTAAGACATTTATTTGTTGTTTATTTTCTTTTTTAGGATCTTGTGCTTTTTTTGGTGGTAAGATTGCTATTCCAATTATTTCTTTTTTGAAATTTTTAGTAATTTGAATTTTAAATTTGTCTAATTTTGTTTTTAGTTGTTTCTGTCTTTTCTTCATCTCTTCAAGTTTTTCTGGAGAAATATTTGGTAGTTGATCCATCTTGGTGAGAATATGAGTTTAAGTCTTTTTAAATCTTTTTATAAATTTGTTTCGACCATAGATATTATAATCATTGCAATCCAAATTAAAAGAAATATGCTAAGGCTAGAAGTTAGTTTTTCTAATTCTTTTGTTAAGTTATTAATTATTGACATTTTAAAAAATAAATAAATTGAACTGGTTAAAATCCCAGTTCAATATCTAAAAACTCCACGTCCAGATCTATATCTGAGTTCATTTCATCGAACTCTAATACATAATCTCCAAAATCATCTGTATCTACATGTCCTGTTGTATCTGCAACATCTCCTGGACCTTGGGTACATCCAGTTATAACTAAAGATAGTAATGCTAGTATTACTATTATCCTTTTCATTTTATTCACTTACTCCCGGGGCATCATTGTTTGAGTTAATCTCTGGAAAGTTCCCTTGATTAATTCTGTATAGTCTAACTAATTTTTTTAGGATTTTATGAGATTCTTTCAGATATTTGTCTGCATCCTTCAAAAATCCTTTAGTTTGATTAAATAATTCATCCACTTCAGAAAGACTTCTTATTTGAGTGTATGCTCCTTTTGCGTGTTCATAATTCTCTCTTGCCAAGACTATTTTTGTATCAAATTCTTTAAGCAAAGTTTGCATTTCTTGAACCTCTTCATGGCTTTGATCAAGAGAATTAATTTTTATGTGCAATTTTTCTGAAAGTGTTTCTGCTCTCAAAATTATGTTGTTTACTTTTGTAGCTAAAATTGTTCCAGTCACTCGTTTTATATCTGCTCTAGAGTTCTTCCAATAATCATTTATCTCATTTCCAACACTCCTTAATTCTTGTATGGTTATTGCTTCTGAGACTTTCACCTTAAATTCATTCAGATTTTTTATATGTGTTCCAAGATCTTCGATTATCTCTTGTTGTTGCGAATCATCCTGTATAACTCTTTCAGACCACTTTTGTAGGATTTCTAAATGCTTTTCCATTCTATCAAGTGTTCTTGTCATAAATTCCTGGGCCTTTTCAAAATGTATTTCTTGTTCCTCAGGTGTTAATTGATTAAATCTTTGTAATTTTTTCTTCGTCTGTAGGTAATCTGTTTTTGAATTTTTCCATTCATTTGTTATCTGTTTATATTCTTGTTTTAAGATATTGTATTCTTGGATTACTTTTTGATTACGTTGTTCTACTGATTGTTCTGCGGTTGTAATCGGCACTGTGCTCAATACAAAAAGTCCAATTAACAATAATGCCATTGTTTTATTCATTTTTATTTCTCCTGTTGTCCCATATTCGAGATTTAATGTATTTGTATTGGTAGATTTACTTATAAAGAAACTTTTTCTCTATGTGGTTAGAATCTTTACAAAGCTTTAATTTATAGAAAAGCTTTCAAAAGGTTTTTATATGGTTAATTTTATTAGTTAGTTTAATGAAGAAATTATTATTGATATTATTGTTATTTTACATACCTTTTGTTAGTGGTGCAACTCTTCATGGTAGTGTATATGATTTTGATTTCGATATAATTGATAGTGCTGTTGTTGAGATAGATTCTAAACCTATGCAGAGTATGATTTCTAGAGAAGGAGTATATAGTTTTGAGTTAAATATTGGAGACTATATGCTCTATGCCAAATATTATGTTGGTCAGGAATTGATTGCGAGTACACAAGAGGAAATTTCAATAGTTGAAGATGGAGATTATGTAATAGATATAATTCTTTTTCCAATTTTTGAAGATATTATTGACGAAGATTTCGATTTAGACTTCAATTATCGTAAAAGTTTAGGGGGAATGTGGATTACATTATTTTTAGTGCTAGGTATCTCTTATATTATCTTCAAGAAACGTCCAAGGAAAAAAATCGATGAAACTGATGAATTGAACATAGTACTTAGTTTTATTAAAAAACAAGGTGGGAGAACAACGCAAAAAGAGATTAGAAAGAATCTAGGGTTAGGAGAAGCTAAAGCTAGTTTAATCATTACTGAATTGGAACATAAGAAGATTGTTCAGAGAATTAAGAAGGGGAGAGGTAATGTTATTATCTTGAACAAATAGAAAAGCTTTTAAAATAAAATTAGGTCTTTGTTTATTATGAGCCCGTGGCTTAGTCTGGTTAGGGCGTCACGTTTACACCGTGAAGATCGCCGGTTCGAATCCGGCCGGGCTCATTCATTATTTTTAGGTTAAGTTTAAATATTAATTAATTAGATTAATGTTATGGCAAATAATATTAGTAGATTATTGACTGGTATTGGACTTTTAGTATTGGGTATAATTTTTTTTGTACTCGCTCTTTTTGATTCTTTTTGGTTGTTTTTTTATGCAATTCCTTTCATAATTATAGGTGTGTGGATATTTTTCAACGATGGAGAAGATAAAATTGAGAAGATTAAATATAAAGGAGGTAAAAAATGACTGAAATAATTGTTACAACAACTAGCGAAGTTCCGGGAATGAAAGTTGTAGAAATACTGGGTATTGCTAAGGGTAGTACTGTGCGGGCAAGAAATGTTGGTAGAGATTTTGGTGCAAGTCTTAAAAATCTCATTGGAGGAGAAATAAAGACCTATACTAGTATGGCTAGTGATGCAAGAGATGAATCTTATAACAGAATGGTTAATGATGCGATAGAACAAGGTGCTGATGCAATAGTGGGAGTAAAATTTGTTACTTCAATGATTTTGCAAGGTGCTTCTGAAATGTTGGCTTATGGGACTGCTGTAAAATTAAATAAGAAATAAGGGGTGATTATTTCATCCCTTTTTGTTTTGTATGTTTGAAAGGTTTGTGAATTCCTATTTTTTCTAATTGTTTTATTATATTTTGTTCTTCTTTGTCAACATTTCTTTTTTCGATTAAGTAAACTTTGTCAACATTTCTTAGTTTTTCATCAACTTTGAAAGAGATTTCATCGCCTTTTTTCGCCTTTTTAATTCTCTTGTCTTCTAGTCTCATATCTGTGATTTTAGTCCTGTAGTATCCAGTAGTTGGTCCTATGAAACAGATTTCAGCCCCATTCTCAATTTCTTGGTTTTCTTCTATTTCTATGGCAACAACTTTTAATCTAGGGAAGAATTGTGTGACTTTTCCTAACTTTGTTTTCTTTTCTTCTGCAATTGAACCATAAAACTTTGCCCATGAATCATTTGTGGGAGTTCCTAAAAAGAAATTTGTTGAAAACCCTCTATTAAATACCTTATGTAATCTATTTACTAACTTCATCATTTCTTTTTTAGTAAATTTATTTTTATCAATTAAATCAATAGCTGTACGATATGCCTTTGTAACTTCATAAACATATTCTGGACCTTTTGCACGCCCTTCTATTTTGAAAACATTTATTCCAGATTCAACTAACTTGTCTAAAATTGGTAATGTGCATAAATCTTTTGGAGACATTACATATTCTCCTTCAAGAATGAAAGATCTTCTCGAATCTTCAACATCTGTGATATTATATCTTCTTCTACATTCTTGTAGGCATTGTCCCCTATTTGCAGATAACCTATTGTGAAATTGACTCATAAAACATCTTCCAGAATAAGCTACACATAATGCCCCGTGAATAAAAGTTTCCAGTTCTATTTCTTTTCCTTTGAAGTTTAGTTTTTCTTTCTTTATCTTTCTCTTTAGTTCTTTTATCTGATCTAATGTGCACTCTCTTGCTAGTACTATTCTTGATGCAAATTTTGAAAGAAATTTTATCGCTTCATAGTTTGATGTTGATAGTTGAGTACTAGTGTGTACTTCTATGCCTCTTTCATCACACATTTGTATTATTGCTAAATCTGTTGCTATTACTGCATCTACTTTTGTTTTTTTTACTTCTTCTAGAATTTTTTCAACCTTATCTAATTCGTGATCATAAATTAATGTATTAAGTGTTAAGTATCCCTTCATCTTATTTTTATGAAGTTCTTTCATTAGTCTATCTAATTCACTAATATCAAAATTTTTAGCTGAAGCTGAGCGCATATTTATCCATTTTATTCCGAAATATGCAGAATCTGCTTTTGCTTTTATTGCAGATGCTAAAGTTTCCCAATCTCCAACTGGTGCTAATAATTCAGGTTTCATGTTAAGATTGTTCAGAAATATGATTTAAAAAATTAACTATTAGATTATTTCTTTCTTTTTTAGGTATAATATGAATATTGACCAGAATATTACTATGGTTCCCAGAAGGTAAGAAAATATATGAGGGTTGTTTTGTAATGGTAAAATTATATTCATACCATATAATCCCGAAATTGCTGCTGGAACTGTAATGACTACTGTAAATATTGTTAATAGTGTAATTACTTTATTTAATCTATTTGAAAGGGATACCTCTAAGTGGTTTCTAAGATTTGAAATAGTTTTTAGTGATGCTAGACAAATATCTAATCCTTGTTTTGCTTCAATTTTCAGATCTTGCATCTGTTCTTCATCCTCTTCCATAAAGTTAATCTGTTTTATTATTCTTTCATAAACTAGATTGGTGTATTTGTATGATGATACAAAATGATTTAGTGATTCCTCTTGAAATAATAAGTTATCTAAATCTCTTTCTGATGGCCTTTCTACAATAGCCTTTTTCTCTGAATTAACTTGTTTAGCTATATGCAATGTAGATTTTTCGAATTCATTATTTATTTTTAATAATAGTGTCATAAGGCAACTAAGTTTTTTTGTTGTTACAAAGTTTGTAGTATTATCTATTATTTTATCTATGAATTTTGGTTGATTTTTTGAAAGAGTTAGTATGTATGTTGGAGACATGATAATTAAAAATGTCTCTAAATCTCTTTTGTTTGATGATAAAATTTTAAGTATGATATACAGGGTTTTATCGTCTTTTTCTACTCTTGGTACTTCATTTTTATCTGTTCCAGAAATTAGGTTTGGTTCATCTAAATCGTAATTTTTTGTTAAATATGATATCTCTTTCTCTGTAGGATTAACAACATTTATCCAACAATTTTTCTCAAAGGATTTTATTTTTTTTAGTTTCTTTCCTTTGAGTTCTCTTTTATAGTAAGTTATCATAAGTAGTTTATTAGAAAATTTATTTAAAAGTGTTTTGTTTTAGAATTATCTTTATTTTCCTCTTGTATAGTTGAATATGATCTTGTAGATCTTTTTGATTAAATCACTTTGTTCAGTTTTAGATTGTAATCTAGTTATAATTTCTTTTTCTCTTCCTAAATCTTTTTTTTCTATGTTATTTTGTTTTTTTATTGTAGCTATCTTATTCGCAACTCCAATTCTTTTGGTCAGAATTGAGGATAATTTATTATCTAATAAATCTAATTTTTTTCTTAGTTTTATTATTTCTTTTTGAGAACTCATATCTGTTTTTCGCTATCTTTGTAGATGTGAATAACATTTACTGGACAGGATTCTGCAACTTCTACATTGAAATCTATTTCTGTTTCATTTATTTCTTTTTTGTAGTTTTCTTCAGTTTTTTCACTATCAATTAAATCTGATTTTCCATCTTCAGAACTCATTTTCCAGTTTTTTGGATCTAATGATGCACATGCACCACAACCTATACATTCCTCTCTATTGTGCAATATATAATTTTTTACCATGTTGATAAATTTGCTGAGTAGTTTAAAAATGTTTTTATAATCTTGAGGGGGCAAGGTTTAAATAATCTTTAATCAAATTTATACTATGAAATATGAGTTGTTGGTGAAGAAAGAGTTCTGGGATGATTTTTATAATGAACTGGATAGTGCAAAAAAGAGAGTTTATGTTCAATTTATGACTTTTGAAGGGGATAAGACTGGTTTAAAACTTGCCAATAAATTAATTGAATTAAAAAAAAGAGGATTAGAAGTTAAAGTTTTAATTGATAGATTTAGTGATTATTATGTTAGTGATACTTATTACAAAAGGGAAGAGGTTAGGGAAGAAGTTATTGCAACTAAGAATATGATTGAATCTATGGAAAAAAATGGTATTAAGGTTAAGAGAACACATCCTTATGGCCTTGGAAAAATATTTTTTCTGGCTAGGAACCATAAAAAGATAATAGTCATAGATGATGTGTATTATCTTGGTGGGATAAATATTAGTGACCATAACAAAAGTTGGTATGATTTCATGGTTAAGATAAAAGAGAAGAACTCGTTGAAGTCGGTTGTAAATGATTTTAATTATACTTTTTTAAATAAGTTCAGAAATTATAAGGGTAATAATATAATCACTAATAAAAATATTGGAGATGTTTTTTACGATTTGATTGATGGTGCTAAGAATGAAATTATCATTTCTTCACCTTATGCAATAGATCTCTCTTTGATTGATATATTAAAGGATAAAAAGATTAAGAAAGTTTTATTGACTTTGAAAAATAATAATCAATTTGTTATAACTAATATGTCTAAATATATTTATAGGAGATTAATTGAAGATGGCATGGATATATTTCAATATTCAAATTTTTCTCATGCTAAGTTTTTAGTTGTTGATAGAAATAAATTATTAATTGGTTCTTCTAATTTTGGAAAAGAGAGTTTTATCGCAAAACAAGAGATATGTATTTTGATTGAAGATAAAAAGTTTGTAAAAAACTTTGTGGAGAGATTGTATATTAATGATAAGAAGAAACTTATTAAGTATAAATGTCCTAAGAAAAGATTCTTTAAACAAAATGCTTATTCGCATCTTGTTTATTACTTGTTATTAATTTATTCAAGATTTATTGTAAAGAAGGTGAAATTAATTGGTTAAACATTCTCATAAAATATTGATTAGTGCTTCAATATTTACTGTAATCTCTGGATTATTCTATCTTTTTGGAATGTTCTTTAGTGATGTTCATCTTAAGTTTATTGGATTCATGATTATGGCCAGTACATTTCTGCCTTTTCCTGCTGATGCTTATATTTTATATGCTTCTAATTTCTTTAGTCCGTTAAAACTTGCTATCCTTGGGGGTTTGATGAATGCTGTCGCAGTAATTTATGAAAAGTATTTTGTAAGACTTGTTATTAAATTAAAACGGTTTGAGGACATAGTTTTATTTTTTAATAACTTAAAATTTATTCAGTTTTCACAGAAGAATTTGTTCGGAGTTTTATTGATTAGTGCATTTTCGTTTTTTCCGTTTGAACCGTTTAGACTTGTTGCCATTACACATAATTATAATAATGTTAAATATTTTTTAGCAACTTTCGTAGGTAGAGGATTTAGATTTTTTCTATTAGGATTGCTAGGCAGGGAATTGATCAAATATGATTGGTTAGGGATAGCTATAGGAATTAGTTTAGGATTATTCCTCTATGGTTCTTATGTTGGATATGTTCGAGAGAAAAAGCGAAGAAAGAGAGATTCTAAAATTAAACTTGATAAATAATTATCCAAATACTTTTTTTACTGCCTTTTTGAATTGTTTGAATAATTCTCTGTCTTTGATATTATCTCCTGTTGCAAATGATTTTTGCATAGACTCATAATACCATTTTTGTTTTTCTTTTGGTGCATGAAAATTATCCCAAATTTCTTTCTTTATTGTTTTTTCATCTTCTATCATGCTTCTGATATTAGATAACTTGTCAGCACAAGATAGTAGTTTAGTGTTCTTATCTGCAGTTTTTATGAAATTAATAGTGTGTGTTTTTTTCTCTTCCCAAATTTCTTGAGTTTTTGAAAATATTTTTTTCTTTTCTAGTTTTGCAGGTTCTGTAACATTTTTTACTAATCTTGCGACCTCTTTTCCAAAGTTTTCTTCTATATCTTCTATTGTTGTTTTGGTATCTTCTACTGTATCGTGTAGTAGTCCGGCTATCACAACTTTATCTGGTGCATGGTTTTTCATTAGAATTATTGCTACATCCATTGGATGAATGATATAGGGAGCTTTTTTTATTCTTCTTTTTTGTTTCCCATGTGCTTTTGAAGCAAACTCAAATGCCTTTGTAATATCTTCCATCTTTTGGTTGAAGATTATATTTCTAGGTTTTTAAGATTATCTATGTTTTTTCTGGATTTGTTTTGTTTGAGTTTTTTGTTGTGTTTTTTTAGGTGGTGCTGCCGGTTTTGTTTTTTTCTGTGTTGTTTTAGGTCTTGTATAAGTTTTCTTTTGTGTAGCCTTAGGTTTATTATATGTTTTTTTCTGTGTTGTTTTAGGTCTTGTATAAGTTTTCTTTTTTTGAGTCTCTGTTTTCTTAGGTACTACATAGGTTTTTCTTTTTCCAGTCTCTTGTTTTTTTGGAATTGTATAAGTTTTCTTTTTGTTAGTTTTTTTAGGTACTATTCTCTTAATTGTTTTTGGTTTGTCATAATCTCTACTCTTGACATTTCCTGTCGAAGGTTTGTATGTTTTTGTGTGGCTGTTATTGTAGCTTTTTCGTTCTACTTTAGTTTTCAAACTTTTCTCACTTTTTCTAAGATCAGTTTTGTATTTTTTTTGATCAAATGTTTTCGTCTTCCATGTTTTTCCTGGAACCCTTCTTTCTCCAGTTTTTGATATTGGCGCATGCCTTCTTTGTTTGTATTGGTGGTGCCAGTTTATATGGTTATAATGGTGATCCCACCACATATCCCAGTGATGATGATTCCAATGGTGATTGTTGTGCCATCTTGGATAAGGATCGTATCCATCCATATATCCGTCATTATCTGTATCTGGATCTCTTGGATTTGTTCCCATCCAAATCTCAACTAAATCGCTAAGTCCATCATAATCTGTATCCCAATTGTAAGGATTTGTACCTGCAATCATTTCTGACCAGTTAGATATTCCATCCCCATCCCAATCTTGCCCATAATGGTCATGATAACTAGTGTTGTAAGTTATAACTCCTCTAAGTTCTGGATCCCACCATGGATTAAAATTTGAAGGATAGTGTGCGTGATTGTACCATTTCCACCAGCCTTCTCCCCAGAACTCATGTCCTCTATTATTATTTAATCTTGATTCATATGATGGATCTGTAAAATATAATTCTCCGTTTATGTTTATTGTTTCTAATTCTAATATATCATTATCCTGTCTTTCGTCATATATTCCTGTTGCATATACTTCCTTTAGTGGATGTCCTGCAGGAGAAATTTGATTAATTTCAATAATCTTATCTATACTTTCTTTAACTTCTTTAAGGAGTGTCCTGTTTGATCCTCTAACATCTTCGTAAATTGATATGTTTTCTCCCTTCTCTTGAGAGTATCCTTCTATTCTAAGTGTTTTGTCAAATATATCTACTCTTTCAGGTATAATCTCTAATCCTGTTCTTATTCCATCTCCTAGGTTTTCAAGATTATATGAAGATTCGTAACCTACTCTATTCTCGATGTTATTGTATTTGCTCACATATTGTGCACAACCACTTGTTGAGCCTATAGTTGCGGCAACTAATAATGTTAGTCCTGTTTTTTTGAGTCCATCTTTTACTTTTTTTATTAGAGAATTATCCATTTTGAATCATTATCTTATATATATTAAAATATATAAGTGTTTTCAATTTTGTTAGAAATATTTATTTAGGGTTGTTTTTTCTAAAACATCCATATATTTAGAGCATTCACAGAATCTATGGCCGCTTTGTGGATAATCTTCTATATTATCTGTTTTTGTTTTTTCTTGAATTAATCTGCATTGTTCGATTGCATGATCTATCAATTCCTGATCAACTTTTAGATATTTTTTATTTTTTCTTAAAAAATCAATCCCAACAGAGTTTGGATGTTTGCCATATTTTTCGTTGTATAATAATGCATAGATTGCTAGTTGTAATCTGTATTCATCAGTCATATGGTCCATTCTTGAAGTTTTATAATCTATTAAACTAACATCTCCAGCAACTTCTTCTATTGCATCTATATAACCTTGAACTTTATGTTCTTCTGATATGAAATGTACTTCAGTTTGAGGTTTTGCAGTATCAAATGCTTCTTTGAAATTTGTTTTTTCTTCTCTTGTTATGACTTTTTTTATAAATCTATTAAACCAATTATTTAACATATTTACCGATTCTTCAAAGAAATATTTTTCTTGTTTTTCGTCTAATTTCAATTCATCTAACTGGTCTTTCGATTCTTCCCATCTCTGTTTAAATATACTTTGTAAAATAATATTCAATTCTATCTCATAGTGTTCTTTATCTATTCCGTCTGTTTTTAAATCGAAAAAATCTTCTAATGCTTTGTGAACTATTTTTCCTCTGATTAAGTGAATAGAAGGATCTAGACTCAACTTTCCGATATATCTGTAATAATAACATCTAGGACACATATTGTAGTAATTTATTGAACTCGGACTCTGGATTCTTTGTGGCATTTTAATTCAAAAGAATATTGTTTTAAAAGAATTGCTTAAGTGGAATATATATGTTAATTTTTATTTGATATATCCGCCCTTTTGTAAGTTCCAAAGTTTTCTATATCTTCCTGGAATTTTTATCAATTCTTTATGTGTACCTATCTGTACTATTTTCCCTTTATCCAAAACTACTATTTTGTCAGAGTTCATTATTGTAGATAGTCTGTGTGCTATAATTATTGATGTTCTTCCAATCATTAATTTTTCTAAATCTCTCTGAATGTCGTGTTCTGTTTGTGAGTCTAGTGCTGAAGTTGCCTCATCTAATACTAGCAATTTTTTATTTGCTAATATTGCTCTTGCGATTGATACTCTTTGTTTTTCTCCTCCAGAAAGTTTTACTCCTCTTTCTCCAACTATCGTTTTTTCTTTTTTTGGAAATGTTTTCACTATTCTGTATAGTTGTGCAAATTTCATAGCCGAGATTACTTCTTCTTTTGTAGCTCCCGGATTTGAAAATGCAATATTATTGTATATTGTGTCATCAAACAGTATGCATTCTTGAGGCACTATGCTTAATTCAGATCTTAAGGATTCTTGTTGCACATCTTTTATACTAACATCATCTATTAGAATTTCTCCCTTATCTAAGTCATATAATCTATATAGTAATTTTACTAGTGTGGATTTTCCTGATCCTGAATGTCCAACAAATGCAACTTTTTCGTTCTCATTTATTTTTAGTGTAAATTTCTTTAACAATTTCTGTCCTTCATGGTAATTAAATGAAACTTTCTTAAATTCGACAGTCCCTTTTTTTATTTTTAATTTCTTTGCGCCAGGTTTATCCTTTATTTCATTCTCCATTTTTCCATACTCAAATAATGGTTGGAAATCTGCCATCGATCTATAAAATCTTCTTATTCCGTTCATGAAACCGAATAATGGTCCGACTATATCTCCATAAACTGCATAAACAAATATTACAGTTCCTATACTAATTTCTCCATTAACAAATTGTGTTAGTGGAAAATACATTAAAAATATGAATCCTATTGAAAGAATTAATGACTGTATTGCCTCTAACCATCTAAAGTAATCCCAGTGTTTTACCATTGCGTGTTTGGTTATACTTGTAAATGATTTGAATTTTCTTTTTATTTTATTTTCTTTTCCAAAATGTTTTATTGAATCTATATTTGTCATAAAATCGCTTAGATTTGCTTTTTCAACATCTGATGCATCTATTACTGCCATGTTTGCTTTCTTTTGCAGGTTTTGAAGTTTGAGACTAGAAAGTATGAATGCAATCATTGTTACAAATATTGTTAGTGCAGAGGTCCAACTAAAATATATTAATACAGTTCCAACAACTATTGTTTGGAATAAAAGTGGTGCAAAATGAAATGCAATTATGTCATTCATTGATTCTATTGCTGATCCGCCTCTTATAATTCTTGAAATTAACGATCCTGTCTTTTTAGATGTGTGAAAATTATAGGATAGGTGGATTATATGGTCAAAGAATCTTGTTTTTATATCTTTCATCATCTTTGAATCTATTTTGTTTATAAGATGTATATGGAACCATTTACTAATACTCAGAATTACTCTGATTATAATATATGTTATTGCTACAAATGTTAAGAGCTCTATAAATTCTGATTTTGCTAAAACTCCTGAAGAGAATTTCTCACTATTATCTATAACTATTTTGTATAAAAATTTAGGTGCTGTGGTTGCAATTGCAGAAACTACACTTAAAAGAAGTATTCCTATAAGGAGAGATTTATAATTTTTTAAAAAGCTCCAATATATTTTCAAATTATATTTAAAATCTATTTCTCTCTTTTTTTTCATTTTCGTTAAGTTTAAATATATGGCATTTCATACAAGTGTATGACAAATGTGGAGTATCTTTCCGAAGACTTTATACAAAAGAATTTTCATTTAGATAACCTTGATGATTCTGAAGATGAGTCTTGAGGATTAATTGTGATATCTGTTTAAAAATGTTTTCGTTTTCTGAAGTGATTATATGCAATTTTATTTTGGAAAGCTATTTAAATAATTGTAATTAAGATATTATTATGAAAAGAGGAATTTGGTTAGTGGTGTTATTATTCTTTGTAAGTTTTGTAGTATCTCAGCCACCTGAGTTTCATGTCTTTAGTGGATATGTTTCTTGTGAGGGAAGTAGCGGATATCTTAATGATTATATTATTAGTGCAACTATTCAGGGTATTGATGATTCCTCATCATTTCAAGGCGAAATAATTAATGGGGAGTATGTAATCTTTGTGGATGATTCCGAAGTTGATTGTTCTAATGTGTGTGAAATAAAATTTGTTGTATCTGGAGAAAATTTTGAAGGTACAAATTACTCTTCTATGGGGTTTGATGTTTTAAATTTTAGTTTGAGTAGTAGTAACTTCGTTTGTTCTGGTCCTGTGTGTGGGGAAAATGGGTGTGAATCTGGAGAAACTTGTTCTAATTGTCCTGCTGATTGTGGTGGATGTACAAGTAGTGGAAGCAATAACAATGATAGGTGTGGAGATAATGATGTCAATCGTAATCTTGAAGAGTGTGATGGTATTGATTTAGAAAACAAAACATGTGTTAATATGGGATTTGATAGTGGAGAATTAAATTGTTATGATAATTGTACTTTTGATAGTTCTTCTTGTGCTGGAACTGGTCCTGAGTGTGGTAATGGAGTAAAAGAATATGGTGAAGAATGCGATCATTATGATTTATCTCTCAATTCTTGTTCTGATTTTGATTTTGATTATGGTGTTTTGAGTTGCTCTGATTGTAGTTTTGATTTGTCTGAATGTTTTTATGAACCTGAAACTAATGGGACTGGTACGGAAAGAGATCCAACTGAGATTGCATTAAATTATAGTGTTTGGTTAATAATTGGATTTGCAGTTGTCATTTTAATTTTTATTGTGCTGGCACTGTATAAAAAGTATGGATATCATGGAATTTATCAAGATAAGTATGATTAATTTGTTACAGTAAAGTTTTTTAAGTATTAGTTCTAATATTTTAATATGGATTTGTCAAGACAAGAATTAGTTATTGGAAAAAAAGCTCAAAAAAAATTAGAGAATTCGAAAATTGCGATAGTTGGACTTGGTGCAACTGGAAGTCTCACTTCGGAATTGTTAGTTAGAGCTGGTGTAAAAAAACTGATCCTTATAGATAGAGATTATGTTGAGAGTTCAAATTTACAAAGACAACATATGTTTGTGGTTTCAGATATTGGCGAATCAAAAGTTAGAGTCTCTGAAAAATATTTAAAAAAAATAAATTCTAAAATTAAAGTAAAATCTTATTTTGATAATTTAGATCATACTAATATTGATTTGATATCTGCAGATTTAGTTCTTGATTGTACAGATAATCTTCAAACAAGATTTTTGATAAATGATTATTGTAAAAAAAATAAGATAAATTGGATTTTTTCTTCAGCAATAAAAGGTCATGGATATGTGTTTAATGTTTTACCTAAGGGTCCTTGTTTTAATTGTGTTTTTGGAAATTTAAGTAGTTCGGATACTTGTGAAACTGTTGGTGTAATGAATACAATAACCTCTTTAATCTCTTCTTTACAGGTTAATGAAGCTATTAAATTATTAATTAATAAGGAACCAGAAAAAGATCTGATATATGTAAATATTGATAAGAATAATATTCTTAAGATAAAAGTAAATAAAAAAAAGCATTGTGAAGTTTGTGATGAGATATATGATTATTTATCTGGAGAGAAAGATCAAAAGTCAATAAAACTTTGTGGGCATGGAAATTATTTGTTTGAAAAGAAAAAAAAGATAGATAAGAAGAAGTTCAAAAAGATTAAAGATTGGGGTGGAGTTTTCAGATACAAAGAGATGACCGTTTTTCCAGATAAGGTACTGATTAGAACTAAAACTAAAAAAGAGGCAGAGATTATCTATTCTAAATATGTAGGTAATTGAACAACTATATCATCTAAGAATGAATTCATTTCCTGTTTATTTTGTATCTTAATAACTTCATTATTATATCCTTCAACTATTTGTTCATATTCTTTGTAACCTTCTTGTTTTTTATATTTACTAACTGCCTTAACTAGGTTTATAGTATCGATAAATTTTTCATCTGCACCTTCATTTCTTCTTTTGTGAAATCTTTTCATCAATCTATATGTTAGTATTGGTAAGGGGGCATCCACCCAGATTAATAGTTCACTTTCTTTTATCGCATCGCTTACCCAGTCTGTATATACTCCTTCCATGATCCAACTGTCTTCTTGACAGATAGTTTCTAGAATTCTTTTTCTTTCAGGTATATCACGTTTGATGTCATATTTTCTTTCCCAGAAGATGTTATCGAGATCATAATGAAATATATGTAATTTAGAAGATAGATTTTTAGCTAAGTGGGTTTTTCCACTTCCTGATGGTCCAATTATGTGTATTTTATTTTTCATTTTTTATCCGCCAGATACTACGGATAAGAATTTCAGTTCGTCCTGATCTTTTAGTATTGCTTTCTCAGTTACAAGCTCTCCATTCTTAACAATTATCACCTCTCCTAAACCAATATTCAGTTTTTCAGATATCTCTTTTATTGTATTTGCTTCTATTTCAATATTTTGTTTTGATTTTTCGTCAAATACTTTAATTTTCATTTTTTTATTAGCTCCAAATATTTGCAAGTTTGACATTTTTCTTTTGAAGTTGGTTCCCCACAAGTATTACAGTATGATATGTCTTGTTTTTTATAACTTTCTTTTAGTAATGGTAATGTTTCTAAGAATGAATGTATTATTGAATTCTTTGTGCTAGGATATTCTGAATTTAGTTTATTTAGTGCATCTCTAACTTTACCTCTAAATGAATTTTCTGCGTAAGGGCATTCATTGAAGGGAGTTGCGAGTTCTTTTATGAATGCATAAGTCATAATTTCTTTTTCTGTTAGAAAATATAAAGGTTTTATTCTTCTTATGAATTTTTTATCATCTTTTATTCCAGTTAGTGGCCCCAATCTTGAAGATGCAGCAACATTATTTCTGAATTGATTCATTAAGATTGTTTGAGTTTCATCGTCTAAATTATGTCCTGTTGCTAATATGTCAATCTTATTTCTTTGTGCCTCTTTGTTTAGTAGATATCTCCTAAATACTCCACATACACTACAAGGTTTTATTTCTAGTTTTTTTAAAATTTGATCCAGAGTCATTCCAAACTCTTTTTTGTAACTGGTAATTTTTAGAGGTATTTGATTTTCTTCACAAAACTTTTTTGCAAATTTCAAAGTTTCATCCCTATACCCTTTTATTCCTTCATCTATTGCAATTGCTATTATTTTTGTTGTTCTTTGTTGTTCTGCTAATGATTTTAGAATATTTAGGGTGACCATCGAGTCTTTTCCACCAGATAGTGCGATCCCAACTGTATCTCCTTTGTTGAATAATTTGTATATTCTAACTGTTTTTCTTACTTTTTTCTCAAAGTATCTAAGGAAACATTTTTTACAAAGAGAGATATTACTATTTGGAAGATGAATTACAGGTGTTTCTCTACATTTTCTGCATGTCATAAAAGTTTTGTTCAAAAAATAGATTTATAAGGTTTACTAGATTTCATAATTCAGAGATATTCAGAAGTTTTCGATTAAAGAAACACTTATATATTTAAACTTATCACTAAATAGTGATAAATATCAAAATAATTTTATAAATTAGGAGGAAATGCAATGGCAAGAAGAAAAAGAAAAGACGATTCAGAACAATCAGGTGTAGGAGATTTTACAAAAGGTGAAGTTAGAGATGTTCAATATGAACATGGAACTAGATGGAATAAGATGATTAATGCACTATCTGGTAGATCTATAAAGAAAGGAGTATTGGGTATGGCAGTTGCTGGTGCGATTGGTTATGGGATCGGCAATGAGTTGGTTAACCAATATAATGATAAGCATGTTGCTGGACAGCTTCTTGAAGAGCAAACAAGAATAGAACAACTTGAAGTAGAAAATCATAAACTTTTACTTAAAAAAGAATCTGATTTGGTTGAGAAGTCAAAACAATATCTTGTCGATGGGTCATTTGCACAAGCCGATTTTACTTTGAATATTGCTGAGTCCTTAAGAAAAGGAGATCAATATCTAGGATTAAGATCTAATATTGCTGATGCTATTGTTGCTGATAATATTGAAAATGAAAGATTAGAAGATATTCTAAGTGTTAGAAATGGTCTTGAGAATCTTAGTATTGATGATAGAACTTCAGATTATGAAATAAAATTTGGAGATAGTCTTTGGAATTTGGCCCCAAGAGTATGGTCTGCTAGAAATGAAGGTGCTGTTCCTGATATGACTAAAGATTCTGAGGATTTTGTAGAAGTTTATTCTATCTGGGAAGGATTAGTTAATAATGTATCTCAAGGTGGTAATCCTACAAATGATCTCGAAGTTGGACAAATAATCAAAGTACCATCAAGTTATGATGAAGTTGCTTCTGTTAATGAAAAAAATATGATTAATTTATCTGATGAATTACTTAGTGTAGTCGAATTAGAGAATAGTTTGTTAACTAATGATTATGATTCGGCCTTGAATATTGTTCAAAGTTTAGATGGAGATTATTCTGAATTAGAGAATAGAATTAAGATTCAGAAATCAGATTATGATAAAAAACAATCAAAATCAGAATTGACTACTAAGATTTCAAATTGTTTAGAAGATTGTAACAGTTTTTTATCTGGTGGCGAATTTGAATCTGCTTTGGAGAGTATTAAAAAAGCTGAAGATCTTTCAGGTTATCGTTTTGAGTTTTTCAGAGAAAAGATTAGTACAGCTAAGGCTAGTGAATTATCATATGAAGATAGAACTGCTAAAGTTGATAGTCTTAGAAGAAGTGTTGAAGAATTTGGAGATTTAGAAGGATCAGCTGGTGCACTTTCAGAATTGAGAGGAGATTATGATAGTCTTGGTGAAAAAGCTAAAACTATGGATAAAGTCGATAATGAAGTTAGCGAATTCGGCGAGTACAAGAGGGCCAAACTTTCGTTTGATGCTGGAGATTATCTTACAGCTTTAGATAGTATCAAATCTGCAAAAAGCATGAATAAAGTTAGTTATTCAAGTACTGAAGATGGTGATCAGAGTTCAGAATATTCCGAACTTGAAACTAAAATAAATGCTGCAATCTTTGGAGAGTATAAAACTGAAGTTGAGAATTTAATTGAATCTGGAGAGTATTTGACTGCTTTAGATAAGTTAGGAGAAGCTAGCGAATATGGCGATATACAGGCTGGTGAAGATGCTATGCTATTACAAAAAGCAAAATTCAAACTAGCTATAGGTTACAAAAATGAAGCTGAAGAATTATTTAATGCTGGAAAAGAGAAAGAAGCATTAGATAAACTTGAAGAGAGTTTAAGTTATGCTAAGTTTTATGGTCAATTTGCTTTGATGGAAACAATGGTTGAAAATGTTGCTTCTAATTATGAACTTGAAATTGAATCATATAATGAATCTGGAAATTTTGTTGAAGCTATAGAACAATTAGATTTCTATGAGAAAAAGTTAGGAATAACTCGAGATGACTTGAGAGCACCTTTGGTTGAAAGTAGAGATGCTGAATTTGTTGAACAAGCGAGTGAATTATTTGCTAATGGAAATTTTGAAGAGAGTTTAGATTCTATACTTGCTGGAGAAGAAGTTGCTGGAAGTATATATGGCGGGCTTAGAACATCTGTAGTTGATAGTCTTTTGAATATTTATAGAAAAGATGCTACTGAGTTTATAGCTACTGGTAAACTTGATGATGCACTGGCTACAGCAGATTTTGCTGAAGAAAGAACTGGTGTTAAACTTCAAGATATTAGAAACTTTGTAGATTCAGAATACATTAGTATTGAAGAGGGCCATCTTAATCGTGCTGACATATTATTTGGAGTTGGAAATTACGATGAAGCGCTTTCTGCTCTTGATGATGCGGAATCTATCGGGTTTGAAGGAAAGTATTCTGATTTAAGGGGTTCAATTAATGATAAACTTGAAATTTTGGGAAGGTACGAATCTATCGATAGTTCTAATCTAAGTGTTGTATCAAGAGAGGGTGAGAGTGTATGGGATTTGGCTGAAACTTATCTTGAAACAAAAGAAAACAGAGAATTTGATTTAGATTACGATGGTGGAGATTACAAGAATAAACCTAAAGATTTAGTTAGTTTAGCAAATTATGTAATGGAAATAACTAAATTAAATGGTGTAGAAAATCCTTATGAAGATTTGAAAGATGGTAGTATTATAACCCTACCAAAAAATTATTTACAGGGGGATAAATAAAATGTCATATCAAAGAGCAATAATAAACTGTCAAAGGTGTTATGATAGTGTTTCAGGTGGAGTTAAATTTGGTTTATCAAAACCTACAGACATGGTTCATGAATTGAGAAATAATGCAATGGAATCTCTAGAAGGTGTGCTTTCTAGAATTTCTGACAATGATCCTGTAGAAGTTGTAGAGTCTTGTACAACTGCTTTGACTGAGTGTCTTAATTGTGAATACATTAGTCCAAGAATCGTTGAAGTCCTTGAAGAGTATATTAGTATACTTAGTGAGGAAAAATAAAAATGTCAATTTGTAAAATACTAAAAGAGCTGAATGATTCGGTTGAACAGTTTAAATTTGATGAAGTCATAAGATATATAGATTGGAAGCTAGAACAAGGAGATGTTCATGCTGCACGTAGAGAGGCTTTAAATTATGGTAGTAAACTAATGGATTATTTTGATAACCAAATGAAATAGTATTATTATAATTAAATTATTATTCCTGTGATATGTTGAATGTAATCTAGGAATAGGTGTATAATCGTACCTATCATTAACCAGAATAGGAATTTTAATTTATTATTCTTTCTTCTTAAAAAATAAAGTATTAATGAACTAACTAGAAATATATTAAATGCTAATATGTTATGTAATGGATAATTATTTATTGATGTGCATGTCCCTATACCTTCTGGGCAAATGCTTCCAAACCAATCAACCTTTCCGATGATTCTATAATAAATTTTATCTAAGTCTATTAAATTGCCTGCTAGTAATCCATAGAGGATTGTTTTATCTTTTTTTATGAAAAAGTATATTGCTAGGGGTAGAATATAGTGTAAAAACCACATATTAGTTACCTATCTCTTTAGTTATTATTTCTCTAATAGTATCTAGGTCAGTCATACCTTCTATTCTTCTTTTGTTGATAAAAATTGTTGGAAGGGTTTTGATTTTTAATCTATCTCCTAATCCTGAGTTTTTTTCTATCATCTCTTTGTAAATTTCTCCATCAATACATTTTTGCATTTTTGTAACTTTTATCTCTAGTTCCTTTGCGTATTGGTATAGTTTTATGGGAGTTATTGTAGTTAGTTTTGCATTGAGTAGTGTGTTGTGCATTCTCCATAGTTTATCGCTATCTTTAGAGCATTTTACTCCTTGTGCAGCTATTATTGAGTCGTTTTTTGTTAGATAAGGTTTGAATACAAATTTTATATCTTCTGGGAACTCTCTGATTATAGTGTCTATTACTGGATTCATATTTGAAGTGTTTGAGTCTAAATAATCTCCAAATTCTATGATTGTTATTTCTGCATCTTTTGATCCCAAGAAATCTCTATCCTTTGATGCTATTCTTAATGGGTCCCTAACATAAGTTATTACAACTATAGAGAATATGATTATGCACAGTACTAATATTATTGATATGTTTAAATTCCCCCCTTTCATTTTATTGTCAATTCTTCCCCTAATTCTGGAATGTAAGTTTCAAATCCCTCTTTATCTAATTTTGACTTTATTGCTATTGTTGATTTTTCTTCACCATGAACTATGAATATCTTTTTTGGTTTCTTTTTGAAACCTAAAACCCATTTGATTAGTTCATTTGCATCTGCATGAGCTGAGAAACTATTGATTTTTTTTATGTCTGCTTTTACTGCAACTTCTATTCCCATCATTCTTATTTTCTTTTCTCCTTCTATGATGTGCCTACCTAAAGTTCCTTCTGCCTGATAACCAACAAATAATACTGTATTTTTTGGATCCCAGATTCCGTGTTTGAAGTGGTGCCTTATTCTTCCTCCGGTACACATTCCACTACCTGCTATAATTATGTGGGGACCTTTGAGTTTATTTAATTTCATTGATTCTTCTGTAGCTAGTGTGTATTTTAAATTTTTAAAATTGAATGGATCTTTATATTTTCTCAGTGTTTCTGCATCATACATTTCCTTATGTTTTTTGAATATTTCTGTAGCTTTTATTGCTAGTGGACTGTCCAAGAATATTTTCTCGTTTGGAAGTTTTCCATCTTTTATTAGTTTATTAAATGCATATAATAACTCTTGAGTTCTTTCAATAGCAAATGAAGGAATTAATAATTTTCCACCTTTTTTGTAAGTCTCCTTTACATATTTTAGAAGTAGGTCATCTCTGATTCCTATATCTTCATGTAGTCTATCTCCATATGTAGATTCAATTAATACATAATCTGCAGTTTCTATTATTGTTGGGTCTCTGATTATCGGTGCGTCCCATTGCCCTAAATCTCCAGAGAAAACTATTTTCTTTTCTTTGTTTTTCTCAGTTATATATAACTCTATTATTGCTGAACCTATTATGTGTCCTGCATCTCTATATCTGACTTTTATTCCTTCTGTTATCCTGTAGGTTTTATTGTATAAAATCTTTCCAAAAGAAGACATGATTGACTTAGCATCCTTAACTTGATATAATGGTTCTCTTTCTGGAAGTCCATTTCTTCTCCTTCTTCTATTCTCGTAGCTAATCTCTCTTACTTGTAAGTTTGCACTGTCTTCAAGCATGATTTTACAAAGGTCTTTTGTTGCTGTTGTAGCAAATACTTTTCCTTTAAATCCTTCTTTTTTTAATTTAGGTAATAGTCCGGAATGATCTATGTGTGCATGAGTTAAAAATACATAATCTATTTTTTTTGGATTGAATTTAAACGGTTCGTAGTTAAGTTTCGTAATCTCTTTTCTTCCTTGAAACATTCCACAGTCTACTAGAATTTGTTTGTTGTTTGTTGTTATATGGTAGCAAGATCCAGTAACAATCTTTGCAGCTCCACAAAATTTTATTTTCATAGTTACCTCTTTTAGTAGAATTTAGAATTTGTAATATTTAAAGTTAACTAAAAAAAAGAAAAAGAAAAAGGATCTAAACTGATCCTAGTTCTGGTGCTGGACATCCAGTTGCTTCAGCAAATGCATCAAAAGTTCTCGCATTTTGATAAGGTTCTCCGTTTATTTTTATAGTTGGAAATCCTGTAATCTCTTCTTCTTGACATAATTCAGTATCTTCTGTAGGATTTCTTTGGTCATCTTGACATTCGATGTATATTTGCTCCATAGTGCCCTTCCCACCAAAAGTACTTACAAGACTTTTACAGTGTCCACACCATCCTGCGGCATAAACTTTAAGACCTTTCTCACCTAAACAATTTGAAAATTCTGTGATTTTAACTAAATCTTCTTCAGAATATGTTGATACTGGTTCAGATTGTGTTTGTTGTTCAGGGACTTCTATTGGTTCTGTTAGGTCAATTGCTTGTAAGAATAAATATCTTCCATTTTTTGTCATGAATATATCCATTTCTTGTCCCATAACTGAAACTGCTGCCTTAACTAATCCTTCCTCTTCTGTTACGTCTCCTAATTCGGCTACTGCCTGGCCTTGTAGTAGATTTGTATTTATGAATTCTAATGCATTGTCTGCTACTACTGCTCCAGATGGTCCGGAAAGTTTTAATCCAGTTCCGCTGAATGCGATAGATGCTATCAATAGTATTCCTAGTACTACGCTACTAATCTTCCATTTGTTTATTTTTTTCTTTTTTGTAATTTGTTTATCTTCTGTTGTATGTTCTTCCATTTTTTTCTCCAAAATTAGTTTAAATACATTCTATTGTTTTTCTTAGTTCTTCTGGCGAATGTATACCAACGAATTGTTGATCGTAAATTATCCATGTAGGATATGAAGTGATTCCTGTTTTTTTACAGTTTTCTTCGTTCTTTGAACAGTCCACATAATTTATGTATCTAAAACTTGTTCCAAATATTCTTTTTTGTTCTTCACATATTGGGCAGTTTTTTGTGATGTATAGTGCTGCCCCTTCTTCTGCAAGACATTTCGCAGTATTTGTTCTTTCTTTGATTATTGTTGCACCGGTTATATTATTTATTTGGGTTAGTGTGAGTGCTGCAACTATAATTGCAATAAATAGTACTAATGCTATATTTATTCCTCTCTTCAAAATATAATCATCTCTCATTAGTGTTGAAACTGTTAAATAATATATAAATCTTTCTTATTCTTTTTTGTTTATTATACCTTTTGTTCGCCTGTATCCTTCTATTAATAAGGTTCCCATTGGTTTTCCAGTTATATTTGCATAGTTTAATCTTATCATACTATCTGTTAATGTGTAGATTGCTAGTGATCTTGTGGGCATACCTAAAAATTCTGTTAGTGAGTAATCATCTACCTTATCTGCTAGTGCTAATTTTATTAATCCTGTTGCTACTCCTAAACCTGCTGAATAATTTGTTATTTTTGTTTTAGGTATGTTCGCCTTTTCTGCATATTTTTCTTGGGATTCTCCTGGCAATATTCCTAGTGGGGAGTATAGTGCAAGATTTACTAAAAACTGATCTACTCTTTTATTATTTGTGTAGTTTGCCTTTCTTAATGTATTAACTATTATTTTTTCTAAGTTTTGCATTTTGTTATTTTGTTTAACATAATTATAGCTAGTATTGCCATAGGTATTGAGATTAGTTGAGATAGAGTTAGGCTATAATATATTGTGTCCCAATCTCTGAAAAATTCTACGAAGAATCTTAAGATTGAGTATATTGCTACAAATGACCAAAATACAACTCCTTTTTTTAAATGTTTTATTTTTATCATGTTATATAGTGTTATAAAAATTATTAGATTTTTTAGTGATTCATAAATCTGAGAGGGGTGCCTTTTTCCTTCAACATCTCTTATTGATATTCCCCATGGTAAATTTGTTAGTCTCCCATATAATTCTTGGTTTATTAGATTTGCAATCCTTCCAAATATTAGTGCGAATGCTAAAGGAACTACTAGTATATCTGCTAGATCATAGAATTCTATTTTTCTTTTTTTACAAAAGATTAGTGCTGCTATTACTGCTCCTAACAATCCTCCTTGGAAGGCCATTCCTCCGTGCCAAACTGCAATCATTTCAATTGGATTTTGTAAATAGTAATTTGGTATAGAAATTATGTGCCCCAATCTTGCACCAATTATTGCTGAAGGTATTAGGTAGATAAAGAAATCTTGAATGTCTGTTTTTGATATATCTCTATATTTTGTTAGTTTTGTTGCTATGAAAATTCCTGCTAAAAATCCTAGCGCCATGATTAAGCCGTACCATTTTATTGTTATTGGACCTATATTTACTAAAACTGGATCTATCATTTATTTGTTAACTATTTATTATTATTAAAATGTTTTCTTTCTATCTATCGAAATGTTTTTAAAGAAATTAGGTTTAAGTCTAGTATGTTATGTTTAATTGCATGGGTGGTATTTGGAATTTTAGGTTTATTCTCTGTTAAGTATAGAGTTCTAGCTAAAGAATCATTTGATTGTGTTTTTAGACGTATAACTTTTAAGAAGTGTAATTCTAATTTGGATGAAAGAATAAAGAGTAAGTTGACTGGCAATTTAATGAAATTTAGCCCAAAGATGGCTAGAGGAGTTTATAGACATTATGAATTTCTCTCTTGGATATTTGTTGCTTTGTTTGTTGTTAGTTTAGTGCTTGGTGCTCAGGGCGCTTATAACCTTGCTATGTATGATAATTGTGCTGGTCCAAATGCTGATCCTGATCAATGTATTTTCACTCCTGATTATGATGTTGTAGATTGTGATGATCCTCTTTGTGATGATGGGCATTGTGAAGAGTGTGGTGATGATTGTGATTGTGAAGAGTGTTCATGATGAATGTTGAAAAAATAAGAAAGGATTTTCCAATTTTTGAAAAGAAGAAGTTCATCTATTTTGATAATGCGTGTATGCCTCTGAGACCGAAGGTTGTTATTGATAAGATTAATGAGTACTATACTGAGTATCCTGCTTGTGCCGGGAGAAGCTATCATGATTTTGGAACTCGGTTGACTGATGAAGTTGCAAATGCTAGAGATTTAGTTAAGAAATTTATTGGTGCTAAAAAAGCTAAGGAGATAATTTTTACAAAGAATGCCACAGAGTCTATAAATTTGGTTGCTAATTCCTTTAAATTTAATAGTGTTCTTACAAGTGACAGGGAACATAATTCTAATTTATTACCTTGGCAAAAGTTTGATCATGATGTTGTTAAGTCTAAAAAAGACTTTTCTTTTGATTTGGAAAGTTTTTCTGACAAAGTTAAAAATTTTGATATAGTTTCTATGGTGCATACTAGTAATCTGGAAGGGTATAGTTTACCTGTCAAGGAAATAATTAAGATAGCTCATGAGCAGGGTGCTAAGGTGCTTTTAGATGGTGCTCAATCTGTTCCACATAAAGAGATTAATGTGAGAAAATTAGATGTTGATTTTTTGGCTTTCTCTGGACATAAAATGCTGGGACCTAATGGTGTTGGTGTGCTTTATGGTAAGGAAGAATTATTAGATGGGATGAAACCTTTTATTCTTGGTGGTGAGACTGTTTCCGATAGTACTTATGATTCTTATAAGTTAGAGGAGCTCCCTCATAAGTTTGAAGCAGGTTTGCAGAATTATCCTGGAATTCTTGGTTTGGGTTCTGCAGCTAAGTATTTAATGAAAATTGGTAGAAATAATATTGAAAAACATGAAAATATGTTGAAAAGTAAGATTGATATTGAAGGTGTTGAAAAAATTGGACATGTTGGAGAGAGCGGAATATTTAATTTCAATATTCCTGGAAAGGGTGCTCATGAGGTTGCTATGATGTTGAGTGCTAGTAAAAATATAATGATTCGAAGCGGTGCACACTGTATGCATTCTTGGTTTAATTCTAGAAATTTGGAAGGAAGTGCGAGAGCTAGTTTTTATCTTTATAATACTCTAGAGGAAATTGATACATTTGTTGAAGAGTTAGAGAAGATTAAAAAGTTGTAAAATTATTAAACAAAAAGTCCAACAAAGAATCTGACAATTTTATACCATAAATTTGGATTTTCTATAATTGTTATATCATATTTTTTTTCTAGTGCCCCAATAATTGCGTGAGATTTTGTTGATTTTGATTCTATATCTATTTGTTCTATGATATTTTCTAGTTCTTCTTGGTCGCTAGATATATTACTTATTATATCAGTTGTTAGATTTATATTCATGTCTATAGGAGTTGATTCATTTAATATTGTGATTCCTTCTTCGGTTATTTCAAGAATTAGATCTTCTTCAGTATCTGTTATAGTTAATCCTAAAGTTAGCGGATAGATAAATCCTTCTTCTGGCAGTTCAAATTCATCTTGCCATTCTATTATCTGGTCTGCTAGAGGCACATCAGGATTGAATCCTGTTTCATTTTGAGCACTAACTAATAAACTTGTTATAAGAAAAACTAATATTAATTGTATCCACCTCATTCTGGTTTAGTTTGGATTGCTTCTTTTATAATATTTTCTTTTTTTAGGAATTCTATGATTTTTTCTCCAACTTCTTCTATTCCTAATCTTGAAGTATCTATCACTACATCATATTGTAGCTCATTGGTTGTATCTATATTGTAATATTTTTTATATCTTCTTTGGTCACTTTTTTCTCTTTCTATTAGTGATGCTATTGAATCTCCAAGGTCTCTGAAGTTTTCTTCAACTCTTTCATCATTGTAAACTCTTTCTGCTCTCACTCTTAAATTTGCTTTTAGATAAATTTTTATTGAATTTGGTATGAAATAATAACTTAGTCTTCCATCCATTACAAAATTGTCTTCTTTCTTTCCTATCTCTGTTTGCATTTCATCAACTTGTTTGTCTGTGAACTCTTCTTTTTCTCCAAGCTCGTTTAGTTTTGCAAGATTTAGGTTCCTATCTCTTGCCATTTTTCTTCTAAGATCTCCCATAGAATGGTGTTTCAATTTTAAATTTTCTGATAGATATCTTGCAACGCTACTTTTTCCTGATCCTGCTTGTCCTGAAATTGTTATTATCATTTTATTCTTCTCTCCTAATTTTATTAAATTGAAGATTTCATTCCCTTCAATTTTTCTTTAAATTCATATGATTCTGTTTTACTCATTCCTTCATAATTATTTTGTTCTATCATTTTATTGAGTTGATTTTCTCCTAATTGATTTGAAATAATTTTCATTTCTAGATTAGATAACTTTTCTCCATTCAGTGCGTAATCTTCAAATGCCTTATAACTCATTGGTAATTTTTCTTTAATAATATCTGCCATTGCATCAGCATATTCTCTAATCTCCCACTGCGAGTGTTTATCCTTCCTTAATTTCAAAAAATGTAATGTATTTTTTAGGTCATTTTTCCAGTACCAGTTTGTATAATAGTTAACTGGGAGAACTATTCTTGCCTGTTCTCTTGAAACTCCTTCTTCAATCATGTCTTGATATGTTATCCATGCATTTTCTGAAATGTCTATTATTTCATCAGATGATTTTTTGTAAATACTCTCTTCAACTAATCTATTTCCACCTTGTTTATTCAATTGTGATTGTAATTTGAATGTTTCTTCACTCGGAACATAATATTCTTTTTCAAATTCACTATATCTTCCTGAAAACTCATTCACATTTGCTGTTCTATGTCTAATCCACTGTCTTGCTACAAATATTGGCATTTTTGCATGCCATTTCATCTCAACCATTTCAAATGGACTAGTGTGTTCATTCCTCATTAAATATCTCAAAAGTTCTTCATCTCTTTTTGGATCTGTTGTTCCATTTCCTGTGCTACATCTTGCTGCTTGGACTACGGAACTATCATCTCCCATCATATCTACTAATCTTATGTAGCCTCTATCTAAGATATATGATATATTATCCATAGGGGCTAAGAATATATTTTTGTTTAAATACATTTATATTAATTAGTTGTTATTATGAGGTAGTTTGTTATAGAATTTCTATATTTTTTTTTATTCAAAAGGTTTATAATGTCTTTCTAATTGGTAAATTTACAATGGTAAATAAACTTAGCGATTTAGTTATATTTGAAAACTTAAGTAGCTGTATTGATTGTCTTGAAAAGAAAGGATATGATAGAAATCTTCTTGAACAGGTTGCAGAATCAAGTGGTGGAGAATATGTCACTTTTAATGAATCCAGAAGGAAAAAATCAGTTTTAAAACATTTAGGTTTAACTTTTGCTGGTGCTGGAGTTGTAGGTGTTGCAACTTATTTAGCAACTGATATTATTTTAGATGATTTTCAGAGGGTGGCAGGATGTACTAGTATGGCTTCAACTTTTGGAGCATTTACTGTGTTCGAAACTTATAAGGGGATTGTTGAATCTGCAAATGATAAAGCTAGACAAGGACTACTTAAATATTTAAGAAAAGATTTATAATGTTATTTATGTCTTCTTTATTGTATGGTTGATAGTATTAAAGATGATTTAATTTCTCATTTGAATGATCTTGAGAGAGATGGTCGTGATAGAGAATTACTTGAGCAAATTGCTAGATCTTATGGTGGGAAGTATTCCACTTTAAATGAGAATGATTTGATTAATTCTAAGTTAAAAAAATTGGCCTGGAGTGCTGGAACTGCTTTGTTGTTGGGTGTTGGAGTTTATGCTGTTCAAGATTTAGGTTTTTATGATTTTAAGTTTACTGAAGGGATTAGTGGTTTTTTTGGTTGCATCGGAGGTTATGGGATGTATAGGAATTATAGTAATCTGACTAAATCGTCTAATGAAAAAGCTAGAAAAGGTTTAGATGATTATTTGAGAGGATTATAGGGCTAGTTTTATAAAGTTGAATTTCTTTTTTATATTATGGATGTAATAACTAGAGACAAGGTTGAAAAATATTTTTCTATTAGTGAAGAAGCTTATGATGTGGCCAAAGTTAATGTTGCAGATAAAGAGAAAGGTGAAGATTTTCTTGATATGATTTCAAGATATATCTCTGATGCTAAACATTTTTATGAGAAGGGTGATCTGGTTAATGCGTTTGCAGCTTTGAATTATGCACACGGTTGGTTGGATGCAGGTGCACGATCTGGCATTTTCGATGTTCACGATTCTAGATTATTTACTGTGGATTAAGGGAAAATTTATATAATCTAATTATTGTTTTATTAATATGAAAAAGAGGATTTTATCATTTGTGTTAGTGTTTCTTATAATTAGTGTGACTCTTGGTTATTCTTCTGATGCTCTGCTTAGTAAGATTGATATTCCAAAAGTTGATGTTGGAAAAGATTCTGAAAGAGTTTCTTCTGAAGGTTTGACTCGTTAGGTCTATGGTGCTGGATTGGTTGCATCGGAGGTTATGGGATGTATAGGAATTATAGTAATCTGACTAAATCGTCTAATGAAAAAGCTAGAAAAGG
>JABHIB010000013.1 GCA_018671245.1 archaeon
CCACGCATCTTCTTATATCTTTGAACAGTTTCATAAAATCTCGTTTCTTTTTCACTACCCAGAACATGATGATCAAAAATTCCCTTTTTCCACCATCTATGGTGAAGCTCTTCATGTATAATTGTATCTAGTAAATCTTTACGAGAAGAAAATCTGTTCTTGCCTATCTGAGTCCCAGTATTTTTCTGAGCAACTCCAGTCCTAATAAATGGATTATACTCTGGAAAATAAGTTAGTTTCAAATGAGGTAGATCTTCTAAAATAATATTAAAGAGAGTATCATTCCTATTCTTTGCAGTTCTCCCACTAACCGGACTAAGATCAGCACAATAGTGTTGAGGTTTTCCCATCCTTATATGTACATTCCAATAACATCTTCTATAGATCCAAGATGTTTAACTCTAGACTCTTCAATAGTGCTAGGCATAAAAGCATAGCCTGAAGCAGTCCAATCATTAAATTCAGATTCATTCAATTTATAAGAAAAAAGATCACTCTTCTCATCTAATAAATCTCCAAGAACTCCATCCAAATAAAGACCATAAGCCTCTAAAGGGTCAGCAGTCCAAGCACCGAAATAATTCGGAGAATCTTTTACATCCACTCTATATAATGTCCTAGTTTCATTTATAGTTACCATTCTTTCACCACTAAACGAGGACTAATACTTTAAAAGTCTTTCTATTCATATCTTAATGCATCAACAGGACGCATTTTAGCAGCCTGTCTAGCAGGAAAGATCCCAGAAATAGATCCCACAACAAAAGAGAACAACAAAGCCCCACCAATTAATTCTGGATTGATAGAAACTTTCAACAAATCAATACCTAATTCCTTATATGCAATAAACTCCACACCTTTACTTATTCCTACTCCTATTAAAGCGCCTATTGCCCCTCCAAATAATCCGAGCAAACCAGATTCAATCAAAAATATAGTTAAAATATCCGAATCCCTAGCACCTACAGCTTTCATTATTCCAATATCTTTAGTTCTCTCAACAACAGAGGTATACATCGTATTCATGATCCCTACCCCTCCAACAAGTAAAGAGATCCCAGCAATACCTACCAAGATCCACTGAACAATTCCAAGTATATCTCCAATAGCCTCCAATAAATCTCCAGAAGTAGATAATGAAAAACTTGCAGATTCTTCATCTTCATTTCTAAAATCATACAATGCCTCTTCTATTCCTAAAGAAACTTCATCAGGATCAAAATCTCCCCTAACAACAATCGTAGCCATCGAAACTATCTCAGGCTCATCAAGTAATTCCCTCATAATATCTATAGGTAAATAAATAGAATAATCGTCGGGACCTCCAACTTTATTCAAAATCCCTACAACTCTAAAATCTCTATCTCTAATCTCTACCCTATCTCTAACTTTTAAATCTCTCTCAAAACTTTCGTAAGCAATGCCCTCTCCAATAAAAATTTTATATCTATCTCCATCCTCAAGCATCCTACCACTCTCTGCCACCCATGAAGACATTCCACTATAAGCAAGGTTGCTCTCTTCTGGAGGTAAACCATATACAAGCAAATTTTTACTCTCTCCACGATAATTTATATCGCTAGAACTCATCAGCATCTGAACAACATAATCAACCCCTTCAACACCCTCAACAATTCTGATATCATCTACAGTTATAGGATTCCCAGATAGGGAAGAAGCTGCTGGAGAGATGATAGAACCTGCCTTACCAAGCAAAGTCAATTTATCAGAACCAAGCTCTTCAAACTGAGAAGTTATAGAATTTTCCAAACCCTGACCTAAAGATATCAAAGAAACAACCGCAGCTATTCCTATAAATATTCCAATCATAGTCAACCAAGATCTGGTTCCCCTCTGCCTAATTCCTTTTAAAGCAAAAACAAAATAATCTGAAATCATCTTTTTCTCTTCTTCACCTTACGAACTATCACAAATATTAAAACTAAGATAACGAAAATCCACCATTTACTTCTCTGAACCTCTAATAATCCTAAAGCCTCTGCCTCTTGTTCAGAATAAACACTTATTCTCAAACTATCTCCATAGCTATAAAATTGATTAGTCGAATCATAATACTCTAAGGTTATTGGAATGCTAACACTATCCAAGGGATCTTTTAATAATAATTTGAAATCAACTCTATCAAAATCATCAGAACTAAGTTCGCCAACATAAACCTCTTGATTTGATAAAACTTCAAAGAAATCACTCCCTTCAATCTTAACTTTCAAAAACTTAACATCAGACAAACCTTCATTAACAATACCTATAGAAATTTCTGCGAAATCTCCAATAATAAAATCAGGTTCATCAATTCTTAAAGAGAGTTTAGGTTCACTAGACACAATCAAACTAATCATCTCTTCAAGTTCATATATACTATCATTATAACCTACGTAAGTTACTAAAACTGGAATCTTGTACACCCCTAAACTAGCTTCAGGTAATACAATCAAACTAAACTCTATCCTTTCATCATCACCAACATCAAGTTCATCAACAAATACACTCGCACTAGAATCTACAGGTGCAATTGGCAAATTATCGCTAGACAAATCCAAGACTATGCTAACATCTCTAATATCATGATCTCTCTCATTCTCAATCTCTAAACTTATTATCCCTTGTTCTCCTGGTGCAAAACTATCAGAATTTACAGATACAATGCTAAAAGCATCTATTGGATCAGCAAACAAAAACAGCATTAAAACCATTAAAATTATTTTTTTCATTTTGTTATTTTCCCATCTTTAAGGTTTATCACTCTCTTCGCAAGCTTTGCAATACTATCATCGTGTGTAATTACAATCAAAGTTTTGCCCTCTTTATTTAAATTAATTAAAAGTTTCATAATTTCTTTTCCAGTTTTTGAATCTAAATTCCCAGTAGGTTCATCTGCCAAAATTATTTCTGGATCATTTACTAAAGCTCTAGCAATTGCAACTCTCTGCCTCTCTCCACCAGAAAGTTCTGAAGGTTTATGATTTACTCTATCTTTTAACCCAACTCTCTCCAAAATTTCTTTAGTTATTCTATCTCTCTTTTCTTTCTTTATATCTTGAAATATTAAAGGTAAAGAAACATTATCAAAGGCACTTAAACTAGGAATTAGATTGAAATTTTGGAATACGAAACCTATTTTTTTTCCTCTTAAAACAGCTAACTCTGATTCTGAAAGATTTGACAAATCATTGCCATCCAAAATAATATTTCCACTACTTGGAACATCTAGACTACCAATCATATTCATCCAAGTACTTTTTCCAGCTCCAGAAGGACCCTTTATAGCTATGAATTCTCCTTTTTTAATATCTAATGAAATATCTTGTAAAACATGCAATTCATAATCTCCAATTTCATAACTTTTACTTACATCATCCAGAACAATTGAACTCTCCATAAAAAAAAGAATATAGGAAAACTTAAAAAAGATTCGATTTGGTGGAAAAGAAACATTTTTAAACTAAAATTAGACTAATCTAGTCATATGCAGGTGTGCCGGAGTGGTCAAACGGGATGGACTCAAAATCCATTAGCTTAGTGCTTACGCAGGTTCGAGTCCTGTCACCTGCACTTTATAAAAATGAATATCAAAAAAGTATTATTTCACAAAAAAAGAAAATTTTTCTGGAAAGAAGGAGATCTTCACTCCCAATACGGTGTAGTAAAGAAAGAGGATATAGAATCCTCTGAAAACCCTATCCATTCTCACTCAAAAGATGAATTCTTCGTATCAGAAGCTAATTTTATAGATAACATAAAAAAACTAAAAAGAGGGCCTCAAGCAATGCATAAAAAAGATATTGGTTTAATAATATCTAACACTGGTATAAATAAAGATTCCAAAGTTATCGATGCAGGAGTAGGTTCAGGGATAAATACCTTCTTACTAGCAAACATAGTAAAATCTGTAGTTGGCTATGAAAAACGAGAAGACTTCTTGAAAATAGCAGAAAATAACATTAAAAGATTAGAATTAAAAAATATAAAACTAAAACACAAAGATATTTGTGAAGGGATCTCTGAAAAAAATATAGATTTAATAACACTAGATATGCCAACACCTTGGGAAGTAGTTACCCACGCAGAAAAAGCTTTAGTTTCTGGAGGCCACTTAGTTAGTTACTCACCCTCAACACCTCAAGTTTCTGACTTTGTAAAAGAGATTAGAAGAAATGAAAAATTTCAACTAATCAAAGTTGTTGAGATAATAGAACGTCCTTGGAAATTCGAAGAAAGAAAGATACATCCAGAATTCAGCATCTTAGGACATACAGGTTTCTTAGTTTTTGTTAGAAAGATTTAACATTGTTGTTAAATACACTTTACAAACAAAAGATTTATATAATTTATTAAGAATAATTAACATATGTTAAAAATAATTAACACATTTCTTTGAATATCCTTAATAAAAGATTTGGAAAGCTTGATGGGAAAAATAAAATGAAAACATATGTACTCGACACTTCTGTAGTAATAGAAAAAATAACATCAAAACTAATCAAAGATAAAGAGATTTCTGGAACAATAATAATTCCAAACGCAGTTATGGCAGAACTAGAGGCTCAAGCAAATAAAAGAAAAGAAATAGGACTCATAGGAATAGAGGAAGTTCAAGAGTTACAAGAACTAAAAAAAGGAAAAAACATAGAAATAAGATTTGCAGGGTTAAGGCCTACTCCTGCTCAAATTAAATTCGCAAAAGCTGGGGAAATAGATGCTATGATTCGTCAAATAGCTTACGATGAATCTGCAACACTAATAACTGCAGATAAAGTGCAATCTGAATCAGCAAAAGCATTCGGACTGAATGTTAGATTTATAGAAACTCACACCCCTAGAGGAAAACTCAAGATAGAGAAATATTTCGATGACAAAACAATGTCTTTACATCTAAAAGAGGACTGTATTCCTAAAGCAAAAAGAGGGACACCGGGAAATTGGAAACTAGTAGATATAGGAAAAAAGAAATTAGGATACAAAAAGATTGACGAACTAGCAAAAGAAATAGTCGAAAAAACTAAAGTAGATCCAAAATCATTTATAGAAATTAGTAATCCTGGTTCAACAATAATTCAATATAAAAAATATAGAATAGTTATTGTTAGAAAACCAATAGCTGACGGACTGGAGATCACTGCAATAAAACCAATAAAAAAACTATCGCTAGAGAATTACAAACTTCCTGATGAAATCCTAGAAAGAATAAAAACAAGAGCTAGAGGAATGATCATAGCAGGAGAAACAGGTTCAGGAAAATCAACCTTAGCACAAGCAATAGCAGAACAATATGTGAAAGAAGGAAAAATAACAAAAACCGTAGAATCTCCAAGAGATTTACAGTTAGATAAAAACATAACACAATACTCAAAATCATTTACAAGCTCTGGAGAAATACATGATATACTTTTTCTATCAAGGCCAGACAATATTATTTTCGATGAAATAAGAGACACACCTGATTTCAAATTATTTACAGACCTAAGACTTGCGGGATCAAATTGCATAGGAGTACTACACGCAGCAGCACCAATAGATACAGTTCAAAGATTCGTTGGAAGACTAGATACGGGAACAATACCTTCAACAATCGATACAATCCTATTTGTTGAAGCAGGAAAAGTAACAACAGTTTACACACTAAAAATGTTAGTGAAAGTTCCGACAGGTATGACGGAATCAGATTTAGCTAGACCTGTAATAGAAATAACTGACTACATGACAAAAAAACTAATGTACGAGCTATACAGTTATGGAGAAGAGACAGTAATAATTCCAGTACAGCAAGAAAGAACACCAGAACAAGGACTAGCAGAAAAACAATTAGAAAGAGAACTAAAAAAATACTCAGATTCAATCAAGGTAAAATTAATCTCATCAAACCGTGCAATACTCTATGCACAAAAAAAGGATATTCCCTCAATAATTGGAACAAAAGGTAGAAGAATAGAAAATATAGAAAAA